>SCUS01000070.1 GCA_004297725.1 Myxococcaceae bacterium | reverse complement strand
ACAAGCGCTACCTCGGCCAGTACGTCGCCTTCTACCAGGGCATGCACAACTTCAAGGACGCCGCGCTCCAGCTCCTCGGGACCCTGCTCGGCCCCATCACCTCGACGGGCCCATGAGCCGAACTACCTATCCCCTGGGCCTGAGCCCGAAAGCTACGGCAAGTGCAGGTTGCAGTCGCAGATCTTCTTCGGTAACGTCCAGATGCTATGACCATCGGTGCTGATATTCTTCTCGGAATTGGCGCGAACGCACTCTACTCCGCTCTGCTCAGTGGCGGCAGAAAGGCATCTGAAGTACTGGACTCTGAAGTTCTGTCAGTAGCGGTAAAGAGCAACGCGTCTCTTAAGAAGTTCTTGCGCATCGCAATCGGCCAGATCGCCTCGGTGACGAGCGCTGACCCGTTTTTGCAAGAGCGAGTTGAGTCTTTCTTGAAGTCTCCTGACGTGGTTGAGTTGGCGCGGCTTTCGTATATGGGAAGCATGTCAGTCTCTGGGGCGGCGGAAAGAGGGAGTGCGGAGGCGCTATTTGTTGAGACGTTTGTTCGGCATGTGGGTAAAGATACCCCGGCGCTTCGATCATTCGCGAAAAGCCTGCACGGCACGATCAGCAGCCTTTGCGACAGGACGTTGCGAATTGCGGCAGAGCACGGAGCAAGTTCCGCGAAGCAGGCGCTTAGTTCGAAACGGCATTCGGTGGTGCTTGCTGAAATTTCCGACATTCAGAGGAAGCTTGAACGGCTGCAGCATTCCGCGTCCCGCGTGGCGGATCTAGATGCTGTTGAACTGCGTTATCGAGAGGAGGCTGCACAGCATTTTTCGAAGATCACTCCTCCGCACGCGGATAGTCAGTGGAAGGTAAGTATCGACAGAATTTACGTTACACCGCAATTTCACCCGGTCGTGATTAGCGGTAAGCCTCGGCAGCTCCCCTTGAAAGGATTCGATGCTGGGCTAGTTCCAGATGGGCAGGGTAGGGTCGTGACGCTTTCGTCAGAGCAAATTCGCCTAGGAATCCACCGGAGTGTTGTGTTGGGTAATCCGGGTGGAGGGAAAACAACATTTGCGCGCAAGGTCTGTCATGAATTGTCGACTAGATATTCTGAGCGACTCGTCGGACATCGACTCTTGACTCCGGTTCTGGTTGTATTGCGTGAGTACGGCGCTTGGCGTCAGACGCAGCCTCGATTGATCAGTAAATTTATCGCTGATTGTTGTATGCTGCAGATTGAGACACAGGTGTCGGCAATCGATCTCCTTCTTTCGAAGGGGCGGCTGCTAGTGGTATTTGATGGATTGGACGAGCTTATCGATACGTCAACGAGGCGTGAGATTCGCGACGATGTTGAGTCGTTCTGTCGTGTATTTCCTTCGACACCTGTCCTCGTGACATCACGCGAGGTTGGGTATGAGCAGGCTCCTCTTGCCCCTGATGGGTTCGAGGTTTTCCGTATCGGATCGCTGGCTCCCGAACAGGTGCAGGAGTATGCCTCCAAGTGGTTTGGACTTGATGAAGACTTGGAGCCGCGCGTTCGAGACGCAAATGTGGTGGGGTTCATGAGGGACAGTGCCCCAGTCAGTGACTTAAGGTCGAATCCATTGATGCTTGGGTTGATGTGTAGCTTGTATGTTGGTGAAGGGTATATTCCTCATAACAGGTCGGATGTTTATGAGAAATGTGCTTCCCATCTCTTTGAGAAGTGGGACCGATCTCGCGGAATTCGTGTCGATCTTAGATCGGAGTATCATCTCCGTCCCGCGATTGAGAATCTGGCGTTGTGGATATATCGAGACAAGGGTTTTGTGGGCGGAGTGACCGAGACTTCGCTGGTGCGCAAGACTTCTGATTATTTGTCTGATGGAAGAATAGAAGACTCTGCGGAGGCGGGGTGTGTTGCGAGGGAATTTGTTGAGTACTGTCGAGGGCGTGCGTGGGTCTTTAGTGATACGGGAACGACCCCGGACGGAGAGAGTTTGTACCAGTTCAGCCACAGGACATTTTTGGAGTACTTTGCGGCTGCCCATCTTGCTCGGACATATGAGACTCCCAGCGACCTTGCGAAAATGCTGGTTCCAAAGATTCGGGAGCGCGAGTGGGATATGGTCGCCCAATTGGCGTTTCAGATTCAGAGCAGGAATTTGGGAAGTGCGGCGAGTAGGCTATTGGAGTTCCTGCTCGCAGCGGCTGGCTCTGTAGACCTCGCCGAGCGAGGGGCTATTTTGTCATTCGCTACTCGCTCATTGTCGTTCTTGGTTCCTGGGGCCAAGACGGTGCGTGAGGTGATTGAAGGTGCTCTTGAGTATTGTGTCGACTATCGGCGCGCAAGAATTGTTGAGAATGGCTCGCCTGCGCAGCATCGGCGCACAAAAGGAGGCGCATTGCAGGCAGGTGAAATGATCGTCGCGGTCTTGAGCGTAAGGAAAGAAAATAGGCGAGTTGTAGTCAAGTCTTTTGTTGATTTTATGTCTATTCAGCTTTCGGGTCCTGATGTTGAGCGAGCGGCGTGCGCTACTACCATCTTTGGACATCTCGATGATGTTGATTCGAATGAGTCTGACCGTGAAGGTGGCGAGGTTTTTGAGGAAGTCGCAACGGTTGTGCGGAGCAGCGTGGTGGAGCGAGAATTGATCTTGGCGCCGCACTCCGTGGATGTCGCGCTTGGAGGTTTTTTTCGTGGGTGGGTGTCTTTGGAGATGTTGGTCGGTTGGTACGGTGTGGCGTCAGTGTTCGCGAACGTTTTCTCGCGAGTTGTTGAAGTGATTTATGTGTCTCCGGCGTCGTCTTTGATCATGGCCGTCTTGGGCGCCGGTTCGACTGAGGGAGAGAGCGAGTCGAGGGCGTCGTTGCTTCGCGACTTGGAGTACTGCGGCCAGATCCTAATGCAGTCTCCGAGGCCGTGGGTTCGGTCAAGTCAAGGAGTGTTTATCCCGTCTCCTCTTATTGTGTTTGCTTCGGGTCGCGCTTCGACTGTGGCCTGGACGCGAAGGGCATTGGTGGGGATTGTGCTGCTGTTGGCCTATCAAGTTGATGCTGACCGGTCTAAGTCGACTCTGAGTGAATTGCGGTCAATGAAGCTTAGTCCTGAGTTGATGGCCGTTCGGGAAATTGTATCTGCATGGACGAGCCGTGATGAGGCGCGGCTCGCTGCGCCCTTTGAGTCTCTCGGGTTTGAACCTGAGGTCAGGGCGTTCTTGACGCGCTGGGTTTCGCATGAAGAGCGGCTTGTTATCCCAGACTAGAGTGCCATCGGCTCTCGGGCCGCGCGGTAGGCTGGCTCGCCGCATCACACGCTTACGAGGCTTCCGCATAGGCCGACCGCCGGACACCATTGGGCGTTCTTCGCCCCGTTCGCTCCGCGAGACGCTGTGGGCCCGCCTCTCGGCCGCCGTGCCGGGGATCGTGCTCAACGGACACCGTGAGCTGCGGCTGCCCAACACCCTCAACCTACGTTTCCCTCGGGCCTCGGGAGAGGCCGTGCTCGCGGGGACGCCAGAGGTGGCCGCGTCCACCGGATCGGCCTGCCACGAAGGGAACGAGCGCGCCTCTGCGGTCATTCTCGCGATGGGCGACGGGCCCAGCGGCATCTTGAGAGGGATGGACCTCAGACCCGACTGGCGGACGACGGCGTCCAGGCCGCGCCCGTCTCGCAGTCGACGTGGCGCAGCGAGACCCCCGCGGCGCCCACCTCGATCACCCCGAACACGATCGGCAGGTGAAACCGCCGAGGTCCCACCGAGCCCGGGTTGAACACCGTCAGCCCCCGGTCGTGCGCCGCGAAGGGGACGTGCGAGTGGCCGCACACCACCAGCCCCGCTCCGCTCGCCCGGGCGAGGCGGCCCACGTCGGCGCGTATCCGGGTGCGGTCCACCGCGATGTGCGTCAGCAGCAGCCGCAGCAGAACGACCTCTTTGCCTCGCAGCGCGATGTTCACCACGTCGGGGAGATCCGAGGCGCGGGCGTCGATGTTGCCGCGCACCGCCGTCACCGGGGCGACCGCCGAGAGCGACGCCATCACCGCGAGGTCGCCGATGTCGCCTGCGTGGAGGATGCGCTGCGGCGCCAGCTCGACGAGCCGACGAGCGAGCTCGGGGTGGGGGCTGGAGTGCGTGTCGGCGACGACCGCGATGCGCAGCGCGCCATCGACCAGCGCGAAGGTCTCGTCCGACTGCACCAGCGGCGGTGCTGCGGCCCCGGGCTTCATCCTGCCGAGCCGTGCGGTCGCCGCGTCACCCTCATCCGCAGCCCCTCCGCGGGGCGCAGCGTGATCGCGGCCTGCAGCCGCACCGGCGCCGCGCTGCTGCGCTCGAGGCGCACCCGCCGAAGGATCGTCGCCAGCACCAGCACCAGCTCCATCTGGGCGAAGTGGTTGCCGATGCAGATCCGCGGTCCGCCGCCGAAGGGGAGGTAGGCGTTCTTCGGGGCGCGCTCGGCCGAGCCGTCGAGCCAGCGCTCGGGGCGAAACGCCAGCGCGTCGGGCCAGAAGCGGCGGTCGCGGTGGAGGGCCCACGGCGACATGAGCACGGCGGTCCCCTTGGGGATGGCGTAGGGGCCGAGGGTGAGGTCGCGGGTGGCCTCCCGCCCGATGAGGTGCGCCGGGGGGTAGAGCCGCATCGTCTCCCGCGCGACCGCGTCGGTGACCTTCAGCGAGGCCACGTCGTCGGCGGTGGCGTCGCGCTCCCCGAGCACCCGGTCGAGCTCGTCGCGGAGGCGGGCGTCGACCTCGGGGTGGTCGCCGAGCAGCATCAGCGCGAAGGAGAGCGCGTTGGCGGTGGTCTCGTGGCCCGCGACGAAGAGCGTGACGGCCTCGTCGCGGAGCTGCGCGTCGGTCATGCCGGAGCCCTCGTCGTCGCGCGCCTCCAGCAGCCGCGAGAGCAGGTCGTCCCCTCGCTCGCCCGAGCCCCGTCGCTTGTGGATCACCTCGAACACCACGGCGTCGATCTCCCGCCCGGAGGCCACGGTGCGCCGCCGCGCCGCGAAGGGGACGCTCGACGGGAAGAAGCGCCGCCAGGTCTGCACCAGCTCCTGGAAGTCGCCCATCACCCCATCGATGGCGTGGCCCACGCGGGAGGGGTCGCTGCCCAGCGACGCGCCGAAGAGGGTCTCGGTCACGATCTCGAGCGTCAGCGCGGACATGTCCGAGTGCACGTCGCGAGACTCGCCCTCGCGCAGCCCCGCCGCGTAGTCGGCCGTGCGGCGCACCATCGCGTCGGCGTAGCTGGCGATGTGCTTGCGGGTGAGCGGAGGCGCGATGAGCTTGCGCTGCCGTCGCCAAGAAGCGCCCTCGTTGGTGAGCAGCCCCTGCCCCAGGAAGGCCGAGAGGTCGCGGGTGACCTTGTCCTTGATCCAGACGCCCTCCTTGTCGACGAGCACCTCGCCGACGAGGGCCGGGTCGCCGAGCAGCACGATGCGGTCGCCGCCGAGGCGGAAGCCCAGCACGTCGCCCCAGCGCTCGTTCGCGGTGCGGAGCTGGGCCTCGGGGTCGCGCATGAAGCGCCGGAAGGTGGTGGCCACCTCGACGGGGCCGCGCGGTCCAGGGGGATAGGCTGGCGGGAGTGGCATGGCGTAGGGGCTCCGTCGGTGGGTGTTGCGCGCGCAGGGTACACAAGCGCGAGCGGCCGCGCCGCGCTCAGCGGAAGGGCGGGAGCGTGCGGCTCGTCCCCTCGGGGGCCGACCAGGAGAGCACCTGCGCGGGGTGGATGCTCTCCTGGCTGCCGTCGTCGTAGGTGACCGCGAGGCCATCGCCGTCGGCGCGATCGACGCGCGCCGCGTACTCGCCCGAGTCGCGCCACCGCACCATCACCCGGTCGCCTGCGGCGAACACCGCCCGGGAGAGGCCCGCGGCGGGGACCGTGACCCTCCCGTCTCGGAGGGTCTCGACGAGCACCGAGGGTCCGCCGGCCTCGATGACGACGGCGACGCGGCGGGTGGCCGCCTCGGGGACGAGCACGGCGGCGAGGGCGCCCGGCGAGGGCGAGCACGCGCCGACCGCGGGGCCCAGCGACGACGCGCGCATCACCCGCTGAATGCGATGGATCGCGAGGCGCTCCTCGGACTCGTCGTCGTAGCGGACTCGGACGCCGGCCCGGTCGGTGTCGAGCACGACGGCGTGGTAGGGCTCGCCCGCGCCTTCGCCCCAGAGGGCCATCACCTCGGCGCCCTGCGGCAGACGCGGTGCGCGCAGGGCTGCCACGGAGCGCGCGACGACCGCTCCGTCGGGGAGTAGCACCACGGCGCGCGCCCCCTCGCAGCGAGCCACGCGACCGACGGACCACGACTGCTCGGCGGGCAGCAGCACGAGCCGCGAGGGATCGACCGGCGGAGGCGGCGCATCGGCGATCGCCACAACGGCGTCGGCGGGGGTCGAGGCGTCGACAGGGGGCGGGGCGTCGACGGGGGTCGAGGCGTCGATGGGGGCCGGGGGCGAGGCGACGTCGGGAACGCGCGCCGTGCAGATGAGCTCGACGCCGGGCTGGACGACGATGGTGGTGCGGGGTGAAGCGGAGCAGGCCGCGACGAGGAGGAGGGAGGCGAGCGCGGCGTGGCGTGGGGTCGGCATGGGTGCGGGTTGGTTGCTCCGTCGGCGGGAGACCTTGGGCGGCCCTACCGTCGTGAGAGTCTCCCGCGCCATGGACCGATCCGTCGACCGAGTAACCTCCCTCCCCTCGATGATCGTGCGAGCCGCGCGCGAGGCCGACATCGCACATCTCACGCGCATCGAGCGCGACGCCGACGCCCGCTTCGCCGCGGCGGGTCACCCCGAGCTCGCCGACGGGTCGGGCATCCCCGACGAGGTCGCCCGCGCCGCCATCGCCCAGGGCAGGATCACCGTCGCCGAGCTCGACGGCGAGCTCGTCGGCTGGGTCTACCTGGGGCGCGTCGATGGCGAACTCTGCCTGGGGCAGATCAGCGTCGAGCCTTCGCACGGCCGCCGAGGCGTGGGCACCGCGCTCCTCCGCCACGTGATCGACGAGGCCCGCCGCCGGGGCGAAGGTTCGATGGTGCTCAACACCCAGTCCGACATCGCGTGGAACCGCCCCTGGTACGAGCGCCACGGCTTCGTCGTGGTTCCGCCGTCGGCGTGGTCGGAGGCGTTGCGCGCCATCGAGCGCGACCAGGTAGCGCAGGGCCTCGACTGGTCGAGCCGGGTGCACATGCGCCTCACGCTCCGCTGAAGCGCCAATGGGCGATTCGAGACGGCCGGCGACGGCATCGCGAGCACGCAGCTACGGTCCCTCGGGCGCCGCCTCCGTCGGGATCAACACGCCGTGCTCGAGGCTGATGCGGTCGCGGACGCGGTCGGTGAGCCGACGCTCCAGCCCCTCGCGGTCCGAGAGCAGCGACCACGCGGGTTCCTCGGCGTCCGCCGGCGGCGCGACGGTGACGGCCTGCGCCCGGGCGCGAGCGAAGCGCTCCGCCGGGACGGGGTGGCTGTCGTAGGGCGATCCCGCGTGCGACAGGGCCTCGTCGATCTCTCGCTGCACCGCGCTCGCGTCAGGCGGCGTGGCGGGGCTGTAGCCGTAGAGGTTGGCGAGCCCTTGCCGCTCGTCGATGACCTCCTTCAGCGTCGCGCCGACGTGGTGGTCGAAGCGCACGCTCCGCTCTATCACGTGCCGCAGCCCCTCGACGAAGGCCTCGCTCCCGTAGGTCTGCACCGCGCGTCGGTCGGCGAGCACCTCCTGTAGCCGCGACGCCCCGTGCGAGACCCGCAGGAACACCTTGTTGAACCCCAGCACGAACCACCACGCCGGGTTGTACCAGCTGGCCACGCCGCCCTCGATGAGCGACACCGCGAGCACGCTGACCGAGCGCCGCACCGCCAGCGCCACGTCGCCCCCGGCGGTGTCCGCGTTGGCGAAGTGGCCATACTCGTGCGCGAGCACCGCGCGCAGCGGCCCCGTCGCGAAGCCATCGAGCACCCCGACGCCGAGGACCAGGCATCGCCGCGCGCGGCCGGTCAGCCGGGTGTGCGGTCCGCCGCGCTCGAACACGGCGAGCTCCGTCCCGGCCGTGACGAAGACGTCGTCGACGGGTCGGGTGCCCACCGCGGCGGCCACGTCGTCGAGCAGCGCGCGGAGCCGTGGGTGCTCGGCGGTGTCGAGGCGCAGCCCCGGGTCGTCGTCGCGCACGACGAAGACGAACCACGCGGCGCGCACGAGGCCCCAGAGCGTGACCAGGGTCACCACCGCGATGATGGCGAGGAGCTTGATCGGGACGTGGCCGACGCTCAGCGCCAGGATGATGAGCCCGGCGCCCAGGAGGGTCATCACGACCGCGAGCGCAGGGATGGACGCGAAGAAGAAGAGGCTCGTGGCCCCGAGGACGAGGCGGTAGATGCGCCGTACGAGGCTCTCGTAGGGGGTCGGCTCGGCGCCCGTCGCGTCGCGCGTGGCGGCCAGGGTGATCGCGCTCAGCGCCACGCCCGCGAGCAGCAGCAGCGCGAAGATCGAGACCCAGGCGATGAGCCACGGGCCGACCTCCGAGAGCACCCGCTCGTGGAGCGGGCGGGCGCCGTCGAGGGCCTCGCGCAGCCGCTGATACGCCGCCGGTGGCAGCCCCCGGGATCGTGCGCCTTCGAGCATCTCCCTGGCGCCGTCGAGGTCGCCCGAGGATGCCGCGGCGAGGGCGCCCGCGTGCCAGCCCAGGAAGCTCTCGGGGAGCAGCTCGCGCAGTCGCCGGCCCGCTCGCTCGATGAGCGCGACATCGCGCATCCCCTCGCCGACGCTCAGCAGCGCGTACCACGCGAACTCGTCGTCGGGCAGTCGCGTGACGGCGTCCTCGGCGTGCGAGCGCGCCTCGGCGAGGGGCGCCCGACCCTCGCTCCCGACGGTGCCGGCGACGAGGGCATGGGCGAGCGCGGCGCGGTTCTCCCCGGAGTCGTGGAGGGCGAGCGCGCGGCGGCAGGAGGCGATGGCC
This sequence comes from Myxococcaceae bacterium, assembly GCA_004297725.1. Lineage (GTDB taxonomy): Bacteria > Myxococcota_A > Polyangia > Polyangiales > SCUS01. The sequence goes on along the minus strand of SCUS01000070.1, from coordinate 21,870 downwards.
TGCTCGTGGCTGCGCTGCTGCGAGAGCAGCGAGCACTCTCGGCGCACCGCGTGGTTGAAGTCGGGGACGCGCGCCAGGACCGCGCGGTATCCCTCGAGCGCCGCTGCGAAATCCCTGCGCTCTGCGGCCGCGCTCGCGGACTGCCACAGCGCCACGGCGCCCGGGTCTCGGGCGCGGAGCTCGTCGGTGATCTGCCGCTCGAAGCCCACGCGGCGAGCGGACGGCGACGGGTGGTGCTGCGCGGCGGCGACGGACGTGAGCGCGAGCGCGGTCACGAGCAGCAGGACCGCGCGACGGATGAGTCTGGCCATGGTGTGTGTTCCCCCCGGGGAGCGATCGCACCACGGTCGCAGAGACGCGCGCAAGGCCCCTCCCGCAGGACGCTGGAGCGTGGAGGTCGACGATGCGCCTGCTCTTCGCGCGCCCGCGCAACGACCGAGCGACGGACTACGTCACCCGATGCGGTCCTGGCTCCGTCACCCGCCGAGCTTCGCGTGGCTCGACCGCGCGGTGGAGCGAACGTTCTCCACCGGGTCGTCGCGCATCGGTGCGAGGGCGGGTCCGGCGTGGAGCCGCTCACGGCCCCAACGAGCATGAGGCCCTCGAAGGGGCGGGGGACGGTGAGCAGGAAGGAGAGCGTGTCGCCGAGGCCGTAGAGGTCGCCGTGCTCCTCGGGCACCACCGCCGCCCTGCGCCGGCGCGCGCGGGTTCGCGGCGCGCGATGCTACCCTCGCGAGGAATGTCGACATCGACGCTGTTTCGCCCGGTGGGTCCGGAGGAGCTCGCGCTGATCGAGGCGAGCGGGTGGCGTCGCTTTCCCCCGCGGCTGCCCGACCAGCCGATCTTCTATCCCGTGTGCGATGAGGGCTACGCGAGAGAGATCGCCGAGCACTGGAACGTGCCTGCCTCGGGGAAGGGCTACGTGACGCGCTTCGCCGTACGCGCCGAGGTGCTCGCTCGCTACGAGCGGAAGGTGGTCGGCGCGCGTCGCCACGCCGAACATTGGATCCCCGCCGAGGAGCTCGACGCCTTCAACGACGCGATCGTGGGATCGATCGAAGTGATCGCGGAGTATCCGAGGAAGGTCACCCGCGGGTGACGCGGCCGTCGCCTCCGATGGGGATGCGCGGGCCCAGGTAGCGCGGGCGCGGCGTCGCGAGCGTCTGGACGGCTGCCTTCAGCCTGGCGCCGACCTCGCGCACGTTGGAGCGCACCAGGCTCCCGAGGGTGTAGGGGCGTCGATCGGCCACGACCCCTTCTGCGTCGAGACCCAGCGCGTCGGCCACGAAGAGCGAGCGCGAGAGATGAAACCGCTGGGTGACCACCACCGCGCGCCTCACGCCGAAGACGTCACGGGCGCGGTAGAGGGTGTCGTAGGTGGTGAAGCCCGCGTGGTCCATGAAGATGTGCTCGGCGGGAACGCCGTGGCCTTCGAGGTAGCGTCGCATCGCGTTGACCTCGTCGTAGGACCCGGTGCCGTGGTCCCCGGAGACCAGGATGCGCGGCGCCTTCCTGGCGCGGTACAGCGCGAGGGCGGTGTCGAGTCGATCGGCGAGCATGGGCGAGACGCTCCCGTCCGAGTAGACCCGCGCCCCGAGCACGATCACCGCGTCGGCGTCGGCGACGCCATCGAGCGAGCAGATGCGCGCCGCCCCGCGGGCCTCCACCCAGACGTTGACCGAGCCCGCGACGGCGGCGCAGGCGGCGAGCGCGATGGCAGCCCGGCGGAGGGTGGGGTTCTTCATGGGAGGACCACGATAACGCCCAGCGCGAGGAGCCGCGAACTCCGCGCCCTCACATCGCCAGGAGCTGCGCGAGCCAGCGTCGCTCGGGGTGCTTCACCTGCTGGCGGTGGAGGCGCCACAGCGTTGCGACGCACCAGAGCGCGGTCGGCGCGAGCATCACGAGGCTGATGTCGACGTCGAGGTGAGCGATCACGGGATTGCCCTCGCGCCACGGCCACAGCGGAGAGAGGTCGTGGTGCATCAGGCTGTCGAGCGCGACGTGGGAGAGCGCTCCTGCGAAGAAGCCCGAGGCGTAGGGGGCGCGACGGGGGAGACGCCAGACGAGGAGGGTCAGCGCGAGCGCGATGAGCGACGCGCCGGGCAGAGAGTGCGTCCATCCGTGCACGTCGATGGGCACCCCGAAGCCAAGGGCCAGCACGGGCTGGATGTCGATGACCGCGTTGGCCAGCACGAAGGCCACGGTCGAGAACCGATCGCGGAGCGCGAGCTCGAAGGGGAGCGCGGCGCCGAAATGCAGCGGCGTGATCGGCATCGACACCGACGCTACCACCGGTGCGGCACCGATCTCCTCACGGGCAGAACCGAGCACCGATGCGCTGTGCGATGGCGCGCAGTACGTCGGCGTAGTCGTCACGGCAGATCGAGCCGACGACTCCGTTCTGGTAGCGCTCGTCGAAGCGACGCACCACCTCCGCGATGCGCCTCGACGGGTACGCGAAGGGCTGCGTGATCGTGTCGCACCCGGGGCGCGCCGGGTCGTACGCGCTGCCCTCGCGGCGACACGACGGCACCACGCGCGTGGAACAGTCGGGGTCCATGTTGCGCTGCCGCATGGAGACGGGCCCCTCGGGCGACATCCCCACGTAGCCGTCCGAGCCGTCGGGGTTGCTGCCCAGAAGGGAGGTCCAGTCGATGCGGCGATCGGGCCGCTGTGGCAGGGAGAGCGGAACCCCGGTGATGGCGCCGAACAACACGAGCTGCGGCGCGCCAGGCTTGACCGCCGTGAAGCCGCGGAGCGGTCGCGTCGGGTCGAGGTAGCGGTCGAGGTTCCAGGTCGGGTCCTGGGCGCTGCCGGGTTCGTACATGTAGAAGCGGAGGTTGAGGTCGCTGCTCGCCCAGTCCGAGCGGGCGCTGTCGAACACCCCGGTGCCATCGGCGCAAGCCGCGCCCGCTTCGGCGTAGCGGCAGTCGCGCACCGAGCCGTCGTCCTCGTCGGAGAGCACCACGATGCCGAGCACGGCGTCGTCCCGGAGGAAGCCCGCGTTGGGGTGGATATTGCCGGGGATGTCCCGCGCGTCGTGCACGACCAGCGCGCGGTAGGCCGCTTCGAGCGGCTGCTCCAGGCCGCACCCGCTGCCTCCGGCCAGGTACGCATAGCAGACGTAGTCCTCGCGGAGGTCATCGAGATCGGAGCTCGCCGCGTCGAAGGACAGGAAGCTCGGGTACTGGGCCGGGTTCGTGGTGCAGCGCGCCGGGCGGGCGCCCGCGGGCGCGGCGGTCCACGGCTGGTGCGATCGAATCGCCTGGCCGTAGCGGATGGGGTTGAGCCGGCCGTCGTCGCCGACGTCGCTGTTGGAACACGAAGGCACGGTGCTCCCCGGGGTGCCCAGGTCGGTGGAGACGGCGCCGATTCGAAGGCTGCGGGCCGGTAGATGGATCGGGCGCCCCGTGGCGGGGTTCGTCGGCGGGGAGACGAGCGCGCCGACGAAGGCCGCGATGCCGCGCGCGAGGTTGCTCTGGCGCTGGTTCATCGAGCCGGAGTTGTCGATGACGAAGAGGAGGTCGACGTCCCGATCGCGCGAGCAGGAGCGTGGGGCGACGGGAGCGTCCGACGCGGCGTCGGTCGTGGCCGCGTCGGGCACCGCGGGCCTGGCGGTAACCGCGCACGACGCGAGGAGGAGCGCGAGCGCCGTGAGTGGGATGGTCGGCGAGGTCACCGCGGCGGGCATCTCAACACGACCGGGCCGCTTCGATCGAGCGCCCGGTCACACTCCGCGGGGCTCGCGCGATGTACCGTCCGATGGCCCCTACGATGGATGACGACTGGACCTCCGCCAGCTTCCGCGCCGCGCTCCTCGCGATGGTGCGTCGGAGGGTTCCGCCGGGGGAGGCTGACGACGTGGTGCAGGCCGCGCTCGCCGAGGCCGTCGCCGCGGCTGACCGTCCCCGCGACCCGGCCGGCCTCCGGCGCTGGATCTGGGGCGTCGCCCGCCACAAGATCGCCGACTTCCACCGCCGGGCGCGGCGCGAGGATGTCGGCGACGTCCCCGAGCAGGTCGCCGCGTCGTCGCCCGACGCCGAGCGCGACCTGCTGCGGTGGGCCGTCGGAGAGCTCCCGCCGGGCGCGGACGCGCAGCGCACCTTCGCGTGGCTGCTGCGCGAGGGAGAGGGGGAGAAGCTCGATGCCATCGCCGACGACGAGCGCTTGCCCGCGCCGCAGGTGCGCCAGCGCGTGAGCCGGATGCGTCGGCTGCTTCGCGCTCGGTGGGCGCAGCTCGTCGCCGCGGGCCTCGCCGCGCTGGTCGTCTACCTCGTGGTCCGGAGCGCCCGGTCGCCCGGCGATGCGCCCCACCACGCACCGCGGCTGGTCGAGGGTCCCGAGGTCACCGTCGCCGTCGCGCAGGGGCGAGCGCGGCGGACGGAGGCGCTTCGGGCGTGCGACGCGGCGCAGTGGCGGCGCTGCCTCGACGAGCTCGACGCAGCGCGGGCACTCGACCCGGCGGGCGACGAGGCCGGGCGGGTGCGGCGCGCGCGACAGTCGGCCCGCGACGGATTGGAACGTGACGTGCCGGGTCCGGCCCCCCTCACCCCGCCACCTCCGACGTCACCGCGCGGGTCGAGCGTGACAGACGCGGGCGCGCCGCGGCGGCATCGGGCGCCGACGTTCCCGCAGGATGGCGGCTTCGGCCGCTACGACGGAGCGATGTAGCGGCAGGGCTCCCCTTCGGCGCCGCGACGTCACACTTCGGGTGGCCGACGCGACATACGGGTCGATCCTGCCAGAGCGCTCGCGATGGGGCAGCGCGCGGGATCGCTCCACGGAGGACCCCCACCATGCGAAGCACCCCCCGGTGCGCGTGCGCGCTTGCGTGCGTCGCGCTCGCGTCGACCACGGCTGCTCAGAGCCTCCGGGCGCTCGAGCCCGTCGCGACCCCGACCACGCCGGCGTTCGTCGTGCGCCCCGACGACCTGTCGGTCGCGCGCCCCATCGCCGTCTACCTCCACGGGCTGTGCGGCGGCCCCGAGGCCGGGTGCCGCTACTTCCGTCGGGTCGTAGGGGAGCGCGCGTGGCTCCTTTGTCCGAGCGCGCCGCGGGCGTGCGGCGGCGGCGCGACGTGGCAGGGCCCTATGCGCGATCGCCTTGGGGCCGTAGAGAGGGTCGTGGCCGCCGCGGCGAGGCGCTCGCCGGGAGGCGTCGACCGCGCGAGGCCCGGGGTGCTCATCGGGTTCTCGCAAGGCGCCTACGAGGCGTGGCGGCAGGTGCGCGCGACACCGGGCCGGTGGCGCGGAGCAGCCTTCATCGGGGCCTACCTCCACCTGCGACGAGCCCAGCTCGAGGCGGCCGGGGTGCGCCGGCTCGTCCTCGCGGCGGGCCGGCGCGACATCACCCGAGCCACGCTGGCCGCGAACGCCGAGAGCCTGCGCGCGGAGGGCTTTCCGGTGCGCTTCGTCGACCTGGGAGCGGTCGGCCACACCTACGCCGCGGGTCGCGGCGGCAGTGGTTGGCGCGAGGCGCTCGCGTGGCTCTCCGAAGGGGAGTGAGCTCCCCCAGCATAGGCCGGGCCCTCTCGAGCTCGGCTGCGGAAGGTGATGGTCCGGCTCCCGTCGACCCGCCGGCATCTGAACCGCGCGGGTCCCTGTTTTCTCCGTTCGCGTAGTCTCGGCCCATGTCCTCCTTCTCGCTGCGGATCGCCACGCCGGACGATGCCGCCACCTTGCTGATGCTGGTTCGCGGCCTCGCCGAGTACGAGCGCGCGCCCGGTGACGTCGTCGCCACCGAGGGCGACTACGTCCGAGCGCTGTCGAGCTCGCCGCCCGAGATGGAGGCGCTCATCGCCGAAGCCGACGGCGCAGCGCTGGGCTTCGCGCTGTTCTTCCCGACGTGGAGCACCTGGCGGGGTCGCCCGGGTATCCACCTCGAGGATCTCTTCGTGATCCCCGAGGCGCGCGGTCGGGGCATCGGTCGCGCCCTCCTCTCGAAGGTCGCGTCGATCGCCGTGGCGCGAGGATGCGCTCGCCTCGAGTGGCAGGTGCTCGACTGGAACGAACCCGCGATCGGCTTCTACCGTGCGCTCGGCGCCCGCTCGCTCGACGAGTGGACCGCGATGCGTCTCGACGGCGACGCGCTCCTGGCCGTCGCGACGATCGCCCGCGTCTGACGCAAATCTCCGCGACCTAGCGCGTCCCTGCGTCGCCGACGCGCGCCGTGCGCCCGTACGAGTGCCCGCCCACGGCCCCGGGCCCGTGCAGCAGGTCGTGCGACGCCGTGGCGCCGACCAGCGCCGTGAGCGCCTCCGCCACCCGCGCCTCGTAGCCCACCACCGCCCGCATCATCCGCTCGTAGGGCGACGCGTCGGCGCGCGCCGCGGGCGCCTCGGCGAGGCCGCCGCGCTCCTGGGCGATCCGCCAGTCGACCAGGGCGACCGTGTCCCCCGGTGTCTTGTCGCGGATCTCCGACTGCAGCGCGTCGAGGGAGAGGTTGCCCGGGTCGGTGCCCGCCGCCTCTCGGTAGAGCCCGCGCAGCTCGCCCTGCAGCCGCTCCAGCTCGCGACGGAACACCTCGCGCACCCCGAGCACCTCGTGGTCGCGCAGACCCATCTCGTGGGCCTGGTGGTTGATGCGCGCGTCCGGGTCGCGGCCGCCCGTACCCGGGAGCGCGAAGCGCAGCTCGCCCCGCTGCGCGAGCTGTCGCCACTCGTCGGGCGTGAGGTCGGTCTCCCCGTCGCTGTCGATGCCCCGCCGCTGGGGCGCCGCCGCGTCGCCGGTCTCCGGCGACAGGTGGTTCGCCGCCAGGATCGCCCGCAGACGCGCCACCTCGCGCTCGAGCTCCGCCCTCGGGGCCGCCTCGCCGTCACCCCGAGCCGGGTCCGCCTCCGCGCCGTGGGCCGCACCCGCCGCCTCCCTGCTCGCAGCCGCCGCGGGCCCGTCGAGGCGCACCAGCGTGCCATCGCGGTGCACCGCCGCGGCCTCCCCCGGACCGAGCCTCGTCGCCCTCCCTGGGGAGGTGCCCGCCAGGGTCACGCCGCCCTCGTAGACCATCACCGCGAGCGCGACCGTCGCCGCCCCCGCACCGAACCAACGCGCCCGCGCCGCCCTCGTCATCGTCGCCTCTCCTCCGTCCGCCGCCGCGCTCACGCGGAAGCACGTCCCGGTCACCCGCACCGTCCCGTGGGGCGCACGCACCTCGAAGGCCCCGCCGCGGTCCACGCGGAAGAACGCCGAGCCCGCGGTGAGCTCCACCACGTCGCGCCGCCCCGGCGACCACCCGCCGACCCGGTACCGCAGCGTCGTGCCGGGATCGAGCACCACGCGCGCCCGGTCGCCGAGCCACACCTGCCGCGGCCCCGACGCCGTCGCCGCCACGCGCAGCTCCCCCGATCGCTCCCGCGTCTGCCACCCCAGCGCCGCGATCGCACAGGCCGCGACGGCACCCGCGGCCATCGCCCACGCGCGCCGCGACGGCCTCGCCGCGACCCGCACCGTCACCCGCTCCGCGAAGCCCGCGGGGATCACCGGGTCACCAGCGTGCGTCTCCAGCGCCTCGCGGAAGAGCTCATCGTCGGTCATGGGTCACCTCCGCCTCGTCGCGCTCGCCTACGGCCTCGCGCAGCGCGGCCTTCGCGCGGGCGAGCCGCGAGCGCACCGTGCCGACCTCGATGCCCAGGGCCGTCGCGATGTCCTCGTAGGGCAGGTCGTGCTCGGCCCGCAGCAGCATCGCGGCGCGCTGGTCGGGCCCGAGGGCCGCCATGGCCGCCGAGAGTCGGGCTCGCCGCCGGTCGTCGTCGAGGGCCTCGCCGGGGTCACCACCGACGGCTCTGGCGCTGTCGCGGATGGCGTCGAGCGGGATCACCGTGCGCCGCCGCCGCGCATGATCGATGGCCACGCGGGTGGCGATGGTGGCGAGCCACGTCGGGAAGCGAGCGGGACCGCGCGGGTCGAAGCGGTCGAGGGCCGCGAACATCTTGAGGAAGGCCTCCTGCGCGACGTCGGCGACGTCGGGTGAGCCCGCGCCGAGGACGCGCGCCGCGACGGCGAACACGAGGCCCTGGTAGCGCTCCACGAGGGCGCGGCAGGCCGCGGGGTCGCGGAGCACGGCGCGGCGGAGCGTCAGGTCGTCGAGGTCGGGGGGCGGCATCGTTGGGGGTCCGGGAGGTTCCACGGGGTGGCGGGGAATTGGTTCCCGGAAAAGTGCGATGGGGCGAACGAACGCTGCGGCGGCGCTGAATCGGCGCCCTCAGCGCCCCACGCGACCTCCGTCGCCTCCGCCGCCATGAGATCACGCCGACCGGGCGCACCCGTCCGCGTCGACGAAGGTCACGCCGCTGTTGTCGAGCACCCGCGGCCGGACGAGCGGTGGGATAGAGTCCCTTCGCAATGGCACTCGCCATCTTGATCCCGGGGACCCTCTTCGCGCGCGACTTCGTCGTCCGCAGCATCCTCGCCGAGGGCGGCATGGACGCGGCCTGCCGCGCCGAGCGGCGGAGCGTCCCTCGTCCTCTCGGCACCGGCACCCACCGAGGTACGCGCGGTGCCTAGGCGGCCGGAATCAGAGGCGTCCACGTGGCTGATCGCAGCGGTCGCAGGTGGCGTGCTGCTCGTGGGGCTCGCGACGACGTCGTTCGCGCTGCTCGTACGCAGGCGTGGAGAGTCGGCGCCGGTGTCGATGGTCGCCCCGGCCTCGGAGAACGACCCCTCCATGCAGTCGGACGAACCGAAGCCGGAGCCGGACCTGCAGGAGCCGCCATCGACCGCACCCCGCCCGATCGCTCCTCCCGCCTCACCGGTTGGAAGCGGCCAGGGGATCGTGCGAGAGCGGGTGATCCGAGGCAACGCAGAGATCGGCAGCGGTGACTCGACGGGCGGCGTAGGGCAAGTCGATGCCAGCGCCGTGGCCCGCATCATCCGTGGGCAGCTCGGCGGCATCCAGGCCTGCTACGAGCGTGCGCTGGCCAGCAACCCTGGCCTCTCGGGTCGCCTCGAGATGAACTTCACGATCGGAGAGGGCGGCCGCATCACCCACATCTCCGCAGCCGGCCCGATGGCCTCCGCCGCGCCCGCGGTCGGGTCGTGCGTGAGCGGGCGTCTGCGGGGTCTGGTCTTCCCGAGCCCCGAGGGTGGGAGCGTGGACTTCAGCTTCCCGTTCACGTTCAGTCCGCGGTGACGCTCGTCCGAGAGCCCGCGAGCCACGGGCGTTCGCCAGCGGCGCTGCGGGGCCCGGGGTCCCCTGGAGGGGGTTAGACCCAGCCTGTGACCTATCGTGAGTCGTCGGGAGACAGCCCTCCGCAGGATGCGCGCGACGGCCCTCGTCGAGCTGGCCATCGGCGAGGAGCGCTGGTCTCGCGGCTCTGACCGAGCGGCCCGCTACGGCGCCTCGTGGGCGCGCCGCCACTCCGCGACGGCCTCGGCCGGAACGTCGTTCGGATAGCAGTACGGGGCCTCTCCCCCCTCGCGCGACCAGGCGCTTCGCCGCCCGCAGGCGCGGCCGCGCGAGTCCCGCTGATAGGGGCAGGGACAGCGCCCGTCATAGGCCTCGATCGACTCACGGATGAGGACGCGCCGCACCTGCTCGTCGGTGAGGCGCGCGGTCTGCGCCACCGCCGAAGCCCTGGTGGAGAGTAGCGAGGCCAGGAGCAGGGCGGCGACGAGCAGGTGCTTCGACATGCGATGAAGCCGCACGATAACCCGAACTCGCGCTCGCACCCGTGCCGTCGGCGCCGGCCTCGACTCCTTCCTCTGGAGGAGTTCAACTGCGACGGCGCGCCCGACTCCTGGCGCTCTGTTGAATGACGGTCGGCGCGGGGGCAACGATCGCCGTCATGGGGCATGTGCGAACCTCGGGCGTGCTGCTCCTGCTGATCGCTGCGGGTTGTGGCGCTCCCACGCCAGAGGGGGTCGATGCCTCGGCGGACGTCGACCTGCCCGAGGTGTCGCTCTATTGGACCTTCGACGCGTCCGCCGTGGCGGATGCCTCTCCTCAATCGGACAGGCGGCAGGTCGATCGCCCCGCCGTGAACCCGTGCGGGCAGGGCTCGGAGCAGTGCACCGGCTCTGCGGTGTGCCGCGACCTGCAGACCGACCGGAGCAACTGCGGCCGGTGCAACCACACCTGTGACAAGCGCGACGAGTGCCGCGCGGGCGTCTGCGTGCCGCTGCCCGAAGGCCAGGCGCTCTGTGACGGCGTGCTGGTTCGCCTCGACTCCGACGCGCGCAACTGCGGGACGTGCGGATACGCGTGCCACCCCGCGGACCACTGTCAGCTCGGGCGCTGTGTGTTCACCTGTCCGCCGGGGTCGTTGCCCTGCACGGAGACCCGCGTCTGCGTCGACCTGCAGTCCGATCTCCGCCATTGCGGACGTTGTGGCGGGGCGTGTCTTCCGGGCGAGAGCTGCGACATGGGGACGTGCCGACCCATCTGCCCGGCAGGGTCGAGCCACTGCGGCGCGGGCCCGGAGTGCGACGACCTGCAGACCAGCCGATCGCACTGCGGAGCGTGCGGGGCAGCCTGCGCGTTCGAGCACGCCGTGTCGTCGGCCTGCGAGCGGGGCGAGTGCGCGGTCACCTGTGAGGCGGGGTTCGCGTTGTGCGACGGGCCGCGCGGGCAGTGCATCTCGATACGGGGCTCGGACACGTCCCACTGTGGCGCTTGCGGGCGCGTCTGCGCCGCAGGCGATGCGTGCATTGCGGGTGAGTGCATCGCGCCGGGCGTACGACCCATCGGTCCGCTCTCTGGCACCCTCAACGCTTCCCGGCGTCCGCTGTTTCGCTGGGAGCCTCCCCCGGGAGGCGGCGCCGTCGTGGTCGAGGTGTGCGCGACGCGAGACTGCAGGGCGCTCGAGGGCAGTCAGAGCGTGACGGCGGGAGACCAGCTCCGGTGGCCAACCGCGCTCTCCCCCGGCCCGCACTGGTGGCGGATGCGGAGGGGCGATGGCCGCCCGTCGCAGCCCACGCCGACCTGGGAGGTGTTCATCCCCGCGGTCGACGCGCCCGTACCGCTCGTGGGGCGGGCGCAGTCGGACTTCAATGGGGATGGCGTGCTCGATGTCGTCAATCGAGCGCGCCCTTCATCCTGTCCATTGGATCGTCAGTGTCTTCAGATCGAATACGGATCGCTTCCTGGGACGTCGCCGATCGAGCCCACGACGATCGAGTCGAATCGTTCGTCCATAGAAGACATGCCAGGATACGGCACCTGGTACACCTGGTACTCACTGGAGAACGTCGATACGCTCGGCGACCTCGATGGAGACGGCTTCGTCGACCTGGCGGTCACCGAGGTCTACTCGGCGAGCCGAGAGGTCGCTGGTATCCGCTATCCGCTGGGGCAGCTACTGCTGGGCATCGTCTACCGCGGTTCTGCCTCGGGAGTGCGACGTGTTCTCCCCCCGGATGGCCCGAACCTCGTAGGCATCCATGTTGCGCAGGCGGGTGACGTCAACGGCGACGGCTATGCAGACCTGTTGAGCGTTCTCCGCTCGGACCCGGACCCGGCGATGCCCTACCTTGCGGTACGGACAAGCCGCTTCCTGGTGTTTGGCGGACCACGCGGCGGAACGTTCGGCGTCCCGCCGGCCAACACCACCTCGGGGGCCGTGAGCCTCGCGGATTTCAACGGCGATGGCATTCAGGACATCGTCAGCTACGCGGCATCGTTCTACCCTGTGATGCACATGTGGATGCCAGGAGATACTGCCCTTCGCTTCCGAGACCTTCCTGTCTGTGGCGAGCTGACACGCGAGACGCCGGGGGTGCGCTGGATCGATGGCGAGGTCGATGACCGCAACCATGACGGCTATCCCGACTACATCGTGACCGTCGCTCGCGGCTCGACGAGCCAGGAACTCACCTGGTCGGGTGGCCCGGGCGGTCTCTCCACCGAGCGGTGCGTGGTCTCCGGGACAACCCCCGCCTGGTGAGTGACCTGCTGGACCGGATGCGGCATCGACCGCCTGGCTCCGTCTTCGAGAGCACTTCACGATCGGAGAGGCTGGCCGCATCACCCGCAACTCCCCTGCGCATCCGGCCCGGTGACCTCCGCCGAGCCCGCGGTCGGGTCGTGCGTGAGCGAGACGCCGCGGACGAGCGCAGCGGGCGTGAAGAGTCGCGAGGCTCGCGCTATCCGAGCGTCGCCCGAAGGAAGTACGCCGCGAGCGGCGCCGAGTGCAGCACGCAGATCGTCAGCGCGAGCGCCACGCGGAGCTCGGCAGGATCGGCGGGGACGGGGGACCCGAGAGATGATCGATAGGGCGTTGAGAGCGCCGCCGCGGGGACGAGGCGGGGCCAGGGCCAGCGCAGTAGCGCGACCGCGAGCAGCGCCGCGATCCAGGCCGCGAGCACCCACGAGGCTGGCGGCGCGGCGGACGAGAGGATGCTCGCGTAGCTCGGCCCGACCCGGACGCCGAGGTCGGTGAAGGCCCCGCTGTCATGGCGTCCGCCCTGGTCGACGATCCACAGTCCCCGCCCCTCGTCACGGCGCACACGAAGCCGCGCTCCCTCGGAGTGGTTGGGGCGGGTGCAGTCGTGAGGGCCGGTTGACCGCTCGGTTGCAGCATCCCGGACGGACTGGCCCTGCCAACAGACGTGGGTCCCCGAGAACCGATCGCCTCTCCGGTACTGGTACACCCGCAGGTACTGTTGATCGACGCGCAGGTCGCGATGGTGCGTCACCGCGCCGTCGGCAGCTGTGAGGGTCGTCCACGCGTCGGCGGGCCACGTCGCCGGAACCCCCAGGTCGGCGCGCAGCGGGAGCGAGGTCAGCCAGCGCTCGTAGGGTGGTCCCCGTCGCGCCGCGTGGGTGCCCAGGAGTGCGAGGAACACCAGAAGCGCGAGAGACGTTCGGGCCGCGCGTCGCACGCGCAGCGCGCCCCTGCCGCCTGCAGCCGGGGTGACCTTGTCGGCCACGAAAGTCCCAGCGGCCATCGCGAAGACCAAGCCGACGGCGGCACCCAGGTATAGGACCGTTGCCAGGATGATGTCCGCGTAGCCCTCGCCGATCAGCGTTGCGCCACGGGCAAGCCAGATCCACGTGCCGGCGAAGGCCACCGACGACGTCGCCGCGAAGCCCAGCACTCGGACGACCGCGCGCCGCGGAGAGTCGCGCCACGTCAGCACGCCGAGGACGAGGGCGGTCAGCGTGAGCGCGGCGTCGAGGGGGACCACGACGGGCCGATGCACCAACCGCCCTACGAGGCAGAAGCCCGCTATGGTGACCAGCGCCCCGGTGAGGCCGCCCGCCCACTCCCGCCGTCGCACGCCGTCAGCCGGTGGCTCTGCATCGTGCGCCGCCATGGTGGCCGCATCGTAGCCCCGGACGCTGGCGCCAATGCGGTCATCGTGAGGGATGCGCTCGGGTCGTCGTCGAGGACGCAGGGCGGTCTCGCACGATGGATCGCGCGGCAGGCTCCGGTGAGGCGGACGTCCTGCCGGGAGACCCGATCGCCCATGACCGTGCGACCGCTCACAGCCTGCGGGGAGCAGGCACCAACCCGAGCCTGAGCGCCCGTGAGTGGATCGCTCCCCGCGATCGGCCCATGGCGTCGCCGATGGCCGCGCTGTCCGAACCACCCGCGATCATCGAGCGTAGCCGCGCATCATCGCTGGCCGTCCAGCGCGCGTACGCAGTCGTGGGTGCCGGCCGTGCAAGCGTCTGGACCCGCGATCGGATCGCGCCCGCGGACCGGTCGAGCAGCCCGGCGATGTCACGCGCCGGGAGTCCCTCCTCCTGAAGGCGAACGAGTTCGCGGTCCTCGTCGACAGTCCAGGGTCGGTAGGGTTGCAGCGGCTTCGCCTGCTTCACGGGACGACGGAATGGTAGCCGACCGGAGGAGCAGTACGAGAGTCGTGAGGAGAGCCGATGGCCTCATCGAGCAGGTCGCCGTGGTGGCCCGCCAGCCCGTTTCGACCCGAGGGGGTGAAAGAGGGGGTGAAGAAATCGGCGTGAGTTCGGCCCCTCTGGCTTCGGTCCCTCCTCCCCAGCCGTCACGCATACTCGCTCGCCACCCTCCTCCGCGCTCATCCGGCGCAGTCCATCGAACTCACTTCGGTCACGATCCCGTTGGCGACCGCGAGGCGGTTGACGGACGCGAGGACTGGCGGCGCAGCCGGAGCGCGTTGGCGATGACCGAGACGGAGCTGAAGCTCATGGCCGCGGCAGCGATCATCGGACTGAGCAGCAGCCCGGTGAAGGGATAGAGCACCCCCGCGGCCACGGGCACCCCGAGGGCGTTGTAGCCGAAGGCGAAGGCGAGGTTCTGGCGGATGTTGGCCATCGTGGCGCGGCTGAGCCGTCGCGCCCGCACGAGGCCTCGCAGGTCGCCCCCGACCAGCGTCACCCCGGCGCTCTCCATCGCGACGTCGGTGCCGGTGCCCATCGCGACGCCGACGTCCGCCTGCGCGAGCGCGGGCGCGTCGTTGATCCCGTCGCCCGCCATCGCCACCCGCCGCCCCTCGGCCTGGAGGCGCTTCACCGCCTCGGCCTTCTGCGCGGGCAGCACCTCGGCGATCACCTCGTCGAGTCCGAGCCGCCGCGCCACGGCCTCCGCCGTCGTGCGGCTGTCGCCGGTGAGCATCACCACGCGGAGGCCCTCCTCGCGCAGGTCCCGCAGCGCGTCGGCCGCCGTCTCCTTGATCGGGTCGGCCACGCCCACGAGGCCCGCGAGCGCCCCGTCCACGGCCACGAACATCACCGTCTGCCCATCGGCCCGCAGCGCCTCCGCGCGCCCGGCGATGCCCTCCAGGCGGGCGCCCGCGTCGGCCATCAGCGCGTCGTTGCCGAGCGCCACCGCTCGCCCCTCGACGCGCCCCGTGACGCCCTTGCCCGTCACCGACGCGAACTCCTCGGCGGCCGGGAGCGCGAGCCCGCGCGCCTTCGCGCCCGCCACGATGGCGGCCGCCAGGGGGTGCTCGCTGCCCTGTTCCAGCGCCGCCGCGAGGCGCAGGAGCGTCGGCTCGTCGAGCCCCGCCGCCGGCTCCACCGTGACCAGCTTCGGCTTGCCCTCGGTGAGGGTCCCGGTCTTGTCGACGACGAGCGTATCGACCCCGCGCAGCACCTCGATGGCCTCGGCGTTGCGGAAGAGCACGCCCGCCGCGGCACCGCGGCCCGTGGCCACCATGATCGACATCGGCGTGGCGAGCCCCAGCGCGCAGGGGCACGCGATGATGAGCACCGCGACGGCGTTGACCAGCGCATAGGTCAGCCGCGGCTCCGGCCCCCAGAGGGCCCAGGCCCCGAAGGTGAGCAGCGCGACCAGGATCACCGCGGGGACGAAGTAGCCCGCGACGGTGTCGGTGAGGCCCTGGATGGGCGCGCGGCTGCGCTGGGCCTCGGCGACCATGGCGACGATGCGCGAGAGCAGCGTGTCGCGGCCGACCTTCTCGGCGCGCACCACGAGCGCCCCGGTGCCGTTGATCGTCGCCCCCACCACACGGTCGCCGGCGCGCTTCTGCACCGGAATCGGCTCCCCGGTGATCATCGACTCGTCGACGCGGCTCGCCCCCTCCAACACCGCGCCGTCCACGGGGACCTTCTCCCCGGGCCGCACCCGCAGCCGGTCGCCCACCTGCACGAGGTCGAGGGGGACGTCTTCCTCGCCACCGTCGTCGCGCAGCCGCCGGGCGGTCTTCGGCGCGAGGCCCAGCAGCGCCCGGATGGCGGCGCCCGTCTGGCTGCGCGCCCGGAGCTCGAGCACCTGCCCGACGAGCACCAGCGTGACGATGACCGCGGCGGCCTCGAAGTACACCTCCACCCTGCCCCCGTGGCCCCGGAAAGCCGGCGGAAAGAGGCCCGGGGCGAGGGTCGCGACCACGCTGTACCCGTAGGCCACCGCGACGCCGAGACCGATCAGCGTGAACATGTTGAGGTGGCGGTTTGCGAGCGACTGCCACGCGCGCACGAAGAACGGCCAGGCGCCCCAGAGCACCACCGGGGTGGCCAGGGCGAGCTCGACGCCGTTGTGCAGGCCCGCGGGGACGGCGTGCCCGAGGGGGTCGCCCGGGAGCATCGCCCCCATGGCGAGCGCGAAGAGGGGCACGGTGAGGGCCGCGCTCACCCACAGCCGCCGTTGCATGGAGGCGAGCTCGGGGTCGGGGCCTTCGACGGCGGCGAGGGGCGTGCGAGGCTCGAGGGCCATGCCGCAGATCGGGCAGCTCCCGGGCCCAGGGCGAACGATCTCGGGGTGCATCGGACAGGTGTATTCGACGGCCTCGGGCGACGGCCTCGCGGGCGGCTCGGAGGGCGCCGCCACGGGCCCGGCGAAGCGCGCCGGGTCGGCGCGGAACTTCTCGGCGCACCGCTCGCTGCAGAAGTGCCAGGTGCGACCGCCCCAGTCGTGGTGCGCCTTCGCGGTCGAGGGCGACACGCTCATGCCGCAGACCGGATCCTTCATGGTCTCGTCGGCCACGGGGTGCCCGGCGGAGCCGTGAACGTGGGGGTGGGAGTCGTGAGTCTGATGGTGCATGGAGTGCCTCGCTGGCCGCTTCGGGCCGCGCCTGCGCGCGAGCAACTCCCCGTCGGTCCGTCTCTGGAGCAATCGACGAACCGATCCCGCCGCCATTACAGCCGTGGCCCCTCGTGTGGGCTGGAACTACGCCTTCCCGCGGCCTCTTCACGCGACGTCGGCTCGCCTCCGTGCACTGACGAGAGTCGGCGGCCCACGACGCGGCGCACGCATTGCGGCTGTAGCGCCCCGTGGGCGTTTCGCGGCGTGGCCCCTCAGCGGAGATACACTCCCGGTCACAGAAGCCGCCCTGGGCCGCTAGCAGGGAGCAGGAGGTCTGCGACCATGCCGGTGGCGCCGACCTGGATCTCTCACCGGACTCTCACCAGAACACCGACCCGATGGTTCAACTCATGACAAGTGCGCTACGCGGTCTGCTTGGGGTCTCGATGGTGCTGTTCGGCTGCGGCAGCGATCCGGCCGTCGTCACGGCGCCGCGCACCGGCCCTGATCCCGCGGCGGCCGCGCTCGCACTGCCTCGCGCCGTCGACCTCAACCCCGACCCCCGCGTCGTCGAGATCAACCTCGAGGCCCGCATGGGCGAGTGGGAACTCTCCCCGGGCCGGCGAGTCCGCGCGATGACCTACAACGGGGGCGTGCCCGGTCCGCTCATCGAGGCGCGGGTGGGCGACACGCTGGTGGTGCACTTCACCAACCGCCTCGCCGAGCCCACGACGATCCACTGGCACGGGCTGCGGGTGCCCGCCGACATGGACGGCAGTCCCCGCTCGCAGCAGCCCGTCGCACCCGGCGGGTCCTTCGAGTACCGCTTCACGCTCCCCGACGCCGGAACCTACTGGTATCACCCTCACTCCGCCGAGGCCCGACAGATGGAGGCCGGGCTCTACGGCGCCATCGTGGTGCGGGGCGCCGACGAGCCTCGCGTCGATGCCGAGGCGGTGATCGTCCTCGACGACGTGACGCTCGGCGACGACGGACAGATCGCGCCGCCCGGTGATCTGCTGGAGATCCACAGCGGACGCGACACCGGCGTCCAGGTGGTCAACGGCCGCGCGGGCGCCGTGCTGCCGATGCGCGCGGGCCAGAGGCAGCGCTGGCGCATCGTGAACGCCGGGAGCGCGCGCTTCTACCGGCTCTCGCTGCCGGGTCATCGCTTCACGGTGATCGGCACCGACGGCGGCATGCTCCCGACACCGCGCACGCTCGACGAGCTGCTGGTGGTTCCGGGCGATCGCTATGACGTCCTGGTCGACGCGGTCGCCCCGCCGGGCACCCGAGCGACGCTCCGCAACCTCCCCTACTCGCGTGGCCACGGCGCGGGCGTCTTCGACGCAGCGGACGTCCTCGCCGTCGCGTACACCGCCGACGCTCCGCTCCCATCCCTCCCGGCCCCCACGACCGCACGCACGATCGACGCGCTCGACACCGCGGGTGTGACGCCGAGAGAGGTGCGCCTGAGCGAGCAGGTCGACGAGGCCACGGAGACCATCCGCTTCATGATCAACGGCGCCTCGTGGCCCGATGTACCGCCGCTGCACGCGCCGGTCGGCCAGACCCAGGTGTGGGACGTGATCAACGAGAGCGAGATGGACCACCCGATCCACCTGCACGGGTTCTTCTTCCAGGTCGTCGCCCGAGACGGCGTACCCGAAGCGGCGCGCAGCTGGGAGGACACCGTCAACGTCCGCGGTCGCGAGCGGGTGCGCATCGCGTTCCGCCCCGATGACCGCGTCGGCATGTGGATGTTCCACTGCCACATCCTCGAACACGTCGACCACGGCATGATGGCCGACGTGATGGTCGAGCGCTGACCTGCGAACCCCACGAGACGCCCATCCCTCACACCATCGCCTGGAAATCCCGATGCAACTCCGACCGATCCCCTTCGTTCTGCTCGCTCTGACGCTCTCGGCGTGTGGCTCGTCCGAGTCCACGCCGTCCACGACCGCCGACGCCGGAGCCGCCGACACCGGTGCCATCGCCGACGTCTCGGCTCCCGTGGACGTCGCCACCGTCACCGACGCGCCCGCCGCGACCGACGCGGGTACCCCCGCGGAAGCCGACTCCGGCACCGTCGCGGCGCTCCACGGCTGCACGTCCGATCGGTACGTCGATCAGACCGGAGGCACCGCCAGCGACCGGATGATCATGACCCGCGGGAACACCAGCACCTTCGACTTCCCGTGCATGACCATCCGCGCCGGTCAGGCGGTGCAGTTCATGTGGGCCTTCTCGCGGCACCCGCTGGCGCCGGGCCTCGCTCCAGGCGAGGCGGGCACCGAGCCCCCCAGCACGCCGATCCAGCCCTTCTCCAGCGGGACGGTGCACTCGATCACCTTCCGCACTCCGGGCTTCTATCCCTTTCATTGCACCAACCACCCCGGCGCGATGAAGGGCGTCATCCAGGTGCTCTGACCCCTCGTCCGCGCCCGGATTTCCTGCCGCCGGGGACGGACATGCCCCCTGCACCATCTTCCCGTGGCGGTGGACGTGGGGCCCGCATAGCCCAATACGGCATCGGCGCAGCACGAAGGAGGCGCTCGCCGTGGAGTGCGATGGGGTTTTTCGCATGACGAGTCGTCGCCAGCGCCGTCGCGGGCGTGTCGTCGTCGGCTCCCCCGCGTGGGCGTCGTTCGTGTCCGCGGTGCTCGCGCTCGTCGCGGGGTTCACCTCGCGGAGCGCCCACGGGCAGCCGCGCGACGCGCTGCCGACGCCGCTCGATCTGCCTGCGGTGGTGCAGTACGCCGACACGCACCGCGCGGAGATCACGGCCGCTCTCGCCGAAGCGAGAGCGCTCGCGCAGCGGCCGGCCATCGTCGGGGCGCTCCCCGACCCGATGGTGATGCTCTCGGCGGACCACATCCCTGTCTCGGGCATGGGCGTGGACGGGAGCCTCCTGGTTCAGCAGGACTTTCCCCTCTCGGGGGTGCTCGGAGCACGTCGCCGCGCGGCCGCCTCCGCCGCCGAGGCACGGCGCCTGCGGGCCGGAGAGACCGTGCTCGATGTGACCTCCGAGGCGCTTCGGGCGTTCCACATGCTCTCGGGCGTGCGGCGGATGGCCGCGGTGCTCGACGGCCAGGTCGCGCTCGCAGAAGACCTCACCCGCATCGCCACCGCGCGCTACGCGGCCGGCGTGGCGCCCCAGTCGGACGTGCTGCGCGCCGACACCGAGCGACGACGACAGGCCACGCGACGGGCCGCGCTCCGGGGCGAGACCGTCGCCGCCGAGGCGATGCTCAACGCCGCCCTGGGCCGCTCGGGCGACCTCCCGGTGCCAGCGCTCGCGGACGTGCCGGACGAGCCGCCGGCGCCGGTGGAGGCGCTGGTCGCGGAGGCCCTGCGAGCGCGGCCCGAGCTCGCGTCGGTCGAGGCCACGCGACGGCAGTACGGCTCGGAGGTCGAGGCGATGCGATCCATGTACGCGCCGATGGCCTTCATCCGTGCAGGACCCTCGACCACCATGAGCGACGGCCCGGGGGTGATGGTGATGGTGGGGGTGAGCGTTCCGATCTGGCGGTCGCGGCTCGCGGCGGGCGTCGAGGAGGCGCGCGCGATGGGGGCCATGGCCGACGCCGAGCTGCGCGGGATGCGCACGATGATCGAGGGCGAGGTGCGCGCGGCCCACGGCTCCCTCGACGCCGCGCGGGTGCGAGCCGCGGCACTGCGCGACGAGGTCGAGCCGCAGGCGGCCCAGACGCTGCGAGCGACGATCGCGGCCTACGCCGCGGGCCAGGCGCCGCTCGTCGCGGTGATCGAGGCCGCCGTGTCGCTGCGCATGACCCAGGAGGAGCGGGTGATGGTCGAGGTCGAGCTCGGCATCGCCCGCGCCCGGCTGGGGCGCGCCGTCGGTCGATTCGGGAGAGGGCCGCAGCCGTGATCCGCCCCTTGGTGGCGCGCTGGTGGCGCACGCTCTCGCTGGCCGCGCTCGCCGCACTGGTGCTCGTGCTGGGGTCGCTTCTCGCGCAGCACCTCCGCCACGGCTGGCCCTTCTCGCTGCACCACGAGACGCCCTCGCTGGACCCGCACGCGGGGCACGACGCCGCCGCGCCGACCGCCCCCATGGGCGACGGGGCTGTCGACCCGCACGCAGCCCACGCCGTGGCGTCCCGCGTGGCGGTGGCGGTCCCCCGCGCGCAGCTCGACGCGATCGGCGTGCGGCTCGCTCGCGTGGTGGTGGACGACGTCGGCCGACCGGTGCGCGCCGTGGCGACGGTGGCGCTCGACGAGTCGCGGGTCTCACACGTCCACACCCGCGTGGCGGGCTGGATCGAGCGGCTCTACGTCAACACCACGGGCCAGCGGGTGGAGCGCGGCGCCGCCCTCGCGGCCATCTACTCGCAGGAGCTGCTGGCCTCGCAGAACGAGTTCATCGCGCTGCGCCAGAACCTCGCCAACCCGACCACCGCCATGGCCACGCAGGGCCTCCTCGCCGCCACCCGCGGCCGCCTCTCGGTGCTCGGGATGACCGCCGGGGAGATCGCCCAGGTCGAGCGCACCGGCCGCCCGATGCGCAACGTGACGGTGGTGGCCCCCCGCTCCGGCGTCGTGCTCCACCGGGGCATCGCCGTGGGCACCGCGGTGGACCCTTCGACCGAGCTGCTCACCGTGGCTGACCTCTCCACGGTCTGGGTGCTCGCGGAGATCCCCGAGTCGGAGGCCTCGGCGGTCGCCGTCGGGCAGGCGGCCGAGCTCAGCTTCGAGGCGGCGGGGGGAGCCGCGGTCGCCGCGGGGGTAGCCTTCGTCTATCCCACGCTCGACGAGCAGACGCGCACCCTGCGCGTGCGCTTCGAGGTGCCCAACACGACGGGAACCCTGCGTCCGGGGATGTACGGCACGGCCACCCTCGCCGTCTCCACCCGCCGCGCCCTGGTGGTGCCGCGCGACGCGGTGGTCGACACGGGCGCGAGCACGCACGTGTTCGTCGTCGGGGGCGACGGTCGGTTCAGTCCCCGTGCGGTGACCCTCGGGGCGCGCGTCGGCGAGCGCACCGAGGTGCGCGATGGGCTCATCGAGGGCGAGTCGGTCGTGGCCTCGGGGGTCTTCCTGATCGACTCGGAGAGCCGGCTGCGGGCCACGAGCGGCACGAGCGGCGGCGGGCACGGCGGACACGGGGGCCACTGATGGTCCCTCGCATCATCGAGTTCTGCGCCAGGCGCCGGGGCCTGGTCTTCGCGGCGGTCCTCGCCCTCGCGGTGTGGGCCGTGGTCTGCGTCCGCCAGACGCCCCTCGACGCCATCCCCGACCTCACCGACCCCCAGGTGATCGTCTTCACCGACTGGATGGGGCGCGGCCCCAACCTCGTGGAGGACCAGGTCACCTATCCCCTGGTGCGAGCGCTCCAGTCCACGCCCGGCGTCCGCACCGTGCGCGGCTACTCGATGTTCGGCATGAGCTTCGTGTACGTGATCTTCGAGGAGGGCACGGAGATCTACTGGGCCCGCACGCGGGTCCTG
>SCUS01000069.1 GCA_004297725.1 Myxococcaceae bacterium | reverse complement strand
ACTGCACAGGTGACTGTGTGGGAGAGTAGAACGCCGCCGGGGTCCTATCACGGCAACAACCCCGTCGATCACAGTGTCTTCAAAAGAGCACTGCGATCGGCGGGGTTTTGTCATTTCTGGCTCCCTGGAGCCTGACTTCGCGGCGGAGCCTCGCGCTCAGGGGTGCGCGATCACCACCAGCGTCGGGCAGCGACGGAGCGCGCAGCCGAGGGCGGCCCGCAGCGTCTCCGGGTCGAGCGCCGCGAAGCTCTCGTCGAGCACCGTCACCTCGGCCCCCTGGAGCAGCGCCCGCGCCATGTAGAGCCGGCTCTGCTCGCCGTGCGAGAGGCGCCAGCCGCCTTCGCCCACCATCTGCTGCATCCCCGCAGGCATCCGCGCCAGCAGCGGACCCAGCCCCAGCTCCTCGCAGACCGCCTCGGCCTCCGCGAGGTCACTGCCGCTCGGCGGCCACGGGCGACCGAGCAGGAGGTTGAAGGCCAGCGTCGCGGTCATCACGTGGTTCTCGTGAAACTGCGGCGCCGTCACGACCCGCCGCCGCCACGCCGACGCGCCGACGCTGCGCAGGTCGAGGCCGTGCAGGAGCAACAACCCCGAGGAGGGCACGCGCAGCCCCGCCAGCAGCGCGCCGAGGGTCGACTTCCCTCCGCCCGAGGCGCCCTCCAGCAGCACCCGGTCGCCGCGGCGGAGACTGAGCGTCGCGCCGCGCAGCACCGGCTCGACGCGGCCCTCGTGGCGAAACACCAGGTCGAGCGCCTCGAGGACGGGCGCCCCGGTCGTCGCCTCGCCGGCGCCCATGCGCACCGAGGCGCTCGCCGCCTCGCGCGTCGCCGCGGCGTGGAACATCGGCGCCACGCCCCGCCAGGCGATGGCCGCGGAGAGCAGCCCGACGAGGCCGTGGGTCACGCCCCGGAGCGCCGCGCCGCCGAGGAGCACTCCCCCGACGCCCAGCGCGATGGACGAGCCCGAGGCGCCCGACGCGATCGACGGGGTCAGCGCCACCACGCCGAGAAGCGTCCAGGTGGAGGGGAGCAGCGTGGTGATGACCGCCTGGGCGCGGTCGAGCCGGGCCGAGGCGTCGAGGTAGCGGGACACGTCGCGGTCCTCGTCGTCGTGCCAGTGGGCGGGCGACTCCTGCGCGGCGCGGGTGCGGTGACCGCGCATCCGCTCGACCAGGTCGTTGGTCATCGACACCCGGGAGGCGGTCCAGCGCGATCGAGCGCGGCCGTAGTCGAGGGTGAGGGCCGCGCCGAGCGCCAGCCACGCCGCGTAGAGGGCCGCGTGCGCCGCGCCCCCGGGGCCCGACGCGAGCACCCAGAGCGCGATGAACACCGAGGGCACCGCCGCCATGGAGGCCACCGCGCCGGAGAGGGCCCCCGCCTCCACCGCGGAGGACTCGATCACCCGGCCGAGCAGCGCACCAGAGCCCTCGCGGCGGACCACCTCCGGGTCGAGGCGGCCGACGCCCGCCAGCAGCCGGCTCTTGAACACCGCGCCGACCTCCACCGCGAGCGCGCTGCCCTGCCACGAAGACACCAGCTGCAGCGGGATCGTGCTCACCAGCGCGAGGCCCCAGCCGAGGAGCCATGCGCGCTCGAGCGTTCCCTGGAGCGCGCCCCGGCTGAGGACGTACCAGCCCGCGCCGCCGAGCGCGTAGACCGCGAGCTGCGAGAGGAGCATCCGACGGAGGCGCCGCTGCGCGCCGACCCATCGGAGCTGCGCCGCCATCGGGGCGCCCGGATCGAGGCGGAGCAGCCAGCACCCGCCCACCCGATGCGCGCCGAGGCGCTGCGCCAGCATCGCGGCCTCCGCGCGCGCTCGACGGGCAGGACGTACCCCCGCCGAGTCGAGGAGCGCACGGACGGTCGCGCGCGCCGGGGCCTCGTCGAAGGCGCAGAGCGCGGCTCTCAGCGCCGACACCTCCACGGCGTAGGGGCGGAGGTCGGGGCCGAGCGCTCGCACCCGGCCGCCGATCGCTCCGCCGAGGAGCAGCGCGCAGCGCGGAGGGTCGCGGTCGCGCAGCAGCACCACCGCCGGGGCCGCGCGGCGAAGGAGAAACTCCACCTCCGGCCAGGTGGCGTCCACCGCCTCGATGTCGATGCCGAGGCGCTCCGCGGCGGTGTCCATCCAGGCGGTCACCGAGGCGTCGTCGATGCCCGAGGGGGAGGCCTCCACCCGGCGGGTACCCTCCGCCGGGAGCATCCCCTCGCGCCCGGCGAGGGCCTCCAGCGCCTCGGCGATGCGGGCGAAGGGCCAGCACGCGGCGTCCAGCGCGGCGCTCAACGCCCGGCCCCCGACGGGCTCTCGTTCGCCCGGCCACCCTCGACGCGCACCCGGCGCCACGAGGTCGCCGACCAGAGCTCGGCGCGGAGGCTCTCCTCCGCGTCCAGCAGCGCGCGGTATCGGCTCGAGGGGTCGTCCGCGAGGGCCTGGGGGGCGCCGTCCTCGACGACGCGGCCGTCCTCGATCACCAGCACCCGCGGGAAATCGAGGGTCTCGTGCAGGTCGTGGGAGACGCAGAGCAGCGTCGAGGCCGACCAGCGACGACGCGACGCCGACAGCAGCGAGCGGCGCTTGTCGCGGTCGAGCCCGCGGAAGGCCTCGTCGAGCACCACCAGCCGCGCTCCCGGTCGAAGGAGCCCCCGGGCGAAGCGCACCCGCTGCCCCTCGCCGCCAGAGACCAGCGCGCCGCCCTCGCCGAGCACCGTCTGCATCCCGTCGGGGAGGCGCTCGATCACGCCGCGGAGGTCCGCCGAGGGGATCGTGTCGCCCAGGTCGAAGGCCGCGTCGGGGTCGGTGCCGTAGCGGAGGTTGTCGAGGAGGGAGCGGTTCCAGAGTTGAACCGAGGGGTCGACCCAGACGGTGCCCCGGCGCAGCGCCGCGAGGCGTGGACCCGAGAGCGCCTCGCCGTCGACCCGCACCACCCCCGAGGAGGGAGCGCTCCATCCCAGGAGGAGCCCCGCGAGGCTCGACTTCCCGGCGCCCGAGCGGCCCACCACCGCGACGTGCTCGCCCGCCCCGACGGAGATCGTCACGTCGTCGAGCACCGCGTGGCCCCCGGCGCGCACGCTCACCCCCTCGAAGGCGAAGGCCGCCGCGCCCTCTCTCGGCGGCGACGGGTCGAGCTCGGCCGCAGGGTCGTCGGGAGCCCCGAGGGGCTCGAGCAGGCGCGCCGCGACGTTGCGGTGGTCGGGGTACTGCCGGGCGAGGAGCGCGACCTCCGCGCCGAGGGCCGGGATGCCCAGCGCCCAGTACGCCAGCAGCAGCACGCTCCCCGATCCGGAGGCGTCGTGCACGGAGCCCAGCAGCACCGCGAGACTCAGCCCGACCCCCACCAGGGCCTCGGCGCCCTCCAGGGTGACGGAGGCCCGAGCGAGGCGGAGCGCGGCCCGGGCCCACTCGACCAGAAGCGCCTCGTGCTCGCGGCGAACCGAGCGCTCGGCGCCGTGGGTGCGCACCGCCGTGCTCCCCAGGAGGGCGTCCAGGTAGAAGCGGCCGAGGGCGCCGGAGTGGGTGCGGTAGCGGAGGTCCATCTCGCCGATGGGGCGCTGCGCGATCAGGGGCAGCGCCGTGGCCGCGATGGCGGCGAGCACGGCGATCCATGCGCCGCCCGGGGAGATCCAGGTGATCGCGGCGGTCGTGACCGTGAGCGCCGCGACCGCGCGGAGGAGCTGCCCGGCGACCACCGGCATCGCGCGAACCTGCTGGACGCTGTGTCCCCGCTCGGTCATGTCGAAGACCGGGCGGCTGCTGAAATAGCGGTCCGCGAGGCGTGGGAGCTTGGTGACGAAGGCCACCCGGAGCCGCCCCTCCAGGCGTCGACCGAGGCGCAGGAGCGAGAGCGCGAGGGGGAACTCCAGCGCCAGCACCGCGGCCAGGAGGCCCAGCACCGCGGCGACGCCGAAGAGCCGCGGAGGCCCCTCGCCGAGCACCCGGGAGAGCTCGAAGAGACCGCGCAGCGCGACGGACTGCGCCACCACGGAGAGCGCCGCGACGAGCAGCGCCGCGGCGACCGCGGCGGGGGCGAGGAGGCCGTCCTCGCGCACCATCCTCCAGAGGTGGCGCCAGGGTTCGGTGGGGTCTTCGAGGAGCGCGGCGGCGACCTCCGAGGGCACCCGGTCGAGCAGCTCCCGGGGGGCCTCGCGGCGGGAGAGGCGCGCGGCCTGGAGGGCCGCGGCGGGTCCGTCGGGGCGCACCCCGGAGACCGAGAGCACCACCGCGCCGCTGAGGAGGACGTGCTCCTCGTCGCCGCTCGATTGCGGCGCCGGGCGCGCTCGCCAGAAGCGCGCGGGGATGGGCGTCGAGGCCGCGTCGGAGGACTGCGCGGCGATGGCTCCGCGGAGCGTGGCCTCGAGGAGGGCGGCGGCCTCGGGGCCCGCGTCGACCCCGCCCGCCGAGGCGATGGCGGTGGTCATGCGCACCGCGGCGTCGAGGGCCGCGATGCGCAGCCAGCCAGGGTCCGTGAGCGCGTCGGCGATGGCCGCGTCGGGGGCCGCCACGCCGAGTCGGCGCAGCCTGCGACGCAGCGGTCCGGTGAAGGCCGGGGTGGCCGCGAAGTCCCGCCACGCCGACGCGGGAACGGGCATCTCGTGCCGGTAGAGCTCCGAGCGGAGCGTGGCGAGGGAGACCCAGCGGCGGCCCTCCGCGGGGTCCATGAGCTGCACCCAGCCGCGCTCGTCGAAGGGGCCTCCGAGGCCGTGCACCCGCCACGCGACGACGAAGTGCGTGAGCCCGCTGGGGAGCCTGACCACGAGCAGCCCGGGCAGCGCGGCCGACTCGGGGAGGAAGAGGTCGTCGGCGCTGACGAGGGTCTGCCCGGCGTCGAGGCCGATCTGGTTGGCGACCTCTTCGAGCGAGTCGATGGAGGTGCCGTCGACGTCGGTCTGGCACGCCTCGCGGAGGCGCCCGTAGCTCACGGCGACGCCGTAGCCCTCCAGCACGGCCTTGAGCGACGCGGGCCCGCAGTCCATGGCGGAGGACTGCACCACCTCGGGGACGAGCCAGCGCCGCGCCGGGCCGCTCACGGAGAGCGCCTCGCCCGCGGGCCCAGCGCCGACTGCCCCGCCGCGCGCAGCGCGAGCACCGCAGGAGACACCCGCTCGACCTCGACCTCGACCTCACCGGGGAGGCCGTGCTCCAGGGGGATGCGCGTCGCGCGCGGCGCCGGGAAGGCGAGCTCCACCCGCACCAGGCCGTCTCTCACCTCGCTCCCGACGCTGCGCACCACGGCGGGGACGGTGCCCCACTGCGCCCAGGGGTAGCCGTCCAGTCGCAGCCTCGCGGCCTGCCGGACGCGCACCCGACCCAGCGCCGTGCCTGGCGTGAAGCTCGCCACCACGCGCAGCTCGCCGTCCGGAACCACCGTCGCCACCCGCTGCCCCGCGCCCACCATCATCCCCGGGCGCAGCGCCGCAGCCTCGCCGAGGATGCCCGACACCGGCGCCCGGATCAGCCTCCGAGAGGCCCGGTTGGCGATGCGCTCGATGGTCGCCCGCAGCACGCTGCGCTCTCCCTCCAGCCGGGCGACCTCGCCCCGCAGCCGGGCGACCTCGCCCCGCAGCGCGGCGTCCTGCGAGCGCCCGCCCGGGGCGACCCGACGCAGCTCGCTCGCCAGCGCCTCCGTCGCCGCGGCCCGGCTCTCCGCGAGGGCCCGCGCCCGCTCCGCGTCCGCCGCTCCGCCGTGGCCCAGCTCCCGGCTGCGCTCCGCCCGCTCGGCCTCCGACCTCGCGTTCGCGGCCAGGGTCTGCGCCTCGCGCACCCGCGCCCTCGCCGCCTCCGCGCTCGCCGCGGTCTCCACGGAGCCCTCCGTCAGCCGCCGGTTCGCCGCGGCGAGCTGCGCGCGGAGCTCGTCGAGCTGCGGGGTGATGGCGTCGAGCCGGGAGGCGGCCTCGTCCCGCTCCAGCGCCTCGTCGCGCACGTCGAGCTCGACCAGCACCTCGCCCTCGCTCACCCGCCGCCCGAGGCTCATCCGGCTGGACACCACGCGCCCCGCCTCGGCGCTCTCGACCGGAGAGGCGGCGCCGTCGACCTCGACGCGGGCGGACGCGCTCCGCTCGTACACCGGCACGCGCGACAGGGTCAGCCAGGCGGTCCAGAGAGAGAGCGCGACCGCGGCGCCGAGGATGCCGAGCAGGGCGCGTCGGCCGCTGTCGGCGGAGAGCGAGCGCATCGTGCGGGAGAAGGAGGTCGACACGGGTGCTGCTCGGCTCGGAGCGCGACGCTATCGCAACGGCTCTGCCGCGGGTTAGCGTCTCTTCGTCCAATCCCGCAGCGCCCTGCGCCCTCGTGACCAGCGGCCCCGGCGCGGCGCTCCACCCGCCGGGGTCACGGGGAGGCGAGCGTCGAGCCCACGTCCTCGCAGACCGTCAGCAGGCTGCGCAGCGAGAGCGCGGGCGCGGGGGACATCCACGCGTTGGGCGACAGCGGCAGGTCGCGCAGCACGCACGCGCGCGCCACGACGGGGCCGCGCGCCGTGGTGAGCGACGACCACGTCACGCCAGGAGGAAGCGGCGGCAGGGGGCGGGCCTCCCAGGGCGCGTCGTCGAGGCCGTAGCCCTCCCACGCGACGGTGTCGCCGACGGTGACGCTGAAGGCCGCGCGGCTCCAGCCCTGGGCGACGACCTCGAAGGTCGCGGAGCCCGGCGCGCCCGCCCGGGAGGCGAGGGTGCCCACCACCGAGAAGGCCGGGACCACGCCGCGGAAGGACGGACGCGTGGTGACCGAGGCGCGCAAGGGGAGCTCTCCGCGGAAGCGGAGCGTGGCGGCGATGAGCTCGGGCGCGAGCTCGCCCTCCCAGGCCTCGACGATCCAGCGCGAGAACGACCCCACGTCGGGCCGCTCGAGGCGAGAGCGCCCCACCGGGACGAGCTGCGCGCCCGCGTCGGTGTACTTCACCCGAGCCACGATCTCCGAGAGCACCGAGTCGATGCGCTCGCCCGTGAGGCGGCCGATGGAGGGGTAGTCCACGCGCAGCTCCAGCCGCTGCGGGCGCGACGGAGCGGCGGGCAGCGTCACGGTCAGCGGAGCGAGGGAGTCGGGGCTGAGGGGAGGGGAGATCCAGCCGTTGAGGAAGCTGGAGGCCTCGTCGAGCTCGAGCGCGACGAGGCGGGCAAGGGGCGCTCCGGGCCAGGTCGGGAGCGTGAGCGAGAAGGCCTCGTCGCGAGAGACCGTGGTGCCCCGGGCGCCGTCGAGGAGCACCGCCGAGCGGGGGGCCGAGCGGCCGAGGATCGCTCCGGAGAGCGTGACGTCTCGCACCTCGTCGGGGCGGCGCCCGTGCGTGGCGCGAAGCAGCACCTCGGTGGCGAGGTCGGGGCGCACCCCGAGGAGGGAGACGGCGGAGTAGCCGGGCTCGGCGGCGGTGAGGTCCCAGCGCAGCGAGCGGTCGAGGGTGAAGCGGGCGGTTCCGCTGGCGTCGGTGAGCGCGTCGACGAGGCGGGCGCCGTCCGTCGCCCTCACCCTCACCCCGCCCCGGTACCTCGGCGGAACCAGCGGCCCGAGGCCCACCCGCACCGTGACGTTGCCCGCGGTCGGTGCGTCCTCGACGGTCACCGCGGCGTCATCGCGCCTCGCCGTCGCGCTCGACGCGCAGCCGGCCAGCATCGAGCTCCCGAGGAGGCACAGCAGCGGTCGCACGGCCGCGGAGTGTACCCTCCGGCGCTCGAAGGGGATCAGGTCTCCACGCGGATGCGCGCATCGACCGCGAGCACGCCGTCGGGGCGGGCGATCACCGGGTTGAGGTCGATCTCCGCGATGTGGGGGAAGTCCGCCACCAGCCGGCCGACGCGGAGCAGCACGTCGGCGAGGGCGCCCTTGTCGACCACCGGCCCTCCGCGGAAGCCCTCGAGCAGCGCCCTGGCCCGGATGCCGTCGACCATCTGCGCCGCGTCGGCCGCGCCCAGCGGGGCCACGCGGAACACCACGTCCTTGAGCAGCTCGACCTGCACCCCGCCCAGGCCGAAGCCGATGAGGTGACCGAACTCCGGGTCCTTCGTGGCGCCGACGAAGGTCTCGACGCCCCGCTCCGCCATGCGCTGCAACAGCACGCCCCGCATGTCGCCCGCGCGCCCCAGCTCGGTGAGCCGCCCGAGCATGGCCAGGTAGGCCTCGCGCACCTCCGCCTCGTCGCGCAGCCCGAGGCGCACGCCTCCGACGTCGGTCTTGTGGGTGATCCCCTCGGCCACGAGCTTGAGCGCCACCGGGAAGCCCAGCTCCGCGGCGAAGCGCACCGCCTCGTCGCCGGTGCGAGCCAGCGCCTGCCGGGGCGTCGCGACGCCGTACGCGTCGAGCACCGCGCGCACCTCGTCCGGGCTCAGCCAGCGCCCTCGCGCCCCCTCCGGGACGGCCGCGCCGAGCACCCTCGCCGCGGCGTCGCGATCGACCGGGAGCGCCGGGGGAGGGTCGTCTCCGCCCGCCAGGAAGACCCCGTAGCGCGCCGCGCGGGCGAGGGCCGCGGCGGCGGCCTCGGGGAAGGTGTACGTCGGGATCCGGTGCTCGCGCAGCGTCGCGACGGCCTCGGGGACCCCCTGGCTCCCCATCATGCAGGCCGCGATGGGCTTGTCGGATCCCGCGGCGGCGCGCGCGATGGCCTCGGCCACGTCGGTGGCGCGCGTCACGATGGGCGTCACGAAGAGCGTCAGCACGGCGTCGACCCCGGGGTCGGCGAGCAGCAGCTTCAGGCTGCGCTCGTACTGCTCGGGCGAGGCGCTGGCGATCATGTCCACCGGATTTCCCACCGACGCCGCGGCCGGGAGGAAGGAGCGCAGCGCCTCTCGCGTGGCCTCGGCGAGCGCGGGGACCTTCAGCCCGCGGCTCTCGCACGCGTCCGTCGCCATGATCCCGGGGCCCCCCGCGTTGGTGAGGATCGCCACCCTCGGCCCCCGGGGGACGGGCTGCGTGGAGAGCAGCATGGCGACCTCGAAGAGCTCGTGGATGGTGTCCGTCCGCAGCACTCCGCACTGCCCGAGGAGCGCGTCGACGGCCACGTCCATGCCGGCCAGGGCGCCGGTGTGCGAGCTCGCCGCGCGCCGCCCCGCCTCGGTGCGCCCGCTCTTCACCACGGCGACGGGCTTCTTGCGCGACACCCGGCGGGCGACCTCGAGAAACTCCGCCGGGTCGCCGAGGTTCTCCAGGTAGAGCAGCACCACCTTCGTGTCGGGGTCGTCTTCCCAGTAGGCCATGAGGTCGGCGGCGGAGACGTCCGCGCGGTTGCCGATGCTCACGAAGGACGAGATGCCCATGCCGACCTCCAGCGCGAGGTCGAGGATGGCGAGGCCCAGCGCGCCGGACTGCGAGCACACCGCGACGCCGCCGAAGGGAGGGAAGTTGGGCGCGAAGGTCGCCCCCATGCGCACGTCGGGGTGGGCGTTGAGCACGCCGAGGCAGTTCGGGCCGACCACGCGCATGCCGTACCCGCGCGCCCGGTCGGCGAGCGCCAGCTGCAGCGCGGCGCCCTCGGGGCCCGTCTCCGCGAAGCCCGCGCTGATCACCACGACCGCGCGCACGCCCTTGCGACCGCACGCGTCGATGGTCTCCAGCACCTGCGCCGCGGGCACGACCAGCAGCGCGAGGTCGACCGCGTCGGGGATGTCTTCGACGGTCGCGTAGGCGCGCACCGACTGGACCACCGGCGCCTTCGGGTTCACCGGGTAGACGGCTCCCTGGAAGCCGACGTGCACGAGGTTGTGGAAGACCTCGGCGGCGATGCTGCCGCGCTTGCGGGCGGCGCCGATGACGGCGATCGAACGAGGGCGGAGGAGAGCGTCGAGGGAGGCGGCCATGCAGCGCCCGTAGCAGAATCGCGCGCTCAAGTGGGCCTCCATGGCGGCGCTTTCTTTGCGCTGATGGAAGTCATGGCCCGCTCGGATCGCGAGCCCATAAGACCCCGCGTATCGATGAATCCGCCCTCGCTCTCCACCCGACACGCTCCGTCCGCGACCCGCGAGCTGCTCGACCCGCCCGGCGGCCTGCTGATGTGGATGGTCTTCGCGCTCGAGATCTTCGCCTTCGCGATGATGTTCGTGGGCATCGCCTATCTGCGCCACACCCAGCCCGCGCTCTTCCATGCGGGGCAGGCGGCGCTCGACGCCCGGATGGGCCTCGCGCTCACGCTCGCGCTGGTGACCAGCGGGTGGCTCACCGCCGAAGGGGTGCACGCCTTCCGGGCGTCGCGCTTCGAGCGCTCCCGGCGCTTCTACGGAGGCGCCGCGCTCACGGGGCTGGTCTTCGTCGGCCTCAAGATCGCCGAGTACTCCTCGAAGTCACGAGCGGGCTACGGGCTCGGGGTCAACGACTTCTGGGACCTCTACTTCCTGGCGACGGGCTTCCACTTCATCCACGTGCTCGTGGGCCTCGGGCTGATCGCCTTCGTGGGCGCCCGGGTCGGCAGGACCACCTTCGACGACCCGGAGACCTCCGTCGGCGGCACCGCCCTCTTCTGGCACATGTGCGACCTCGCCTGGTTCTTCCTCTTCCCCCTCTTCTTCGCGAGGCCCTGAGCATGCGCTTCATCGCCTATCTCGCGCTCGTCGCGGCGGCCGTGGCCGCGGTCGCCTGGGGCGTGCTGCTCCCCGCCCTCGTGCTCGGTGGCATCAAGGCCTGCGTGGTCGGCTTCGAGTTCATGGAGCTTCGCACCGCCCACATCGCGCACCGCATCGTGTTCGCGCTCGGCGTCGCGGCGCTCGTGCTGCTGCTCTCGCTCGTCGCCGCGCACGCCTGACGCGGCCCCAACCCCGCTGCGGCAGGCGCCGCGCCGGGGAGGGAGCTGGTCGGGTTGGGGGGGTTTAGGGGAAGGAGAGGAGCGGAGAGGCGGAGGAGGGCGCTCGTTACGCGGTGGCGAGCGTGCGGAGCATGTCGATCGTGGGCACCGACGGGCCCGACAGGTCGAACTGGCTCATCTCCGAGATGCCGACGCCCGAGGCGAGCGCGCGGACCATCTGGCGGTTGGCGCGCGCCGTCGTCGTCTGGATCATCTCGTACATGGGCGAGAGCGACTTCAGCAGCGCGAGGCCGGTGAGGTCGGCCGCCACGCGGTCGCGAGAGATGATGACCACGTGGGGCTCGGCCACCTGGGCGACCCAGCCGGCCGGGGCGCGGGGCGGGGCGTTGGAGGGCAGCGGGCCGCCGGAGACCAGGGCGTTCCACCCGTCGAGCACGACGAGCGAGACCGCGGGGCCTGCCTTGTTCATGAACGCCACCTGGCGGTGCAGCTTGTCCCCGGAGACCGAGTGGTTGCCCAGGTTGTTCGACTGCGAGCGGTCGCGCGGGTTGATGATGCCGATCATGTTCTTCATCGACATGGTGTAGGTCGAGATGAAGTGGGTCTTCACGCAGGGCATCGCCACGATGTGGTCGGCCTGCGCCACCATCGCGGGGATGCGCATGGTGCCCGTCCAGTAGGCGCTGCGGGCGCCGAGGCCGTCGATCTCGGCCGGCAGGTCCATCCAGTCGACGCTGTTGGCCGCGCTGTCGGTCATCGGGTCGCCGAAGACGTGCAGGTCGATGCCGAGCTCTTCGCAGATGTCCACGATGCCGTTGCGCTGGAAGTTGCCGCGCGTGTTGCGGTCGCCGAAGAACGACCGGTCGCCGACGAACACCTCGCCGCCGCGGGCGCGCACCTTCTCGGCCACCCACCGGATCATGTCCGGCGAGGTCGAGTACGGGAACGCGTCGCCGGAGTTGGTGTTGACCTTCAGGTAGACGCGCTGCCCCGACTGCACGAAGTCGAAGCCCGCGGTCTCCTGGAGCGCAAGCTCAGCCGCCCGGACGTGGTCGGCGTCGTGGCCGACCCCCACGAGGTGGGCCGTGCGCGCGGGCGGCACGTCGACGGGCGCGGGGCTGTCGGTCGGCACGTCGGCGCCGCCGCCGGCGTCGGTCGGAGGGACCGTCACCGGGCCGCTGTTGCCATCGGAGCACCCCGCCGCGGCCGTCGCTGCCGCGAGGGCGCCCACGAGCAGGCTGCGGCGAGAGAGGTTCTTCTCGACGTACTCCTGGAGGAGGTCGCGGGAGTCGATCGTGCGCCCGCCGGTCTTACGGGAGGTGACGTGGGGCTTGATGGGTGAGGCCATGTGGTAGGGGGGCTCCTCTTCTTCGCTCGAAGCTGTCGTGGGTCTCCGTATCCGACCACGGCCGCGGCGTCGAGTGAAGTAGCCCCCCCCGCGATACGACAGCTCGACGGTCTTGCTCCGGCGGCGCGAGTCGAGCAGTCTCGCGCCCCACTTCGATGCACCCCACCATCCGAGCCTATGCGCAGCGCTCTCCGCGCTCTCCCCTCGAGGCGATCGAGCTCCCCCATCCCGGCGCGCCCATCGGCCGCGACGTGGAGATCCGGGTAGAGCACTGCTCCGTCTGTCACAGCGACGTGCACCTCCTCGACGGCGACTGGGGCGAGGTGGCCCGCCCGCTCGTCCCCGGTCACGAGATCGTCGGCCGGGTCGTGGCGCGCGGGCCCGACGCGACGCTGCCGCTGGGCGCCCTGGTCGGCGTCGGCTGGCAGTGCGGCGCGTGCGGCCGCTGCCCCGCCTGCACCTCCGGGCGGGAGCACCTCTGCACCGGCGGCAAGGTGCGCACCTGCGTCGGCCGCCAGGGGGGCTTCGCCACCATCGTGCAGGTCGACTCGCACTTCGCCTTCGAGCTTCCGCCCGCGCTCGACGCCTCGACCGCGGCGCCGCTGCTCTGCGCCGGGCTCACGGTGTTCTCCCCGCTGGAGCGCCTCGGCGCGAGGGCCAACGTGCGCGTCGGGGTCGTGGGCGTCGGTGGCCTCGGCCACCTCGCGGTGCGCTTCGCGTCGGCCATGGGCGCCGACGTGATCGCCTTCGATCCGGACCCCAGCAAGCGGGCGCTCGCGCTCTCCCTCGGCGCGCAGGACCTGGTCGACGCCAAGGCCGCGCTCCCCGCGAACGTGGTCGACCTGCTGCTGGTGACCACGCACGCCTCGCTCGACTGGGACGCCTGGATGAAGGTGCTCGACCTCGAGGGGACGCTCTGCCTCATCGGCGTCCCGAGCGAGGCCCTGCGCGTGGGGGTCGACCCGCTGCTCGACGAGCAGAAGAAGATCACCGGGAGCGTCATCGGGAGCCGCGCCACCATGGGGCGCATGCTCTCCTTCGCGGCCGGGCACTCGATCGCGCCGATCACCGAGCGCATGCCGCTGGCGAGCGCCAACGAGGCCATCGCGAGCGTCCGCGAGGGACGCGCCCGGATGCGCATCGTCCTCGACGTGACCTGATCGCTCCGCGCCATGGGGCGCGAAGAAGGGCCCTGGCGGAAGGGCTCCGGACTCCTCAGAGGGGGTGAAGAGGGAGTCACCCCCCCAATGTTTGGATCGAAGAAGAAGAAGGACCTCGCGTTCTTCGGCGCCTTCTCCGAGCACGCGGCGCAGAGCGTCGCGGCCTCGAAGATGCTCGTGGAGATGTTCTCCCACCTCCAGGTGGCGCCCGGGGAGGAGGCTCCCTTCCGCGGCGCCTCCCTGGAGGCCGCCGAGGAGCCGGACGAGCTCACCCGCGCCCTGGTCGAGCGCATCAAGCAGGCCGAGGTGGAGGGGGACACCATCACCCACCAGACCATGAAGCGCCTGCACGAGAACTGGATCACGCCGCTCGACCGCGACGACATCCACGGCCTCATCAGCCGCATGGACGACGTGCTGGACTGCATCGAGGAGGCCGCCGACCGCGTGGCGCTCTTCCAGATACGCGCCGCCCCGCGCGAGGCCGCCGAGCTCTCGGCGCTGCTGGTGCGCTCGTGCGAGGCCGTCGCCAGGGCCGTCGCCCTGCTGCCGAGGATGACCAACGCGCCGGCGATCCTCGAGCTCTGCGTCGAGGTGAACCGACTGGAGAACGAGGCCGACGCGGTCTACCGCCGCGGGATGGCCGCGCTCTACCGCCCGGGCAACGACCCGCTGATGGTGATGAAGTGGCATGACATCTTCGGCAACCTCGAGGCCGCCACGGACCGCTGCGAGGACGTCGCGAACATCGTCGAGGGCGTGGTGCTGGAGTACGCATGACCGGCCTCGTGCTCATCGTCGCCCTGGCGCTCGCCTTCGACTTCATCAACGGCTTCCACGACGCCGCCAACAGCATCGCGACGGTGGTGTCTACCCGGGTGCTCTCGCCCAACGCCGCCGTGCTCTGGGCCGCGGCGTTCAACTTCATCGCGTTCCTGGTGTTCAGCACCCACGTCGCGGGCAACATCGCCCGGGGGGTCGACGCCCGCGTGGTGACGCTCGGCCTCGTGGCGGCGGGCCTCGTCGGCGCCGTGGTGTGGGACCTCCTCACCTGGTGGTGGGGCCTTCCGACCTCGTCGTCGCACGCCCTGCTGGGCGGCCTGGCCGGCGCCGCCGTGGTGAAGGCCGGCTTCGGGGCGCTCGACGCGGCGTTCTTCGCGAAGACGGCCCTCTTCATCGTGCTCTCTCCGCTCGTGGGCGCGGTGCTGGGCTTCGGGCTGATGGCGCTCACCATGGCGCTCTTCGGCAACCGCTCGCAGCGCGTCGTCGACCGGGGCTTCCGGCGGATGCAGCTCGTGTCCGCCGCCCTCTACTCCCTGGGCCACGGCGGCAACGACGCGCAGAAGACCATGGGCATCATCGTCGCGGCGCTCATCGCCAACGGCCAGCTCGCCGCCGCGGGGCGGGGTGAGCTCCAGCACATCCCGCTGTGGGTCGTGCTCGCCTGCCACGCCGCCATGGGCCTCGGAACCCTCAGCGGCGGATGGCGCATCGTGAAGACCATGGGGATGAAGATCACCCGCCTCGCCCCGGTGGGCGGCTTCTGCGCCGAGACCGCCGGGGCCAGCACCCTCTTCATGGCCACCGCCCTGGGCATCCCGGTCTCGACCACGCACACCATCACCGGCGCCATCATCGGCGTCGGCACCGTGCGCAAGCTGAGCGCCGTGCGCTGGGGCGTCGCCGGCCGCATCGTCTGGGCCTGGGTGCTGACGGTGCCGGGCGCGGCCGCGATCAGCGCGGTGACCTTCCTCGGGCTCCGCGCGGCGGGCGTCCCGGTCTGACTCGACTCTGGCCCTCGATGACGGCTGCGAGCGCGACCCTGGCCTGTCTTCTCGGCTTTCGTCCTCGCTCACTCCCGCGACGTAGCAACGCTACGTCTTGGTCGTTCGCTCCGGGCGCGCACGAGAACACAGGCCAATCGCGCACTCTCGCTCGCCATCGAAGGGCCAGAGTCGAGTCTGAGTTCGCTCAGGCCGCGGCGCGCGTCCGGGCCCAGAGCCACGACCCGGCGCCGAGCGCGATCGCCCCGCCGAGGAGGCCCGCCAGCAGCCCGAGGGCCTCGCCCAGGAAGAGCGTGTTGCAGCGCACCGCCCCGATGGACACCACGCCCAGCAGCATGCCCGCGCCGGCCTTCGCCCGCTGCGGTCCGTTGCCTCTCGGGACGAGCGCGGCGAGCACGATGCCCAGGGCCATCCCCGCGAGGGCGCAGGAGCCCGGACCGGCGCAGCAGCCCTCGCAGGTCATGGCCCCCGGCGCGCAGCACGGGCGCAGCAGGGACATCGGGAGCAGGAGCGTCGCGAAGCCTCCCAGGAGACCCACGCTCGCGCCCTTGAGCCAGTGTCCGCGCCGCCATCCCAGGAAGGTCCACGCGAGGAGCGCGAGGAGGAGCGTGGGCACGTTGAGCGGCACCTCGGTGACCAGGGCCGCGACGACCGCGAGCCCGAGGACGATGAGCGCGCGCACGAGGCCGTCCTTCGCGAGGCCCAGCTCGTAGGCCCGCCGGGCGAGCGCCTCGGCGGACGAAGGGGACAGGTCGATATCAGCCGCCATGGTCACCTCCCAGGAGGAAACGGAGCCGGGCATAGGCGCGAGAGAGGCGCTTGCGGTACGCCGCAGGCGCGATGGTCGGAGGCGGCCCGTCGCCCAGGAGCGACGCGATCGCCTCGGCGGACACCGGATCGAGCGCGTCGACGCAGTGCTGCAGGGCCCGCCGCAGCTCGCGCTCGGCGAGGGCGTCGTCGGCGCTCGGGGAGCCCTCGGCGAGCTCGTCGGAAAGCTCTCCGCCCGCCCTCCGGTGGCGCCGCAGCTCGGCGCGCACCTCGTTGGCGACCACGGCGTAGAACCACGGCAGCACGGGGCGGCCCGGGGTGAACGCAGAGGCGCTGGCGAAGAGCTTGACCATCGACGACTGGGCGACCTCGGCGGCGTGGGCGCGCTCGAGCCGCCGTGAGGCGACGCCGAGCGCGCGGGGGTGGAGCGCCTGGAAGAGCGGGGTGAAGGCCTGGCGATCCCCATCGCTGACGCGCGCCATCAGCACGTCGAGCTCGGCCTCGGAGGGCGGACGGGGAGGGGCCACGGCGGGGGACGGATCAGCTCGCGCGGTGACGACCCTGGCAGCACGGGGCGCCGGGGGTGCAGCACGGCGAGCCCGGGTAGCAGCAGTCGCTGCCCGTCTGGAGCCGGGTGGCCGTGAGGGTCGCGCCGATGCCGGTCGCGAAGGAGAGCAGGCCGAGCAGGGCGATGACGCGGGGGGAGAGCAGCTTGTTCATGGTGGGTCGAAGGCCTCCTGTGATGGGTACTAGTCCGGTGCCCCGGAGGTGTGACCGGAAAAAAACTTCGCCCCGTGCGCGGCCTCGAAGGCGCGCTCGATGGCCACCATCGTGGGGAAGCGCGTCGCCTGGAGGGCGATGCCCACCGCGAAGAAGGGGAGGAAGATCGCCTCGCCCGCGCCCAGGAAGCCCAGCACGAAGCCCAGCAGCGAGACGGACTCGGCGAGCGCCATCCCGACGATGAACGGGGACTGGTTGCGCAGGAGGGCCGCCCGGCGGGCGGCGTCGGCGTCGGCGAAGAGGCGCTCGCTCGGCGCGGGGCGGCGGAAGCCCTGGAGCGCGCCCATCGGGTCTTCCTTCACCCCGTCGCGGATCTCGATCGGGGCCGACGCCGCGAAGGAGGCGTAGAGCCGCCTGGGGAGCAGCAGGCTGGCCGCGGAGACGCCCAGCGCGACCACGGCGAAGGCAGGGGCCAGCGTCGGATCGATCGCCGGAAGGCTCTGACCGCCGCGGTTGGCGCGCAGGTAGAACAGCACGCCGACGTAGAGGAAGTTGGAGGTCAGCAGGGCGAGCCAGAGGATGCGCTGGGTCATCAGCGCGGGAGGCGGAGGCTTCGGTGGGTTCATGGCGGCACCGGGGAGGGTGTGTGAGGTGGGTGGGGCATGGCAACCAGGGGGCCCCCGGTGAGGGGAGTGACTAGACCCCGGCGCCGATCTCGATGTCGGGGTCGTTGGCGCGCTGCATCTCCGCGAGCACCTCGCCCGGCAGCGGGAACCACCGCAGCGACTCGGCCTCCGCCGAGAGGGCCGTCTCGGTGATGCTCCGCGCTCCCGCGGCCCCGGCCTCCACCTCCGCGACGATGCGCGCGGCCTCGTCGAGGTAGCCCTCGAGCGCCTGCTCGGTCTCGGTCTCCCGGCGGGAGCGGTACTCGAGCCTGCCGCTGCGGTAGCTGAGGTCGTGGAGGCGCATCGCCGGGGCGGGGCGCGCCCGGCGCGGGTGCCACTGCCCCGTCGCGAGGTCGAAGGTGTAGAGCGGCGCCAGCTTGTAGCCGTGGGTCGCGATGAAGTGCACCGCGGCGACGATGAAGCGGAACACCGGCTCGGACAGGAAGTAGTTGAAGTTCACCCGCGCCCAGCCGGGCTTGAGCCCCTCGGCGCCGGAGATGAGCGCGCAGCCGTAGCGGTCGGAGGTGCCCTCGTCGATGCCCAGCAGGCGGTGGCCGTAGGGGCCCGCGCAGGAGCAGCCGCCGCGCGCCTGGATGCCGAAGAGGTCGTTGAGCAGCGCGACCACGAGGTTGTAGTGAAGCGCCCCGCGCTCTCCGTGGCGGATGACGAAGCTCACGATGGAGAGCCGCCACGCGCGGTCGTTGCCGAGGATGCGGATCTTCGGGTTGCCCCGCCACGAGGCGATGGCGCGGGTGATGAACGACTCCTCGCGGGCGCCGATGGTCTCCGCCCCGACGGCCTCCTTCAGCTGGAACACCAGGCCCGCCCGGATCGACTCGATGATGGCGGGGGTGCCGCCCTCCTCGCGGTGCACCGGGTCGGCGAGGTAGCGGTGCTTGTGGGCGGTGACGAAGGCCACGGTGCCGCCGCCGGGCTGCGAGGGGACGCGGTTCTTGAAGAGCGAGCGCTTCGCCACCAGGACGCCCGGCGTGCCGGGGCCGCCGATGAACTTGTGCGGCGAGATGAACACCGCGTCCTTGTGGCCCGGGTGGTCGGGGCCTCCGGGGTTCATGTCGATGGCCACGTAGGGCCCGGCCGCGGCGTAGTCCCAGAAGGACAGCGCGCCGTGGCGGTGAAGGCACTCCGCGACGGCGGTGGTGTCGGTCGCGATGCCGGTCACGTTGGAGGCGGCGGAGAAGCTCCCGATGCGCAGCGGCCGGTGGGCGTGGGCGATGAGCTCGCGCTCGAGGTGGGCGATGTCGATGTGGCCGTCGGCGTCCTCCTCGATGGTCACCACGTCGGCGATGGACTCGCGCCACGGGAGCTCGTTGGAGTGGTGCTCGAAGGGCCCGATGAACACCACCGGGCGCTCGGCCTCGGGGATGTGCGAGCGCAGCCCGTAGCGGGCGTCGAGGTCCGCGGGAAGCCGGAGGTTGAGCACGTCGATGAGCTTGTGGATCGCCCCGGTCGCGCCCGACCCGGAGAACACCACGATGTCATCGGGGCCGCCGCCCACGGCGCGGTGGATGATGTCCCGCGCGTCCTCCCGGAAGCGGGTCGTCTGCAGCCCCGTCTGCGAGGTCTCCGTGTGCGTGTTGGCGTAGAGGGGCATCACCTCGTCGCGGATGAAGTCCTCGATGAAGGTGAGGCTCCGCCCCGAGGCGGTGTAGTCCGCGTAGGTCACCCGCCGCGGGCCGAAGGCGCCCGACAGCACGTGGTCGTCGCCGATGATGGCGTCGCGAATCGTCTCGACCAGCCGCTCTCGGCCCTCGGCAGAGCTCGGGATTCCAGCGGGGATCATCACAGCGGCGCCTCTCTCCGTCCGACAGGATCGTGCCACGCGTCCTACACCCGAAGCCCGCCCCTCGACCAGCCTGCGTGCGACCGCTACGGTGGGGGCCATGACAAGACCTGGCGATCGCTCGCTCCAGACTCGGGGCCGTTGGCTGTGGGCGATCGTACTCTGCGGGGCGTCGACGCTCACGCTTGCGGGCTGTCCCGAGCGGGGGGCGCTCTCGACGGACGACGTCCCGGAGAAGCCGAAGGACGTCGCCGCCGACGAGGAGATGCTCGAAGACGCGAGCACCGCGGACGAGGGTCCCTCGATGGACGCCCCCGACGCCGGGGCGCCCGACGACCTCGGGGTGACCGGCCCCGACGTCGCGCCGCCCTCGGACACCGCCCCTCCCGCGGACGCGCCCGCTGCGGACAGGCCCACCGCGGACGCTGGCCCCGCCGACTCGGGTCCTCCGGACTCGGGGCCGCCCCGGCCCGCGTGTCCGCCCATCGTCGCCGCGCCCCGCACCGACCCGTGCCCGGGGGCGCCCGCGTGCGGCCTGCCGACGCGAGGGGTGCTCACCGTCACCGGCGCGAGCGCCGCGTACTCCGACCTCCAGGTGC
Organism: Myxococcaceae bacterium; assembly: GCA_004297725.1. Lineage (GTDB taxonomy): Bacteria > Myxococcota_A > Polyangia > Polyangiales > SCUS01. The sequence continues at coordinate 72,323 of SCUS01000069.1, read as the reverse complement.
GGGTGGTGCTCCCCCCGGCGGTGCGCACGGCCTCCGGGCCCGAGTGCGACAAGCTGGTCTTCCGCACGGCCTCGGGCGCGTGGGCGCCGCACTTCGTCACCGACTGCGCGATGGGCGTCCTCTGGGTGCGCGTCCCGACGCTGGTCGCGGGCGCCCCGGCCACCCTCTCGATGCACTACGGCGGCAGCACCCCCGTGCCGGCCGCCAACAGCTACGACGACACCTTCGACCGGGTGCCCATGCACGCCGCCAACACCCTCGGGGCGTACACCTTCGACGAGGGCGCCGGCTCTCGCACCTGCCCCGCCGTGGGGACGGTCCCCTTCGACGCGTACATCCACCAGACCCCCTACGACGCGCCCCCGGTCGACGTCGCCGTGCGCCCGCCGCTCTGGAGCACCCTCTCGCCCCCGTCGCTGCTCAACGCCTCGGCGCGCTTCACCCGCGGCCAGCACTCGCTCAACTTCCCCAGCGTGCCGGTGCTCAAGGCCTCCGGGCTCTCCTCGCCCAACCGCGTCATCAACTGGCAGTCGGCCTCCTCGGCGCCCTTCAACACCGCGCGCACCCAGCTCACCGTGGGCGTGTGGGTGAAGCCCGAGACCCCGTCCAACCACTTCAACGACAACTTCCAGACGGTGGTCTGCTTCGGCATGCCCGACCAGGCCACGCGCGCCGCCTTCTGGCGGCTGCCGGAGACCGACCACCGCATCGTCGACAACTCGATCTTCAACCCCTGGGCGATCTTCTTCCGCGGCGACGGAGAGGACGACACGCTCTACCAGGGCAACTCGTGCGTCGAGCCCTGCACCGACGTGATGCAGTACGCGCACGTCACCACCGTCGAGCCGCTGACCAGCGATCGGCTCGTCAACCAGTGGCACTTCCTGGCGCTCACCATCGACACCACCGCGCGGCCGCACACCGTCCGCCGCAGCTTCTACGACGGCCACACCTACGACTACCCGCGGGACCTCAACCTCTTCCCCCCGGGAGGGCGCTACTGCCCGGCAGACCCGAACCCCGCGCACGGCCAGCCCGACCCGCTGGTCGGGCCCTGCTACCCGCCCGACCTGCCCGACGGCGGCGCGGGCACCCCGACCTGCTGGCAGCCTTGCAGCTACCTCTGCCCGGGAACCGTCGACGGCATGGTCGCCAGCAACACCTGCGTCCATCCCCCGGAGGCGCCGATCCAGTACCCGCCCGCGCCGGTGGTCATCGGCGCGGACATGAACGACGGCGAGCCGCAGCTCGGCATCAACGGGGTCGTCGATGACCTCTTCATCCTCGGCCGCGCCGTGAGCCCCGCGGAGATGGACGCCTACCGCGAGCGCCGGCAGTACTGCCCCGACACGCTCACCGCGACGGTCACGCCGTAGCCCCACCCACCGCCGGGCCTGCACCGGGAGGCGTCGAGACGAATCCGTCACCCCGGCCTTGTGGGGTGGGTGGTTGCGCGCGCCGGTTCAAGGTAGTGGACGGTGGCCCGTCTGCCGCCATCCCCGTCCAAAGGCGTCCGACCCTTCGCGGAGAAGTCCTGACCCGGCCATGAAGCGCCACGCGACCTCGCAGCTACGCCCCTCCGCCAGGGTCCATCACGCCCGCGGCGGCGCGCCGTCGCGTCGGCCCTCGCCCTCCGGGCTCCTGGTGCGCTCCCCGAGGTACGTCAGCCGGGGTCGCAGCGCCGGAGTGATCGATCGACCCGGCGCGGAGCCCGCGGTCGAGGGGTCCGAGCCGCGCCTGTCGGGCGGCGTCGCGGCGCTCGGCGCCCTGGTCGCGTTCGTGCTGGTGGGCGTCATCGACGGCGTCATCGCGTACGCCCGCATGCCCTCGGCGTCGCGCAGCCTCGCGCTGCTCGGGTGGTGCGTCGTGCACTGCGTCGGCGTGCTCTCCGCCCTCGGCCTCGGCGTCGCCGCCGCGCAGGAACTCTTCGTCCGCGCCGCCTCCAACCGCCCGCCGGTCCGGGTGCTGGGCCGCTGGCTCCTCGCCGGCCCGTCGCGCTGGTGGAGGCGCGACGAGCCCGCCGCGCTGGCCCTCGCCTCCTCGCTCACCGGCGCGCTCCCCGCAGGCGCCGCGCTGGTCGCCGTCGCGTCCTACGTCACCCGGACCTTCCAGTCCCGCGCCCTGATGGTCGCCCCCATCGCCCTGGCGCTGCCCGCCGCCGTCGCGCTCGGCTCCGCGGCGAGCGTGGTCGCCTCGTGGCCGCTCGCCCCGCTGGTCCGGCGCGCGGGGCGCCTCGCGAGCGTGGGCGCCGTCGCCACCGGGGGCGCCGTCCTCGCCCTGGTCCCCGCGGGCCTCGCGGCCTCGCGCTACCGGGACGCCCTCTCGGCGCTCGACCCGGTGGCCCTCGGCCTCGCGGCGGCCCTCGTCGCGGCCGACGTCGCCCTCGTCGCGCTCCTGCTGCGGCTCAGCCCCCGGCGCCCTCGCCGCAGCCCGGTCGCCTCCGTCGCGCTCCTCGTCACCCTCGCCTGCGTGGCGCTCGCCGCCGTCCCTGCGCTCGGCCTCGGCCGACGACAGGCCGTGCTGACCGCCGTCGCCAGCCGCAGCGCCATCGCGAGGCGCGCCCTCGGCCCGCTGCAGCGCTCCCTCGACCGCGACCGCGACGGCCACGGGGTGCTCTTCGGTGGGGCCGACTGCGACGACCACAACCCCAGGGCCTACCCCGGGGCGAGGGAGGTTCCTGGCAACGGCGTGGACGAGAGCTGCTCAGGGCACGACGCGCCCGCCGTCGCTTCGACGGGGAGCCACGGGCGCTTCGTGACCGTCACGGGCCCGCTCGCCGAGCGCCCGCCCAGCGTGCTCTTCATCTCCATCGACGCCGCGCGCCCCGACCGCATGAGCGCCTTCGGCTACCACCGCCCGACCACCCCCAACATCGCCCGCTTCGCCGAGCGCGCCGCGCGCTTCACCAACGCCTACTCCGTCGCGCCCGGCTCGCTGCGCTCCTTCGCCTCGACCTTCACGGGCCGCTACCCCGGCGACGTCGCGTGGGCCCAGGGCTCCGACCCCCACTTCCCCTCGATCGCCGAGGAGAACGAGACGCTCGCCGAGGCGCTGCGGGCCGCCGGCTACGCGACGGCGGCGTTCACCAACACCTCGTACTTCTCGGGCACGCCGGGCTTCTACCAGGGCTTCGAGGTCGTGCAGGACGAGGCCCTGTTCAAGGACGACGCCGCGCCCATCGTGCAGGGCGCCGCGGAGTGGATCGAGCGGCCGCGAGACCAGCCCTTCTTCGCGTGGGTGCACCTGATCGACGCCCACGCGCCCTACGGCGAGCACACCTGGCCGCAGAATTTCGGGCGCAGCGAGAGCGACCGCTACGACGCCGAGCTCGCCCGCGCCGACGCGTTCGCCTCCAGGGTGCTCGACGCCGCCGACCGCCTCGAGCGCCGCGGCGCGCGGGTGCTGGTGGTCGTGTTCAGCGACCACGGCGAGGGCTTCGACGAGCACGGCTCGCGGTACCACTTCTACGACGTGCACGAGGAGTCCATCCGGGTGCCGCTGCTGGTGCGCGCCCCGGGCGTGGCCCCCGGCGAGCGCCACGCGCTCACGGCCCTCTTCGACCTCTACGCCACGGTGCTCAACCTCGCGGGCCGGCCCATGTACGCCGAGAGCCCGTCGCGCTCGCTGGTCCCGGTGCTCCTCAGCCGCCACGGCGGCGCCCCTCCGGACTGGCGCGAGGAGGTCTACGCCGACGTCGCGGAGTACGGCGGCGGCGCGCCCACCTCCAGGGCGCTCATCGCCCCGCCGTGGAAGATCGCCTTCGACGCCTCGCGGAGCGTCTGGGAGATGTACAACCTCGCGCTCGATCCCGGCGAGCAGCGCAACCTCTACGACGAAGACCCGGCCCGCGCCCGCGAGCTCAGGGCGAGGCTTCTCGACGGCGGCGCGGGGCGTCGCTGATCCGTCGCGCCCCGCGACGGCTCAGACCAGCGCGCCGAGCAGGGCGCGGAAGGCCGAGACGTCGTCGACGCGGAAGCGCGCCAGCGAGCGGCCGCGCCCGACGCGCACCGAGACGGCCTCCGGGGGGAGGGCGGAGAAGAGGTCTTCGTCGGTGCGGTCGTCGCCTCCGGCGAAGATGGCCGTGCCCGCGGGCATGTCGGCGATGAGCGCGGCCGCCACGATGCTCTTGCTGACGCCGGGCAGGCGCACCTCGATCACCCGAGAGCCCTCCAGCAGCTCGATGTCCGTCCTCGCCTCGGCGGCCAGCCGGGCTCGCAGCTCGTGCACCCGGGCGCTCGCCAGCGTCGGGTCGACCGCGCGGTAGTGAAACGCGAGCGCCGAGGTCTTCTCCTCCACGAAGGCTCCGGGCGTGCGGGCGGCGAGGTCGGCCAGCAGCGCCCCGACGGGCTCCTTCCATCCCAGCGAGCCGGTCACCCGCACCGTCCAAGGGCGCGTCGGGTCGGGGCGGCACCAGTAGCCGTGCTCGGCGCAGAGGCCCACCGGCTGCTCGCCCAGCAGCCGCTCGATGGACGCCGGGGTGCGCCCGGTGAGCACATGCACCCGCGCCCCGGGCCGGGCCGCGAGGCGCCCGAGGAGCGACTGAAGCTCCGGGTCGGGGCGCGCCAGCTCGGGCATCATCGCGTAGGGCACCAGGGTGCCGTCGTAGTCGAGCAGCACCAGCAGGCTCGGCGCCTCCCGCAGCCGGGAGACCTCCTCGCTGAGCGAGCGGCCGCCCTCCACCGCGTTGCGCGCGGGCAGCACGGGCACCCGCTCGAGCTCGTCGACGAAGCGCCGGTGCCAGCGGGCGACGTCCGCCTCGAGCACGCGCGCGTGGAGCCGCTCCATGCGCAGGCGTCGCTCCTCCTCGGGCATCTGGAGCGCCGCGCCGATGGTGCGCTCGACCGCGTCGAGGTCGTAGGGGTTCACGATGAGCGCCTCGCGCAGCTCGTCGGCGGCGCCCGCGAACTCGCTCAGCACCAGCACCCCTCCGCCGTCGGTGCGGGCGGCGCAGTACTCCTTGGCCACGAGGTTCATGCCGTCGCGGATGGGGGTCACCAGCATGATGTCCGCGGCGCGGTAGAGCGCCACGAGCTGCTCGAAGGGCACCGAGCGGTAGAGGAAATGCACCGGCACGCGGGTGGGCGTCCCGTGGGCGGCGTTGATGCGCCCGACGAGCTCGTTGGCCTCCTTGCGGAGGTCGGCGTAGCTGTCGATGGACTCCCGCGACGGCACGGCGATCTGGAGGAGCTGCACCCGCTCGTGGAGCGTCTGGTCGCCCTCGAGGAGCCGCTCGAAGGCGAGCAGCCGGCGCAGGATGCCCTTGGTGTAGTCGAGGCGGTCGATGCCCAGGATGAGGCGTCGGCCCGCGGTGTTCTTCCGCAGCGCGGCGAGCTCGGCGTCGACCTCCGGCGAGTCGGCGGCGAAGGCCGCGGCGTCGACGCCGATGGGGAAGGTGCCGAGGCGCACCGAGTGGTCGGCCCAGCGCAGGACGTCGACGTCGAGGTCGGTCGCCAGCACCTGCGCCGCGGAGCGGGCGAAGTTGGTGAGGTACTCGCCCGTGTGGAAGCCGAGGAGGTCGGCGCCCATCAGCCCCCGCAGCACCTCCTCGCGCCACGGCAGGATGCGGAACACGTCCGCCGCGGGGAAGGGGATGTGCAGGAAGAACCCGATGCGCGCCCCGGGGACGAGCCGCCGCAGGTACTCCGGCACCAGCATCAGGTGGTAGTCGTGGATCCACACGAGGTCGCCCGGCTGGGTGCGCGCCGCGATCGCCTCGGCGAAGCGCTGGTTGACGTGCTGGTAGGTGACCCAGTCTTCGCGGGCCTCGAGGCGCACCTTGTCGAGGCTGTAGTGGAAGAGCGGCCACACGGCGCCGTTGGAGAAGCCGTCGTAGTAGTGGGCGACCTCCGCGGCGGTGAGGTCGATGGGCACGAGGCGCCGCTCGACGAGCTCGGCGTCGATGCGGGCGCGCTGCTCCGGCGTGGCCAGGGAGACGTCCCCGGGCCAGCCGAACCAGAGCCCGTCGCCCTTCGCGTGCGGGCCTCGCAGCGCCGTGGCGAGGCCCCCGGAGGAGGGCCGTAGCTCGAAGCCGTCGCCCTCGGGCTGGATCGTGATGGGGAGCCGGTTGGACGCGATCAAGAGCCGGCTCATGGTGGCGCCTCCATCCCCTCGTAGACTCCGCCATAGGGCCGCGCCGCCCGAGCGTCGACACCCCCCTCCGGCCGTTCACGGTGGAGCGCCCTCGGGGCTTCGTGCTACTCGCCTGCGGTCTCCTCGAAGGGTGCAGCCCCATAAGGCTGCAGGACCACGGATGGTCGGGCCGCCATCCATCTCCGGCAGAGATGCCGCTCTGCGAGCGCACGCCATGGCCATGGTCTCCAACGATCCACCGTCCCGCCCCTCGTCGCCTCCGGAGGCCTGGGCTCCGCTGGTGCACCTCGCCCGGCGCGCTCGCCGTCCGCTCGATCGCTTCCTCCAGATCGAGGCCGCGAGCGGCATCGTGCTGCTCCTGCTCGCGGCGGTCGCGATGGCGTGGGCCAACTCCCCGTGGGCCGCGAGCTACTTCCGGCTGTGGGAGACGCCGCTCGGCGTCCACCTGGGTGGCGCGGCCTTCGAGCGCCCGCTCGCGTGGTTCGTCAACGACGGCCTGATGGCGATCTTCTTCTTCGTGGTGGGCCTGGAGATCCGCCGGGAGCTGCACCACGGCGAGCTCTCCGAGTGGCGCCGCGCCGCGCTCCCGGCGCTGGCCGCCCTCGGCGGCATGGTGGCCCCGGCGCTGCTCTACCTCTCGATCGCGGGGGCGCCGTCTACCCGCCCGGGCTGGGGCGTCCCCATGGCGACGGACATCGCCTTCGCGGTCGGCGTGCTCACGCTGCTCGGCCCTCGCGTGCCGCCGGCCCTCCGCGTGCTGCTGCTCGCGCTCGCGGTCATCGACGACCTCGGCGCCATCGTGGTCATCGCCCTCTTCTACTCCGCGGGCATCTCGCTGCCGGGGCTCCTGGTCGTCGCGCTGGGCCTCGGGCTCCTCTTCGCGATGAGGGCGCTCGGCGTCCGCCGGAAGCTCCTCTACGTCATCCCCGGGGTGGTCGTGTGGGCCGGCGTCTACGCCGCGGGCATCCACCCCACGATCGCCGGGGTGCTCATCGGCCTGCTCACCCCGGTGCGCGCCTGGCTCGGCCCCAGGGGCTTCGCGGACACCGTGAGGGCGGAGCTCGACCTGCTCTCCGGGGTGCCCTCCGGCGCGCTCACGACCCACGAGCTCGCGGCGACGCTCAACCACGTCGACGGCGCGCGCCGTGAGGCGATGTCCCCGGCGTCCAGCCTGATCGAGGCGCTTCACCCCTGGGTCGCCTTCGTCATCATGCCGCTCTTCGCGCTGGCCAACGCGGGCGTCTCGCTCCGGGGCCTCTCGCTCGACCGCGGCAACGCGACGGTGGCCCTCGGCGCGGCGGTGGGCCTGGTGGTCGGCAAGCCCGTCGGGGTGCTGATCGCCTGCGCGATCGCGCTGCGGCTGCGGGTGGCGACGCTCCCTCGCGGCCTCGGCGCGAGGCACCTGGTGACCCTCGGCGTGGTCGCCGGCGTCGGCTTCACGATGGCGCTCTTCATCGCGCAGCTCGCCTTCCGCGACGCGGCGATGCTGGGCGCCGCCAAGGTCGGGGTGCTGCTGGCGAGCGCCCTCTCGGGGGTGCTGGGCCTCGCGCTGGGTCGGTGGCTGCTGAGGGAGACGGAGCACCCCGGGGCGGCCGAGAGCGCCGACGAGGCCGAGAGTTCTACCGAGCTCTGAGCGCAGCGACCCGGGCGCTGCACGGCGCAGCTTGCGGTCACGGGGGGACCGCCCCAGATGCGAGGCCGTATCGCCTGACGAGGGGTCAGGCGGACCGAAGGGGACCACCGAGGGGATGCGCCCGGAGGGTCCATCGAAGAGAGAGAGGGGAGTATTGCCGTGCTGAACAACGCACCGACGACCACCATCCTTCCGGTCAGGGACATGGGCCGCGCGCGAACCTTCTATGAGAAGACCCTCGGGCTGAAGCCGCTGGGCTTCGCGGCGGATGGCAACTTCGTGTTCGCCTGCGGGGGGCAGGCGACCATCGCCCTCATCCCGAAGCCCCAGGGGACCAGGGCCGAACACACCGCGCTGAGCTTCGAGGTCGACGACGTCGCGACCGAGGTGAAGGACCTCGAGAAGCGCGGCGTGGTCTTCGAGGACTACGACATGCCCAACCTCAAGACCGTCGAGCACATCTGCGTGCTCGGGTCGGAGAAGGCCGCGTGGTTCAAGGACCCGGAGGGCAACATCCTCTGCGTTCACGAAGCCCACAACTGATCCGTCACCGCGACGGCGGTAGACAACGCCCCATCGCTTCATCAACGATCCGGCGATGTTGCCGAGGCGCTCCGGGTGTCTGCTCTTCATCGCGGTCCTCGGTGCCTGCTCTTCCGAGCCAGGCGAGCTCCCCGACGCCTCGGCGGTCGTCGACGTCCCCGACGTCCCGGCCATCCCCGGCGACGCGGAGGTCGGGGCCGTCACCCAGAGCTGCCCCGCCTCCTTCGGGCGCTGCGTCCCCGCGAGCGGCAGCACCCGCTTCGTGCGCCTCCGGGGCACCGTCGTCACCCCCGACCGGGTGCTCTGTGACGGCGAGGTGCTCTTCTCCGCGGACACCGGTCGCATCGCCTGCGTAGGGCCCGACTGCGGCGGCGACCCCAGCGCCCGGGGTGCCCAGGTCGTGTGCTCCGAGGGGGTGATCTTCCCCGGGCTGATCGATCCCCACCAGCACGCCGACTACAACCACATGCCGGTCTTCCGGCACGAGCGCCGCTACGACAACCGCAACACCTGGCGCAACCACGAGCCGCTCTACGACACCTTCAAGATCCCTCACCGTCCCTTCAGCTCCACCAGCCGCACCAACCAGCGCCTCGCGCAGCGCTACGCCGAGGTGCGCCTCGCCATGGCCGGCACCACCTCCATGGCCGGCACCGCGGGCTCGCTGCTCACCGACCTCACCATCGGGAGCTGGGTGCGCAACCTCGACGCCTTCGAGGCCGTGGCGAGCGGGCTCAGCAACGCCTTCGTCGACCCGGACATCGACTCGGTGCTGGTCTCCACCGCCACCGGGGCGCCCAACGAGGCCACCACCGCCACGCACCTCGCCGAGGTGCGCACGCGCATGCGCTCCGACCGGAGGTACCGGGCCTTCCTGCCGCACATCGCGGAGGGCATCGACGCCAACGCCAGGGCGGAGTTCGACGTGGCCGACCGCAACGGGGTGATCACCGAGAAGACCGCGGTGGTCCACTGCCTCGGGTGCTCGACGCCGCAGCTCTCGCGCATGGCGCAGGTGCAGGCCGACCTCATCTGGTCGCCGCGGAGCAACATCGACCTCTACGGCGAGACCGCGGACGTCACCACCGCCCGGGCCCTGGGCGTCACCATCGCCCTCGGCGTCGACTGGACCCCGTCGGGCAGCATGAACCTCATCGGCGAGCTGCAGTGCGCCTCACACCTCAACGAGCGCTACTACGCCCGCGCCTTCAGCGACGTGGAGCTCGTCGCGATGGCCACGCTCAACGGCGCCATCGCGCTCAACCTCGACGACAGCATCGGTCGGGTGGCCCCCGGCTACCTGGCCGACCTCGCGGTCTTCGCGGGCGACCGCACGAGGCCCTACCGGGCGCTGCTCGACGCGCGCGCCCAGGACGTCCGGCTGGTGATCGTCGGGGGCCGGGCCATCTACGGGGACGCGCCCCTGCTGGCCGGGACGGTGGTCTCGGGCATGGGCTGCATGGCCGTCCCGGAGGGGATGTCGTCGGGCGGGATGTCCGGCGTCTGCGGCGTGCGCAAGGTGGTCTGCGCCCAGCCCTCGGACCTCGCCGGGCTGCGAGGCGCCATCGCGGGAGCCCTGGAGACCGCCCGCCGCGCCGACGCCATGTGCGGGGCCTCGGGCACGGGCAGCCACTGCTACGCCTACGAGCTCTTCCCCCTCTTCCGCTGCGGCGGTCCGGAGCTCGACCGCTGCGACTTCGGGCACGGGGCCATCGCGAGGAGGGCGGCCGGCGGAGGGATGATCCCCGCGGTGCCCGGCGCGCCGACGATGGGCGTCGACGACGACGGCGACGGGGTGCCCAACGCGCGCGACAACTGCCCCCGGGTGTTCAATCCCCCCTTCGACCTGAGCACCGCCCAGGACGACGCCGACGGCGACGGCGCCGGCGACACCTGCGACCCGATGCCCTGCGCGCGGGCCGACGGGTCCGACGCCTGCGCCCGCTCGACGGCGACGACCGACGCGGGCGTGCGCGACGGCGGCGGCTGAGCGCCTATCGCTTCGAGGGCAGGTCGGCCACGCGGCCCGAGGCGACGTAGCGCTGGAGCGTACGCACGCTCACCCCGAGCCTCGCGGCGGCCTGGGTGCGGTTGCCTCCCTCCCGGTCGAGCACCGCCTGGACGATGGCTCCCACCATCTCGTCGAGCGGCCGGTCGAGGGAGAGCGTCAGGGTGTCGGACCCGGCGGAGGAGCGCGAGGACTTCGGGGCGCCGCGCACCGGGTCGGGCAGGTCGGCGAGCCGGGCCTCGCGGCCGCCTCGGAGGAGGCAGAGCGTCTCGACCACGTTGCGAAGCTCTCGCACGTTGCCCGGCCAGTCGTACTGGAGCATCGCCGCCCGGGCCTGTCGGGTGAGGCGAGGGCGCTCGACGCCGTGGCGCGAGGAGAGCTGCGCGGCGAACTGCGCGATGAGCGGGGCGATGTCGGCGCGGCGCTCTCGCAGCGAGGGGACGTTCAGCGTGACCCCCTGGATGCGGTAGTAGAGGTCCGCGCGGAAGCGCCCCTCGCGCACCTCCTGCTCCAGCGGGCGGAGCGTGGCGAAGACCAGCCGCACGTCGGCCTGCATCTTCTTCGCGCCGCCGACGCGCATGTAGCGACGGCTCTCGAGGAAGCGCAGCAGCTTGGCCTGGAGCAGCAGCGGCAGCTCGCCGATCTCGTCGAGGAAGAGGGTCCCGCCTTCGGCCGCCTCGACCTTCCCGATGCTGCGCTCGCTGGCTCCGGTGAAGGCGCCCTTCTCGTGGCCGAAGAGCTCGCTCTCGAAGAGCGCGTCGGGGATGGCCGCGCAGTTGATGGGGATGAAGGGCCCCGCGCGCCGCTTCGAGAGCTCGTGGGTGCGCCTCGCGAGGATCTCCTTCCCGGTGCCGCTCTCCCCGATGAGCGTGACGGTCACGTCCTTCGGGGCGACGGTCTGGAGGATCTGGTCGATGCGACGCATGGACAACGAGCGCATCACCGGCTCGAAGACCACGTCATCCTGTCGTCTCGTTCTCATCGTAGGGGCGACAGCCTAGCGCGCTGTCGCCATCCTCGCGCTACGCGGGCCGTGCCTCAGCGGATGCCCAGCAGGTCGAGGATGCCTTGGACGAAGGTGAGCGGATGCGGCGGGCAGCCGGGCACCAGCAGCGAGGGGGAGAAGCGGGAGAGGAAGCTCCGGTCGAGCTCGGCGGAGTCGGCGTAGAGGCCGCCGGAGAGGGCGCAGGCGCCGAAGGAGACGAGGAAGCGCGGCTCGGGCATCGCGTCCCAGGAGAGCTGCAGCGCCTCGGCCATGTGGCTCGAGATCGGTCCGGTGAGCACGAGGCCGTCGGCGTGGCGGGGCGAGGCGACCCACTCGATGCCGTAGCGCTGGAGGTCGAAGTTGACGTTGGCGAGGGCGTTGAGCTCCAGCTCGCAGCCGTTGCAGCCGCCCGCGGAGACCTGGCGCAGCTTGAGCGAGCGGCCGAACATCCTGCGCAGCGCCTCGGAGGTGGCCACCGGGGTGGGGGTGGGGCGGTCGGCCGTCACCACGAGGCCCTCCGGGCGATCGGCGCTCATCCGGGGCTCCGGGGTGAAGACGATCTTCTCCTCGGGGCAGGCCAGCGCGCACTCGTTGCAGAAGACGCAGCGGGCGAGGTCGATGCGCACCGGGTCGGCGGTGATGGCGGCCGTGGGGCAGACCCGCACGCACGCCTCGCAGCCGTCGGGGCATGGGGCCGCGCCGATCACCGGCCGGCCGCGGTGGCCCGTCGGCACGGCGCCGCGGAGGTCGCCGATGAACTGATCGCCCTGCGAGCGGAGGACGCGGAGTGCTTTGAGCATAAGGGGTCCCGAGGGTCTCTAGAGGTCGTGACCGCAGTAGGAGAGGTCGAAGCTCTTGTTGCAGATGGGGAAGTCCGAGATGTCGTTCTCCCTCACCGCCAGCGCCAACCCGAACCAGTTGCGCAGCGAGGGGTCCTGAACCTTGTAGTGGACCAGTCGGCCGTCGGCCCCGGTCTCCAGGCAGTGCACCACCTCGCCCCGCCAGCCCTCGCTGAGCGAGGCCACGAGCTGCCCTGCGGCGAGCTCGCCCACCGGACGCCTGACCGCGTCGAGGGATGACATCCCCTCCAGGATGCGCGCCAGCCATGAGAGCGAGCGATCGATCTCCCGGATGCGCACCAGCGCCCTGGCCCAGCAGTCGCCCGAGGCCTCGGTGGTGCGCTCCATGGGGTGCTCTCCGTAGACGCCCAGGCCGTAGGCGCGCTGGTCGAGCTCCACCCCGCAGGCCCTCGCCGGGAGCCCGACCAGGCCGATGTCCAGGGCCTGGGCGTGGGTGAGCGTGCCCGCCCTCTGGAAGCGGTGCCTCACCGTGGCCGAGGAGAGGAAGAGGTCGTTGACGGTGGCGGTGTCCCTCACCATCAGCGCCAGGTTGGAGCGCACCACCTCCAGCAGCGCGCCGTCGGCCGAGGCGCGGCTCTCTCCGGGGCGGATCCACCCCCGGCCGAAGCGGCTGCCGCAGAGGCGCATCGAGGTGTTGATGGCCGTGGTGCGGAGCCGTCCCCAGGTGGTGGCCCCCTGGAGGAAGCCCACGTCCCCGGCGAGGCCGGAGAGCCCGGCGAGGTGCATCGCCACGCGCTCCAGCTCGAGGCCGATGGCGCGGCCGCGCTCGAGCCCCGGGTCGGCGTCGAGGCCCGAGAGCGCCTCGATGGCCGAGGCGTAGGCCAGCCCGTGGGCGATGCTGCTGTCGCCCGCGATGGTCTCGACGAGCTGCGCCTTCGAGCGCGCGTCGCCCTTCAGCAGCAGCGCCTCGACGCCGCGGTGCTGGTACCCGAGCTGGATCTCCAGGTGGTGCACCCGCTCTCCCAGGCACATGAAGCGGAAGGCTCCGGGCTCGATGACGCCCGCGTGCACGGGGCCGACCTGCACCTCGTGCACCTCCTTGCCCTGGATCTTGTAGAAGGGGTGGGCTCCCATCGCGGAGGAGGCGGCGATGCCCTCGTAGCGCAGGGGCTTCAGCCAGGGGTGGGCCCCGATGCGCAGGCCGGTCTGCTCGTGCATCTCCCGCTCGAAGCAGTGCATCGCCGGGTGCGTCGGGGTGAGCGAGTGGTACCCGTGGGCGCGGTCGAGGCGCCCCCTCACCAGCTCGAGCTCGCCGTCTCCGGACTGCAGCAGCGCCGTCGCGATCACGTCGGTCCCTTCGCTGCGCGCGAAGGCGGTGACGACCCTGAGGCCCTCGTCGAGGAGGGCGCCCACCCGCTCGGCCCAGCGCTCCCCGCGCCGCTCCTCCAGCTCCGAGACGGCCCAGCGCCGCAGCGGAAACGAGCGCTTCATCGGACACCTCCCAGGGACGCCGCGACGTCGACGAAGAGGGAGCTCACCGGGTGCGGCAGGAAGACCCCCATGGTGACGAGGGCGGCGACGAAGACCAGCTTGATCGGCGCCGTGAGCAGCCCCTGGTTCGGGGCGGGCTTCTTCGACTCGCCCCAGATCATCGGGAAGATCGAGCGGCCGGTGGCGACGAAGGTCACCGTGAGCAGCCCGCAGAAGGCCACGAAGACGAGGACATAGTGGGCTCGCATCAGCGCCGAGAGGATGAGCAGCTCGCCGAGGAAGCTGCCGAAGGGGGGGAAGCCCAGCAGCGCGAAGGTGCCCACGGTGAGGAAGAGCCCGCTCGCCGGCAGGTCCTTGATGAGCCCGGAGACCTCGCGCATGTCGCGGGTGCCGTAGTGGTCGTCGATCTTGCCCGCCGAGAGGAAGAGGATCGCCTTGATGAAGGCGTTGCTGACCACGTAGAGCACCAGCCCGTAGGCGGCCCGGCCTCCGAGGCCGAGGCCGATGGCGATCACCCCGCCGTGGTTGATCGAGGCGTAGGCCAGCAGTCGCTTGTAGTTGTGGGTCGCGATGATGCTGAAGGTCGACACCGCCATGGAGGCGAGCCCGATGCCCAGCAGCGCGACGCTCACCATCCTCGGCTCGCCGTCGCGGTAGACCTGCAGGATGCGCAGCAGCCCCACCAGCGCGCAGTTGAACTGCACCCCCGCGAGCATGGCCGTCACCGAGGGCGGCGCCTCCTCGTAGGCGTCCGGCAGCCAGCTGTACATCGGGGCGAGGCCGAGCTTGGTGCCATAGCCGACGATCACCAGCGCGAGGCCGACCTCCCGCCACGCGTCGGGCGGCGCAGAGGCCAGCGCGCGGAGCTGGTCGAAGAAGAACACCGGCTCGGCCCCGGAGTGTTCGAGGCTGCGGGCGAGGCAGGCGAAGCCGAGCGAGGTGATGCCGAGGCCCACCGAGGAGAAGAGGAAGTAGCCCCAGGCCGCGCGGACGGCGGAGGCGGTGCCGCGCCGAGCGACCAGCGGCGCGGCGGCGAGGCTCGTGGCCTCCAGGGCGAGCCAGCCGAGCAGCAGGTGGTTGGAGAGCACCGAGAGGTTGGCCGCGGCCAGGAAGGCGAGCGCGAGGGCGATGAAGCGCTCGATGCCGTCCAGCACCTCGGGCGCCCGCTGCATCCGTCCGCGGATGTGCCCGACGACGCCCAGGAAGATGAGGTTGATGAGCAGGAGGAAGAGCCGCGAGGTGGGGTCGATGGTGAGGTAGTCCCCCCAGAGGTGCCCGGAGGGAGCGCCCGGGAAGAAGGCCAGCCAGGCGCCGAGGGCGGTGCCCGTGGCGGCGACGAGCACCGCGGCCAGGGCCGACCGGTGGCCCAGCGCCAGGGCCGCGAGCGCCCCGAGGAGAGGCAGGACGACGAGCAGCAGCGCGGCGATCATTGGATCCTCGCGGCGGGGGCGGCGAGCTCGGTGGAGCGCAGCCGCCCGACGTAGTGGGCGTAGGTGAGCACGGTGCCAAGGAAGATCGAGACCTGGGCGAGGCGCAGCGCGACGGGCAGGTGCGTCGGGCTGCCGAGCTCGAAGAGGGCGATGGCGTACTCCAGGCGAAGGGCCCCGACGGCCTGGCTGAAGGTGCCGTTCTGGCTGGCCAGCACGAAGAGGCCGAGGAGCACTCCGGTGGCGGCCGCCGCGACCTGGGCGTGCTCGCCCCCGGCGGCAGGGTGCAGCCACGCGGCGCACTGGAAGCCGAGCATCACCAGGCCCACCACGATGGACCAGGACAGGAGGTTGGGGGGGATCACGTCTTCGCGGGAGGGGCGCCGCTGCGAGCGCAGCACGCGGCGCAGCGCGAGCGGGGCGACGAGGCCGCGCACCAGCACGAGGTCGACCAGGGTCACCACGAGGTCGACGGAGAGCGCCGGGCGGCGCACGAGGACCATCCAGGCCATGAGCAGTCCCTGGAGGCTCAGGCCCGTGAGGCTGACGCGCCAGCTCGCCACGAAGAGCGGCAGCAGGAGCACCAGCATGTAGCCGGTGAGGAGGGAGGTCACAGCGCGCCTCCGGTGCGCCAGATGCTGGCGAGCAGGGCCAGCACGGCGCCGAAGAGGGCGGCCAGCAGGTAGCGGGGGACGGCGCTCAGCCGGAGGCGGGCGATGGTGGACTCGGTGGTCCCGACGAGGACGGCGATCAGGAGCATCAGGGCGAGGTGGGCGGCGGCGACGAGGAGGCGCGGCGACCCGGCTCCGAAGGGGTTGATGAGCGAGGCGAGCAGCGCGCTCCCGGTGGCCAGCTTGAGCCCGGCGCCGTACTCCATCGCGGCGAGGTCGGGGCCGCTGTGGTCGAGGATCATCACCTCGTGGACCATGGTGAGCTCGAGGTGGGTCGTGGGGTCGTCCACGGGCATGCGGGCCGACTCGACCTGCAGCAGCACGGTCATGGCGATGGTGCAGCCGACGCGCACCACGACCACCGCGGGGTCGGCCCCGTGGAAGGTCAGCATCTGGGAGAAGCTCGAGGCCCCGGCCATCGACCCGAGCGTCCCGAGCGAGAGAAACATCGCAGGCTCGACCAGGGCCGAGAAGGTCGCCTCCCGGCTGGCGCCCATGCCCTCGAAGGCGCTGCCGGTGTCGAGCGCTCCGAGCATCAGCGCCATGCGCCCGAGGCCCCAGAGGTACGCGAAGAAGACGAAGTCGTAGCGAAACGACAGCGGCGAGCCGACGCCGAGCATCGGCACGATGAGCCCCGCGACCGCCGCGGTGGCGAGCATCACGTAGGGCGCGACCCAGAAGACCGCCGTGGTGGTGCCGCTGTAGACGGGGCGCTTGCGCGTGAGGCGCACGAGGTCGTGGAAGGTCTGCACGAGGGGAGGGCCCTTGCGGCCGGCCCAGCGCGCCTTGGTGCGGTTGATGACCCCGACCACGAGGATGGGCGAGGCCAGCAGGGTGACGAGGTGGGCGAGCGTCCAGGGGAGCGTCACGGCGCGCCTCCCGCGTGGCTGGCGAGCAGCGCGAGGATGACCACCAGCGAGATCAGGCCCGCGGCGAAGGCGAAGCGCGGCTCCTCGGGGATGCGGTGGGCGACGCCGCGCACCAGGTCTTCGCCGTTGCCGAGCGACTCGAACATGCGGCGCTCCACGGCGTCGGCGTGGTGGGTGTGCACGTGGGACTCGGCCTCGGGGAAGGGGCCCTCGGGGAGCTTCTCTCGCCGAAGCTCCAGCACGAAGGCCTCGAAGACCTGGACGAACTGCGACGAGAACGAGGTGCCGGTGTACTGCATCCTCGGGGTGGGGGCGCTGTAGCCGCAGCCCCAGGTGACGTGCCGACGCGCGGCGCGCCGGGCGCCCAGGGTGGCGAGCAGCAGCAGCGCCACGGCCCCGAGCAGCAGCGCGTTGCCCGTGCGGAGCGGAGCCAGCAGGGCCTCGGGGCCTCGCGCGGCGGGGGCGTCGACGAGGAGCCGGGCCACCGGGGAGACGAGCCACAGGCCCGCGGCGGGGAAGAGCCCGAGGACGACGGTTCCGGCGAGGTGCAGGCCCATGGGCCAGGCCATGGAGGGCGGGGCGTCGCCGCTGGGGTGCACCTCGGGCGCCCGTGGGGTGCCGAGGAAGGCCAGCCCGAAGGCGCGCACCATCGAGAGCGCGCTGGTGGCCCCGACGAAGGAGAGGAGCGCGGCGGCGGCGACGAGGAGGATGCGCTCCTCGCCCGAGGGGGCCTCCGCCGAGAGCAGGCCCGAGTAGATGAGAAACTCGCTGACGAAGCCGTTGAGGGGAGGCAGCGCGGAGATGGCGACGGCGCCGACGAGGAAGGCGACCGCGGTGCGGGGCATCTTGCGGGCGAGGCCCCCGAGGCGCTCGAGGTCGACGGTGTGCGTCGCCCGGTAGACGGCGCCCGCGGCGTAGAAGAGCAGGCACTTGAAGAAGGCGTGGTTGAGCACGTGGAGCGCGCCGCCGGTGAAGCCGACGAGCGCGAGGCCCGGGCGGTGCCAGGCGAGGCCGAGGTAGCCGACGCCGAAGCCGAGGCCGGCGATGCCGACGTTCTCCGTGGAGGAGTACCCGAGCAGGCGCTTCAGGTCGCGCTGCGTGGCGGTGTAGAGCACGCCCAGCAGGGTCGAGAGGCCGGAGAAGGCGAGGAGAAACCAGCCCATCCAGGGCTCCGGCGTGCCCAGCATCAGGGTGAAGCGCAGCAGCGCGAAGAGCCCTGCCTTGTGGATCACCCCCGACATCAGCGCGGAGACGTGCGCGGGCGCCGCGGCGTGCGCGCGGGGCAGCCAGGTGTGGAAGGGGAAGAAGGCGGACTTGAAGCCGAAGGCGGTGACCAGCAGGACGAACACCACGTTGCGCAGCGTGCCCGGCCGGGAGAGGAAGGGCGCGAAGGCGGAGAAGTCCATCGACGCGGTCTGGCTGTGGAGGATCATGAAGGCCGCGACCAGGACGAACATGCCGACGTGGGTCGAGACCAGGTAGTTGAAGCCCGCGAAGCGCACCTTCTGGTTGCGGTAGTCCCAGATGACCAGCAGCCACGCGGCGACCGCGGCGATCTCCCAGCCGAAGAGGAAGATCAGCGCGTTCTCGGCCGTGTAGACGATGATGAAGGAGAGCGAGACCATGTTGAGCAGCGCGAAGTGCGCGCCCGCGTTGCGCCCCTTCTGGAGGTAGGGCGCGAGGTAGCCCACGGCGTAGACGGCGCCGAGGAGGGTCATCGGCAGCGACCACGCGAGGAAGAAGGCCCCCAGCGGGTCGAGCCGGGTGCGCAGCGCGTCGATGGGGTACGACCATCGGTAGGTGGCCTCGATGGCGGTGCCCCAGGCGATCACCGGGAGCGCGGCGGAGAGCACCAGCGCGGTCGCGGCGACCTGCGAGGCGAGGGCGAAGCCCATGCGGGTGGAGTTGCGCGGCGCGACGAGCGACGCGACGGCGCCGAGCAGCAGCAGCAGGCCGGCGACGGCGAGGAGGTTCATGCCCACGGTGCGGGCCTGCACGGGTTGATCAAGGGTGTCATCTCGGGGCTCCCCCAGAGCCCGCGCGGGTGTGGTGGCGGATCGCGTCGAGGATCGTCCACCCGAACGCGGGCTTTGGATACATCTGCGGCAGCACCGAGCGACCGAGGGGGAGGGTGAGCTCCCGGAAGCGGGGCTCGTCGCCGGTGACGATCACCAGCAGCAGGTCGGCCCGCCTCGTGCGGATCGTTCGGGTGAAGGCGACCACCGAGGGCAGCTCGAAGCCGTCGGGGAAGAGCACCACGGCGGCGCGGGTCGCCTCGATGACGCTGACGGCGTCGAGGGAGCGCAGGCCTCGGGCGACCAGGCCCGCCTGCCCGAGGTAGCCGAGGAGGCCGTCGAGCGTCTCGGGGCTCTCGGCGATCACGGTCACGTCATGGGTGGTCGCAGCGGGCTTGCGGCGCATCGCGTGGGCCCTTGAGCAACCCCGATGCCAGTCGCGGGCGACCGTCGAGTCGGCCGCGAAGGGGCGTCGTGGCGGGGCGTTGCGCCCATCCGACGGCGTCGGCGACAGATTGTCGGGGTGTTCGGAGGGTCCATGGCCAGATCTGCCATGGGAGGGGACGGGTTCAGTCCTGGTTGAAGACCCCGCGCCGGACCTGGTCTCGCTCGATGGAGCGGAAGAGGGCGCCGAAGTTTCCTTCGCCGAAGGAGAGGTGGTTCTCGCGCTGGATGAGCTCGATGAAGATCGGCCCCACGAGGTTGCGGGTGAAGATCTGCAGCAGGTAGCCCTCCTCGTCGCCGTCGACGAGCACGTTGTGCGCGCGGATGCGTGCGTGGTCCTCCTTCACGCCGGGCACCCGCTCGAAGACCTGGGCGTAGTAGTCGTCGTCGATGTCGAGAAACTCCACCGGAGAGCCTCGCAGCGCGTCGAGCGAGGAGAGCAGGTCGGTGGTGAGGAAGGCCAGGTGCTGGATGCCCGGGCCGTTGTACTCGTCGAGGTACTCGTTGATCTGCGACTTCTTCTCGCTGGCCTCGTTGATGGGGATGCAGAAGCGCCCGCAGGGGGAGCGCAGCGCGTAGGAGGTCAGGCCCGTCCTGGCGCCGCGGATGTCGAAGTAGCGCACCTCGGTGAAGCCGAAGATGGAGCGATAGAAGTTCGCCCAGCGCTCCATGGTGCCCTTGTGCACGTTGTTGGTGAGGTGGTCGATGACGGTGAAGCCCTTCCCCTGGACCACCTCCGGCGACTCGATGGCCTCGAAGCCCAGGGCGGCGTAGCGCGCGGCGAAGGGCTGCTCGTAGCCGTCGACGAGGTAGATCAGGCTGTCTCCGATGCCCATCACCGCGGGCAGGGGATGGCCGTCGCGGTCGAGGTCGACCTTCGGGGCCGCGGTGGCGCCTCGGGCGAGCACGGCGCCCATCCCGTCGGCGGCGTTGTGCACGCGCCAGCCCATCGAGGAGATGGCCGGGCCGTGGAGGGCGCCGAACCGCGCCGCGAAGGAGTCTGGCTCGCGGTTGAGCAGGAAGGTGATGTCGTTCTGCCGGTAGAGGTCGATGGCGCGGGTGGCGTGGCGCATCACCCGGGAGAAGCCGAAGGTGGTGAAGAGCTGGTGAAGCCGCTCGGGGTCGGCGGAGACGAACTCGATGAACTCGATGCCGTCGAGGCCCGCGGGGTTGGTCGTGGTGCTCATGGGGGGTGTCGGGTCCTTCGTGGGGTTCACCGGGGAGACCAGCTCTTCCAGTAGTCGGGGCTCTCTACGCGCTCGGCGGCGGTGCAGACGCGCAGGGGGTTGCGGGTGTCGAGCATCACGGCGATCTCGTCGGTGTGGGTGACCTCCGCGGCGCGCCCCACGGCCCTCGGCTGCGGGCCATGGTGGATGCCCTGCGGGTGCAGCGTGAGCATCCCCGCGGTGATGCCCTCCCGGGAGAAGAACTGCCCCCGGTGGTAGAAGATCACCTCGTCGAAATCGATGTTGGCGTGGAAGAAGGGAACCTTCATGGCGCGGGGGTCGCCGTTCTCCAGCGGGCGGGGGAGGAAGGTGCAGATCACCGCGTCTCGCATGACGAAGGTCGAGTGCGCCGACGGGGGCAGGTGGTACCGGTCGGAGAGCACCGGTCGGATGTCGCGCACGTTGAGCTGCATCACCGTGAGGGTTCCCTTCCACCCGACGGTGTTGATCGGGCAGGTCGGGTAGAAGACGCGGGTCACCTCGCCGAGTCGCACGATGCGCAGCTCGTACTCGCCCTGGGCGTCGGGGGTCGCGGTGGACTCCTCGCCGGGCGTCGGGACGCGCACCACCGCGGGGTCGAAGAGGGCGTGCTGGCCGAGCATGCCCTTCTCGGGGAAGCGCACCTCGCTGAAGGCCTCGATGGTGATGAGGCGCGTCGGGGAGCTCGGGGCGAGGCGGTAGACCGTCCCCCGAGGAACCAGGAGGTAGTCGCCGGGCTCATAGGCCAGCGGTCCGAAGTCGGTCTCGATGCGCCCGGCGCCCTCGTGGATGAAGAGCACCTCGTCGGCGTCGGCGTTGCGATAGAAGTACGGCATCGCCTCGGTGAGCGTGGCCGTGGAGAGGGCCACGTCGGCGTTGGCGAGCACGCGCTGCCGGGCCGTGAGCAGGTCGCCCCCGGAGGGAGCCTCGACGCGGTTGAGGTCGTAGGCGCGGGGGCGAAGGGGGCCCTCGATGCGGGTCCAGCCCACCGGGGCCTCGCGGCGGTAGAGGTGGGCGTAGTGACCGGAGAAGCCGTTGCGGGCGTACTCCTCCTCGACGGTCCCCTCGGGAACGCCCACATGCGCCTGGAGAGCCACGCGACCACGAACGTAGGGGATGTCCATGCGCCCACGATGGCGCCCGCAGACGGTCGGAAGAAAGCACGAAGATTCTACCGAGATGGTGCGCTGGGGTTACCATCCATGGGCTCATGGAGGTGACCCTCGACCAGGCCCGCGCCCTCGACGCCCTCGCTCGCCACGGCACCTTCGCGAAGGCCGCGGCGGCGCTTCACAAGCAGCACACGGCGGTGCTCTACGCGCTGAAGGGCCTGGAGGCGCAGACGGGCCTGGCGCTGCTCGACCGCACGGGCTACCGCACGAAGCTGACGCCGGTGGGGGAGCTGGTGCTGGCGCAGTGCCGGCGGATGCTCGACGCCGAGCGCGACCTCGGGGCGCTGTGCGAGGTGATCCGCACCGGGTGGGAGCCTCGGCTGGGGATCGTCTTCGACGGCATCGTGCAGGCCGACCCGGTGCTGCGCGTGGTGGGCGAGCTGGCGAGGGAGCGGGTTCCGACGAGGCTGACGGTGACGGCGGAGTTTCTGGGGGGCGTGGAGGAGGCCTTCGTGAGGGCCGAGGCCGACGTGATGGTCTCGGTGCTGCCGCCGAAGACGGTGTCGTTGAGGTCGCAGGCGATGGCGCCGCTGAGGGCGCTGCTGGTGGCGCGCAAGGGGCACCCGCTGGTGGCGAAGGGCGCGGCGGTGAGCGACGACGACCTGCGGGGGCAGGTGCTGCTGGTGGTGCGAGGGAGCGATCCGAGGCTACGGCTGAGTACGGATGCGCTGGATGTACCGACGGTGGTGAGCCTGAATGACTTCCACGCGAAGAAGACGAGTCTGCTCGACGGGCTCGGCTATGGGTGGATGCCGGAGCACCTCATCGCCAAGGAGCTGCGCAGAGGGGCGCTGGAGCGGGTGCGCTGGAAGGCCGGGAGCACGCATACGTATCAGCCGCACGTGTATACGCGGGCGGGGCAGGCGCCGGGGAGGGCGGCGCAGCGGGTGATCGATGCGCTGGTGGCGCCGAGGGGGCGCGGGGGGAGGAGCGGGTGAGGGGGCGGGGGAGTTGGGGGGCGCCGGCGGCCGACGGGCGGCACTCGTACGGGACCTGAGCGTAGTTCAGGCGTCGCGATGGCTGGCCAGGAAGGTCAGGAACTCGTGGCGGTCAGGCAGACGGGCCAATCGTGATCCCTTCGGCGTCGGGACTACGGGGTTGGCGCAACGGGTACGTGGTGCGCTGCCTGTCACTCGTGGCCCGCGGATTGCGCCTTCGTAGCGCCGCCCGTTGCTCTCCGGACGGCCCGACGGCTTGGCGGTGCGTCGCAGCAGGTGTGGCGAGTTGATGATGGGTGAGTGGGGAGCGGTCGGCACAATCAGTCTGCGGGGCACGTCGGTCATGGCTCGCTGTCTTCCTGGGGTTCGTACTCGGTGACTCGCTCGTCTCGCACCTCGACGATTTCGAGAAACTCGGCGATCACCTTCAGGTTCCCATGAAGTTCTCCCGCGTAGCGACGGGGCGTGTACGTAGGATTGTCCGAGCGGAGTTCTACCCATTCGATCTCATCGTTCTGTCCTACGCAGCACCTCCACCGCTTGAGCGTGTACTGACCACCAGAGTCATCGTCAGTCTCTTCGTGCAACTCGACGAGGACACGTCGGTTGTCAATACTACGCGGGTCGACCGCACCAATCTCACGGAACCGACGGAAGAGTCCGAACGATCCGTCTGCCACGTCGGGCTCCATCGAACGCCCGGTAATTCGGGCGACAAACAGACGTCCCTCGTCCTCATGAATCGTGGTGACTTGAACTTGCGCGACCGCTTTGGGCGACTGCGACGCGCTCAATCCACCCGCCGCGATCCTGAGATCATAGCGGGGCACGCGAAGTTCGTGCAGTATACCCTGATGAGCATAGTTGCCGAGTTCGTCCTGCCGTTGACTGCCCCCTCCGAGTAGCTCCAGCTTCCGAGGCTTGTCGACCTGCACATCCAACTTGAGGAGAGTGCGAACCTTTTGGGCCAGACCATCCAGCAGATCCTTACTCACACGACCATCTCGAATTGAATACAGAACGTGCTGAGGCTTTCGATGCTTGTCGGAAGGAGCCGTTGTAATTCCGAGGGCATCCTCAATATCGCGGGGAAAGCTGTCCACTCCAATTGTATAAGCTCCCACGGAGTCCTGAATGGTCTTGTCGACCGTATTCCGATACTTGCCGTTATCATCGTCATACAGAACAGCGTGTTCAATACCCAAGGCGTTGAAGATAGCCATAAATCGATGCATATTAAACTTGCCCATCGAGTCCATCACAAACACGCCCCGCATTTCGTCACCAAAGCGAGCGGTGTCGACCATCCAGGCAAACAAAGCGACCTCCGTTGGGCCCTCCACAAGGAGCACCCGACGCGCGAAGAACGCCATGCAACGCACAGGATTCAGCCACAGCGCGTACTTGATGCTCTCCATGGAAGCAGTCAGATCGTCATTGTGAATACCCTTCCCCTTGTCCCTATAAAATGCGGCATCTTCCTTCCATTGAGCAACCTCGCCGTAGTTGTCGTCGAGGATCGCATCGAGTTGTGCGTGAGTTATCTGCCGTACGAAGGTCTGTGCTCCCACGCGATTCATCCGCACAAACGACGTCAGATCTTCGATGTTGTTACTCGAAAAGTGTGCATTGTGAGTCGTCACGACAACCTGGCTCGAGTCGCCAGCGGAAATACTACGCAAGACTCCATGGAGCGAATCGATCTGATCTGGATGAAGAAACGTCTCGGGTTCCTCGAAAATCAGTAGCGAAAATGCGGGACAGAACTCGCCTCTTTCCTCGACGCCCTTCTTGGCGACCTTCGGCTTTGCGGGCTTCTTCTCCTTCGCCGACTTCGTCTCCGCAGCGTACTTTGCACGGATCTTTAGAAGTGTGAACACGAGATGCCTCTGAAAGCCATCGCCAAAGTCCTCTGCGCGTTGTGCTATAGGACATTCGGGATCTTCCACAGAATGGTCAGCGAGACCGGTGACCAGTTCAGCTGCATCGACGCTACGAATATTGAACTGAAAAGAGAGACCCCACGACTTGAGATCCTCCGAAATTTCCTTTGCGAGCGATTGAGTTCGAGTGCGAACGTGAGTGCCGACAGCGGAAATTGCCTGATGAAGTTGCGAGATCGCCTCGCGCAATTCGGCATCCTCATCGTCCTTCGTCATCTGAACAAGAATCGGCCGGATCAGCTCGTTCAGAGGTGCCTTGCCGGTTAGCTTCATGTGGTCCTCCAGACGGCTCAACGCTGGAATGTAGACCACCGCCCCAGGTCGACAAATCTGCTTCCATTCGGCAAACGCGGCTTCGGACAGCCTGACGTCTCCACTTGGCGTCCTCTCATACGCACAGGTCATTTTCTTGTTGGCAGCGGCCCCCCTGAACCAGTTCCGCACCTTAAAACGCCGGCCTCCGAGTTTGCAGGACTCCCTCAGGTCCGCATATTCCTCATCCGACGCAGCCTCGAACTCGATATCTACCCATGCCTGACCGAGCGAGTCTGTTGCGACATGACGCGGGAGATCGCGCGCTTCGTTCCAGTCCAGAATGTCGAATGCTGCACAGATCGCATCAACAGTATTGCTCTTCCCGCAGTTGTTCCTCCCAACCAATAGCGAGTAGCTGCCGAGATTGATCGTCGCATCAGAGATGCTTCGAAAGTTCTTGATTGTGACCGAGACCACCTTCATCACATCACCTGTCGATATGTGGACGTAGTGCTTCCGTCCCAAGCGCTCGGAGAGCACGAGGAAACCCTTGCGAAATCTAGTTCTCGATCCTAACCGCTCATGAACATACGTCACTCCCTACGCCAGAAACTATTGGCCGTCAGAGACTCACGCCAGCGTGCCCACAGACCGCCGTTCTGCCATTCGTAGCCAGTGTTGTTGCTCCCCCGCAGTTCATCGCCCTTCGAAGCTGCCCAACGGCTCGCCGGTGTGCCGTAGCATCGGGCGCAGCGGGTTGACGACGGGTGAGGTGGGGGCGGTCGGCAGCATCGGCTTGTTGGGCCGCGGAATGCGCACGAGGAGTCCCGAGTGTCGGACCATCATCAACCTCTCGCCTCGTTATGCTTGGAGTTCGAACAGCGCGTACACTAGCCACTGCCCCTCAAGTTTCTTGCGGCCAGCGACATGGTAACTCGTGAGTGGAAGTGCATCCCAGATCGTGCGCTGCTTGGGAAGCTTCTTCCAAAGCTCATCGAACGGTCCATCGTCTCCGGTAGGGTCCCTCATCTTCGCGTCGTCAGTCGTGAACCATTTCGCGAATTCTGCCTTCCATGTGGTTGCCGCCAAGAGTCCGAACTTGCGTCCGAAATTCAAGCCCGGGTGCCTCCAGCCTTGTGCCTGGGGAGTCCATGCAATGATGCGCTCGGCGTCGGCAACCATTGCTCTCGCTTGATCGACGTTATAGAGTCGCTTGAACTCCGCCACAACGTGCACCTTGTTCCGCGGATCGACGGCAACAGTGTCGAGTCGGGTATTGGCAGTGCCGCTGGGGTGCGCCTGTCCGTACACGAAAAATCCGCTCTCCAATAGTGCATGCGCGAGGTGCAACTCGATGTTGGCCTCAGGCACCTCGTTGTTGCCATGTGATGGCCAGTAGAAGTGTAGGCTCTCTGCGAGCGACGACGCCCCTCGACGTAGAATGCGCTCAATATCGATCAGTTCCACGATGTTCCTGCTCTCACCACGTCATCCCTACCGTTCAACACTCGTTGCTCGATGCACGCCAGTATGTTGTGAGCTGCCTGTCGTCTTCTGCTCGCCGCTCGCGGCCCACGTCTTGCGCCTTGAACGGCGCTGCCCAACGGCCTGCCGATGTGCCGCCGCCAGTATCAGGTGAGCGTTCCTCGGACTGGTAGGGAGCGGACGGCACCATCGGCTTGTTGGGCGGTCGAGATGCCATCGCTGGGGTTGATTCGTCTCGCCGATGCGTCAGGAAGACACTCTGCGCACAATTGTGAACAACGCTAGCCTCTCGATCCAGCGCGGCTCGAAGGCCTTTTGCGCTGTCATGACTGGTAACATGTGAGAATCAAGACGTGATCGTCTTTTCGATGGAATGTGACGACTAGACCGCCGCTCGATCTAAGACGATACTCAGGAGGATCCCTTCTGGTGTCGACGCTTTCGAGCGCCACTCCTTCCCGCAGCGCGCTCAAGACATCTGTGGCTGATATCATTCTGTCGCCCATTCGCTGCAGAGCGTGCTTCGTGAGGAATATCTTTTCGGGATCAAAGGTCGCTGCCGCATTATTCGCCGCTGAGGCCATCGATCCGATCAAGGCAAGCACACCCTCTCGGCTGAGTCCTGCATGGAGTTGAGCAATGGTAAACACGCCCTGCTCAATGCCTATCGATATTGCTCGCAGCAAGTTATCTAGAGACCTCTCGTCCTTGCGGTTCTTGAGCCTCTTGGCGAGAATGGGCAACTTCTCTTCAACTCGTGACAGCAAGATCGCTAACTGCCCGACGGGAAGTACGTTGTCGCCTTTAAGCGTATTGCATGGTGCGCACGAAGGTGCGAGGTTCGCATGGCTCAAAACGTCGAACGTCTCTTGGAGTCCATGGCTTTTCTTGACTGCGTTGAGCTGATCAGGCTTCTCCGAAAGCAACTCGGGCACGAGATGGTCGATAACTGTTTCTGCAAAAGCAATTGTCTTCCGGCAATGGAAGCAGCGTCGGCCGTGAATATCCCAGATCGTCTCTCGGAGAATAGGCGAAAGATTTTGGTTCGACATGGCCGGTCACACTCAAAGAATCTGCCTGCGTACGCCGACGGTGTTAATGTGACGAGGCTTTAGAAGTATTTGGGTTCGAGGTAGGCATGGCGACTTTCCGATGTTTGGGGTGCTGCTCAATATCGCATTGGGCAGTCACCCGACTGCCTATCCACATAAAGGGCGCTGTTACGCAGCCGCAACCCGACTCCCTAACATCCCTCTGGCTTCACCGCAATCCTCTCCGACTCCGCGAGCCGCCCTGCACGACGACTGGCAGCGTGGTCGGTCGCACCCGCTCCCTCGCGGTCGCGGTCTAGCTCTGGTCGTTGACGACGCCGCTCGCAGCAGGGACCCGCCCCCCGCCGCCCTCCTCGCCCCCCCGCGCTCGCACCCGCCGCCCTCTCTTCTCCTCCGCCCCATCGGCTACGCTCCGCCCCAACCCCATGAACCCATCGCCCCGCTGGTGGACCCGCTCGCTCGTCCTCTCCGCCGCGCTCTCCTCTGGCTGCGCCGTCGACAACTCGCGCCTCATCGACGGCGGCGCCTCGCTCCCCGACATCGGCGCCGACTTCGACATCCCCCGCGGAGCCCTCCCCAACTTCCCCGACGGCTCCTGCCCCGACGCCGCCGCCCGCCTGCCCGACGGCGCCTGCAACGCCACCACCCTCGCCGACGGCGCCGTGGTCGGCGTCGACATCCCGCCCACCCCGCCGCCCCCGCCTTGCAACGAGGTGCAGTTCCGCTACGTCGACGACCGCGCCACCAGCGTGTGGCTGAGCGGCTCGTGGCTGCGCTGGCCCGCCACCACCGCCGCGGGCGCGCTCCCCCTCACGCGAGGCGCCGACGGCGCGTGGACCGTCACCACCCGCGTCGAGCCCCGAGGCCGCCAGGAGTACAAGTTCATCATCGACGGCACCCGCTGGATCGCCGACCCCATGAACCCCACCCGCTCCCCCGACGGCGCCGGCGGGGAGAACAGCGTGCTCAACGTCTGCGGCGGCGCGGCGGCCTCCTGCGGCGACGTCACGGCCTTCGACTGGCGCGACGCGTTCATGTACTTCGCCATGGTCGATCGCTTCAGCGACGGCGACGGCCGTCGCACCCTCGTCCCCGGGGCGACGGACGGCGACGCCACCCGCGGAGCCAGCGGTCAGTACGCGGGCGGCGACCTCCCCGGGCTCACCACGCGCATGCCCTACCTCGCCGACCTGGGCGTGACGGCGCTCTGGCTCTCGGCCCCCTACAAGGCCCGCGACACCTCCGGGGCGGCGATCGATCCGGCGGCCGATCCGCACGTGTACTCCAGCTATCACGGCTACTGGCCCTCGCCGGAGAACACCGACTACACCGACCCGATGCGCCCGATGCCAGCGCCCCGGGTGGAGCCCAGGCTCGGCACCGACGGCGACCTCCGGGCGCTCATCGCCGCGGCGCACGGCGCGACCTCGCCGGGCGGCCACGGGGTGCGGGTGCTCTTCGACTACGTGATGAAGCACGTCGACGACGAGAGCGGGCTCTACCGCGCGCACCGCGACTGGTTCGCCCGCGGCTCGGGCGGGAGCTTCCGTCTCTGCGGCCCGGAGAACCTCTGGGACGACCCGGTCTGGGGAACCCGCTGCGCCTTCACCTCCTACCTCGCTCCCTTCGACTTCGAGAACGACGCCGCCCGAGCCTGGAGCGTCAACGACGCCCTCTGGTGGGCGCGCACCTACCAGGTCGACGGGCTGCGCCTCGACGCCATCAAGCACGTCCCGCTGCGCTGGCTCACCGACCTCCGCGCCCGCATCAACCGCGAGGTGAGCTCGCCCATGGGAGGGCGCTTCTACCTGGTGGGAGAGACCTTCAACTACGACGACCGCGGCGCGCTCCGCAGCGCCGTCAACCCCTCGACCATGCTCGACGGGCAGTTCGACTTCCCCTTCAAGGCAAGGCTCTGCGAGGCCCTCTTCACCCCCGCCGGAGGCCTCGACCGCTTCGCCGACTGGATCTCGGGCAACGACTCCTTCTACGGAACCACCGCCCTCATGAGCACCTTCATCGGCAACCATGACATCCCGAGGGCGATCCATTTCGCGAGCCGGCAGATCGCCGACTGCCGCGCCGGGAGCTCACCCTCCAACGGCTGGTCGACGGACTTCCGCCAGCCCACCGACGCGCCCCCCTACGAGCGCCTCGCACTGGCCTTCGCGGTGATGCTCACCAACCCCGGGGTGCCGCTCATGTACTACGGCGACGAGGTGGGCCTCGCGGGCGGGGGCGACCCCGACAACCGACGGATGATGCCCTGGAGCGACGCCTCGCTGAACCCCCACCAGCTCGCGCTTCGGGCGCAGGTCCGCCGGCTGGGGCGCATCCGCGCGACCAACCCGGTGCTGGGTCGTGGCAGCCGCACCACGCTCTCCAGCACCCAGGACACCTGGGTCTATCGCATGGGCGGCTGCGGCATGGCGGCGCGCGACATCGTGGTGGCCCTCAACCGCGCCGACGTGGCGCGCTCGGTGGAGGTCCCGGCGGCGATGTACGAAGACCTGATGCGCGACGGCGCTCCCGCGGAGATGGGCGGCCGCGTCGAGCTGGCGCCTCGCAGCGCGCGGGTGCTGCGGGTGCGGTGAGAGTGTCCCCCGACCTTGGCCCCTGACGACAGCTGCGAGCGCGGCCCCCTTCCCCGCTGCCGCGCGCCCTACCCCCGCGGGGCGGGGGCAGGGCTCCGTGACCTGACAGCGCTGTGATTGTTATGCGGACATCTGAGCCCTGCCCCCGCCCCGCGGGGGTGAGGGCGCGCGGCAGCGGGGAAGGGGGCCCTCACCGCACCGATCAGTCCCCCAGCTCTAGCGGCGGAGCGCGTCCCGCAGTCGGCAGCCCATCTCCAGGTCGCGGGTGCACGCCAGGTTGTAGAGCTCCCTGGCCCGAGGGAGGTCGACCGCCGCGCCCAGGCCGTGCTGGTACATCGATCCCAGGTTGGCGCACGCGAGGGCGTTGCCGCTCTCGCAGCCGCGGGCGTAGCGGGAGAGCGCCCTCACGGGGTCGTGCGGCCTCCCGGGGGCCTCGTTGTGGAGCCAGCCCGCGTTGTTGCAGGCGAGCGCGTTGCCTCCCTCGCAGGCCCGCTCGGCGAGGCTGAGCGCGCGGGCGAGGTCGCGCGTCACCCCGCGGCCCTCCTGGTACATCGTCGACAGCGTGGTGCACGCCGGGTGGTTGCCCGCCTCGCAGGCGCGCTCGTAGCTGGCCGCCGCGCGGGGCAGGTCGACCGCCACGCCGATGCCCTGCTCGTAGAGGCCCGCGAGGTTGGCGCAGCCGAGGGCGTTGCCCTGGGCGCAGGACCGCTCGTAGAGGACCCGGGCGCGGTTGGCGTCCCCGGGGACGCCGGCGCCGTTCTGGTAGAGCCAGCCCAGGTTGACGCAGCCTCGCGCCTCTCCCTCGTCGCAGGCGCGGCGGTAGCGCACCGCGGCCTGGGCGGCGTCGACCGCGACCCCTTCGCCCGACTCGTACATCCACCCCAGGCGGGTGCAGCTCGCCCAGGCGCCGTGGTCGCAGCTCCGGGTGAAGAAGGTTCGGGCCTGCGCGAGGTCGCGAGCGACCCCTACGCCCTCGGCGTGGAGCCGCCCGAGGTTGCCGCACGCGACGCCCTCGTCGCCCTCGCAAGCCCGCTGGTAGAGGGCGATGGCCGCGGGCAGGTCGGCGGTCACGCCGGTTCCGTTCTCGAGGAGCCAGCCCAGGTTGGTGCAGCCGCGGAGGTGGCGTCCGTCGCAGGCGCGGCGGTAGAGCGTCGCGGCGGCGGCGGGGTCGCGCCCCACGCCGCGGCCCGACTCGACGAGCCAGCCGAGGTGGGTGCACCCCCCGGCGAAGCCCCCGTCGCAGGCGCGGCGGTAGAGCGCGGCGGCGCGCGCGTCGTCCTGGGTGACGCCCGCTCCCCGCTCGTAGCGGTCGCCGAGCGAGTCGCACGCGGAGAAGTCGCGGCGCTCGCAGCGGGCGCTGAGCGAGGCCACCGGACCCGCGTCCGGAGGCGGCGGCGGCGCGGCCTTGCGGCAGCCGGTCGCGACGACCGCCAGAAGCGCCAGCGCGGCGGCAGGGGCGAGGCGCGGGGCGAGGCGGGTCATCGAGGCGGTCCTTTGGTGAGAGGGGGGGTGTGGAGGGCCGAGGGAGGGTCGAGCGATCAGGCGCGATGGAAGTGCTCGAGGAGGGTCCTGGCGCCCAGGCCGATGAGCACCAGACCCCCGACGACGTCGAGCTTGCGACCCAGCGCCGACCCGAAGCGGCGCCCGGCGTAGAGGCCGAGGACGCTGAGCGCCGCCGTGACGACGCCGATGGTGACCACCGAGAGCAGCAGCGGGGCGCGCAGCAGGGGGAGGGTGACCCCGACCCCGAGGGCGTCGATGCTGGTGGCCACCGCGAGCAGCAGCATCACCCGGAGGTCGAACACGTCGCGGTCGCTGCGGATGTCGCTCTCGTCCGCGGCCTCGCGCGCCTCCCAGAGCATCTTCGCGCCGATGGCCCCGAGGAGGACGAAGACCACCCAGTGGTGCCACCGCTCGATCAGGGGCCCCACGCCCTGTCCGACGAACCACCCGATCAGCGGCATCAGGGCCTGGAAGCCGCCGAAGAGGGCCGCCACCAGCGCGACGTCGCGGGCGCGCAGCCGGGGCGCCGCGAGGCCTCGGGCCGCCGCGACCGCGGTGGCATCCATCGCAAGGCCCAGGGCCAGCAGCACGATCGCCTGGAAGGTCACGGGCGCACGCTATCACCTTGCAAGGCATCCCCCTCACGGGCGAGCGTGCCTCCCCGATGCAGCGCCAATGGATCATCGGGGTCTTCGTGCTGGGGTGGCTCGCGGGCTGTAGCGACGGGACGACGCCGCCGCTCGATGCGGGCGCAGACGCTCCCGCGGTGGTGGACGCGCTCGACGCACCCTCGACGGTGGACGCTCCCGCGGAGGACCTTCCCCCGGAGCCGGTGGACAGCGGGCGGGTGATCCCCTCGTGTCCCTCGCCGGTGAACGGCGGCGACGGCGGGGTCGCGGTGCGAGGGCACGGGCACATCTTCGGTCCGAACGGGGGCCCGGTGCGCGACGCGGTGGTCACGGTGCTGGAGCACCCGGGCTGGTGCGCTCGCACCGGCTCCGACGGGGCCTACGCGTTCACGGGCTTCACCCCCGGCGAGCGGGTGACCCTGGAGATGCACCACGAAAACCACTGGCCCGTGCAGACCTCCACGCTGCTCGTCGCGCCCGAGGGCCTGGAGCGGGTGGGCTTCCAGTCGCCCACCAACGGGATCTTCCGGGTGCTGGCGCAGTACCTCCGCATCACCCCGGAGCCCGACCGCTGCCAGATCGCGACGACGGTGGTCGCGGCGGCCTACCGCGGCACCTACGACCCTGGTGGTCACGGAGAGGTCGGGGCGACGGTGACCATCGACCCGCCGCTGCCGGCCTCTGCGGGGCCGGTGTACTTCCGCTACCTCAGCGCGAGCGCGATCGTCCCGGCGAGGGAGCTTACGGAGACCAGCCTCGACGGGGGAGTGCTCTTCCTCAACGTGCCGGCGGGGGACTACGTGCTGAGCGCGCACAAGGCAGGGGTGCGCTTCAACCAGGTGGCGATCCGCTGCCGCGCGGGGGTGCTGGTGAACGCGTCGCCCCCGTGGGGGCTCCAGGCGCAGTAGAAAAGCCCGCCGCCCTTGAGGGTGGTACAAAGCACTCCGTGCACGCTCGAAGCTGGATCGAGTTGGACGCGCAGCCGGGGGCCGGCGAGGTGTGGGACCTCCGCCTCGACGACGCTCTCTCCCGCCCCTTCACCCTCTCGGTGGAGGTGGCCCTCGACACCCCCGACGCCGACCTCGAGGCCCTTCTCTGGACGGGCGCCACGGTCTACCTCGCCGAGGCCGACTCCGAGCCCCGGGCGTGGCACGGCGTCGTCGAGGAGGCCTCCTTCGTGGGCGGTCTCGACGGCCGCTGGGTCTACCAGCTCACGCTGCGACCCAGGGTCTCCGGGCTCCGCTTCCGACACCGCAGCCGCATCTTCCAGGACCTCGACGCGACCGGGGTGGTCCGCCGGGTGCTCCGCGACGCGGGGCTCACCGACGACGACGTGGCCTGGGCCACCACCCGCAGCTATCCCCCTCGCGCGTACTGCGTGCAGTACCGCGAGACGGAGTTCGACTTCGTCTCCCGCCTGCTCGAAGACGAAGGGATCTTCTACGCCTTCGAGCACTCGCCCGGCCGCCATGTGATGCGCCTCGGCGACTCCGCGGCGGCCTTCTCCGACCTCGAGGGCGAGTCCCGCATGGTCTTCTCGAAGACCGAGCACGTCGCCCGGGAGTGCGTGAGCGACCTGGTCTTCGCCTCGCAGCTCCGCTCCGACGTCCACATCACCCACGACTGGAACCAGGAGAACCCCACCCGCGTGCTCGAGGCCGAGGCGCGAGGCGACGACGGCCCCACGCGCTTCCGCCACGAGTACCCCGGCGGCTTCGCCGACACCCGCGACGGAGGCCGCCGCGCCCGCGACCGCCGCGAGGCCCAGGTCGCCGCGCGCAACGTGCTGCGGGGGCGCTCCAACTGCCTGCGACTGGCTCCCGGGAGGCGCTTCACCCTGGAGGGAGCGAGGCCCGATCACCTCTGTCAGCCGTGGCTGGTGACCTCCCTCAAGATGCACTTCCGCGACCCCGCGAGGCACCCCGACGAGGCCGGTCGGCAGAGCCTGCAGGTGCGCTTCGAGGCCATCCCGGCGAGCGTTCCGTACCGCTCGGCGAGGGTCACCCCGAGGCCTCGCGTGGCGGGCAAGGAGAGCGCGGTGATCGCCGGTCCGCCCGGGGAGGAGATCCACGTCGACGAGCAGGGCCGGGTGAAGGTCCACTTCTACTGGGACCGCGAAGGGTCGGTGGACGATCGGGCGACCTGCTGGATGCGGGTGCAGCAGGCCAACACCGCGGGCGCGATGATGATCCCTCGCGTGGGCTGGGAGGTCGACGTGGGCTTCGAGAACGGCGACCCCGACCGGCCGGTGGTGCTCCAGAAGCTCTACAACCAGGAGACGATGCCGCCCTACGGGCTGCCCGGAGAGAAGACCCAGGGCGCCTGGCAGACCTCGACCTACCCCGGCGGGGCAGGCACCAACGAGCTCCGGCTGCAGGACGGCAACGGGGGGATGATGTTCTTCGTGCACGCGAGCCGGGACTTCGCGCTGCACGCCTCGCACGACCTCACCGAGCAGGTGACCGTCGACGCGACCGAGCAGGTGACGCTCACCCGCACGGCCAGCGTGGCGAAGACCGAGGAGGTCTCCGTCGCGGGCAACCAGTCGACCAGCGTGACGGGCGACACGGCCCTGGAGACCAACGCCTCGCGCACCGTCTCCATCGGCGCCACGGACACCTGGAAGGTCGCCAGGAACCAGAGCGTGACGGTCAACGGGTCGCGCACCGAGGACATCGGCGGGATGATGATGGTGCTCGCCAACAAGGTGAGCGAGACCTTCAACGGCAGCGCGTCGCGCAGCGTCGGCGCGGTGCAGATGATCAACAGCGCCACGGTGATCGCGGAGTCCGTCGGGGGATCTCGGGAGGAGACCATCGGCGGGGCCCGCGTCGAGGTGACCGCGAAGGGCCACTCCGAGGTGATCGGAGGGAGCAAGACCCTGGTCACCGGCGCCGTGATGGAGAAGGTGGGCGGGGACATCACCGCCAACGCCAAGGGGGCGCTGGCCTTCACGGTGGGCGGCCCCTTCGTGTCGAAGTGCGGTGGGGCCTTCACGCTCGGCGCGCGCGCGGTGGTGATCACCGTCCCCGGCGGGCTCACGCTCTCCGCGGGCGGGGGCAAGCTGATCGCCCGCGGCGGCAAGGTGACCTTCGAGGGACCGTCGCTGGCCGTGAAGGGCACCGCGTCGATCACCCTCAAGGGGCGCATCAACTACAAGGGCTGAGGGCGACGGGAGAGGGGGAACGATGACCGCAGCGGGGATGGCCTTCGCGTTGGAGATCGACGGGCTCGCGGGCCCGGCGTCGGTGATGCGCTTCGTCGCCCGCGAGGCGCTCTCCGAGGGGTCGACCCTGGAGGTCGAGGTGGGGCTCTCCGAGCCGGTGGACGCGCTCTCGCTCATCGGCAGGAAGGCCTCGCTGCGGCTGAGCGCCGATCGGGACGCGACGAGGTACTTCCACGGCGTGGTGCTGGAGGCCGACGGCAGCGTGAGGGACGCCGATGGCCGAGGGTCGCTGAGGGCGCTGGTGGGCGCGAGGGTGCTCACCCTCAAGCACGCGCGAGACAGCAGGATCTTCCAGAAGAAGTCGGTGCAGGACATCGTGCAGGCGGTGCTCGACGGCCGGGGCCTCGGGTCGATGGCCCGGTGGATGAACACCCGCTCGCCCTCGGTGCGCGCTTACGTGGTGCAGTATGACGAGACCGACTGGGACTTCGTGCGGAGGCTGCTCCAGGACGAGGGCATCGGCTTCGCGGTGAGGCACGAGGAGTCCGAGGACACGGTGGTCTTCTTCGACGACGACCACGGGACGGCCCCCATGGAGGGGGTCGAGACGCTCCTCGACCGCGCCTCGACGCAGCTCTCGGAGAACGTCGTGTGGGACGTGCGGGAGACGCGCGCCGTGTCCTTCGAGGGGGTGGTGCGCCGCGACTACGACCTGACGCGCCCCTCGCTCGACCTGACGGCGGAGGCTCGCGCTCCGAGGGACGCAGGGCACGAGCACTACGACCACCCCGGCGGCTTCACCGACGTCTCGGAGGGGAGGCGGCGAGCGCAGGAGGCGCTGGAGCGGCTGCGATCCCGCTGTCACAGGCTCTCGGGGCTGAGCGACTGCTACCTGCTGGAGCCCGGTCGTCGCTTCTCGGTGGAGGGCCACCCGAGGTCCTCGCTCAACGGGGCGCTGGTGGTGACGCGCACGGAGCACGAGGGGGCGGTCACGCGGCGAGACGGGGTGACCGAGACGAGCCACGCGTGCCGCTGGGAGGCGAGGACCCGCGAGGCGGCGTGGAGGCCCCACGGAGCAGCGCCCGCGAAGGAGACCAGCGGGCCGGTCGTAGCCTGGGTGACGACGCCTTCGGGGGAGGAGATCCACACGGACGATTACGGCAGGGTGAAGGTGCGCTTCCCGTGGGACCGATCGCGCCCGACGGACGACCGCAGCTCGACCTGGATGCGCGTGGGGCAGGCGATGCTGGGCGGCGCGATGATGCACCCCCGCAAGGACTTCGAGGTGGTGGTCGACCACGAGCTCGGCGAGCGCGACCGGCCCTTCGTGAGCGGGCACCTGTACAACGTCGAGCTGTCGGTGCCGTATGCGCTGCCGGACAACGCGACGCGCACCTCGATGCAGACCGCCACCACGGGTGGAGGCCCCGGGGCGAACGAGATGCGCTTCGAGGACGGCGCCGGGGAGGAGGAGATCTTCCTCAACGCCTCGAAGGACATGACCGTCTCCATCGAGCACGACGGCGTCTGGCACACCGACCACGACGAGTCGGTGACCATCGGGGGCAACCACTCCATGAGCGTCGGCACGGTGCACCAGCGGCAGGTGGGGGGCGCCCGCACGCTGAGCGTGGGAGGGTCGCAGTCGCTCAACGTGGGAGGCACGCTCGGGGAGAACGTGGGAGGGAGCGCGAGCACCACCGTGGGGGCGGCGAGGCTGCTCACCGTGGGCGGAGACCTCTCCGAGCAGGTTCAGGGCTCGCTGTCTCGCACCGTGGGAGGGATGCAGTGCGTGACGGCCATCGCCGGGTACAACCGCAACGTGGTGGGGAGCGCGACGACGAAGGTGGGCGCGGCGCTGATCGAGGTGTGCGGCCGGTCGAACACCAGCGACGCCGGGGGCTCTCGCAAGCTGATGGTGGGGGCGGTGGAGCTCATCCGGGCGAAGCAGATCTCCGTGAGCTGCTCGGCGGCCTACACGGAGACGGCCGCGGCGGAGATCATCAAGTGCAGCGGCAGCCGCACCGACACGGCGGGCG
Source organism: Myxococcaceae bacterium (assembly GCA_004297725.1). Taxonomy (GTDB): domain Bacteria; phylum Myxococcota_A; class Polyangia; order Polyangiales; genus SCUS01. The sequence goes on along the minus strand of SCUS01000069.1, from coordinate 35,366 downwards.
CGGCGCTGGCGCTCACCGCGGGGGGAGGGGTGAGCGTGAAGGCCTCGGACGCGGTGATCGAGGCGAAGAGCAGCATCACGGTGCTGGCGGGGGCCTGCGTGATCAAGCTGTCTTCGTCGGGGGCGATCTCGATCAAGGCCCCGAAGGTCGACCTCACCGGGGCCAAGACCCTCGGCCAGGTGCTGCACCGGAGCAACTGAGATGAGTCAGCAACGACTGCGCGCGAGCCTGGTGGGCGGGGCGTTTCCGGGGCACAACACCGTCCACGCGGTGCGGGGCGAGGAGCGCCTCGGCGAGCTCTACCGCTACGAGGTCGACCTGAGCGCCGACGAGGTGGCCTTCACCCGCGCCACCGGGTCGACGGTGCTGGTGACGCTCACCGACGACGACGAGCAGGAGCGCTTCGTGGGCGGGGAGATCGAGTCCCTGGAGGTGGCGGCCACGGACGACGAGGGGGCGACGAGCATCCGCTGTCGGGCGACGGTGGTGCCTCGGGCGGCGGTGCTCGCGTGGCGCCACGGCTACCGCATCCACCAGGACCTCGACGTGCCGGACATCGTGCGCCGGGTGCTGCGCGACGCGGGTGTTCCTGAGGAGGAGACCCGCTGGGGCCTCGGGCGCAACTACGGCGTACGGAAATACTGCGTGCAGTATGACGAGAGCGACCTCGCCTTCGTGCGCCGGCTGCTGGAGGAGGAGGGCATCTGGTTCGCCTTCGAGCACAGCGCCGAGGGGGTGGTGATGGTCTTCGGTGACCAGACGCCGACCGCGCCTCGCAACACGCCCGGGGAGGTGATCTTCACGCCCGACCTCGGCCTCCACGGGCGGGGGCTGCGGCTCTGGAGCTGGCACCGCCGCGGCGCCCTCACCCCCTCCCGCGTCGCGATGAACGACTACGACCGGGAGCACCCCTCGGAGGAGATGTTCGCGCAGGCGAGCGACGCCTCCGCGGCGGGGACGCTGGAGTGGTACGAGCAGCCGGGGCACTACGACGACCTCCCGGTGGGGCAGCGCAGGGCGCAGGACACGCTGGAGTCGCTCCGGGTGGCGCACGACGTGGTGACCGCGGAGACCAACGCCGTCACCCTCTCGACGGCGCGCTGGCTCCAGGTGTCGGGGCACCCGACCGACGACGCGGAGTGGATGGTGATCGGGCAGCGGCTGCGGGTGCGCATCGACGCCGAGACGGGGGAGGGGGCGCTGGTCGACCGGGGCGATCCGGAGTGCGTGGTGACGCTGGAGATGATCCCGAAGGCGAAGCCCTTCCGGACGCCGAGGCGCACGCCCTGGCCGAGGGTGGTGGGGCTTCAGACCGCAAGGGTGACGGGCCCGTCGGGCCAGGAGATCTACTGCGACGCCCTCGGCCGGGTGAAGCTGCAGTTTCACTGGGACCGCGATGGCAAGCTCGACGAGCACACCACCTGCTGGGTGCGGGTGTCCCAGGCGCAGACCACCGGCTCGGTGGCCATTCCGCGCATCGGCTGGGAGGTGCTGGTGGAGTTTCTCGACGGCGACCCCGACCGCCCGGTGTGCTTCGGTCAGGTCTACAACGCGCTCTTTCCCCCGTCGTATCCGCTGCCCGCGGAGAAGGCCGTCACGGGTCACAAGTCGTACAGCCTGCCCGGTCGCGGGGCGACCAACGAGGTGATGCTGGACGACAGCGCCGGGGCGCAGCGGGTGGCCATCAACGGTGGCCACGACATCAACGTGGTGGTGGCCCACGACCGGATCCTCAACGTCGGCGCCAACGCGACGCGCACGGTGGTGGGCAAGCGCAGCGCGGCGGTGTCGGGCAACGAGAGCATGTCCGTCGAGGGCTCGGACTCGGGCAAGGTGGCGGGCAACGAGAGCATCTCCGTGGGGGCCAACCGCACGGTGGGCGTCGACCAGAGCGCGACCGAGGAGATCGTCGGCGCGATGAGCCTCTCGGTGGGCGCGATGGAGAGCGTGAAGGTGGGCTCTCCCGGCGCCGCGGTGCTGGAGATCATCAAGCGGGAGGCGGTGGCGGCGGCGGAAGGCGTCGCGGCGGCGGCGGCCTCCCGGGCGCAGGCGGCCCTGCTGGGGCCGATGCTCCCGGCGCTCAACCGGGCGCGCGCGGCGATGGGGCCGGTGATGCATCTGGCCGGTCCTGCGGCGGGGCTGGTGCAGTCGCCGGGCGCGGCGCTCGCGGCCGAAGGGCACCACGGGGTGGCCGGCGCCGACACGCCCGCCGGGGCGGAGGCCGCGAGCGACGCCGCGGGGACCTCCGCGGCCATCGCCAACGGCTCGATGCCTGCCGGTGGTGGCGGCGGTGAGAACGCCAGCGCCAGCAACACCGCGGGCGGCGCGGGAAGCGGCGTCTGGGGGACGGTGGTGGGCGGCGACGTGACCGAGAGCATCGGCGCGATCGCGCTCATCAACTCGGCCTACGGGGTGACCTTCAACGTGGGAGGCAGCGCGAAGGAGACCATCGGCGCGGCGAAGATCGAGCTCACCGCGGGCTCGAAGATGGAGAACACCAAGGGGTCGAAGACCGAGCTCACCGGGAGCTACGTGCTGATGACGTCGGCGGGGCTGAGCCTCGACGCGACGGCGGCGATGGCGGTCAACGTGGCGGGGGTCATGCGGCAGAGCATCGGGGGCGGGCACTCGATGAGCGCCAAGGGGGCGGCGGCGGTGACCGGGTCGAGGATGAAGGTCACCGCGGGAGGGAAGATCACGCTCAAGTGCGGGCTCTCGGAGATCGTGGTCGACAGCGGCGGCGTGGTGATCTCAGGTTTGAACGTGACCATCGAGGGGAGCGCGGGGCTGGACGTGACGGACCCGTCGATCGGTCCGACGTAGCGCGGAGAGGCGGAGAGGGAGGTAGGCCATGAAGAGAAGCGGAGTGAAGTCGGGAGCGGGGCGCGCCCCGGAGACCGCGGCGGTGAGGGAGGTGGCGGAGACCACGGCGGCGGTCGCCCGGCTGGCGGGAGCGCCGCTGGTGCTGGCCACGGTGGTGGCTCGCGAGGGGGACTCGTGGAGGGTGCGGGCCGGAGGCGCGGAGGCGCTCGCCTCGGTGGACGCGTCGGTGGACGGCGCGCTCCTCGAGGCCGCGAGGGCGTCGGGCGCGAGGGTGGTGCTGGAGCTCGGCGAGGCGCCCCTGATCGTGGGCACGCTTCAGACCGCGAGGGCGCTGACCGTGGGCCGGGACGGGGACGTGGACGTGGCGGCCAGGGCCTTCACGGTGACGGCCACGGAGAAGGTGGTGATGAGGGTGCCGGGGGCCTTCGTGATGGTGTCCTCGGGCGAGGTCGAGGTCTTCGCCAACCGGGTGCTCACCAGGGCGCGAGAGGTGGCCCGGACCCTCGCGGCGATGATCAAGTTCAACTGAGCGGAGGAGGGGAGCGAGCGATGAGCGTGACCGCCTTGATGATGGAAGTCGTCTGCGAGAACTCGGCCCACCAGGTGACGGGGGTGGTGCCGTGCATGTGCTTCACGCCCGCCGCGCCGAGCCCGCTGCCGATGCCCTACCCCCTGATGGGGAGCTCGAGCAGCCTCGCGGAGAAGTGCGCCCGCATCGAGATCCACGGCAAGAAGGTGCACAGCTCCTTCTGCAAGATCAGCAACATGCACGGCAACGAGGCGGGCGTGGCGCTCACCAAGGACATCACCGTCGCGGGCGTGAACACCGGCCTCGGCTGGTCGCTCCCGGTGCCCGCGGTGACGGTGCACTTCGAGGGTCGGCCGGTGACCGTCACCGGCTCCCCGGGCTTCGGCGACTCGCGCTGAGAGGGAGAGCACGCCGATGACCGCCGCCCCGACGCCTCCGCCTCACGTCTTCACCCTCTACCTCAACAGCGGAGGGAGCGCGTTCTTCTCCAAGAAGTGCCAGGCGCTGCTCATCAAGGCCGCGCTCAACCCCGACAACTGCGGGAGCTACAGCTTCGTCGCCAAGACCAACGCCGACGCTCGGAAGAAGTGCGAGGCCTGGGACAACGCTTCGCCCGCCGATCGGGCCGCGAACAACATCCCCCAGCCCACACCGCAGGAGCGCTTCCTCTCCGACTGCGAGTCGGGGCACCTGATCAGGGACTCCAACTTCCGCACCGAGGGCGGTCGGGGGGAGGTCTGCGAGTCCGTGGTCGACGGCTTCGAGTCCAACCTCGCGCCCTGCGTCCCCCACCAGGGGAGGGCGGCGGACCCGGCCACGGTGCACGGCGTCCACACCATCAACGAGAACAACGACAGCGCCAACCAGCGCGCCCGCAACGGCACCACCACCACCCCGGGCAGCGTCAACGGCATCCCCAACACCCCCGGCGGCGCGTACCCCCCGGAGCAGCGCCGCGCCGACGAGGACGCTCGCACCCAGCCCATGCTCGACCGCCACAAGCAGAACTTCGCCAACAGCTTCGAGGCCACCACCGCCGCGCCCATTCCCCGCCCCGGCTCCAACGCGGCCGAGCGCTTCGACCGGCTCGACCCCGCGAGCCAGGCGGCGGCCATCGGAGCCAAGGCTCCCGCGGAGCCCAACTGCGCCAAGGACAAGGTCATCGGTGGAAACACCGCGGCCGCGTGCCTCAACAACTGGCGCAAGAAGGCCGAGGCGGCGATGTACAAGAAGTGCAAGGACGACTTCCCCCGCAACGACGCGAGGGCCACGCCCACCCGAGGAGGACCGCCGCCCACCCGGGCGACACACCGGGCCGCGCTCCAGGGGGACGTGGCCGCCGCGGAGGCCGCCCACGGCGCGAAGTCGAAGCAGGCCACCACCGCCCGCGCGGCGCTCTCGCGCTACGACGGGGACTGTTGCCGCGCCGACATGGGGCGGCGCATGATCGCCCGGGAGCAGCGCCGCACCGGGCACGCGGCCTGAGGGGGCGCGCCGCTCCTACACCACGACCCACGAGCCCTCGAAGAGCCATGAACGAGAACCTCATCCCGACGATCGACGCGTTCCTGAAGCAGCACGTCGAGGCGCTCAACTTCTTCGCCGACGACGCGACCGTCGAGCAGGCCATGGAGGACGCGACCGGCGGGGGCGACTACCTCCCGTTGATGTACTACCGCACGCTCCCCGACCCGGAAGACCCGTCCCGGCTGCTGGTGTGCTTCAGCTACGGCACCGACACCCTCGACCACGAGCTCAAGGCCCCCGAGCGGGTGAAGCAGTGCATGGAGGCGCTCTACGCCGCGCACCCGGAGGTTGCGGCGGCGCCGGTGCGGCTCGACATCAGCGGCTTCTGATCGCCACCGTCTGAGCGGCCCACGAGGGCCTCCACGCGCAATGCCCATCACCTGGAAATATCGCGGCGTCAGCGGTCTCTCGGCGGAGGACTTCCACTTCCTCGCCGACCGCTACGACGACACCTACGGCTGGTCGGAGGACATGGCCGAGTCGTGGATCGGCCGCGTGGTGCAGGGCCAGATGTACCTGCTGCTGGGCCACCGGGGTTGGCTCACCCGCCTCTGGCGCGCCCCCTCCGGGCGGCTCTGGGTGTCCGAGGGCGGCGCCCGCACCGGCGTCCACGTCGAGGCCTCCGGAGAGCTGCTCACGCCGCGGTGGTCCTTCACTCCGCTGCCCGGGATCTTGAGCGGGGTCTACGGCCTCGAGGAGTCCAACGTGTTCGCCTTCGGGCAGCGGGTGCAGCAGCCCGGCATCCACGGCATCGTGCACCGCTGGGACGGGGCGCAGTGGTCCGAGACCCCGCCGCCTCCGGGGCTCATCGTGGGGATGCACGGGCTCCGCCCCGACCTGGTCTACGCGGTCGGCGACGGCGGTCTCGTGACGCGCTGGGACGGGCTGCGATGGATCCGCGTCCCGGCCCCCACCCGCTCGATGCTCTCCTCGGTGCAGGTGGTGTCCGAAGACGAGATCCACGCGAGCGGGGCGGGCTATCGGGTGCTGGAGGGCAGCGTCCACGGCTGGGTCGAGCGGGTGATCTCCGACGGGCCGCTGCTCTCCCTTGGGGTCTTCCAGGGCAAGGTGCTGGTGACCACCGGGGCGAGAGGCCTCCACGCCGTGGAGCGCAACACCCTGGTGGAGTGGCGCAAGGACGTCCCGGCCACGCAGATCGACACCCGAGGCGACCTGCTGGCGGCCGCGCCCCACGAGCTGGTGGCGAGCCGCGACGGGGAGACCTTCACCCGCATACCCATCGAGGTATTCCGAGAGGCGACCCGCGCCTTTGCACCGGCCTGGAGGGGACCCCGGAGGAGGCAGCGATGACCGCCCGCCCTGGACAGCGCCCCGGCTGCGGCTACCTCGCCGACGCCCCGGAGGTGATGGTGGCGAGGGTGGCGCTCGGGCTCACCGTCTACCTGGAGGACGCGGAGCACTGGGCCGAGACGGGCGTTCCGTCGATGGTGACGGCGCTGCTGAGGGCGGTGCCCGACGGGTCGCTGGAGTGGTTCACCACCTCGACGCGCAGCGACTGGGTACGACTCTCCGCCGCGGAGCGGGAAGGGCTGCCGCAGACCCTCGGCCGGGAGTGGCACGCCGCGGGGCCGAGGCACCTGCTGCAGGTGCGCCTGAGCGACGAGACCGGGTGCATGGGGGCGGGCTTCTCGTACCGGGAGATCGACCCCGAGCGCGGCGGCCGCCACGGCTGGCTCCAGCTGGTGCTGCCCTACGACCAGGAGCCCGACGACCTGCTGGCGCTGGCGGTCGAGCTCGCCCAGGAGCACCCCTTCCGCTGCGCGGTGGGCGGCTACCTCACGACCTTCAACGAGTGGGAGAAGCCCGCGGCCTTCTGGTGCATCCGGAAGTGGGCGCTGCAGCACCTCGGCCTCGACGTGCAGGACCCCGACATGGCCTCGTGGTTCGTCGGCCGGGAGCTCCCCTCCACCAACTGGCTGACCCTCCTCGGCGCGGGGCTGATGGAGGAGCGGGGCATCACCGCCGAGGCCCTGAAGGCGCACCCCTGGGAGCGCCCCATCACGGTGCTCCCGCTCTCCCACGGGGTGATCGTCCGCGCCGGGGAGCGCCCGGTCACCGGCGACGTCAACGACCTCGTCTACCCGGAGACCTACGCCGAGGTCTCTCGCGCCCTCGAGGCCCTCTTGCCCCGCCGCTTCGCCCGCTACTACGGGGGCTTCTACGACGGGGAGCAGACGCTCCGCTGGCTGCGCCGCTTCGTCGAGCCGGAGGGGTGGCAGTGACCCGGGACGTGGCGCTCAGCCCTGCGGCGCGCTCCGACCTGGGGGAGGTGCGAGCCCGCCTCGACGAGGCCCTGGTGACCCTGGTGGCCGCGGCGCTCCCTGGCGGTCGCGAGGTGGCTCGCTCGGTGGGCGACGCGATCACGGCCGTCTACGAGGTGCTCGCGGCTCCTGGTGACGGGGCGTGGGTGCAGTCGACCTTCGCCCGAGCGCTCGCTGCCACCCGCGCGGCCCTCGCACGGCTTCAGGAAGACCCCGCGGAGCCCTCGTCGGCGCACGAGCGGGCGCGCGACCTGGTGGCCAGCGCGCTGCAGGGGCTCAACGCCGTCCCCGCGCTGAGGGCCGACGGCTTCGAGGCCCCGAGGCAGAGCCCCGGGGTGCTGAGGGCGAGCCTCGATGAGCCCGTCTCCCTCGACGCCACGCGAGGCCTGGTGGTGCCGATGGTCCCGATGCCCGCGGCCCCGGAGGCACCGTCTCCGCCGCCGCCCGATCCTCCACCCCCTCCGGCCATCACCTCGCTCTCCGAGCTGGAGGAGTTCGCCGCCGCCTCTCGCGCCCGCCTCGAGGCCATGGAGGCCGCCTCCGAGGCCCGCCCCTCCCTCGCTCCTCCGCCCCCTCCGTCGGCTCCGATCGACCTCCCGGGGAGGGCGGCGGCGCTGGTCTTCGGCGTGGCCATCCCCCCCGAGCAGGTGCTCTTCGAGCGCGCCCGCACCTGCCTCGAAGACCTCGGGATGTTCGGCCTCCTGCGCCGCCCGATGAGCGGATCGTCGTGGCGCGCGGCGGCCCGCACCGAGCAGCGCCTCCTGCGACGGGTCGACGCGCTGGTGGCCTGCGGCGACGGGGTGGTCCCCGGCCTGGTGCAGATGCTGGAGGAGCGCCCGCTGCCCGACCCGGAGCTCACCTGGGCGCTGGTGTTCTTCTTCCTCTCGCTGCGAGGCAGCGACACCCTCGACGCCGCGCTCCGCATCGCCCGCGCTTCGCTCTCCCAGGACGCCGCCGTCGCGCTCTCCGTGGCCGACGCCTTCGCCCACGCCCCGCACCCGATGCTCGACGAGGCCCTCCGGGGGTGGCTCACCGCCCCGGAGCCCGCGCGCCGCGCCGTGGCCCTCGACGCCCTCTCCCGCCGCTACGCGCTGCTGGCCTCTCAGTGGGACGACTGCGCCCGCGAGGCGCTCTCCCTCGACGACGAGCCCGCCCTGCGCGCCTCGGCCAGGGCGCTCGCCAGGGTGCAGGGCGACGTCGACCCCTCGCTGGCGCTGGCGCTGCTGAGGCACCCGCTGCCCGCGGTGGCGCGCTCGGCCATCGAGGGCCGCATCGCCCGAGGCCAGCGCGACGGGGCCTGGAGGGCGCTGGAGCTCACCGAAGGCGTCGACGGCGGCTTCGCGGGCGCGGTGCGCTACGTGGCCCTCGCCGGGACGCGGCTCAGCAAGGCGGCGCTCATCGCCGACGCGGGCCGCGGGGGCTCGCTCGCCCTGCTCGACGCGCTGGGCTGGTACGGCGACCCGGACTTCGTCGACGACCTGATCGGGGCGCTCTCCTTCGACGACGCGGCGACGAAGGCCCTGGCGGTGGGGGCGCTGGAGCGCATCACCGGGGCGATGCTCACCGACGACGCGCCCGAGGGCATCGATCCGACGCTGCCGTGGCCTCGCCCGGAGGGCTTCGTGCCGACGCCGGTGGCCGAGCCCTGCGTCGAGATGGCGGTGTGGCGGCGGTGGTGGTCCCGCGTGGGCGGAGGCGCCCCGGCGGGGCAGCGGCTCCGCTGGGGGCGGCCCTGGTCGCCGATGGACAACGTCACCGAGATGGACCGCGACGACGCCGCGCCGGACGTGCGGCGCATGGCGTGGCTGGAGCTGTGTGCCCGCACCGGAGGGAGCATCGCCTTCGACCCGGAGGACTGGGTCTCTCGGCAGGAGCGCTCGGTGTCGGCGTGGCGCTCCTACGTGTCCTCGCCGAGGGTGGCGGCGATGGCGGGGCGCTGGTCGTCGGCGATGCTGGAGGGATAGAAGCGCGATGGACGTCCCGGACCTCTTCAACGCGACGACGGCGACGGTGGCGGTGGTCCCGCGCATCGCCGGGGACGGTCGGCCGCTGGCGCTGGTGGTCATCAAGGAGCGCTTCTACCTGGCGCCCAACCGGCGGCTCTCGCGCATGGGCGACGCGGAGGTGCGCTACACCGACGAGCCCTGGGACCCGGAGAACCCCGCGACGAGCTCGACCCGCCGGCCCGCGGACACGTGCATCCACAAGCCCTCGACGGACGTGCTGGTGGCCGGCTACGCGATGCTCCCGGGGCGCCGTCCGGTGAGCTCGCTCGACGTGCTGGTGGAGGTCGGTCCGGTGTCGCGCGCGCTGAGGGTGACGGGCCCTCGGGTCTGGTACGAGGGCGCGGCGGGGCTGACGCTCACGGAGCCCGAGCCCTTCGTGGAGGTCCCGCTGCAGTGGGAGCTCGCCTGGGGGGGCACCGACGCCAGCGACGAGTCGCAGCCCCCGCTGGAGGAGGCCCGCAACCCGGTGGGACGGGGCGTGGCGAGGCGCGCAGACTCCCTGGTGCACCGCGCCGGGCCGCAGATCGAGGACCCGGCCGCGCCCATCACCGAGGTGGGGCGGCACGAGCCCTGGGGGGTCGCTCCCATCGCCCGCCACTGGTCGCCGAGGCGAGCCTGGGCCGGGACCATGGACACGGCGTGGATGCGCTCCCGCATGCCGCTGCCGCCGCTCGATCTCGACCCTCGCTTCGAGCAGGTGGCAACGCCCCCGATGGTGGCTCCTGGCTATCTTCGCGGGGGTGAGCGGGTGCGGCTCCACCATCTCTGCGCCGATGGGGCGCTGGAGTTCGAGCTGCCGCGGATGCAGTTCTCGGTGCTGGCCCGCCGCGACGACGGCGACGCTCCGGCCGCGGTGGTGCTCGACACGGTGCTGCTGGAGCCGCACGAGCGCGTGGTGGAGTTGACCTGGCGAGCGCTGGTGGGTCTGCCCCGACCGGCGCGTCGGCTGATCGAGATCCGCGTCGACGAGAAGGAGCTGCGGTGACCCGCCCCAACGAGTTCGCGCACTGGGACCCGAGGCTCATCGACGGCCCCGTGGTGGCCGCCGCCTCGGCGCTCAACGGCCTGGGCTTCGATCCGTGGCAGACCTGGGCCTTCCGCCGCGCGGAGCTCACGGCCTACGCGGCCTCCGCCTTCCGCTGCCCCAACGGCAAGGCGCTGACCATGGGGGCGATTCGCACCTTTCCCCCGCAGGCCAGGGCCGAGCTGCGGATGGAGTCCATCGTCACGGCGCTGCTCGACGGCATCGCCCCGGACGTGGAGGCCCTCGGCCCGGTGCGTGGCCTCGCGGCGCTGGTGACGCTCTCGGCGCTGCCCTCGCCGGGAGACCCGGGCTACCAGTCCCGCGCCTCGAGGATCGTACGCCGGGTGAACGACTGGCTCGCCGAGCGCCTGCCCCCGGGGGCGAGCGTCGTGGTGGAGCACGACCACCGGGCGCACGCGGGCCTCGCCCACGCGCTGCTGAGGGCGGTCCCGGCGCTGCTGGAAGACCGCATCGACGCGGCGCTGCTGCTGGGCGTGGAGAGCTACTACGACCCCGACGTGCTCTCGTCCCTCTTCGCTGGCGGAAGGCTCCACGACGGCGAGAACCTCGACGGGTTCATCCCCGGGGAGGGCGGCGCCGCGCTGCTGGTGGTGAAGGCGTCGAGGGCGAGGGCGATGGGCCGCGGGGTGCGCGCTCGCATCGAGGGGGCGGCGACGGCCTGGGAGGCGGCGCGACCGGACAACGACGTGCCCTGCCTGGGCGATGCGCTGACGGCGGTGACGCGCTCGCTCACGGACGTGCTCGCCGCGCAGAGGCGCCCGCTCGACTGGTGGCTCTGCGACGTGACCGGGGACGCGCTGCGGCAGCATGAGTTCCAGCTCGCGTGGCCGAGGGCGGGCCATGACGTGATGGGCCCGACGAGCGCGCTGGAGTACCTGCCGGAGACCCTCGGCGACCTCGGGGCGGCGACGCTGCACACGGCGGTGGCGGTGGCGGGGGAGGGCTTTCTTCGGGGTGATCCGGCGGCGGAGACCTGCCTCGTCACCGGCAGCAGCGACGAGGGGCCGCGAGGGGCGGTGCTGCTCTCTCGAGGGTGAGCGCCCGCCATGGACCTTCGCATCGAGCACATCGTCCCCCGTGACCTCGACCTGGTGGAGGCCACGCTCCTCTCCCGGGGCTTCGCGCTGGCGCTGGCGAGCGCGTGCCCCGCGCTCTCCGGGGCGAGGGGCATCGACTACGCCTCGGAGGGAGACTCGGTCGAGCGGGTGACCTGGTTTCGGGCGATGCCCGACTCCCTGGGCGAGCTCTTCGTGCTGCTGCCCGCGGTCACCTGGATCGAGCGGGTGCGCTGGTCGCGCGAGGCCCACTCGGGGCGCTTCGAGGTCGTCCCCGAGCTGCCTGCTCCGATGGCCCGCCGGGTGCGCTGCGAGGGCACCTACTCCCTGGAGCCCGGCCCCGAAGGGACCACCCTGCGTCGCGTGGAGATCGCCCTCTCCATCCGAGCGCCGCTGGTCGCCCGCGCCGCGGAGCAGCGCCTCGCGGGGATGCTCCGCACGGTCTTCGACACCGAGGCCGCGCTGCTGGCGCAGGGCATCGGGTGACGACCGGGGCCCTCTACGACGCGGTGATCGTGGGCGCCGGGGTGTCGGGCCTCTGCCTCGCGAGGGCGCTGCTCGAGGCGGGCGAGGGGTGGTCCATCCTGCTGGTCGACGGGGCGCAGGACGACGACGCCCTGCGCACGCTCTCCTTCTGGACCTCCGCGCCCGGTCCCCTCGACGCGCTCGTACGGCACCGCTGGACCCGGCTGGTGATCGCCGAGGCCTCGGGCGGCGCCCGCTCGGTGACCCTCGACTCGCACCGCTACCAGACGCTCTTCTTCGCCGACCTCCAGCGCACGGTGAAGGACAGCCTCCGCGCCGACCCCCGCCATCGGATCATCGACGGTCGCGCGACGGAGCTCGTGACCGTGGGCGACCGGGTGCGGGTCACCGTCGGCGACGAGGTGCTCCAGGCCCGGTGGGCCTTCGACAGCCGCTTCCGTCGAGGCACCTTCGAGGTGCCGGAGGGCGGCGCGCAGCTCCTCTGGCAGCGCTTCCACGGCCTGGTGGTGTGCTGCGAGACGGACGTCTTCGACCCCTCCTCGGCGGTGTTCCTCGACTTCCGCGGCGACCTCCCGGCCGGCACCGCCTTCGCCTACCTGCTGCCCTTCTCTCCTCGCGAGGCGCTGGCCGAGCTGGTCTCACTCGAGCCCATCGACGCGGAGCGCGCGCTGCGGGCCTACCTCGCGAAGGTGCACGGCGTGGCGGCGCTGGAGGTGCTCGACCGAGAGGCCGGGTCGAGCCCGATGACCGAGCAGTATTTCGAGCCCTTCGAGGGCGATCGCATCCGTCGCATCGGCATCCCCGCGGGGATGCTCAAGCCCTCCACGGGCTACGCGCTCACCCGCATCCTCGACGACAGCGCGGCCATCGTCCGCTCGCTGCGGGAGCGCGGCCACCCGATGGTGGCGCCTCCCCGGCGGAGGCTCTACCGCTTCCTCGACGGGGTCTTCCTGACGCTCTGGGCGCGCTGGCCCGCGACCATGCCCGGGGTGTTCTCCGCGATGTTCACCCGCGTCTCCGCCGACCGGGTGCTGCGCTTCCTCGACGAGCGCGCCTCCCCGTGGGACCTCCTCGGCCTCATCGCCCGGCTCCCGCTGTGGCCCTTCCTCCGGGCGCTCCTCTCGTGGCTGGCCCGGCGCCTCCGTCGGGTCGCCGCGAAGCCCGAACCCGCCTACAACGACACGACGATGAAGCGCACGGATTCCCATCCCCCGGCAGACCGATCGCCATGAGCGTCCTCGTGACCGGCGGCGCCGGGTACATCGGTTCTCACGTGGTGCATCGGCTGCGCGCCGCGGGGCGTGCGCCGGTGGTGATCGACAGCCTCGTCACCGGCCACCGGGACGCGGTGCCCGGGGACGTCCCCTTCCTCCACGCCGACGTGGCCGACCGAGGGAGGGTGGGCGAATTCATCGAGCGCCACCGGGTGCGCGCGGTGCTTCACTTCGCCGCCCTCAGCCAGGTGGGCGAGTCCCTCGCCGCGCCGCGGAGGTACTTCCAGGGCAACACCGTCGCCTCGCTCTCGCTGCTGGAGAGCGTCCTCGACGCGGGCGTCCCGACCTTCGTGCTCTCCTCGACGGCCGCGGTCTACGGCAGCCCCGAGCACACCCCCATCCCCGAGACGCACCCCACCCGGCCGATCAGCCCCTACGGCGAGACCAAGCTCTCCATCGAGCGCTGCCTCGCCGCGTACCACCAGGCCTACGGCCTACGGTACGCCGCCCTGCGCTACTTCAACGCCGCGGGCGCCGAGGCCTCCGCGGGCCTCGGAGAGCGCCACGATCCCGAGTCGCACCTCATCCCGCTGGTGCTGCGCGTGGCCCTCGGGACGCGGCCCGACGTCACCGTCTACGGCGACGACTACGACACCCCCGACGGCACCTGCGTGCGCGACTACATCCACGTCTGCGACCTCGCCGACGCCCACGTCGCGGCGCTCGATCACCTCGAGCGCGGGGGATCGTCCGGCGCCTTCAACCTCGGCACCGGCCGCGGCTACTCGGTGCGTGAGGTCATCCTCGCGGCGCGTCGGGTCACCGGGCACGCGATCCCGGTGGTGCACGGCCCGAGGAGGCCCGGCGACGCGCCCATCCTGGTCGCCTGCCCTCGGCTCGCGGAGGAGAGCTTCGGCTTTCGGGCGCGCCGCTCCGGGCTCGACGACATCGTGCGCGACGCCTGGGACTTCCACCGCGCCTCGGCGGCCCGCGACCAGGGCCCTCGGTAGACCTCCCGCGTTCGGCCGTCGAGCCTTCTTTCCGCACGCCGTGCACGCGACGCACGTCGTGCGGAGCGACGGTCCGACCCTCGCGGGCCTCGTCGCGAACGGTCACCGCTTCCCGCCGATCGCGAGCGCGTCTGGCGCATGGGCAGGGCCTCGGCACGGTCGCTGCTCTGGTCGTTCGCCCACCGCCCACGCAGCTCCGTTCCCTCCAAACACCCGCGCGAGAGATCGAAACACGATGACATCCGATGTGAGGTCGACCTTCGAGATCATGGGACTCGCCGCCCGCGTTCCGTCCTTCGCCCGCTCCCTCGATCGGGCCACCGGAGAGCCTGAACACCCTCGCGAGCAGCCCCACGACGAGGCCGACCCGACGGAGTTGAGGGTGCACGCCGACGTCCTCCTGGAGAGCGAGCGCCGCCTCGAGAGCGAGCGCGAGCAGTACCGCGAGCTCTTCAACCTCTGCCCCGACGCGCTGCTGGTGACCGACCTCGCGGCTGTGGTGCGCTCGGCCAACGCGGCGGCCACCCGGATGTTCGAGTGCGGGGCGACGCGCCTCCGGGGCCGCACGCTCGCCGAGCGCATCGACCCCGACGACCGACCGCGCTTCTGGGAGGCCATGCGCCGGGCCGCGACGGGCGCCGCCGAGGACACCCTCTGGGTGCGCGACCGCCACGAGGCGCGCTCGCTGGTGTGCCTCCGGGGCGCCGTGACGCGCGACGGCCGTCGGATCCTCTGGAGCGCGCGGCCGACGGCGCCCGAGGCCGCGGACGAGGCGCACGTCGACGAGCTCACGCGCTCTCTGGCCGAGCGCGACGCGCAGCTCGCCGAGGCCCTCGCGCGCTGTGAGGGCCTGGAGGCCCAGGCGCGCAGCCGGGACGCCTCGCTGTCGCTGCTCGCTCACGAGCTGCGGGGCCCGACGGACGTCATCATCGGGTGGAGCCGGCTGCTGCGCGGCGGAGGGGCCGACGAGAGCGAGCGGGCCCGCGCGATGGCCACCATCGAACGCAACGCGGTCGCTCAGTCGGTGCTGGTCGACGACCTGGTGGAGGCCTCACGCCTCGCCGCGCAGAAGCTCTCGATCCGACGCGAGCGCACCGACCTCGGGGAGCTGGCGAGGTCCGCGGTCGACGCGGTGCGGGCCGCCGCCGAGCAGCGCTCGGTGACGCTCTCCTGCGCGGCGGAGATGGGGCTGATGGTGCTGGGCGACCGCGCTCGGCTGACGCAGGTGCTGTCGAGCCTGCTGTCCAACGCGCTCAAGGCCACGCCTGGGGGAGGGAGCATCGAGGTTCGCTGCTCGCTGCACGACAGCCACGCGGGCCGGCGCGTCGTGGTGGAGGTGATCGACACGGGCGTCGGCATCGCGCCGGGCGAGCTCGGCCACCTGTTCGAGTACCGGCGGCACGACCACGCCCCGAGCCGCCGCTCCTCGGGGCTGGGGCTCGGCCTCTTCCTGGTGAGGGAGCTGGTCGAGCTGCACGGCGGTCATGCCTCGGCCCGCAGCGCGGGCAAGGGGACCGGCGCGACCTTCGTCGTCTCGCTTCCCGCTCACGCGGGGTAGCGGCCGCTCACGTAGTCCCGGAGCATCTGGATCTCGTACTCCTGGTTCTGGCTGAAGAAGCGCACCAGGTCGCCGATGGAGATCACCCCGGTCACCTGCCCCTTGTCGACCACCGGCAGGTGTCGGCAGCGGTGCCCGGTGATGATCGCCATGGCCTCAGCGGGGCGCGTGTCGCGCGACACGCAGACCACCGCGTGGGTCATCACCTCGCTCACGAGGGTGGTGGCCGGGTCACGCTTCGCGAGGATCACCCGCACCATCAGATCGCGCTCGGAGAACATCCCCACCGGATCGTTGCCCTCACAGACCATCAGCGCCCCGACGCGGTGTCGACACATCTCCTCCACGGCTTCGAACACCGTCGCGTCGGGGCGCATGGTGAGAACCCGGGAGCCCTTCTCGTCCAGGATGTCGCCTACGGATTCCATGGGTTGTTCATTGAACCAGCCCTCCGTTGTCGCAAGGGGGAGGGGGCTCCGATCGAGCGCGCCTCTTGCTTGAGGGCATGGGATGAACACTCGCTACCTGGGGGCAGGTCTCATCGCGGCGGCGGGCATCGCAACGTGGATGGCGGTGCGCAGGTCGGGGGCGTACTCGTTTCGAGGGAAGACCGTGCTGATCACCGGCGCCTCACGGGGCCTCGGGCTGGTGATGGCGAGGGAGTTCGCCCGCGAGGGGGCTCGCCTGGTGATCTGCGGGCTCGACAAGTCGGTGCTCGACCGCGCCCGCGAAGAGCTGGAGGGGAGGGGCGCGGAGGTGCTGGCCGTGCCCACCGACGTGTCGCTGCGCGAGGAGGTCGACATGCTCCTCGGGGCCGTGAAGGAGCGCTTCGGCGACGTGGACGTGCTGGTCAACAACGCCGGGCGCATGGACATCGGGCCCCTGGAGACGATGACCGACGCGGACTTCGAGCGCTCGATGGCGGTGCACTTCTGGGGTCCGCTGCACCTGATGCGCGCGGTGCTGCCGGGGATGCGGGCGCGGGGCGAGGGGCGCATCGTGAACATCTCCTCGATCGGGGGAATCCTCGCGGTGCCCCACATGGTTCCGTACAGCGCGAGCAAGTTCGCGCTCGCGGGGCTCTCCGAGGGGATGGGCGCCGAGCTGGCGAAGGACGGCGTCCGGGTGACCACGGTCTACCCGGGGCCGATGCGCACCGGGTCGGCCCGCAACGCCAACTTCAAGGGCCGCCACCGCGAGGAGTACGCGTGGTTCGTGCTCTCCGACGCGCTCCCGATCCTCTCGATGAGCGCCCGCCGCGCCGCGCGGCAGATCGTGGAGGGCTGCCGTCGGGGAGAGCCCCGGCTGGTGCTCTCGCTGCCCGCGAAGCTGTGCGCTCTGGCGCACGGTGTGGCGCCTTCGCTCACCGCCCGGGCGCTCTCGAGGGTCGCCCGGATGCTCCCGACGCCCGACGGCCCGGGCACCACCTCGCGCAAGGGCTACGAGAGCCGCTCGGCGCTCACCGACTCACCGCTCACCCTGCTCGACGACCAGGCCGCCGAGGAGAACCACGAGAACCTCGTTCCGTCGTTTCACTAGAGCCGAGCGCGGAGGGCGCGGGCGTTCCAGAGGATGGCGCCGGCGAGCGTGGGAGCGACGCAGGAGACCAGCACCAGGAGGGCGTCGGACGGGCCGCGCACCCGGGAGAGGTTGAACGCGAGGGCGTGGGCGATGGTGAGCGCGGCGTCGGCGGTGATGGCGATCGCGAGCGCGGTCGCGAGCCCCGGGCGCCACCGTCGCGCGAGGGACCAGAGCCCCAGGGCCAGGACGACGTTGAGCGCCACCGAGGCGACCTTGAGGGCCGTCGAGGGAAACCAGCGCTCGGTGTCGGCGGCGAGGAGCAGCGCCGTCCATGGGACGAGCAGCAGCGAGAGGACCCGCACCACCACCGAGGGGCCACGGAGGATGGAGCGGAGCCCGTAGCGGCCGAGGCTGCCGTGGGCGAAGGCCGTGAGCGCATCGAAGAGGGCCACCGCCGCGAAGGTGCCCGGAGGGTGCACCAGGTGGATCGGGTCCCAGCGGTGGGGCTTGAGCTTGGACTTGAAGAGGTAGAGGCCGCCGAAGTCGTAGAGGCCGGAAGAGAGGGCGCCGACGGTGCGGAGCCTGGGGTCGACGTCGCCGCCCAGCGGGGCGAGACCCAGGGTGACGTAGGCGCTCTGGAGCTCGGCGGCGTCGCGCATGGCGGCGTCGATGAGGAGCTCGGTGGTCCCGTTGGGGGCGTCGGCGTCCCGGAGGAGGTCCTCGAAGAGCCAGCCGTCGCGCGCATAGACGGGCACCGTGGCGAGGAAGCCGACGACGTGGCCGTCGCGCTCGGCGACGAAGTAGCGCCGCTCCTCGGCGAAGTCGAAGGGCTGCACGTCGACCAGGAAGCCCATCGGGGCCATCGGCTTCGAGGCGAGCCATCGCTCGATGAGCCCGTCGATGGCCAGGCGGGTGGGCGACGAAGGGTCGGTGACCTCGCCCGGTTCGGCGAGCCGGACGCGCACCCCCTTGGCGCGGGCGCGGCGCACCTGCTCCTTCAGGCTGGACGATCCGCGGAGGATGTCCGGCCAGCCTGTGGGGTTCCAGACGGGCTGGGCGCCGATGGTGAGGGCGAGGCCGATGGAGGCGGCGACCATCCGCTGCTCGACGCCGAAGTAGCAGACGCGACGGCGGGCCGCGCGCGCGGCGGCCTCGAAGCGCCGGGCCACCTCGGCGAGGCGCTCGGTCGGGGCGATGGGGGCGCCCGCGACGACCCACGCCGAGCCCGTGTCGGCGTAGGCCACGCAGGCCTCGTCGCCGTCGAACCAATAGCGGAACCCCCGCTCCAGGGTCTGGAAGGACGTCGCGTTGTAGCCGTGGCGCTTGAGCATCGCGAGGGCGCGCACACGGGGGTCGTCGACGGCGGTGCTCACGGGGGCGCCGCGTCGTAGCACCCGCGGGCCCGGGGCGTCAGCGGCACCGGGGCGCGCGTTCGAGGCGCTCCCCCAGGACCTCGCAGGGCGGGCGCTTGCGCGACCCCGTGGCTCCGCGGCACCCTGCGGGCATGGGCGACGCCGCAAAGCTGATCGATTGGAACGGGACGGACGTGGGGGAGTTCGCGGCGCTGCCCCCGGGGCGTTACCGCGTCGAGCTTGTCGAGGCTTGCGCGGTCTGCGACGGGGGCGACGAGCTCGTGTCCCCGGAGACGGAGGCGCGCATCCTCGCCGGGAGGGCCGACGTAGCGGCGGGCCGCACCGTCCCGTGGTCGGAGGTCGACGCCGGACTGGGGCGGATCATCGCCGCGCACTCCCGGCGATGAACCCCGACGCGGTGGAGTTCACCACGTCGGCCCGCGTCGAACTCGACGAGACCCTGGAGTACATCGCGGCGCGCAACCCCGATGCTGCTACCCGCCTGCGCGTCGCGATCGGCGCGACGTTGGCGACGCTTGCGGCTCCTCACCCTCGTGTCGACGGCCCGACCGCGCGGCTCAGCACAGGCATCCCGTGTCGCCAGCGCTTCGTGCACCCTGTGACGCTCTACTACGACCGAGCGCCCGGTCTCGTGCTGGTGCTCCACGTCTGGCACCACGCGCGCGAGCCCATCGCCCGCTGACCTCGATGGGCGGGGTTGCCCTGTGCGACGTCGAGGGCGGTACGCTCGCGCCGGTGAACCCGCCCGGCACCCCACGACGCCACACTCCCGCCGCTGACGCCGTCTGCCTCGTGTAGCCTCAATGCGCACTCCAGGGCGGCGTCCTCACTCCCTTTGCGGAGAGCGCATCGGTCGGCCGTTGGTGATGAGGAAGCGCCAGATGCCCGGCTCTCCCACGTTGGAGGTCCGACACAGCCGCAGCACGCCCGCGGTGCGAGAGCCCGGCAGCACCCGGCTGTCGCGGCGGTTGCCCGCGTCGAAGCCCGCCTGGGCGGGGGTCCCCCCTCGGCCGTTGCTGCCGCCGCTCGCGTCGCCGGTGGTCCACTCGCAGCGCGCGTAGCGGAACTCCACCTCGAACTGCCCCTCGTCCATCTCCGTCCCGCCGCGCAGCACGATCTGGAAGCTGTTGAGCCGGTCGACGTGGCTGCCGAAGTACCCGACGTTGTGCCAGGTGATCACCACCTGGCCCGGACGGATGTCCCACCACACGCCGTTGCGCCCGGGTCGCCCACCGCCGCGGGTGTCCACGTCCGCCCAGAAGGGCGCGATCATCGGCTGGTCGGCGATGGGGAAGGGCGTCGGGGTGAACTGCCCCACCGCGCCCCGGAAGGTGATGTTGCCGTTGTTGTTGACGAAGATCGAGCGGTACGTCCCCGCGAAGTAGCGCAAGCCCCCAGGGAAGCCCCGGGAGATGTCGATCTCCGTCGAGGAGCTGTCGTCGTTCTCGGCAAGGAAGCTGGTGCCGAAGCCTGCCGGCCCGCCCAGGTCGGCGATGAGGTCGACCGCCGACGCCGTGCGAGGAGCGACCTGGCCGGCGAGCGCCGCCAGGGCGATGGGAGCGAGCATCGTTCGAGAGCGCTTCATGCGTGTGGCCTCCTCAACATCCAATCGTCCCCGATCATCGCAGCGCGCGCGCCCGCCGAGGCATCCGCAGCGCCAGCACCCCGAGCAGGTACGCCAGCAGCGCGCCCACCAGCAGCGCCAGCCTGGCCTCGCGCATCACCCGCTCGCCCCGCACGTCGTCCAGCGCCTCGTCCAGACGGCGGATCACCCGGCCCCCGCCCGCCCTCGCGATCGCCGAGAGCGAGGGCTCGTCGCTGCCGAAGGCCCTCAGCTCCGCGGGGTACGGAGCCTCCGCTCCGCCCGCCACCGTGGGCTCCCTCGACGAGGGCATCCTCGCGTCGACCACGAAGCCCTCTCCCAGCGCCACGCTCGCGCTCCACACGCCCGGGGCCGTGGGGCGCACCGCGAGGCGCACGCCCTCCACCCGGCCGCGGGAGAGGCTCACCACCGGCGCCGGGTCGGTCGCCGTCGTGGGCGCGACGATCGACACCCTCCGCGCGTCGGAGCGGCCCGGGAGCGCCTCGACGTGAAGCTCCAGGTTGTCGTCGCTCTGCACCCGCAACATCTCCCAGGCCATCTGCCCGAAGAGCCGGCGAAAGCCCGCTCCGGTGCGCCACGCGTCGGCCCACCGGCTCGACGTCGCCGTGGTGAGCGAGGCCACCTGACCCATCCCCACGAACCAGTGGGCGAGCACCGGGGAGCCGTCGGGCGCTTGCAGCAACGCGAGGGCCCCCGGGCGAATCTGCGACACCGTGAAACCCAGGATCGGCGGGTCGGTCGAGGGGTCGACGCCGTCCATGAAGCCCATGCGGGCGCTCACCGCGGGGCGAAACTGCGCCTCGCGGGCGGGAGGAGGGCTGCGAAACTGCGCCTCGCGGACGAAGAGCTGCGGCAGCGAGGTCGACGCGCTGGTGACGTGGTAGCGACCGCGGCCGATGCGGGAGATCTCGCGCATCAGGTTGACCCTCGGGCCGAGGGTGATCGCCGTGATGGTGGCGCCCGTGTAGCGAAGCGCGTTGGCCGCCGCGATCGCAGGCCCCGGGTGGCTCTCCCCGTCGGACATCAGGATCACGTGGTGGAGGTAGCGGTCGTCGTCGGTGACGATGTTGGTGGCGGCGTTGAGGGCGGCGGCCAGGTTGGTTCCACCGCCCGCCCGGATGCCCGCGATGGCGCGGGTGACCTCGTCGGCGCGGGTCATCGGCACCGGCGGCACCACCAGGTCGGCCTCGCCGGAGAAGGCCACCACACCGACACGCGAGTCGGGGCGCAGCGCCCTCACGGCGGCGATGCCCGCGTTGCGCGCGTTGACGATGTTGGGCCCCATCATGCTGCCCGATCGGTCGATCACCAGGATGAGCTCGATGGGCCGGGGCTCGGGCACCGCCCGGGGCGGCATGATGGGCTCGATTTCTCGCAGCAGCTCGGGCTCGCGCCCGACGCCGTGCATCCCCGTGGTGGTGAGCAGGCCGCCGCCGCGCTCCTCGACCCACACCCTCAGCGCCCGCTGCTGGGGCTCGGTGAGAGAGGTCAGCACGAGCTCGTCGAGCACCACGTACTGATACCGATCGAGCCCCGCCGCGTCGGAAGGAACGCCCTCCGGATGCACCTCGTCGACGTGGAGATGCGCCTCCCGGTACACCGCGGAGAGCGATGGGGAGCGGCCCTCCAGCTCGTGCACCAGCAGCACCCTCGGGGGCGTGACGACGCGCACCAGCATGCGCCACGTGTTGTTCTCGGAGACCCGGTCGCCCTCGGCGCTCGCGGTCACCCGCAGCTCGTGCACGCCCTCTTCGGGGAAGGCCACCGAGAGGTCGTGGAGGCTCGTGCCCGAAGGGGCCGCGACCTCGCGGCGGGTCACGCTCACCCCGTCGCGCTGGAGGTGCAGCCCTACGGTGCGATCGCCCGAGGCGAAGAGCCGCACGCCGACGCTCACCTCCCGCCCCGCCCTCACCAGCCGCGGGGCCTCGATGCCGCTCACGGCCACGAGGTCGACCGCGGGGTGATCGCCCTGAGGCATCACGAAGACCTGCACCCCGGCGCGCCTCGCCCGATCGGCCGCCCCCACGGCGTCGCCTCGGGTCTCCCTCCCGTCCGTCGCCAGCACCACCCGGCGGACCCTCCCGGTCGGCAGCAGCGCCACGGCCGTGTCGATCGAGGCCGCGAGCTCGCTCTCCAGGGCGCCCGAGGGGGCGCTCTCTCCAAGGTCGATCCAGCGCACGTCGTCGCGCTCGATGCGCCGCCGAGGCACCGCCGCCCTCGTCGCCGCCGCCTCGCGGGGAGAGACGCTCGCCGACCCGTCGATCACCAGCGCCACCGCGAGCTTCTCGGTGGGCCAGCGCACCCTCGCGTCGGCGATGGCCAGCACCACCAGCGCGGCGGACAGCACCCTCGCCAGGGTGGCGAGCGCCAGCCTCCCTCGCGACGCATCGATGCGGCTTCGCCAGGTCGCCAGCACCAGCAGCGGGCACACCGCCAGGCCCCAGAGCAGCGCCGGGTGGCCGATGGTGATCCACGCGCCGCTCACGAGAGCCTCCCCCGCTGGAGGAGCGCCCACTCCACGCACAGCAACGCGAGGATCGCCCCCGCCAGCAGCACCGCGACCGGAGCCCGGCCCGTAGCGGGAGCCCCTCGTCGACCCTGGCGGGCGCCCTCCACGTCGGCGAGCGAGCCCGACTGCTCCGCGGCGCTCACGGCGATGGCGCGGTCGGCCGTGTGGTAGATGCCCGCGCTCGCGGTGTCGTAGAGCGCCCCTCGCACCGGGCGGGCGGCGCCCGAGGGGGTGAGCACCACGGCGCTCGACCCCGGCGCCCGGATGGGCTCGCCAGGAGCCTGCCAGGAGTGGAACTCCCGCTCCCGACGGTCGAGCCACACCAGGGCGTTGTGCATGAAGAGCGGAAACGCGATGCGCTGCACCAGGTCGGTCCCCTCGGTGTCGAAGCCGAGCGCCAGCACCCGGGCGCCGTCGCGGTCACGGGCGATCGCCAGCGCGTCCCGGCCGCTGCGCACCAGCACCCGATCGTCCGCCGTGGGGATCAGCGCGCGGGCCCGGGCCACCTGCACCTGGTCGAAGCGCAGCCCCGCCAGCACCCGATGATCGGCGGCGAAGGCCGTCACCCTTGGCGCCGCGAGCTCCGCGCCCACCCGCAGAGCGCGCGAGGCGACGGCGCCCACCAGGAGCTGCGCGGGGTGGTCGAGGGGAGGCTGCGGAGAGACCCGATCGAGCACCACCACCTGGTAGCGGGAGAGCGACGCGCGCCTCGACTGGAGCCCAAGGCCGTCGACGGTCTCCAGCTCGACCGAGGGGTTGGCCGAGAGGGCGTTGGCCAGGTAGCGGTTGCCCCCGGTGACCAGCAGCACCCTCGTGGAGACCACCGGCGCCACCGTGGCGTACGCGACGTCGTCGCGGGAGAGCGCGTCGCGGCCGCCCTCGATGTCGATGTCCTCGAGGCGCGCCGAGAGCTCCGCCTGGGCGCTGGAGAACCCGCGGGCGCTTCGGGTGATCACCTCGCCGGGCTCCAGCGAGACGCGCTCCTCGGAGAGCACCGTGTCGCGGTCTCGGATCACCAGGTGCGCTCTGCCCCGACGCGGCGAGTACGAGCGCAGCTCGCAGCGCACGTGGTACTCGCCCAGCGCCAGCGGGTCTCTCCGCGCGTCGAAGGCGGTGACGGCGAGGGTCTCGCCGGGCGATCCGACGGGGGAGAGCAGCACCGGCACCGTCGCGTCGGCCAGGCGGGGGAGCTCGCCGCGGTCGGCCACCACCACGACGCGGCCCGCCGAGCGGGTGCCTCGCACGATGGCCCGAGCGAGCTCGATGGCGGCGGAGAGGTCGGCGACACCGTCGTCGGCATCCAGGCCCCGCAGGGCGCGGTCGGCGTCCGCCGCGCGGTGGGTGAGGGGCAGCAGCACCTCGGGGCGAAGGCCCGCGCGCACGATCGCCACCTGGCCGGATACGGTGTCCGCCTGCACGGTGGCGCGGGCGATGGAGAGCGCGTCGTCGAGCCGTCGCCGTCCGCGCTCGTCCCGGGCCGCCATGGTGCGGTCGGCGGCCAGCACGATCACCGTGGTGCCCGAGTGCCCGGCGCCCGCGCGGGGGTCGCCCATCTCCCCCACCAGCAGCAGCGCGATGAGGAGCGACACCAGCAGCGAGGTCCAGGGGACGCGCGTGGCGAAGAGCGAGCGGGGTCGGGAGCGCTCCGCCGCGCGACGCCAGAACTCCACGTTGGAGACGACCTGGGTGCGCGGCGTGCGGCGCAGGAGATAGAGCGCGACCACGGCCAGCGAGGCCGCGAGGGCCGCCCCGAGGAGCGCGGCGGGAGAGAGCGCGGCGAAGGTCACAGGTGCTCCAGCGAGGGGGCGAGCACCTGGCGCAGGAGCTGGTCGAAGGGCTGCTCCACCGGCGCCTCGACGAGACGGCCGCCCAGCCGGCGGCAGGCGTCGCGCGTCCGCGCCACGTGGGCCTCGAGCTCCGCCCGGTAGGCGTCGAGGAGATCCTTCGTCACCGCCAGGGTGAGCAGGTCGCCGGTCTCGGCGTCGCAGAGCTCGAGCTCTCCGTGGAAGTCGGGCGAGTGGTCCTCGTCGCAGCGCACCCTTACGACGGAGAGCTGGTGCCCCCGCTGGGCGAGCTGTCGCAGGCTCGGGCTCCAGTCCGAGGCCTCCATGAGGTCGCTCACCACCACCACCACGCCGCGGCCCGGGAAGCGCTGGAGGAAGGCCCTCGTCGAGGCCTCGAAGCTGGTCGCACCCTGCGGGGAGAGCGCGCTGAGGAAGGCCTCGAGCCCGGGGTAGTCGTCCCTGCGCCGCAGCACCGGCGTGGCGCGCCCCACCGTGTCCGAGAAGGGGATCACCCGCACCCGGTCGACCTGGTTCATCCCCAGGAAGCCGAAGGAGGCCGCCACCTGCCGCGCCACCTCCAGCTTCGGAGGCGCGCCGCGGGTCATCGAGGCCGACACGTCCACCAGCACGAAGACCCTGGCGTCGTGCTCCTCCTCGAAGGTGCGCACGGAGAGGGTGCGGTTGCGGGCGAAGGCCTGCCAGTCGATCTTCCTCGCGTCGTCGCCCACCACGTACTCGCGCCGCTCGGCGAACTCCAGCCCGCTGGCGCGCACCTCGCTGCGGTGCCCGCCCTGGTCGCCGCTCGCGGCCCTCGGGCGAACCTTCAGCCGCAGCCTTTCGAGCAGTCGCTGCGCGGCCTGGTCGAGCAGTGCCATCGGCTCAGGCGCGCGTCGCCGCGGGGAGCGACTTCACGATCTGGGCGATGATCTCGTCGGCGCTGACGCCGTCGGCGATCGCGTCGAAGTTGCGCACGATGCGGTGGCGCAGGCACGGCAGCGCGGCGCGCTGGATGTCCTCCACGGCCACGTTGAGCCTCCCGTCGAGGATGGCGAAGAACTTGGCCACCAGCTCCAGCGACTGCGCCGCGCGGGGGCTCGCTCCGTGGCGGACGTACTTCTTCACCTTCGGCGACGCCGTGGGAGACTCCGGGTGCGTCGCGAAGACCAGCGACACCGCGTACTGGAGCATCGGCTCGGCCACCGGCAGCGTGCGAAGGGTCCTGGCCGCGGAGAGGATCTGCGCGGCGGTCGCGACCTTGTTGACCGCGAAGTCGAACTGCCTCGCGGTGCGGGCGACGATGGCCATCACCTCGGTCTGCGTGGGGAAGGGGATCACCAGCTTCATCAGGAAGCGGTCGAGCTGGGCGTCGGGGAGGGGATAGGTCCCCTCGGACTCCAGCGGGTTCTGCGTGGCGACCACGAAGAAGGGCGGGTCGAGGGGGTAGGTGGTCCCGCCCAGGGTGATCTGCTTCTCCTGCATCGCCTCGAGCAGGGCGCTCTGGGTCTTGGACGAGGCGCGGTTGATCTCGTCGGCGAGCACCACGTTGGCGAAGAGCGGGCCCTGCTGCAGCGAGAGCGACGGACGCCCCGCGGCGTCGACGGACACCATGTGCGTGCCGAGGATGTCCGAGGGCATCAGGTCGGGGGTGAACTGCACCCTGGAGAACTTCAGCGACACGACGTCCGCGAGGGTCTTGGCGAGCACGGTCTTGCCGAGGCCCGGGGCGCCTTCGAGCAGCACGTGGCCGCCGATGATCAGCGCGCCGGTGAGGCAGGCGATGGCGTCGTCCTGGCCGACGATGCGGGCGCCCACCTCCTGCTGGATCGCCTTTGCCAGCGTACGAACTCGTTCGAAGGGATCGAGGATGGTGACGGGTTCGGATGTGCTCATGGAGACCTGTTCGGTGAGCCGGGAGCGGAGCCCCCCTGCATGCGTTGGAAGTAGCGTCGAACGTACGCGCGCAGCGAGGGCGGAACCCGCTGCGTCGTCATGGCGGACTCTGGATCTTCGTCGAGCGCGTCGGAGAGCGCGCCGTCTCCGGGCGCGTTGGGGAGCAGCGATCCCGGAGCGACCGGCGCCTCGCTGGTCGGCCCGGTGGGAGCGCCCTGGGTCGCGACGCCCGGCATCATCACCCCCTGCGCCCTGGGAGCGAGCTGCGCCGGCTGACGCACCGCCCCACCAGGGTCCACGTCGTGCCCCAGCGGACCGCTCGGCCCCGGTGTCCCCAGGCTCAGCCGGTCGCCCGGCCCGCTGCCCCACGCCCTGCCACCCTGGGTGGGCTCCCGACCCGCGCCGCCGCCCGATCCTCCGCCCGACGAGCCCGCGGCGCCGTGGGCCTGCCCCGGTCCCTGGCCAAGCATCTGGTTGCGCCCCTCGCTCTCGGTCTCCCCGTTGCCGCGATTGAAGCGGCTGACCGTCTGCGAGCCGGCCCCTCCCATCGCCGCCGAGCGGTTGCCCTGGGAGAGCCCGTTGCCGAAGCTGTTGCCGCGGTCGTCGCCGATGCCGTTGCCCGTCGCGCCGTTCTGCGCGCCGTTGCCCGCCGGGTTGCGCCCCATCTGCGCCCCCGAGGGCGCCTGCATCGACGGCCCCATCGGACCCCCCGCCCCGCTCGGCGCGGTCATCCCCTGGGCGCGCCACGGGTTCTGCGCCGTCTGGCTCGCGCCCTGTCCCCCGGAGCCCTGCGGCTGTCCGCCCTGCGATCCCTCTCCCCTCCGCCCGACCTGTCCCGACTGCCCCGGCTGCCCCGGCTGCCCGGGCTGTCCCGACTGGCCCTGCTGCCCCGGCTGCCCCACGCGCGTCGGCTGCCCCGACTGCCCCTGTTGCCCCTGTTGTCCCTGTTGTCCCTGCTGACCTTCGCGACCCTGCTGTCCCTGCTGTCCCTGCTGACCTTCTTCGCCCGACTGCGGCGTCCCCTGCGGCTGCTGCCGATCGCTCCCGCTCCCGTTGCGCAGGGCCTCCTGCTCCCGACCGAGGGTCGCCTGGGCGTTGCCGCGCGCCTGCTCGCCGCCCTCCCCGGAGGCCCCCTCGCGCTGCCGCTGGGCGTTCTGCGCCACCTGGTCGTGGAGCCCCTCCAGCGCCGCTCTCGCCCTACGGATCTCCTCGGGCTCCGCATGGGCCTCTCGGGCGAGCGAGGCCCTCGCGGCTTCGAGCGCCTCGTTCATGCGCTGCGCGTCGCCGGCCTCTCTCGCCCTCGCCGCGGCATCGAGCGACCTCGCGGTCTCGGGAAGCTGCCTCCCGATCTCCCGGCTGGCCTCATCGAGCGCCCGCCCCGCCTGCTCCGAGGGGACGGCCGCGGAGCGGTCGGTGCTCTCCATCCCCTGGATCGCCCGGTCGAGGTGCTGCACCGCCTCATCGAGCGTACGCGCGGCGCCCTCGCTCGCCTGTCTCTCGGCTGCCTGCTGCGTCTGCTGGGTGCGCCTCGCGGCCTGCTCCTGCCGCGCCTGCGCCTGCGCGGCCCGATCGAGCAGGCGGTCCATCTCCTGCCTCGCCTCGGCCTGCGCGGCGGTGTCGTTCGCCTGTCGGGCGGCGTCGAATCGCGCGTTGGCGCGCCGCAGCTCCTCCTGGATCGCGGCCTGCTCGACCGCCACCTGCGCCTCCGCGCGCCGGGCCTCGCTCACCGCCTGCTGCGCCGCGGAGCCCTCCGCCTGCTGCGCCCGGTCGAGGGCCTGGGCGGCCCGCTCGATGGCCTGGGTGCGCTGCGCCTCGGAGCGCGCGGCCTGCTCGTGGAGCGCCCGCTCGAGCGCGTTGATCTCCGCGTCGATGCGACGGCTGGGCGAGTCCCGCAGCGCCTCTCGCAGGGCGGCGGCTCGGGCGGCGATGGCCTGAGGCGTCTCTGCGACAGGGAGCGCCGCGGCGAAGGCCTGTCGGTGTCCGGCCCAGCGCGAGAGGGCCGCGCGCGCAGTCGGCATCGCGAGCCCCGCGAGCACCAGCATCGCGCCCGGCAGAAGGTACCTCGCGGAGCGCATCCGGGGCCTCGGCGGCGCCGGAACCTTCCCCCGACGATCGAGGAAGATCGCCGCCTCCCGGAGCTGGAGCGCGTAGAGCGGCGAGCCCTCCTTCGAGGCGGCGAAGTGCATCGCCGAGACGAAGCGATCCTTCGCGTCGAGGAGCCGGTCGAGCGTCGAGGCCGCCCCGAGCCGGTCGACCCAGCGGGAGCGGGCCTCCCTCGTCGCGACCAGCAGCGCCACGCAGGCGCCTGCCGCCACGGCCTGGGGCATGGACATCCGAGCGCCCGTGACGGCCACGCCCACGGCCGCGCCGGTGATGGCTCCGGCCAGCGCGGCGTCGAGGGCGACCCAGGCGTTCAGCCGGGCCCCGACGCGGGTGAGGGCGAGGGCGATGCCTTCAGGGAGCTGGAGCTCGGCGGGGTGCACGGAGGGTGGGACGCCCACGTCGCTCGTTCGATCTACCGGGGGTCCATCGGCCTGCGGCGGGAGAAGCGGTTCCACTGCGTACTGATACGCCCCTGGCGCCGCGATGCTTGGGCGACCAGCCCGACGCCGTGCGATTCCCCGTCGCCGCACCTCGGCTCCCGGCGCGCCGTGGTAGTCCCTCTCCTCCCTCGCCGTGCGCCCCGACACCACCCTCTCGATCGCGCTCCTCGTCGCGTCGATGATCTCGATCCAGTTCGGCGCCTCCGTCGCCAAGGGCCTCTTCCCCGCGCTCGGACCCGAAGGCACCACCGCCCTCCGCTGCGGCCTCGCGGCCCTCATCCTGCTCGCGCTCCAGCGCCCGTGGAGAGCGCGCCTCGCTCCCTCCGCGTGGCTCACGGTCGGGCTCTACGGCGCCTCGCTGGGCCTGATGAACCTGCTCTTCTACCTCAGCCTCGCGCGCATCCCGCTGGGCGTCGCCGTGGCGCTGGAGTTCACCGGCCCCCTCTCCGTGGCGCTGCTCTCCTCACACCGCGCCCGCGACCTGCTCTGGGTCGCGCTCGCCGCCGCGGGCATCGTGCTGATCCTCCCGCTCTCCCGCTCGTCGCGCCCGCTCGACCCGGTGGGCGTCGCCTTCGCGCTGGCCGCGGGCGTCTGCTGGGCGCTCTACATCGTGCTCGGTCAGCGCGCGGGCAAGGCCGTGCAGGGAGGCGCCGCGACCGCCCTCGGGATGCTCGCCGCGGCCCTGGTGGTGGCCCCTGTCGGCGTGCTCCGCGCGGGGCCGCGCCTGCTGCAGAGCCACCTCTGGCCCCTGGCGCTGGCGGTGGCGGTCTTCTCCAGCGCGCTCCCCTACTCGCTGGAGATGCACGCGCTGCGCAGGCTCCCCGCGCGCACCTTCGGCATCCTGATGAGCCTCGAGCCCGCGCTCGCCGCCCTCGCTGGACTGGTCATGCTTCGAGAGCGCCTCTCGCTCGCCCAGGGCGCGGCCATCGCCTGCATCATCGCCGCCTCGGCGGGCAGCGCCTGGACCACGCGCCCCGCGAGCCCTCCGCCCACCGTGGGCTGAGCTAACCCCCGCGCTATCCGCCCGCCGCGCCTTGGGCGTACGCTCGACCATCCCGATGGCGCGCCCTCATACCGTCCTCTGTATTCTGCTGCCGGCGATCGCCCTGACCGCCTGCGCCGACGCGGGGGAGGACTGCTCCGACCCGTCGACGGTCTGCGAGGTCTTCGACGCGGGCGCCGTCGACCGCCCCTCGCGCCCCGACACCGGGCTCCCCACGAGCCGCGACGTGCCCGCCCTCGACCGCAGCGTCGTCCGCCCCACGGAGATCGTCTCCCTCGAGCTCACGCCTCTCGCTCCCACAGTGGAGGTCACCGAGACCGCTCGCCCTCCGATCACCTTCCGCGTCCGCGGAACCCAGCGCGACGGCCTCACCCGCGCCCTCACCATCGGGGTGCGCTTCAGCCTCGACGACGCCAGCCTGGGCTCCCTCGACGCCTCCACCGGGGTCTTCACCCCTTCGGGCGTCGGGGGCGTCGGGCGGGTGCGCGTGGCCACCGTCGACGGCAGCGCCCTCACCGCGGAGACCACCGTCACCGTCACCTCCCTCCGGGTGTTTCGCGGCCCCGGGGTCACCGACGCGATGGTCGCCGCCCTCACCGGCGCGGCCCTCACTGGAGACGGGACCGCCCAGTCGCCGCGCATCGACGATCCCCTCCAGGGGGCGGTGATGCCACGCAACGTGCATCCCCCGGATGTCCAATGGACACCGCGGCATCCGACGCCCGGCGCCACCGACCTCTACCGGGTGCGGCTCGAGCGGCCGCACGCCACCCTCGAGGCCTACCTTCTGGCCTCGGCGGGCTTCCGTCACGACTGGGTGCCCGCGGCGGCGCCGTGGTCGGACTTCGCCCAGTCCGACGTGGGGAGCCCCATCCGGCTCACGGTGCGGGTCTTGGCCCGGGCGATGGCCTGGCAGAGCGCCGTGCGCGAGTTTCGCACCGTCGACGCCTTCATCGCGGGATCGGTCTACTCCTGGTCGCCCTCGCGCCGCGCGCTCACCCGACTCGATGTCGAGACGGCGCGCGTGGCCAACTTCCTCCCGCACCCTGGTGACACCTGCATCGGCTGCCACTCGGTGTCCCGAGACGGCCAGCGCCTCGCAGGCTTCCTCGAAGGAACCGGCGAGAACCTCGCCCTCTACGACCTCTCCCGCGACCTCACGCCCGACCCCGCGCCCACCGTCGCCCGGCTGCGCTACACGGTGCGTCGCTGCACCTCCTTCAACGCCGACGGCACCCGGCTGGTGAGCGGCGACTGCGGCGCCAACCCCACCACCAGCCGCTTCTCGCTCATCGACTCGGCGACCGGCCGCGAGGTCCCCGCCGCCGCGGGCTCTCCGGGCGACGGCTTCGACCCCGAGTGGTCCCCCGACGGCAGCGCCATCGCGTTCACCAACCGGATGCACCACCTGAGCGTCACGGCCTCCATGGGCGGCGACCGCTTCGGCGCGACGAGGGTGATCCATCAGGCCACCAGCACCCCCGACGGCGTCGTCGACTGGCACCCCACCTGGACGCCCGACAGCCGCTGGATCGTCTTCCAACACGGCGACGCCCCCCGCTCCGGCGTGTCGATGATGGGCAGCGGCATCCGAGGAAACCTCTGGATGATCCCCCGGGATGGAGGCGCTCCCGTGGCGCTCCGCCGGGCCAGCTCCGGGGGCAACGGCTTCGACACCTGGCGGCCGATCTTCTCCCCCTTCGACTCGGGCGGATATTTCTGGGTGCTCTTCACCACGCAGCGCCCCTACGGCAACGCCCTCGCCGGAACGCGCGACCTCAAGCAGATCTGGGTCGCGGCCATCAACCGCCGCCCCGACGGCACCACTGATCCCTCCCAGGTGGGCTTCTATCTCTCCGGTCAGGAGCGGGTGAACTCCCTCTCTCCCTATTGGACACCGGCCCCCTGCCGCCCCACCGGCCGCGGCTGCCAGACCGGCGACGACTGCTGCACCGGCGCCTGCGAGCCCGACTCCACCGGCGCCCGGGTGTGCGTCCCTCCGACCGCCGCGTGCCGCCCTCGAGGCCAGATGTGCGAGCGAGACAGCGACTGCTGCATGGGACTCGCGTGCAACGCCGCGCGCCTCTGCGACCTGCCTTCACCGGGCTGATCCGCCTGCCTCTATTTCCACCTTCGAAGTGCGACGTGGACGCTCGCGCGAGCGGGCGGACAAGGGTCTTGCGATCGCCAGAGCGGGTATGTGAAGTACAGGCTGAGGAGCCTGTAAATTCACGATGTTGCCCTTCGTTGGCGTATCGCTGGCGTTCCGTAGGCCCCGCGCTCTGGACGCCCGCGACCGGGCCGAGTGCCTCGCCCTCGCGGAGACCGTCTTACACGTAGACCGCGACTGGTTCGAGGCCAGCTTCGACCGCTACGACGAGGTGATCCTCTACAAGCGGCGTCGCACCGGGGCCTTGATCGGAGTGACCGGACTTCGACTGATCGACACCGAGCACGAGGGCGATGGGGTCCGGTTGTTCTATACCGGCTCGGTGGTGCTCCACCACGACTGGCGCGGAGGTGGACTCGTCCCCTGGGCCGGGCTTCGTGCGATCGCCCGCCATGGCACTACGGCGCGTCGCCTCTACTGGCTGATGGAGACCGACAGCTGGAGGGCCTACGCGCTCGCCGCGGGCAACACCCGAGACTGCTGGCCCAGGGACGCCGAGCGCGCCCCCAACCCGCTCTACGACCACGTCTGCAAGAGCGTATATCGGGACGACTGGGACGCGGAGCGGCGGGTCTGTCGCCCCATCGCGCAGCGGCGTCTCCGACCCGAGGTCGCCCACATTCCTCCGACGGCCCACGCCACCAACCGACACGCCCGCGCCTACGCCGCGCTCAACCCGGGGCACGCGGACGGAGACGCGCTCCCGGTGCTCGTCCCGCTCGACGCGGACAACATCGCTCACTTCGCGTGGAGGATGTGCCTTCACGCGGCGCGTCCGTCCCGAGGCCGGCGATGACCACCTCCGCCAGCCTCACCGCCCTCGTCGTCGCCGCGGGCGTGTCGGGCCTCGGGGCCGTCCCCCGCTGGCGCGGCCTCTTCGACGAGGAGGCCTGGGCGCTCGCCGACGCCTTCCGCCGCCTCGCCCCCGAGACCCCCGCCGCGCACGCCATCGCCCGCCTTCCCGCGCCGCTGCTCGTCGGCCTGCTGGAGACGATCTTCGTGCCGGGAATGGCCCACCACTACCTCTTCCGAAAGCGCCTGATCGAGGACGAAGTGAGGCGAGCGGTCGCTCGCGGCGCGCGGCAGCTCCTGGTGCTGGGCGGAGGCTTCGACGGAGCGGGCCTCCGGATGGCTCGCTGCTTTCCCGAGCTCACGGTGGTCGAGGTCGACCTGCCCCGGACCCAGGCGAGGAAGCGTCATGTGCTGATGGAGATCGGGCACCCGATCCCCCACAATTGCCGATTCGTCGCCGCCGACCTCGCGCGGCAGTCGCTGGATGACCTTCTCGCGTCGACCGGAGCGACTCGCCCCGAGCTTCCCACGCTGGTCGTGATCGAAGGGGTGTTGATGTATCTGGAGGAGCCCGACGTGCGAGCGCTCTTCACCTCGTTGCGCCGGATCTTCCCCGGCGAGCTCTCGGTCGTCTTCGGCGCGATCGCCGTCCCCGACGCGGAGGGTCCGCCCGGCCTGCGCCTGGTGAACCGACTCCTGGCGATGGGCGACGAGGGCACCGCCTGGTGCTGCCCGGCGCACCGGATGGCCGCATTCGTCGCGCCGCTCGGCTACACGCTGGCGAGGAGCGTGACCTACGGCGCGCTGCAGCGCGAGCATCGGAGCCCGGCGGAGACCCGACGGGTGCCCGAGGAGGACGAGAACTACTACGTCGTCACGGGCGCGTAGCGTCTCGAGACCAGCGCCGGTGGGACGGTGCCCCGCCCTACCGCCTCCGCCTCCGCCTCCAGCCCAGCACCAGCGCCCCGATGGCCAGCGCCAGCGCGCTCCCCGAGGGCCTGGTTCCCGCTCCGGTGTGGCACTGGCAGCCTCCGTCGACGCCGCCCATCGGGTCGGCGTCTCCGCCGTCGCCGCCCTCGTTCACATAGCTCTCCTCGATGGGTCCGGCGTCGCTCACCTCGGCGTCGTCACTGGACACATCGGCCATCCCGGCATCGTCATCGGACCCATCGGCCATGGCCACATCGCCATTGCCGACATCGCCATTGCCGACATCGCCATTGCCGACATCGCCATTGCCGACATCGGCCATCCCGGCGTCACGCGCCCTGGGGTGCACCAGCACCGCGCAGCGCACGGCGGTGTCCGCGGGGCCGAACCAGGTCACCGACTCCTGAAGGAGCCCGTAGGTCTCGCTCACGGTCATGTCGGCAGCGACCTCGGGGATCGACAGCACGAAGGAGAACCTCCCCACCGCCCCGGTCGCGGTGGCGCGGTCGACGCTCGACGGGCGGGTGGCGTTGAGCCAATTGGTCATATCGAAGAACACCCCGCGATGGTCCCTCGGGCCGGTGGTGCCAAGTCGGGTGTTGGTGGTGTCCCAGGTGGCGGTGCCGGTGTTGCGATACTCGACATAGGCCACCGGGCGCTCGCCGGAGGTGGCCTCCCGGGGGCAGCTCACCGTCACCAGCGTCGCGGCCCAGGCGGGCGTCGGGGGAGGCACGTCGGCGCACCCGTTGCGGCCGAATCCCCCAGCGGGCGAGCGCGCGACGCGGGCCGCCGTCATCGGACCATAGTCGCCGTCCTCGGCGATGCGATCGCCGGCGTTGTTGACGTTCCAGAGGCGCTGGAAGGCCCTCACGGAGTCGGCGCGGCGGTCGCCTCCGGGGCAGTCGAAGTGCACGTCGTCGCGGCCGGGGTAGGGGTGTCGGCAGCCCGCGTTGGTCATCGCCCGCATGGCCGCCGACCAGTTGGCGAGGTCCACCGCGGTGCCCGTCTCGTGGTTGGAGTTGCCGGGCGTCGCGGCGAGGCCGCAGGCCCCGGAGTGATAGAGCACGTACTGGTCGGCCAGCGTGCGAAACATCGAGTTGATGGTGAGCGGCGTGGTGCGCGCGGCCGCCCAGAGCGCGTCTCGGGTGGCAGCCTGCGCCAGCGTGAAGAGGCGCGAGTCGGAGAGGTTGATCCCCGCGTGCGGCGCCGCGTTGACGAAGGCCCCGGGAAACATGCAGAGCTGCGTGTCGACGAGCTGTCGCGAGATGCCGACGACCCCGGCGGTGCTGCACTGACCGCGCGCGGCGACGTTGGCCACGGTCTGCGCGGAGGCCGCGGAGCTCGCGGCGAGGAGGGTCAGCGTGAGGGCGATGGGGCGGCGCATGGGGCGCCGTGGAGGATGCCCGAGCCGGGCGTCAGGAGGGAAGGCGGGGCGGCGTTCTCAAGATGGCTTGATTTCCCGTTCCGCGGGATGAATCCCGATGGCTTCTACACATCTCTCGCGCCTGGGGTACGGCGTGCGGCCACCGCGTCGGCGTGCAGCGCCTGACCCCAGGCAACATCAGGCCCACGTGATGTGCATCAGCGTACAAGGCCGCTGGAGCGCCGCCCACTCCGCGGTTGCGGACGGCCCGCGAGCGGGCCTGCAACCGCTGAAGTGGGGTCCTGGCGCTGACCGCCCGGCCTTCGCCGGGCTATCTGCAGGATCGCCGG
>SCUS01000068.1 GCA_004297725.1 Myxococcaceae bacterium | reverse complement strand
GTTCGCGTTGCCGGAGTAGTCCGTCGGCTGGGTGGTGCACACCGTGGCGGCGAGCTTCCAGGCGCGGCACGCGTTGGAGTCGCCGATGTTGTACGGGTAGCGCCCGCCCTGGTTGGTCGGGGCCGTCGTGTTGTAGCTGGCGGTGGAGCAGCCCGGAACCGGCGACGACCACCCGTGATAGAGCTGCATCGAGGTGCACGCCCCGGCCACGCAGGCCTGGCCCGCGGGGCACGCCAGGTTGCAGGCTCCGCAGTTGAGCCGGTCGGTCTGCGTGGGGGTGCAGGCGCCCAGGCAGAGGGTCTGGCCGGTCGGGCACTGGCAGACGCCCGAGTTGCACGACTGGCCCGTGGCGCAGGCGTTTCCGCACGCCCCGCAGTGGGTGGTGCTGGTCATGAGCGCGGCCTCGCAGCCGGTCATCACGTTGCGGTCGCAGTCCTGGTAGCCGGCGCTGCACGCCACGATGGCGCAGCGGTCGCTGGCGCAGGTCGCCGAGGCGTTGGCGAGCGAGCAGACCACGCCGCAGCCGCCGCAGTGCGAGGGGTTGTTGACGGTGCTGGTCTCGCAGCCGTTGTCGCGGTTGGTGTCGCAGTCGCCCCAGCCGGCCTCGCAGCGCGCGACGCAGGCCCCGGCCATGCACGACGGCGTCGAGTGGACGGTGCTGCACACGCGGGTGCACGAGCCGCACGCGGTGACGCTGGTGCTGGTGTTGATGCACGAGCCCGAGCAGCAGGTCTCCCCGGTGGGGCAGCCCCGCGTGGGCGTGCAGCCGGGCACGCACACCCCGGAGGTGCAGACGGTGCCGAGGGCGCACTGGCTGTCCGTGAGGCAGCCGACGCACACGCGGCGCGTCGTGTCGCAGACCGTCCCCCCGGGGGAGCCCACGCAGTCGGAGCCGTTGCGACAGCCCGGCACGCAGCGGCGCGACGTGTCGCAGTAGCTGCCCGGCGCGCAGGTGTCGGAGGTCGGGATGCACTCCACGCAGCGCCCGCTCACCAGGTCACAGGCCGGGAGCCCCGGGGCCGAGGCGCAGTCGCTCGTACGACGACAGGAGACCTGCACGTCGGCGGCGATCACGTCGGGCGTATCCCTCGGAGGGGCGACGTCGACGGGCGTCGGGGCGTCGAGGCCTGCCTCCTGGGTGGTGGGCGCGTCCATCGCGGTGGGCACGTCCATCGCGGTGGGCACGTCCATCGCGGTGGGCACGTCCGTGTCGACCGGGGCGTCCATCTCGACGGGGGCGTCTGCCTTCGTCCCGGTGTCGGTCTCCGTCGCGGCGTCCTGGTCGACGATCGACTCCTCCACCTTGCCGGTGTCCTCGGTGATCGGGGGTGATGGGATGGTCGACCCACCGCAGCCCGCCACCACCGCCAGCGCCAGAACCCACAGAGCCGAATCGCGTCGCATCCTCAACGTCTCCCTCAACACGAAACGACCGTATCACGCTCCGAGGCGCCGCCGCCGCACCGTGATCGAGCCATCCCAACGCCGGTCATCCAGGCGGCGCTTGCAGGACGCCAGGCGCGCACGGAGAGGCCGGTGGGGGATATAAGCCCGGCCCAGATGAAGGTCGCAAGATATCGCTGCCAGGGCGGTCCCGAGAACATCGAGGTGGGAGAGCAGCCGATGCCGGTCGCCCGCTCGGGAGAGCTGCTGGTGAGGGTGCACGCCAGCAGCGTCAACCCGGTCGACTGGAAGATGGCGAAGGGGGAGTTTCCCTTCAACATCGTTCGCCCGAAGCTGCCCTTCGTTCCGGGCTTCGACGTGGCCGGGGAGGTGGTCACCGCCGCCGAGGGGTTTGCTGTCGGCGCGAGGGTCTACTCCCGCCTCCCCTCGCTGAGCGCCGGCGCCTCGGCGGAGTTCGTCGCGGTGCCTGCGAGCGCGGTCGCGACGATCCCCGAGGCCATGGGCTACCCCGAGGCCGCGGCCATCCCGCTCGCGGGCATGACCGCGCTCCAGGCGCTGCGCGACCAGGCTCGGATGCCGGTATCCGGCGCCGACGGCTACCGCGTGCTCGTCGTGGGCGCCTCCGGGGGCGTCGGCCACTTCGGGGTGCAGATCGCCCGGGCCGCGGGCGCCCACGTGACGGGGCTGTGCTCGGGCCGCAACGCCGCGCTGGTGAGCTCGCTGGGCGCGCACGAGGTGGTGGACTACACCACCGGCGCGGCGCCCAACGGGGGAGGCGACTTCGACGTGATCCTCGACTGCGTGGGAGGGGCGCCGGTGGGGAGGTTCCTGCCGTGGCTGACCGCGCGAGGGGTGTACGTGAGCTGCGTCCCTCGCGCCGACACCTTCGCCTGGCAGGCCTTCTACACGCTGACCCTACGGCGACGGGTGCGGGGGGTGCTGCTCTCGCCGAGGGCCGACGACCTGCGCTGGCTCGGAGGCCTCTACGAGCGGGGCGGACTGCGGGCGCACATCGACGCGACCTTCCCCCTGGAGGGCCTCGGCGACGCGCACCGCATGAGCATCGCCGGGCGCACCCGAGGGAAGATCGTGATCGCCGTCGCGTGAGCGATGGTGTTAGCGCCCGTAGGTTCCGGTGAGGGTGCCGTGGGCGAGGACGTGGCCGCGCAGCATGAAGCGCACGAGCGCGGCGCTGCTGCCCTCCGGGGCGCCGAGCGCGGGCGTGTCGAGCGCGTACACGCTGAAGCGGTAGCGGTGCGCGGGACCGGGCGGCGGGCACGGTCCGCCGTAGGCGCCGGTGCCGTAGTCGGTGCGGCCGAGGTGGGCGCCCGCGGGGAGAGATCCCTCGGCGCCGGCGTTGTCGGGGAGGGAGCGGGTGTCGCCCGGGAGGTCGAACGCGACCCAG
The DNA here is from genome assembly GCA_004297725.1 of Myxococcaceae bacterium. Lineage (GTDB taxonomy): Bacteria > Myxococcota_A > Polyangia > Polyangiales > SCUS01. The sequence goes on along the minus strand of SCUS01000068.1, from coordinate 44,533 downwards.
TGGTAGAAGCCCGTCCCGGTGGGGGCGTCGGGGTCGTGCACGATCACCGCGAAGGAGCGGGTCCCCTCCGGGGTGCCCGACCATTGGATCGCGGGAGAGCGGTTCTCGCCGGTGCAGCCGAACGCCCCGAAGACCGAGCGCATCGGGATGGTCGTGCCCTCGGCGAAGGCCTCGCTGGTGACGCGCAGCGTGGCGGGCGCGGGCGCGCCGCCGGCCCCGGTGGGGACGTACGCGACGGAGTCGGCGGTGGCCGCGGCGGCGGAGCGCGCGGTGGTGTCCGAGGGACAGGGGGCGGTGCTGTGGGCGCACGCGGCGAGCGCGAGCGGGGCGAGGAGGGAGAGGCGCTTCATGGCCTCGGAGTGAAACGCCGATGGCGCTCAGGACGCAACAGGACGCGTCGCGCGACCTCGCTCAGCCTCGAGCGCCGCCGTCGGCATCCCAGCCGAGCACCACGGGGTACGACCGGAGGCCGACGGCCTTCAGGGTCGCCACCAGGCCGTCCATCATCGCCCGCTCGAAGGCCCGCGCCGGCCTCGACGCGTACGGCTTCCCCATGCTGGCCATCATCCGCATCACGTCGACGAGGCGCGCCTCGCGCCCGTAGGTCGCCACGCTCACCGGCAGGAACACGTCCTCCATGCGTGGCCCGTCGAGGCTCACGTTGATGACCACCGGCTGCGCGCCCGGGTTGAGGAAGCGGTGCGCCGCCCCCTTCCGAACCACCGCGACGTCGCCCGGACCGTAGTCGCGGGCCTCGCCGTCGATCCAGATGCGGATGGTGCCCGAGACCACCTCGAAGAACTCCGTCTCCTCGTCGTGGGTGTGCAGCCCGGGGCCCGTCTTGCCGGGCGCGAGCGTCCACACGAAGCGGAACATCCCGTCGGGAGACGTGCGTGCGGAGGTCGCGAACTCGAAGAATTCGCCCGTCGGCGGCGACGCGAGGGTGTACCTCGTCGTCTCGATGCGAGCAGGAGCCTTCTCGACAGCAGGGTTGGACATCGTTGGCCTCCGAGGTCGGACAGTGTTAGCGTTACTAACATGAGCGGCCCGACCGCCGTCAAGTCGCCGCGGGTGCGCCGCAAGCGCGCCGGCAGCTTTCACCACGGCGACCTCGCCGAGCAGCTCGCGCTCGCCGCCGCCGAGCTGGTCGAGCGCAAGGGCTACCACGCGTTCACCATGAAGGAGCTCGCGGCGCGCCTGGGGGTCAGCGACGCGGCCATCTATCGCCACTACGCCAGCCGCGACGCGCTGCTCGCGGAGGTCGGGGTGCGCGGCTTCCTGCGCTTCATCGCCGCGATCGAGGCGGCGCTGCAGGGGGTCGACGATCCCTTCGAGTCGGTGGCGCGCTACGGGCGAGCGTATGTGCGCTTCGCGGTCGGCAACCCGGGTTGGTTCCGGCTGCAGTTCTCGCGCACGGCCGCCGAGGGGCTTCGGCAGATCCCCGGGGTGATGGAGCGCTTCGCCCCCGCGGAGGCGGCGCGGCTCCGGCTGCTGCAGCTCTGGCGGGCGGCGCTGCCCCCGGGCGATGACCGCGTCGCCGACCTGTATCGCCTCGTCTGGGGCACCGTGCACGGGCTCGCAGGCTTCGTCGTCGAGCGAGTCTTCCAGCTGGTGCAGACCGACGAGGAGCGCATCGCCGCGGCGGACGTCGCCATCGACCTGCTGGTCGCCTCGCTGCGGGCGCGCGCGGCTCAGCCGGTCGCCGACGCCGACGTCGCACGCTGACCCGGAGGCCCTTTCCCCCCCTCCGGGCGTCAGCCGTCGAGCAGCCGCTCGATGCGGACGAACACCTCGGCCATCGTGTCGGGGTCGGGCAGCAGCGTCACCCGGAAGTACGTCCGATCGTCGATGTTGAAGCTCGACCCGGGGACCACCAGAACGCGCTCGCGCTCGAGGAGGTCCATCGCGAAGCGCTCGTCGTCGAAGCCCGGCGTGTGCGACGCCACGAAGGCGTAGAGCGCCCCGCTCGGGGCCACCACGCGCAGGTGCCGCGAGCGCCCGACGCCCTCCAGCACCGCGGCGCGCTGCCTCCCGAGGCGCCCGTCCGGGGAGGTGAGCGCGGCGATGCCCTGGTCGCGCGCGAGCGCGGGCGCCACGGCCCACTGCCCTGGGACGTTGGCGCAGAGCCGCAGCGACGCGAGCAGCTCGACCGCCTGGAGGTACTTCGCCGCCGGGCCGCGCCGGCCGCTGAACACCACCCAGCCGGTGCGCAGCCCGCACGCCCGGTAGACCTTGGAGAGCCCGCCGAAGGTCGCGCAGAGGGTCTCCGTGCAGTGCCGCGCGGCGGGCTCGTGCGCGGCGCCGTCGTACAGGATGCGGTCGTAGATCTCGTCGGAGAAGAGCACCAGCTCGTGGCGCTCGGCGACGCGAGCGATCGCGCGCACCACGGACGCGGGGTACACGGCGCCGGTGGGGTTGTTGGGGTTGATCATCACGATGGCGCGGCAGCGCGGGGTGACCAGGCGGTCGAGCTCGTCGGGGTCGGGCACGAAGCCGCGCGACTCGGGGCACGCGTAGTACACGGGCGTGGCGCCGGTGAGGGCGACGGCGGCGGTCCAGAGGGGGTAGTCGGGCGCCGGGAGGAGCACCTCGTCGCCGGGCCGCAGCAGGGCCTCGAGGGTCATCAGGATGAGCTCCGAGACGCCGTTGCCCATGAAGACGTCGTCGACGTCGACGCCCGCCACGCCGCGCGCGGCCATGTCCGCCGCGACGGCCTCGCGCGCCTGCACGATGCCCTTCTGGTGGCAGTACCCGTCGGACTGGGGGAGGTGCTCGGCCACCGCGTCGCGCAGCGCGTCGGGCATGTGGAAGCCGAAGAGCGCGGGGTTGCCGATGTTGAGCTTGATGACCTCGTGACCCTGGCGCTCGATCTCGTAGGCTCGGCGGGCGAGAGGGCCGCGGATCTCGTAGCGGACGCGCGCAAGGTGGTCGGGCGTGGCGATGGGCTTCATGACGCCCCCGGTGCATAGCGTCGCGCGAGGGCCGCGCCAAGGAACGCGCGATCGGTCGAGCGCCCTCTACCGCGCGACGTACCCGCCGTCGACGAGCAGCGGGTGCCCGGTGATGAACGACGCCCGCTCGGAGGCGAGGAACACCACCGCCTGCGCGACCTCGTCGGGCTGCCCGAGGCGGTTGAGCGCGTGGAGCCCCTCCAGCATCGCGCGGGTGTCCTTGTTCTGTAGCAGGCCCGCAGCGCTGAGCATCGGGGTCTCGATGAAGCCCGGGCAGACCGCGTTCACCCGGATGCCCTTCGTGGCGTACTCGAGCGCCGCGGTCTTGGTGAGCCCGAGCACGCCGTGCTTGGCCGCGACGTAGGCGGCGGCCCCGGCGAAGCCCACCGTGCCGAGGATCGAGGCGTTGTTGACGATGGCCCCGGCGCCCCCCTGCTGGAGCATCTGCGCGATCTCGTACTTCATGCAGTAGAAGACGCCGCTGAGGTTGACCGCCAGGGTCTTCTCCCAGCCGGCCTCGGAGAGGTCGGCGGTGGGCGCCTGCTCGCCTCCGATGCCAGCGTTGTTGAAGGCGATGTCGAGGCGCCCGAAGGCCTTCACCGCGCCCTCGACGAGGGCCTTCACCTCGGAGGCCCTGGAGACGTCGGCGGCGATGAACCGCGCCTCGCCCCCCTCCGCACGGATGCGCGCGGCGACGGCCTCGCCCTTGGGGCTGGTGTCCGACACGATGACCTTCGCGCCCTCCTTCGCGAAGGCCAGCGCGGTGGACTCGCCGATGCCCATGGCAGCCCCGGTGACGAGGGCGACCTTGTTCTTCAGGATGTGTTCGCTCATGGCGCGTCGTGACTGCAGCGACGATGCCAACGCGATAGACCCGCTCCCCCGGCCGAGGCCCGCGCAATCCGTGCGTCGCGACGCCGGGGTTCAGTCGACCGGGGGTGCGTCGATCGCGAGCTCGCGAGCCTGCTCGGCGCGCTTCGCGGAGAGCTCCACGCCGACGGCGTCGAGGCCGTGCGCGTTGGCGACGGCGAGCATCGTCCCGACGCCGCAGAAGGGGTCGACCACGGCGCGGGCGCCCGTCTCCGCGAGGAGGAAGCGGCAGGTCGCCGCGCAGGCCTCGACACCCATGGCGCGGGCCCAGGGCATCGCGCCGAGGCGCGGCAGCACGTCGGCGAAGGAGCGCGCCGGGTCGAGGCGCAGCGCGCGGGAGAAGCACAGGAGGTGGGCGAAGGAGGGGCGCCCCGGGGTGATGGTTCCGGGCGGGGCGCGGCAGACGACCTTGTGCCAGAGGAGGTGAGAGCCCGCGGCCTCGGCGCCGAGGCTCACCAGCAGACCCTTGTCGACCCATCGCCCGTCGCGCTTCACGTCGGTCTGGAAGAACACCGCCACGGACTCGTCGGCCACCTGGGCGCAGGCGAGCGCGGCCGCGTCGATGAACCACCGCCGCCACGATGGGGCGTCGAGGCCACGCATCTCCGAGAGGTCGGGCAGGGAGGTGACGACGGCGTGGTCGGGCGGCAGCGGGGCGCTCGCGAGCCACGCGACGCCGTCGCCCTGGTGCACGACGCGGGACGGGTGCTTCATGGGGGGCGCGCTACAGGTCGATCTGCTCGACCTCGTCCACCGGGTGCCCGAGGAAGCGCGAGGCCACGTCGGCGAAGCTCTGCGGCCGGTCGGTGACCAGCATCCGCAGCCGCCCCTCGCGCACCGACGCCGCGCCCAGCGAGCGGGCTTCGAGGAAGTCCCTCAGCTCCTCCGCGGTGGCCTCGGCGCTGTCGACCACCGAGGCGCCCTCGCCGAGCACCCGCTTCGACTCGGCGGTGATCACGTCGCGCAGCACCGGGTAGTGCGTGCACCCGAGCACCACCACGTCGACGTCGCAGGCCGCGAGCGTCTCCAGGTAGCGCGCCACCGCCAGCCGCGGAACCTCCCCGTCGAGCCACCCCTCCTCCACCAGCGGGACCAGCAGCGGCGCCGCGCGGCCGAAGACCTCCGTGCGCGACGAGCGCGACGCGATGGCCCTCGGGTACGCGCCCGACGCGATGGTCCCCGCGGTGGCGAGCACCCCCACGCGGTGGCGGCGCGTGGCGGCCACGGCGGCCCCGGCGCCGGGCTCGATCACCCCGAGCACCGGGAGGTCGAGCTCGACGCGCAGCATGTCGAGGGCCACCGCGCTCACGGTGTTGCACGCCACCACCAGCAGCTTGATGCCGCGGGAGACCAGCGCCCTCGCGCAGGCCCGGGAGTAGCGCAGCACGGTCTGCGCGGAGCGGGTCCCGTAGGGGACGCGGGCCGTGTCGCCCAGGTAGAGGACGTCCTCCTGGGGGCACAACCGACGGATCTGTCGGACCACCGTGAGCCCCCCGAGGCCGGAGTCGAAGACCCCGATCGGGAGGGCGCGCCGGGGATCGCTGGCCTTGTCGCTCAAGGTGCCCGCAGGGCTTCGTTGTTGACCGTCACCAGCACGTCGGGGAGCACCTTCACCGGGGTCTCGGAGAGCAGCGAGAGGCCCGCGGCGCCCATGGCCACCGCGGCGGTCGTGCGGAAGCCCCAGATCTGCGCGTAGTACGTCGCCGTGGTCGACGGCGGAACCTGGATCGCGAGGTACAGCCCGTTGCTGCTGGTCACGTTGGTCATGGTGGCGGCGTTGCGGCTGGTGGGCAGCCCGCTGGTGGGCGAGAAGTAATAGACCTGGGCATCGGGGACGAAGGTCGGGCGGGCGCCGGCCCCGACCGACGAGGTGCTGGAGATGGTGGCGATGGCGCCGATGAGGTCGCGGCGCTGGCAGTCGAGCGCGTTGCCCGCGATGATCCCGGTGCCATCACGGCGCGACTGCCCGAGCAGCGCCGCGAGCAGGCCCGCGGTGGTCGCGGCGACGGAGTTGCGGTTGCTCCCCATCACGGCCGCGCGGGTGAGGTCGGTGGTGTCGTTGACCAGGTAGGTGTCGAGGGTGTCCGTCGCGCGCACCCGCCAGGAGAGCGGCCCCATCGTCCCGGCGGGCACCGTCACGGTGTACATCCCCATGGCGTTGGAGGTCGCGGTCGCCACCGGGGCGCCGAGGTAGTTGAGCCCCGAGAACACGTCCACCGTCGCGTTGGCCACCGGGGCGTTGGTCTGGAAGTCGGCGACGCGCCCGGCGATGGGGAGCGCCGCCGTGGTGGTGCTCACCGTCGCGAGGTTGCACGAGAAGTCCGGCGCCACCATGGGCATCCCGGTGCCGCCGTTGGCCATCACGGCGACGGTCGGAAGCTCGAAGCAGGCCTCGCCGCCGTGGACGTTGCAGCGGCGCATCACCGGGACGTCCGCCGCGGGGGCGTCGGTGACGGAGCCCGTGTCCGTCGGGGTCGAGCCGGTGTCGGTCGGGGTGGAGCCCGAGTCGACGGCGCCGGTGTCCGTGGGGGTGGTCCCGGCGTCGGCGGGCGCGGCCGGGTCGCTGCTGCACGCGGCGAGGCTGAGGGCGGCGAGGACGAGTGCGGTGTTCCTGACGATCACGATGGGTGGCTCCGGATCTGAAGGGGAGAGAAGAGTTTACGTGGATCGGTAATGCGAGATCAGGGCTGCGGGCGCCAGCGGACGATGGCCTCCATCGGACCATAGAGGTATCGCTGGCTGCCTGGGCCGATGGAGTTGGTCTCCTCGTAGTGGTCGCCGGCGGGCTCGTTGAGGTAGGGCGTCACCGGGTCGAGGAGGAAGTTGTACGTGGGGACGATGTACCCGAGGAAGTCCTCGGTGAGGCCCGACACGAACGCGTAGCGCACGCCGGGGTTCATCAGCACCAGGTCGCGGAGGTAGGGCGGCGCGGGGGCCGTCGAGAGGTCGGGGGCGTTGGGCTGCATCGGCGTGAGCGGGGGCTGCCCCCACGACCAGCGGGTGTCGCGCGTGCCCACCCAGAGGTCGGGGTGCAGCTCGCCCGGGGCGGTGACGGTGCCCACCGGGCCGACCTGGAGGTACGTCACCCGGGAGCGCACCCACGGGACGTTGGTCTCGTCGAAGGGCAGCGAGGGGTCGAAGTAGAGCAGCTCTCGCGCGAAGACGTTGGTGAGGTAGTAGGCGTGGTAGCCGATGTTCTCGACCTGCGCGGCGATGGGGGCCGTGCGGTACGAGAGCGAGAGCTCGCTCGCGGGGACGTCGACGCCGTCGCGAGCGAGGCGCTCCAGGGCGAAGCGGGCGATGTTGCGGCCGGCCGCCTCGGCCTTGGCGAGGCCGGCGTTGTTGACGACCATCCCGTCGGCGCCGGGGACGCGCGTGCCGCCGGGGCCGACCTGGCCGCCGAGGGCGCCGTTGACGAAGACCGTGGTGCCGCCGAGGCCCGCGAGGCCGAGGGAGGCGTCGCCGCGCTCGGTGACGTCGCGCAGCCAGTGCACGTAGTCGGCGCTGAGCTGGTCGTTGCGAGAGCCGGCGTACTCGGGGTGCGACGACCAGTTGATCCAGGTGGCGAGGGTGGTGTCCGGGCGCTCGGCGTCGGTGAAGCGCACCACCGTGATCGTCGGGTCGTAGATCACCGGGTCGCGGGTGTCGTTGACGTAGCCGCGGGTGTCGCCCATGGCGTCCGTGGGGGCCGCCTGCACCACGCGCATCCTGGCCGGGCGCAGCGCCATCACGGCCTGGCGCACGGCCTGGGCGATGCGCTGCTGGGTGAGCGTCTGGTACTCGCGGTTGAGCCCGGTCTGGCTCGCCGACGGGCCCCAGAGGCCGACGGTGTCGACCCCCTCGTGGACGTGCGTCGAGCCGATGATCACCCGGTCGACGTCGAGCCCGGCGAGCGCCGGGTCGGCGCGCGCGGCGTCCATGTCGTTGATGAAGTACCCGACCGCGTCGAGCACCGCGAAGGCCACCGTGGTGTCGTTGTAGCGGAACGCGATCGCCCGCACCTCGAGCTCGTCGTGCACGCCTCGCGCGGCGCGGGCGTTGCCGAAGCCCGCCATCCAGAAGGCGTCGAAGCGGCCGTTGCCGTTGACGTCGGTGAAGGGCTCGTTGCGCTGCCACTCGTGGTCGCCGTTGCGGTCGTCGAACTCCGACTCGACCAGCGTGGGGGTGATGCTCGCCCGCCCGGCGCCCACGAGGAGCCGGTTGTCGCCGGCGCCACGGCAGTGGTCCCGGCCGGGGCACCAGTCGTCCGGGCCGCCGTAGGGCACCGGGCGGCCGGTGTCCGTCGCCACGCCCGCGTCGGAGCCCGCGTCGGAGCCCGCGTCGAGCGCGACGTCCACGGAGGGAGCATCCACGGCGCCCGCGTCGAAGCCCGCGTCGACCGGGGCGGGGGCGGGGTCCTCCTTGCAGCCTGCGAGCACGGCCGCGAGGGCGACGACGGAGGCCCAACTACCCGGGTACTTCATCGCCGCGGAGGCTACCCCACGGCCGAGGTAGGACGGAAGTGCGCGGCGGCCCCTCAGGGCCCGGCGCGGCGCCGATCGGAGACGATGCGCCCGTCGACGAGGTCGATGGTGCGGTCGCATCGGGTGGCCAGCCGGGGGTCGTGGGTGACGATCAGGAAGGCCACGCCGAGCTCGCGGTTGAACTCCCGCATCACCTCGAAGATCTGGTCGGCGGTCTTCGTGTCGAGGTTCCCGGTGGGCTCGTCGGCGAGCACCAGCGGCGGATCGAGCGCCAGCGCCCTGGCGATGGCCACCCGCTGCTGCTGCCCCCCGGAGAGCGCGTTGGGGCGCGCCCCGGCCTTCTCGCCGAGCCCCACCCGCTCCAGCAGCCGTCTCGCGCGAGGGACCATCTCCTTCGAGGTGCGCCCGGTCGCCGCGATCATGGGCATCATCACGTTCTCCACCGCGCTCAGCCCTGGCAGCAGGTGGTGAAACTGGAACACGAAGCCGATGGTGCGCCCTCGCAGCCGCGTCAGCCCCGCGTCGTCGAGGTGCGCGGTGTCCTCCCCCGCGATGGTGAGGCGCCCCCGGGTCGGCCGGTCGAGCAGCCCGAGGATGTTGAGCAGCGTGCTCTTGCCCGATCCCGAAGGGCCGATGAGCGCCGCGAACTCGCCTCGCTCGACGCGCAGGTCGACGCCCTTCAGCACCTCGGTGACCACCCCGTTGCCGTAGGACTTGAACACCCCCTCCAGGAGCAGCACCGGCTCAGCCATTGCGAATCGCCACCGCGGGGTCGAGCCTCGCCGCGCTCCGGGCCGGGAGCGCCGCCGCGAAGACCCCCGTGAAGAACGCGATCGCCGCGGAGCGCGCCACCAGCGCGAGACTCACGGTCACCGGGAAGGTGGGCGACCCATCGGCGTTGCGCACCATCCCCGCGAAGAGGACGCCGAGCCCGGTGCCCAGGGCGGTCCCGATCACCGAGCCGATGAGCCCCACCATCGCCCCTTGGATCAGGAACACCCAGAGCACGCTGCTCCGACCGACGCCCATCGCCCGCAGGATGCCGATCTCCTTGCCCTTCTGCACCACCGAGACCACCAGCACGCTCGCGATGCCCATCGCCACCGCCAGGATCACGAAGAACTGGATCATCTGGCTGGAGCTGCTCTGCGACCGCAGCGCCACCAGGAGCTGCGCGTTGGTCTTCATCCAGCTGTCCGCGATGAGCCCCGTGCGCGCGGTGATGTCGGCCGCCACCTCGTCGGCCGAGTAGATGTCCCTCAGCCTCAGGTCGACGCTCGACACCCCGCCCACCAGGTCGAGCAGCGTCTGCGCGCCCCGCGTCGAGATCACCACCCAGCGGCGGTTGACCTCCCGGTTGCCCAGGTCGAAGACCCCCGCGACGGTGTACACCTCGCTCGCCCCCTCGACGGAGCCCAGGCGCAGCCGGTCGCCCTCCCCCACGCCCAGGTCGAGGGCCAGCTCGCGGCCGATCACGCAGCCGGTTCCGGTGGGCTCGAAGCGCCCGGCCACCATGCGCTCACGGATGGGGTAGATGCCCGCGAAGCGCTCCGGGTCGATGCCGTAGAGCACCACCGCGCGGGTGGCGTTGCCCCGGGTCGCCACCGCGGGGCCCGTCACCGTGGGCGACACCGCCGTCACCGAGGGGATGGCGGAGAGGCCCTCGACGACCTGCTGCCAGCCGACGATGGAGCGAGAGCGCTGGGCGGTGCGCTCGACGCGCGCCGCGATGGCGACGGCCTCGCTGGAGGCGAGCATCGGGCGCGCGACCTCGTCGGGAGGGCGCACCACCACGTGGGCCTGGGTGCCGAGGGTCTGCGCGACCAGGCTGGTCTGGAGCCCGTCGATGAGCGCCGAGAGGAAGACCATCACCGCCACGCCCACGGAGACGCCCACCACGATGAGCACCGACTGGAGGCGGCCCTCACGGAAGAAGCGCAGCGCCAGGAACCACGAGATCGGCATCGCGCTCCCTCCCCGCCCTAGCGGGCGGCCTCGGCGGAGCGGAGGCGCACCCGCTGCCCGACGCGCACCGCGGCCCCGACGCTCGACGGCACCACGCGCTCCCGCTCGCCGAGGCCGGAGGCCACCTCGACCACGCGCTCTCCCCGCAGCCCGAGGGTCACCGGCCGCCTCGCGGTGCGCCCGTCGTCGCCGACCACCATCACCCACGGCGAGGGCGTGGCCGCGTCGCGCACGGCGTCGGGCGGGAGCGAGAGGGCGTTGGGGTGGCGGGCGACCTCGACCTCCACCGACACGGTCATCGAAGGCCGCAGGAAGGGCGGCGGCGTCGGCACCCGCAGCTTCACCTCGACGGTGCCCCGGAGCGCGTCGATGGTCGGAGCGATGTACGACACCTCCGCGGGGAAGGGCCGATCGGGGAAGGCCTCGGCGGACGCGACCGCCCGCTGCCCCAGCCGCAGGTCGGCGAGGTTGCGCTCGTCGGGCGTCATGGAGAGCTCCGTGTCTCCGTCGCGCAGCAGCACCAGCAGCGCCCGCCCCGGGGTCACCACGTCGCCGGGCTCCACGCTCCTGGTCATGATCACCCCCGCGCCGGGCGCCACCACGCGCGACTGCGCCAGCCTCGCCTCGGCCACCCGAAGCGCCGCCTCGGCCTGCACCCGACCCGCCACCGCCACCCGGGCGTCCCCTCCCCCGGCGCTCGACCCGGCCGAGGCGATCTGCGCCGACTGGAGCTGGCTGCGGGCGACGTCGACAGAGCGCTGCGCCGACTCCAGCTCCGCGGCCGCGATGGCCCCGGAGCGGAAGAGCGTGCGCTGCCGCTCCCAGGTGGTCTCCGCCGCGCGGAGGTTGGCCTGCGCCTGGCGCACCGACTCCCCGGCCACGCGGGCGCTCACGGTGCGGAGCTGGCCCACGCGCGTCGAGGCCACCAGCACCCCGGCGCGCGCCTGCTCGACCTGCGTGGAGAGCTCCCGGTCGTCGAGCTCCACCAGCACCTGCCCCGCGGTCACCCGCTCCCCTTCGCGCGCCCGCACCTCCCTCACCAGACCGCCGAGCTGGCTGCCGAGGCTCACCTCCGCGGGGCTGAGCACCCGACCGCTCGACACCACCGTCTGCACCACCTCGCGACGCGCGGGGAGCACCACCGCGACCTTCGGGCCGAGCGCCCGCTGCGCGGCGAACCACGCCACCGCGCCGAGCACCACCAGCAGCGCCAGCACCTTGAGCCCGCGACGAAGCCAGATCATCAGCGGGAGCGCTCCTGCGAGGGATGGACCGTCATCGAGCGGGCCGGGGCATAGCGACTCCCGGCGGGGGTGTCCACGTCATCGCGCAGGGGGCGCGCCCCGCGGCGCAGGGGCTGCGCTGGGCCGTCACCGCTCTTCGTCGCGGGCGCCCGTGAAGAAGCCGATGAACCACGAGAGCACGCTCACCACGAGGGCGCCGAGCATCGCGGGCCCGAGGCCGCTCACGCTGAAGCCCGGCACCAGCCACGCGGCGAGCCCGAAGGAGAGTCCGTTCACGACCAGGTAGAAGAACCCGAGGGTCACCACGGTGATGGGCAGGGTGAGGAAGACCAGCACCGGGCGGACGCAGGCGTTGACGAGCCCGAGGATGAGCGCGCCGATGACCAGCACCGTGAAGGAGCTCACCCGGATGCCGGGCACGATCTCGGTCGCCACCCACAGGCTGAGAGCGACGGTCGCCCAATGGATCAGGAATCGCGGCATGAGGCACCTCGGACGACGCAGGGGTTGAGAGCACGGCGGGGCATCCCCGACGCACCTGCGATGCCTTGTGCCAGACCCGGGCCATGTCCAGAAGCTTCCCTTACGATCCCCCGGTGCTGGCACCATTGGGGCTGCGTGAGTGACCCGACGATGCCCGACGACGTTGCTCCCCCGAAGGTCACCGTGCTCGAAGCGCGCGGGCTCACCCGCCGCTACCTGATGGGCGACGTCGAGATCGACGCGCTTCGGGGCGTCGACCTGAGCCTGACCGAGGGGGAGTTCGTGGTGCTGCTCGGGCCGTCGGGCTCGGGCAAGAGCACCCTGCTCAACATCGTCGGCGGCCTCGACGCGCCCACCACCGGCGAGGTGCTCTACCGCGGCGAGGCCCTGGACTTCACCGACCAGCGGGCGCTCACCAGCTACCGCCGCGAGCACGTGGGCTTCGTGTTCCAGTTCTACAACCTGATGCCCTCGCTCACCGCGCGGGAGAACGTGGCGCTGGTCACCGACATCGCCTCGAACCCGATGGCCCCCGACGAGGCCCTCGCCCTGGTGGGCCTCGGCTCCCGCCTCGACCATTTCCCCTCGCAGCTCTCCGGCGGCGAGCAGCAGCGCGTGGCCATCGCCCGCGCGGTGGCGCGCCGCCCGGACGTCCTCCTCTGCGACGAGCCCACCGGCGCCCTCGACTGCGCCACCGGGCGCGTGGTGCTCGACGTGCTCGCGCGCGTCAACCGCGAGCTCGGCAGCACCACCGCGGTCATCACCCACAACGCCGTGATCGCCCGCATGGCCAACCGGGTGATCCGCTTCGGCGACGGGCGCGTGGTGGCCGACGAGCGCAACCCCTCGCCCCTGCCGGTCTCCGAGCTGCAATGGTGAGCGCGCTCCGCCGCAAGCTGCTCCGCGACCTCTGGCACATGCGCGCGCAGGTGCTCACCATCGCGCTCGTGGTGGCCTGCGGCGTGGCCAGCCTCTTCTCCATGAGTTCGGCCTACGACTCGCTGCGTGGGGAGCGCGACCGCTGGTACGCCCGCGCCCGCTTCCCCGACGTGTTCTCGTCGGTGCGGCGGGCCCCCCGCTCGGTGCTCGGGCGCATCGCCTCGCTGCGCGGCGTCGCCATCGCCGAGGCGCGCCTGGCCGAGGAGATCACCCTCGACATGCCGGGCATGGCCGAGCCCGTGGCCGCGCACGCGGTCTCCCTCCCGCCCCACGGGCGCTCGCTGCTGAGCGAGGTGTACCTCCGCGAGGGGCGCATGCCCGACCCTGGGCGCTCCGACGAGGTGCTGCTGCACGAGGCCTTCGCCCGGGCCTGGGGGCTCCGTCCCGGCGACCACCTGGTGGCGGTGCTGCACGGCCGCCGCCAGCGCTTCCGGCTGACGGGCATCGCGCTCTCGCCGGAGTTCGTCTCGGTGATGCAGCCCGGGACGCTGGTGCCGGACAACCGACGCTACGGCGTGCTGTGGGTGAACGAGCCCGCCCTGGCCGCGGCCTTCGGGATGGAGGGCGCCTTCAACGAGGTGGGGGTGCGCCTCGACCGCGGCGCCCGCGAGGCCTCGGTCATCGCCGCCCTCGACCAGGTGCTCAGCCCCTACGGAACCATCGGCGCCTACGGCCGCGCGCGGCACCCCTCGGCGCGCTGGGTCGAGCAGGAGATCGTCCAGCTCCGCGGCCAGGCGAGGGTGACCCCGCTGCTCTTCCTGGGCGTGGCGACGCTGCTGGTCAACATGGTGCTGGCGCGGCTGCTCGGCCTGGAGCGCGAGCAGATCGCCACCCTCAAGGCCCTCGGCTACGGCGACCGCGAGGTCGCGCGGCACTACCTCTCCCACGCGCTGCTCACGGCGCTGCTCGGCGCGGCCCTCGGGGTGGTCTTCGGCGCCTTCGTGGGCCGGTGGTTCATCACCCTCTACGAAGACTTCTTCCGCTTCCCCTCGCTCACCTTCCGGCCGAGCGCCTCGACGCTGGCCTTCGGCGCGCTGGCGAGCGTCGGCTCCGCGGTGGCGGGCGCCCTCAGCGCCGTGCGCTCGGCGGTGCGCGTCCCCCCCGCGGAGGCCATGCGCCCGGAGCCCCCTCCCCGCTACCGCCCCACCTTCCTCGAGCGCACCGGCTTCCACCGGCTGCTGCCCACCGCGGGGCGCATGGTGCTGCGCGAGCTCGAGCGCCGCCCAGGGCGCGCGGCCCTCTCCGCGGTGGGCATCTCCTTCGCGGCGGCCATCATGGTCGCGGGGCGCTTCTCCCTCGACTCGCTCGACCTCGTGCTGGCGGTGCAGTTCGGCCGGGCGCAGTCCGACGACGTCACCGTGTCGTTCTCCCGGCCGCTGCCGCCGCGCGCGGTCTACGAGGTGGCGCGGCTGCCCGGGGTGCTCTTCGCCGAGCCGCAGCGGGCCGCCGGGGTGCGGCTGCGAAACGGCACGCGGGTGCGAGACGCGGCCATCCTCGGGCTGCCTCGCGCCTCGGCGCTGCGACGGGTGATCGACGAGCGGGCGACGCTCTGGACGCTGCCCGGCGAGGGCCTGCTCCTCGGCCGGGCGCTGGGAGAGCGCCTCGGGCTGCGCGCCGGAGACCGGGTGACCGTGGAGGACGCCGAGGGGGCCGTCGCCCCTCGCGAGGTGATCGTGACCGCGCTCATCGACGACATGCTGGGCCTCACCGCGTACATGGACCTCGACGCGCTCCACCGGCTGCGCGGCGACGGCGGGCGCGTGACCTCCGTGGCGGTGCGCCTCGACCCTGCGTACACCGACCGCTTCTTCGCGAGGGTGCGGCGCCTGCCCGCGGTGTCGTCGGCGTCGCGGCGCCAGTCGCTGATCGACTACTTCCGCCACGAGACCTCGCGCATGAGCGCGACCTTCACGGTGGTGCTCGCGGTCTTCGCGGGCATCATCGCCGTGGGGGTGGTCTACAACAACGCCCGCATCGCCCTCTCGGTGCGCAGCCGTGAGCTGGCCACGCTGCGGGTGCTGGGCTTCACCGAGGGGGAGGTCGCCTCGGTGCTGCTGGGCGAGCAGGCGATCGTGGTGGCGGTGGCGATCCCGCTGGGGCTCTGGCTGGGCAAGGGGCTCGCGTGGCTGGTGCTCCAGTCCATCGACGCCGAGCTCTTCCGGATGCCGCTGATGATCTCCCGGACGACGTACATGATGGCCGCCGGGACGGTGGTGGCCGCCAGCGTCGCGAGCGCGTGGGTGGTGCGGCGCCGCATCGCCGGGCTCGACATGGTGGCGGTCTTGAAATCGAGGGACTGAGCGTGGCGAAGGACACAAAGAAGGCCGCCGGGCGCGCGAACGCGAAGTGGGCGCGCCGGGTGGTGATGGTCGTGGCGGCGGGGGGTCTCGTGGCGGCGGGTGTGCTGCTGGCGCGGCCGAAGCCCACCTCGGTGGAGGCGGCGCGCTCGGTCGAGGCGAGGCTCGAGGCCACGCTGGACGAGGAGGGCCGCACGAGGGTGCGCGACCGCTACGTCATCTCGTCCACGGTGACGGGCAACGTGCGCCGGCCGGAGCTGCACCCGGGCGACCTCGTCGAGGCGGGCGCCGTGGTGGCGCGCATCCTCCCGGCCGACCCGGCTCCGCTCGACGCCCGCTCCCGCACCGACGCCGAGGGGCGGGTGCGCATGGCCGACGCGGCGCTGCGGCAGGCGCGCTCGGTGGTCGACCGGGCGCGCGACGCGGCGGAGTTCGCCCGCACCGAGGCGGAGCGGGTGCGTCGCCTGGCCGCCTCCGGGGCGCTGCCCGAGCGCGACCTGGTGCAGGCGGTGTTTCTGGAGCACAGCCGGGCCGACGAGGTGGCCTCGGCGCAGTTCGCGGCCCGGGGCGCGGCCTACGAGCTCGACAACGCCCGGGCGCTGCTCTCCCGGGTGACCAACGTCGGCACGGCGCGCGACGAGATCACCCTCCGCTCTCCGGTGCGCGCCAGGGTGCTGCGCGTGCTCCAGCCCTCCGGCGGCGTGGTGACCGCGGGGACGCCGCTGCTGGAGCTCGGCGACACCGAGGCCCTGGAGGTGGTGGTCGACCTGCTCACCGCGGACGCCCTCCAGGTGGTGGCCGGCGCCCTGGTGCACCTCGAGGCCGGCGGGAGCACCGGGCCGCTCGAAGGTCAGGTGCGGCTGGTCGAGCCCTCGGCCTTCACCCGCGTCTCGGCCCTCGGGGTCGAGGAGCAGCGGGTCAACGTGCTCATCGACCTGCGCGACCCGCCGGAGCGCTGGCGCTCGCTCGGCGACGGCTGGCGCGTCGAGGCGCGCATCGTGGCGTGGGAGGGCGCGCGGGTGCTGACGGTCCCGCTGGGATCGCTCTTCCGCCGCGGGGGCGTGTGGTGCGTGTTCGTCATCGAGGAGGGGCGGGCGCGCCGGCGCGACGTGACCATCGGCCACCAGGGGGGCGGCGCGGTGGAGATCACCCGCGGCCTGCGCGCGGGCGCCCGGGTGATCGTGCACCCGCCCGACCGGCTGGAAGACGGCGAGGCCGTCGCGCCGGAGTGAGGGCTTCTACCAGGGCCAACCGCGCACCAGCGTGACCGCGACGGCCACGATCGCCAGCGCCAGCAGGGCGTTGCCCCGCCCCAGGAGCGAGGCCTGGCGCCGCAGCCGCTCGGCCTCGGGCGAGCCCGGATCGCGCTGGATCGCGACCGAGGCGCGAGGCCCGACGGAGAAGTCGTGCACGGCGCTGACGGCGAGCACGAGCGCGAAGAGGCCGAGCTTGGAGAGCACCGACCGGCCGAAGGGGGAGGCGAGCCACTCGGGGCGCACGAAGTCGCCGAGGCGCACCCCGCGCATGTAGAGGTTGAAGGTGCCCGTCACCACCAGGATGGCGAAGCAGGTCCAGCCCACCGAGCGGAAGCGCTCGCCCGTCTCGCGGAGGAAGGCCCCCGCGAGGGCGCGGTCGCCCGCCCGTAGCCAGGGGACCACCACGAGGACGAGGAAGAACATCCCGCCGATCCAGGCCATGGCCGCGAGGATGTGGATCCAGACCGAGAGGAGATAGAGGGCGGGCACTTCGGCCGGCGGCTCAGTCTGCGACGAAGCGGGGACGGAGCACGTGGTTCTCGATGTGCACGTGCGTGAACACGTCGCTCTCGACCTGCTTCAGCTCGGCGAAGAGCGTGCGGTAGCTGTTGCAGGCCCACTCCGGGAGGGTGAAGTCGTCGCTCGCCGCGCGCACCTGCTCGAGCAGCTTCGCGACCCCGAGGTGCTCCTCCTGCATCGCGCCGAAGTCCCTCTCCAGCGCGGCCCGGTCGGGCTCCCTGGCGGTGAGCGCCGGGAAGAGCACCTCCTCCTCCTCGTCGAGGTGCGGAACCAGCGCGGCCGAGAGCTCCTCGACCGCCACGGCCAGGTCGCGGAGCTTCGGGTTGTGGTCGCCGTGGACGCGCCCCACCTTGGCGGCGAGGCCTCCGACGAAGGGCAGCGTGCGGCGCAGGTACTCGTGGTGGCGCGAGACGATGTGCGCGACCAGCCGTGGGGTCGACAGCGCTCGCGGGTCCGGCGCGCGCTCTCCGCGGCGCTCGGCGATGGCGCGCGACAGCTCCTCGACGAGCGCGCCGAGCTCGACCTCCCTGGATTTCGCAGCCTCGGCGATGCTGAGCTCGCCGCGGCAACAGAAGTCGATGCGGTGGTGCTGGAAGACCGAGGCGCACTCGGAGTGGTCGAGCACGAGGTTCGCGACAGACTGCTTCGGATCGATCATGACAGGCTCCATGGCCATCGCCCTGAGCAGCCTCCGGGCCATCCGCGCGGCGCCGGAAGATCGCGCCCTTCATCGTCCCTGAGCGCGTTCCATTTGGTAACAGATGGAACACCTGATCCTCTCGACAGCCGTGTCTCGGGGCCCATGCTCCGTCGTGTGGATTCCATCTGTGACAGCACCTGCACGGTCTGCGGCCTCGTCCCCCTCATCACCCGGCTGAAGGGCACGACGAAGGTGGTCGCCCGGAGCGCCACGATGCAGACGCTGCTCAAGCGCGCGGCGCGCTTCGCGGTGAGCGACGCCCCGGTGGTGGTGCTGGGCGAGACGGGCACCGGCAAGGAGGTCGTCGCCCGGGTGCTGCACGCCAACTCCGCGCGGGCGAAGCAGCCCTTCGTCGCGGTCAACGTGGCCGCGCTGCCCGCCGAGCTGCTGGAGTCCGAGCTCTTCGGCCACGGCCGCGGCGCCTTCACCGGAGCCTCCGCGGCGAAGCCCGGGCTCTTCGAGACGGCCAGCGGGGGCACGCTCTTCCTCGACGAGATCGGGGAGATGCCCATGGGGTTTCAGGCGAAGCTGCTGCGCGCGCTGCAAGACGGCGAGGTGCGGCGCGTCGGGGAGAACACGTCCTTCATGGTCGACGTCCGCGTGGTCTGCGCCACGCACCGCGACCTCGCCGAGCTGGTGCGCGCGGGGCGCTTCCGCGAGGACCTCTACTACCGGCTGAGGGTGCTCACGCTGGAGGTTCCTCCGCTGCGAGAGCGCAGCGACGACGTGCTGCCGCTCGCCCTGCACTTCCTCGCCGAGGAGAAGTCCGGGCGACGGGGATACACCGCGGCCGCGCAGGCGAGGCTCCTCGGCTACGCGTGGCCGGGCAACGTCCGCGAGCTACAGAACGTCGTGAGGCACGGATCGGCGCTGGCGACGGGCCCCGAGATCGACGACGACGACCTGCCCGAGACGCTCTCGCTGCCGAAGCGGTCCCGCCCCTCGACGCCCGGCCAGGAGGCGCTGAAGACGCTGGCCGAGGTCGAGCGCGAGCACATCCTCCGGGTGCTCGACTCCTGCGACGGATCGCAGTCCGAGGCGGCGCGGGTGCTCGGCATCGCGCGCAACACGCTCTGGCGCAAGCTGCGCAGCATCGGGTAGCGCGCCTCTCTCCCCGCCCCCCCGACCTCGCCGCCTCGCAGGCGATCTCTCGCCCATCGCATTTTCTTCCCAAGGCTTCGGGAACCCGCCGCCAGGAGCGCTGTCACACAGCCCGTACGCAGCCCGCATGGAGACGTGGCTGCGCGGAAGAGGTGTTCCCATGACGACGCTGCGCACCGTGTCCCCCGTTTCGACCGTCGCCTCTGCCGAGAACGAGGTGCTCTACCAGATGGTGAAGCGCGCGGAGATCAACCCCATGGAGGTCGAAGACCTCGCGCGCACCGCCATCGAGGTCACCGTCCTCTGGAACCGCACCGCCCTCCACGTCGCCCACCTCGACGACGACCACGGCTTCGCGCTCACCAGCGTGGCCCCGTCGCTCCCGTCGCCCGCGAGGCCGATGCTCCCGGCGCTCGGCCTGGGCGGCGCGGCGATGCTGGGCGGCGCCCTCGCGGCGAGCCTCGGCGTGGCCTCCCTCGGCGCGCTCGCCACGGTGGTCGGCGTCGGCCTCGGGGTGCGCCGCCACCAGCAGAACGAGGCGGTGCTGCAGGACGGCGGGCGCTTCGTGGTCGACGCGGAGATGCTCGGCGCGGACGAGCTTCCGGTGGTGGTGCGCGAGGGCGCGGGCGCCCGCTTCGTCTTCGCGGCGGGCGCCACCGGCGAGGTGGAGATCGACGGCGAGCGCCGCTCGCTGGCCGAGCTGACGGCGCAGGGCCTCGCGCGCCCCTCCTCGGTGCTGGAGGGAGCCTTCGAGGTCGCGATGGTCCCCGGCGGCAGGTACCGCATGGAGCTGAGCGGGCTCTCCATCGTGGCCAAGGCGGTGCGCGCCGGACGCAAGACGCTGGGCGCGACCGGGTCCAACCGGGCGCTGCGGGGCGCGACGCTGGGCGCGGTGGCGGCGGTGGCGGCGATGCTGGGCGCGATGCACCTCGCGGCGCACGACGAGGGGGGAATGCTCTCCGAGGGAGACCGCGACGACCGGCTCGCCGAGCTGCGCAACTTCCTCGCGCGCCACGCCGAGCAGGTCGAGGCCCCGACGCCCCGGGAGGGCGCGGCCACCGCCGACCGCGGCGGGCAGGACGGCGCGGCGCACGCGGGCCCCGCCGGGGCGATGGGCCGGCCCAACACGGCGCCCACCAACCGCAGGTACGTGATCCGCCGCACGGGCGAGGCGCCGCACCTGACCAACCGCACGGCGCAGGAGCAGGTGTCCGACCGTGGGGTCTTCGCGGCGCTCAACGGCGCGGTCGCGATGCGCTCCACGGGCACGAGCGGCATCGTCTCTCCCTTCGGGCAGATGACCGAGGCGGGCGACGCCGACGAGTCGCACCACGGCAACCTCACCGGCGACCTCGAGGGCGACTCCGGCGGCTTCGCGGGCCTCGACGGCGCGGGGCCCGGATGGGGCGGAGGCGGCCACGGAGAGCAGTCCATCGGAACGGGTCGGCTCAACACCCTGGGCCGCAGCGCAGGCTGCGAAGAGGGCGAGGACTGCCGCTACGGCCAGACCCGAGGAACCATCCGTAGCAATGGGCGGGCGACGCACGCGCCGCCGCGCATCACGACCCAGGCGCCGACGGTGGTGGGCATCCCCGCCGACGTGATCCGCCGCGTGGTGCTGCGCAACCTCGGCCAGGTCAACCGCTGTTACGAGCAGGGCCTCGCCAGCAACCCCGGGCTCGCGGGCCGGGTCGCGGTGCGCTTCGTCATCGGCTCCAGCGGCTCGGTGATCACCGCCGCCCCGACCAGCGACACCCTCGGGATGCCCTCGGTCTCCGCGTGCATCGCGGGCGCCGTGCAGCGCTGGAACTTCCCGGTCCCCCCCGACAGCGGCGCCATCACGGTCACCTACCCCTTCTCCCTCATCCCCGCCGACGGCTGAACCCGCGTCACCGCGGCCGACGATGCTCGAAGCGCGGAGAATCCATCCACCAGCGATGCGCTCCGCGCTACGTCATCGTGCGGCGGTGTAGGCCCACGATTTCCCTGACGGCGTGTTGTCGGAGCCTTGATTCAGCGTGCTAAGGTCGTTGCCGCTTACGGTGTCTCATCCGCGCAACGGGGTGACCAAAAGATGGCTGAAGATCCCTTAGTAACTCACGCACGAACCCGCATCGGGCGAACGCTCCGCAACAAGTGGACGCTCGACAAGCTGCTCGGGGTCGGCGGCATGGCTGCGGTCTACGAGTGCACGCATCGCAATGGCTCCAAGGTGGCCATCAAGATGCTGCACCCGAACCTGATGTTCGAGACCAACTTCGCGCAGCGGCTGGTGCAGGAAGGCTACGTCGCCAACAAGATCAACCACCCCGCGGCGGTGAAGGTCTACGACGACGACACCGACGAGACCGACGGCTCGGTCTTCCTGGTGATGGAGCTGCTCCCGGGGCAGACCCTCTCGCAGTACCGCCGCACCAAGAAGCGCTTCAACGAGCTCGAGACGCTCAAGATGCTCTCGCCGGTGCTCGAGTGCCTGGGCAACGCCCACCAGCACGGCATCATCCACCGCGACATCAAGCCCGAGAACCTCTTCGTCCAGCCTGACGGCCAGGTGCGGGTGCTCGACTTCGGCATCGCGCGCGTCAGCGACAGCTCCAACGTCACCGCGACCCGCACCGGCATGGTGGTGGGCTCGCCCGCGTACATGTCCCCCGAGCAGGCCCTCGGGAAGATGAACTCCGTGGGTCCGCAGACGGACGTCTACGCCGTCGGCGCCACGATGTTCGCGCTCATCTCGGGCACCACGCCGCACGCCGGCGAGTCGACGCAGGAGATGATCGTCCTCGTCGCCACGCAGCAGGCGCGCAAGCTCTCGGCGGTCTTCCCCGAGGTCAACGCCCGCGTGGCCGAGGTCATCGACAAGGCGCTGCTCTACAACATCGCCGAGCGCTACACCGACGCCTTCGACATGCTCGCCGCGGTGCGAGAGGTCATCGCCGAGCTCGAGGGGGGCAAGAAGCCCAAGGTGCTCCCGACCTTCGTCGACGACGAGGAGGAGGGCGCGACCCAGGTCGCCCCCGCCCTCAAGGCCGGGCCCGCCAGCACCTCGGCGCCGCGCGCCCCCGTGGGCGCCGGGCAGAACCGTCAGGGCGTCGCTCCCCCGGTCACGGGCAACGACGTCCCGGGCAGCAAGATGCGCCAGGCCACCATGGCCCCGATGGGAGCGCCCTTCCGCGCCACCACCGGCGGAGCCATCGGAGCCCCTCCCATCGGCGCTCCTCCCACGCGCCCTTCCTCCTCGTCCGCTCCGTCGCTCCCGGCCACGCAGGCGATGGAAGCCTTCCCGGTGCCCTCCTCGTCGAGCTCCGGGCCGCACGACTCCTTCCCCGGATTCTCCAGCCAGCCGGGGCAGCCCCCGCCCGGCTCGACCTCCGGGATGCAGCCCTTCCCCGGCACCAACAGCGGCATCAACTTCCCGCCGCCCGACGTCGGCACCTCCAGCGGCCAGCGCCCCGGGGTCAACACCAACATGGCCTGGGCCTCGCCGCCGGCGAGCGACACCCCGGCCCCGAAGCCCCGCAACAACCGCATGATCTTCGGCGCGCTCGCCGCGCTGGTGGTCCTCGGCGGCGGCGCGGCCGTGGCCAGCTCGATGATGTCGAGCGACCCCGCGCCGTCGACCGCCACCATCACCCCGCGAGTGCCGGTCCGCCCGGCCGCGAGGCCCGCTCCGGTCGCCGCCCCGACCCCGGCTCCCGCCGCCCCGGTCGCCGCCCCGACCCCGGCTCCCGCCGCTCCGGTGGTCGCCGCGCCCGTAGCGGCTCCGACGCCCGCCGCGGTCGATCCTGCGCCCGCGGCGGCTGCGCCGACCCCGGCGGCTCCGACGGCCGCTGCCGCCAACGAAGACGGCGACCGCCACCGCCGCCCGCGCCGTCGCACCGAGCCCGCCGAAGCGACCGCGGCCGCCCCCACGGCGGCTCCTGCCGCCGCCGCGACGCCCGCGACGACCACCCCCCGCACCGGCCGTCGGCGCCCCCGCGCCACCACCGCGCCCACCGCGCCCGCTGTCGACAACAGCGGCCTCGGCTACTGACCTCCTCCTCCGAAGCGGAGGCCCTCGCGGGCCCGCTAAGCCCCCACCAGCGACCACTCCACCTGCACGTCGGCCTGCACCCGCAGGGCGCCGAGCATCGCGTGGTAGGGCGTGATGCCCCAGCTCGGCTGGTGCACCGTCGCCCTGCACACGAGCCGCCCGTCGGCCCTCGACACTTGCACCTCGATCGGCCGGGTCACCCCGCAGAGCGTGAGCGCCCCTCCGACCACCGACGGCTCATCCCCGTCCCAGCGGCCCTCGAACACCACCTCTGGGAAGCGCTCGGTCCGCAGCACCTCCGAGCGCGCCGTCCGCTCGATCTTCGCGCGATCGCCGGACGACAGCGCGTCCGGGTCGTCGGCCCCGTGGCGCCTCGCGCAGACCACCGCCACGGACGCCGCCTCGACCCTCGCGGTGACCGTCCGCGACTCGCGCCGCAGGTCGACGCTCCAGCGCGCCGCACGCAGCACCAGGTCGTGCCCCAGCGCCGAGAGCGCGCCCTCCTTGAAGGTGAACAGCCTGCACTCGCCTTCGGTGATGATCATCGGCCCATCGCTCCCCTCAACCGCCCGCGAGCGACACGATCCACGCGATGAGGACCACCGCGAGCAGCACCGCCGCGACCACGCCGAGCACCCGCCACACCGAGGTGGGCGACTCACCCAGCACCACGCGCTCGTCCTGACCATGTACCACCGCGCGGTAGAGCCGTCCCTCGTAACGGTAGGCCAGCACGTAGGCCGGGAGCGCGAAGCGCCGCGTCGACAGCGACTGCAGCAGCAGCGACACCCGCACGTTGCGCACCCGGCTCCCGGGCACGTAGCGCGACTCTACCTCCGCGCCGGCCATCGAGGTGAGCGCGTCGAGGATGCGCCGCCTCGCCGCCGAGCGCTGCACGTCGAAGCGCTCCACGACTCCGCCCGGCGGGGTCGCCGAGAGCAGCGCCTCCGCCGGCGCGGCGCGCTGCAGGTCGTAGCCGGGAGCGAGCCGGGCGCACTCCTCGTAGGAGAGACCGCGCGAGGCCGACACCAGCAGGTGCTCGAAGCGCATCGCCGCGCGCCCGTTCTGCGGAGCCCACGCGGAGCGGTGGGCGCCGTGGTCGGAGTCGGCGGTCCACCAGACGTCGGCGAGCGCGGAGAAGATCCACGCGGGCCACCAGAGGGGGCGGAGGTGGTCGACCGTCGCGTTGGTGGCGAGGTCCGCCGGAGCGAAGATCCCCCTGCCGGAGAGCCACGCACGGAGCACCTCCCTCGCCCGCTCGGGGCCCACCGTGAAGGCGAGCGCGTGGCTCGCCTGCTCCATCGGGTCGTCGACCCGCTCGCTGCGCGTCACCGAGCCGCAGAACGCGCACGCCGGCGCCTGCACCCTCGCGTCGTAGGCCATCGCCGCGCCGCAGTTCACGCAGCGCACGATCTCCGCCCTCGCCACATCGGGAGCCCTCGTCGACCCTTCGCCCTCCGGCACCGCAAGGCCGCAGAGGGCGCAGCGCAGGTCCTCCGGGTCGAGCGCCCCCTGGCATCGTCCGCAGGCGGCGGCCATCACGCGGGCTCCAGCAGGAGGACCGCCGCGACCACCGCCGCCACCGCCAGCAGCGCCGCCGCCACCGCCAGCGCGATGCGCAGCCGCGACCACGGGACGGCCCCCGCCACCCGACCGGTCTGCCCGTTGACCAGCACCCGCAGCAGCCCTCGGTCCTCGCGATACCGCAGCGCCAGCACCCACACCGGGACCAGCACCAGGTCGAGCGACTCCTGCTCCAGCCAGGTCTGGTGCACGAGGTCGCGGTGGCTGTCCCCGGGCATGAACCCATGCAGCGACGCGCCCACCTTCTCCACGGCCTCCCGGCGCGCCAGCTCGTAGCACTCCGCCGCGGTCATCGAGGGGTCCTCGGCGATCCAGCCCACCACCAGCGACGGGTCGTACCGACGGATCGCCCTCAGGTCGAAGGGCTCCACCGCCTCGAGCTCCGCGTTGCCCAGCGCCCTCGACGCGGTCACCAGCACGTCCGCCACGTAGGCCGCGTGCTCCCCCTGCAGCGGGCGGTGCTCGGTGCGGGTGACGGTGCGGGTGCGGGTCTCGGTCTTCCCCTGCGCGTCGGTCGTCGTGTAGGTCTCGGTCTCGGTGTAGTCCTCGCCGATGAGGGCGCTGTACCGCGAGCGCGCCACGGCGCTGTAGAGGTAGGCCGGGAGATAGACGCCGCGGAGGTCCTCCACCTTCGCGAGGCGCACCCCGGGCTCGCGGAAGAAGCCCTGCGCCCGGGCCCAGCGGCGCACCAGCTCGCTCGCCCTCGGGGCCTCGAAGACGAAGCCCATGGCGAAGGCCGGGTCGACGCTCGCCGCGCCGCGGGGGCGCTCGACGATCGCCGGGGCGGCGCAGTACGGGCACACCGCCGTGCGCGCCGTCGACGGCAGCTGCATCGACGCGCCGCACCGGCCGCACTCGACGTGGGCGCTCCCGGCCGGGTCCACGGATCAGCCCGGGATGACCCCGAGGCGCTTGCCGATCGCGGTGAAGGCCGCGATGGCGTGGTCGAGGTCTTCGCGCTCGTGCACCGCCGAGAGCTGCACCCGGATGCGCGCCTCGCCCTTCGGCACCACCGGGAAGAAGAACCCGATGACGTAGATGCCCTCGGCGAGCAGCGCCGTGGCGAAGTCCTGCGCGAGCCGGGCGTCGCCCAGCATCACCGGGACGATCGGGTGGAAGCCCGGCTTCAGGGTGAAGCCCGCGCGGGTCATCCCCTCGCGGAAGTACCGGGCGTTCTCCATCACCTTGTCGCGCAGCGCGGTGCTCCTCGTGAGCAGGTCGAGCACCGCGATGGAGGCGCCCACGATGGCCGGCGCCACGGTGTTGGAGAAGAGGTACGGCCGCGACCGCTGGCGGAGCAGCTCGACCACTTCTTTACGAGACGCGGTAAAGCCGCCGGAGGCTCCGCCGAGGGCCTTGCCGAGGGTGCCGGTGATGATGTCCACGCGGCCCATGACGCCGAAGTGCTCCGGGGTGCCGCGGCCGGTCGCGCCGATGAAGCCCGTGGCGTGGCACTCGTCGATCATCACCAGCGCGTCGTAGCGGTCGGCCAGGTCGCAGATGGCGTCGAGCTTCGCGAGGTAGCCGTCCATGGAGAAGGCGCCGTCGGTGGCGATGAGCCGGGTGCGCTTGCCCTGCGTGGCCTTGAGGATCTCCTCGAGCGCGGCCATGTCGCCGTTGGGGTAGCGGTGGCGCTCGGCCTTGGAGAGCCGGATGCCGTCGATGATCGAGGCGTGGTTGAGGGCGTCGGAGATGACCGCGTCCTCCTCGCCGAGGATGGTCTCGAAGAGCCCGCCGTTGGCGTCGAAGGCCGAGCCGTAGAGGATCGCGTCCTCGGTGCCGAGGAAGTCCGCGATGCGGCGCTCCAGGGTCTTGTGGATGTCCTGCGTGCCGCAGATGAAGCGCACCGACGAGAGGCCGAAGCCGTGCGTGTCGATGGCCGCGTGGGCGGCGGCGATGACCTCCGGGTGGGCGCTCAGCCCGAGGTAGTTGTTGGCGCAGAAGTTCAGCACCTCGCGCGGCGCCGAGGCCCCCGGAGGGATCACCCCGATGTGGGCGCCCTGGGGGCTGACGATCACGCGCTCGGTCTTGAAGAGACCCGCGGCGCGGATCTCGTCGAGGGTGGTGGCGAAGCGTTGCTGGGCGTTGCGGTACATCGATGCTCCTCTGCGCCGGACGGCGGCAGCGGGAGGGATATCAGCACCGATGGGATGGGATCAAAGGCCCTGAGAGCGGGCCCGCGCGATCACTGGATGCAGAGCATCCCCGGGCGGGTGCAGATGCCGCGCAGGGGGTTGCAGCACACGAGCCCGGTGCCGCAGGTGACGGCGCCGCAGCGGACGCCCTCGTCGGCCACGCAGCGGGCGCCGCTGGCGTCGGCGACGCAGTGGGTGCCCGAGGTGCAGCGCACGGTGGCGCAGGCGGTGATGCACTGGGCGCCGGTGTCGCCCTCGACGCAGATGGTCCCGGCGGCGCAGCGCACGGTGGCGCAGGTGACCGGCGCGGGCGCGCCGCAGCGGTAGGCGCAGGCGTTGGACTCGCACTCGAAGCGGCCGACGCAGCGCGGGGTGACGAGGTTCTGCTCGGCGCACTGGTCGGCGTCGGAGCAGTACGAGGTGGCCTTGCGCAGGCGGGCCACGACGCGGCCGCGCTGAGAGAGGGTGAGCGTCGAGCCGCTGAGGGTGTACGCGTAGGTGCCGTAGAACGGGGCCGCCTCGGCGGAGGGGCGGTCGGGGTGGCGCAGCGTGAGGTTGCGGGTGCCCGCGGTGACGCGGCCCTCGAGGTGCGCCGAGGAGGGGCACGGGGTGGTGATGCAGCGGATGCCGGTGTCGACGTCGGCGAAGAACTGCCGCCCCTGGCCGACCGGGGTGCGGGTGATCACCAGGCCCTGAAACGATCCGCTCGACGCGACCCAGGCGCCGGTGAGGCCGTCCCAGGCGCGGAGGCTGAGCTCGTCGGCGGTGAGGTCGGTCTCGTCGACCGTGGCGCCAGCGCCGCCGAGACAGCCCGAGGAGAGGGCGGCGACCACCAGGAGACCCGAGAAACCAGCGAAAGAAGAGCGCAGCATGGGAGAGACCTCCGAGCGAAGGGGAGAAGTGTTTTGAGCCCGGGCGCGCTCTACCACCACCTTCACCTACATGGAAGCACCCCCCAGGGACGGAGGGGCGATCAGCGGCGGGTGAAGCGGAAGCGCTCGAGCCCTGTGCCCCGCTCGCCGCAGTCGTCGTGAACCAGGGCGAGGGAGAGCCGGGTGCAGTCCGGGGTGAAGCGAAGCTGGAAGGTTCCGCGGTCGGAGGGGGTGCAGCCCTCGTCGCTCATCTCGCCGGAGATCGTGACCTGGTCGCCCATCAGCTCGTAGACCCCGGAGGCCACGATGTTGTCGCCGACGCTGACGATCCAGCGGCTGTCCATGGTGAACTCGAAGACCGCGCGCATCCCTTCGATGTCCACGTCCCAGAGGGTCGCCTGGAGGGGGCACATGGGCATGGCTCCCACGTCGGGCCTCGTCGGGACGTCGACCCTCGGCGCCACGTCGACCGCGACCGCCACGTCGACCGCGACCGGCACGTCGACCCTGGCCGGGGCGTCGAGCACGATCGGCGCGTCGACCAGCACGGCCGCGTCGGTCGTGCTCGGAGGGACATCGCCCTCGATGCGCGACACGGAGGCGCCGCAGCCGAGCAGCGAGAGCGAGAGCACGAAGGCGGGGAGCGCAGGGAATCTCATGGGCCTCGTGGCACGGGTTGCGAGGGGGAGTGGCAGTGGGGTCGCGGCTCCCTCTAACCGACAACCCCCGCTCGGGCCAATGCCCGGCGTCACCGCGTCGGGTCGCGGTACACCCTGGTCCTCCGTCCGCCGCGGGCGCGCACCTCGGCGAGCAGGGCCGCGAGGTCCTCGGCGGGAGGCGGACTCTCCGGGGCCGCGATGCGGGCCCTCAGCGCCCTCACGCTCTCGGCGGCGCGGGTGAGCCTCGCGCGGAAGGCCTCGTCCTCGAAGGCGCGGCGGGCCATCGCCTGGCGGGCCAGCTCGGCCTGCGTGGGGGAGTGCGACACGGTGATGAGGTCGTTGCCCGCGGCCATGGCGCGCACCGCGCCTCCGGCGATGCCCCAGGTGCTGCGGATGGGGAGCATCTCCAGGTCGTCGGTGACCGCCACGCCGCGCATCCCGGCCACGTCGCGGAGCAGCTCGGTGGAGCAGCGGGCGGAGAGCGTCGCGGGGAGCTCGCGGTCGACGCCCTCGTACACGACGTGGGCGATCATCACGGCGGCGACGGAGCTGGCCACGGAGACGAAGGGCACCAGCTCGATGCGGCGCAGGGACTCCACCGTCGCGGAGACCCGGGGGAGCACCTGGTGGCTGTCCTCGCGCGTTCCGCCGTGACCGGGGAAGTGCTTGGCGCAGGCGAGCACCCCGGCCGCCTGGAGCGCGCCCACGAAGGCCTCGCCGTGCCTCGCCACCTTCGCGGGATCGCCCCCGAACACCCGCCCAGGCACCACCCCGTTGTGGGGGTCGGTGCAGACGTCGAGCACCGGCGCGAGGTTCATGGTGACGCCCGCGTCGAGGAGGCTCTGCGCGAGGGCGGTCGCGACGCGGCTGGTGAGGTCCACGTCGTCGATGGCCCCGAGGGTGGTGAGCGAGGGGAAGCGGGCGAGCGGCGGAGAGAGGTGGGAGACCGAGCCGCCCTCCTGGTCGGTGGCGATCACCAGCGGGGGTGAGCCCGCGGGGACCAGGGCGTTGAGCGAGGCCGTGAGCGCGCGCAGCCCCTCGACGGTCGGGGCGTTGCTGGCCGTCAGGATCACCGCCCCGAGGGCGCCCTCCCGGATGCGGTTGGCGACCCAGGGGTTCACCCCCCGGGAGCGCCACCCGACGAGGAGGCACTGCCCGGCGAGGGCGAGGAGGTCGGCCGGGGGGGCCGGAGGCGCCGGGACGCGGCGCTGGCCGAAGCCCGCGACGGAGTGGAGTCCCAGGGTGAGCGCGGTGAGCGCGGTGCGTCTATGCATGGATGAGGTGTCGGGAGGCTCCGCGACGGCTGAGGCCCATCGGGGGAGAGACCTTGCGGCGGAGCGTTCGTGAGGGTACCTGACGCCCCTATGTCGGAGAAGCCTGCTGTGAGTGAGGGTCCGAGCGCGCCGAAGATGCCCGAGATGCCGGAGATGCCCGCGCTGAAGGTGAAGAACCTCGCCATCGGCGGGGCGATCCTGGTGGCGATCTGGGCGCTGGTGATCTCCAGCGGCTCGAAGGTGGCGATGGGGGTGATGGCGGGGCTGACCGTGGCGCTCGCGGTCGCAGCGGCCTGGGTGTGGCGCTTCATCATGAAGCAGCAGGCGCTGATGAAGATCGCGCAGAAGGGCACCGCCAGCCCGGAGGGGCGCGAGGCGGCGCTGAAGGAGCTCGCGGCGGCCGGGGACAAGGACGTGATGAACGTCGTGCTGCGGGCGCAGCTCGAGGCGCAGACCGACCCCGACCAGGCCCTGGCGACGCTCGACAAGATCGACATGAAGAAGGTCCCGGCGATGGCGCTCGACCAGGTGCGAGGGCTGAAGGCCCAGCTCCTGCTGCTCAACGGGCGGCTGGAGGACGCGTCGCAGCTCTGCCAGGACATCCAGCCCAGCAAGACCCAGGAGGTCTCCGCCCGGGGGATGCTCGCGGCGACGGTGGCCGAGACCTGGGCGCGCACGGGCCGGGCGAAGGAGGCCAGGGAGCTGCTCTCGACCATCTCGCCCGACGACGCGGTCTACGTGCAGTCGCGGGTTCCGCTGCTCTTCGCGCGGGTGTTCGCCAACTTCGCGGAGACCAAGAACGGCCTCGTGAAGAAGGACCTCGCGGCCATCGCCAAGGAGAACATCAACCTGCTGGGGAGGTTCCTCGACCCGCGCTTCAAGACCGCGCCGGAGCTGGCGCGCATGGCGCAGGAGATCGTGATGGCCGACCCGGAGATGCAGAAGATGGCCCGCAAGATGGGCTCCGCCGGCGGCGGCGGACGACCCGGCACCGCCATCCGGCCGACCCGTCGCTAGAGCGCCTTCGGAGATCGCGCGGAGGGGGCTTGCAGCGCCCCTTCTCCTGGTGTTGAGATCCGCGCCGTCGACATCACCGCTCGCGGGCTGACGGTGACGGAGACACGACTTCAACAGCCTGCAATCGAGGACCCCGATGGCTGAAACCGTACATCTCTATCTCAAGGCGAATGGTTCTGAAATCAAGGGTTCGAGCAGCCAGGAGAGCCTCGGCCGCAAGGACTCCATCGAGTGCGTCTACTACGAGCAGGGCGTGAAGACCGCTCGCGAGGCGGGCTCGGGCATGGCGAGCGGTCGCCGCCAGTATGAGCCGCTGCTCATCCGCAAGCGCATCGACAAGTCCTCGCCGCTCATCGCCAAGGCGCTCGTCGAGAACCAGGCGATCGACGCGAAGTTCAAGTTCTTCCGCCCGAACCCCAACGGCGACGGCACCACCGAGCAGTTCTACACCGTCGAGATCAAGCGCGGCCGCATCGCCTCGCAGAAGCAGATCGTGCCGGACACCATCGTCCCCGCGACCTCGACCGAGCCCCCCCTCGAGGAGGTCACCTTCGTGTTCCACACGATCTCGTGGACCTACACCAACGGCGGCGTGACGCACGAGGACACCTGGGATCAGAACCGCTGATCGCGGACTGACCTCGAGACCTCGTCCCTAGACCGTATCGGCCCCGCTCGCACGGCGCTCCCCCACTCGGGAGCGGCGCGCAGGCGGGGCCGACGGCTATTTCAGCACCGGCCCTCGAGGAAGTTCCTCACCAGCGCGTCGCCCTCCCGGGTGAGCACCGACTCGGGGTGAAACTGCACCCCCACCACCGGGCGCTCCCGGTGCCGTAGCGCCATCACCACCCCCTCGTCGGTCTCCGCGCACACCTCCAGCACCCCGGGCACCGTCGAGCGCGCCACCACCAGCGAGTGGTACCGCGCGGCCACCATCGGATTACCCACCCCGGTAAAGATCCCCCGGCCGTCGTGGCGCACCGCCCAGGCTCGCCCGTGCACCGGCTCCGGGGCCCGCTCCACCCGCGCTCCCCAGGCCGCCGCGATGCACTGGTGACCCAGGCACACGCCCAGCACCGGCGCCCTCCCCGCGGTGATCAGCGCGCCGCTCACGCCCGCCCTCGACGGATCGCCCGGACCCGGGGAGATCACCACGTGCGAGGGCCGCCACGACCAGAGCTCGTCGGGCGAGCGCTCGTCGTTGCGCACCACCCGCAGCTCGACCCCGGGGCCCGCCACCCGGGCGACGAGCTGCGCCAGGTTGAAGGTGAACGAGTCGTAGTTGTCGATGAGGAGGATCACCGCGGCGACCGCCCGCCGACCCCGAGGCGCACTACGGCGCGGGGCGCGCCCGGCCGTGGGCGGTGTACATCGCGGGCGACCCGGTGCGCGTGTCGCTCCACGTCGACCAGAGCTCGCCCTGCGGGGAGAGCGTGAGGCCGTTGTAGTCCCCGTGCCAGATCTGCGGGTTGCGGCTGCTGCTCAGCCGGAAGGGCCGGTCGCTGACCTGCTCGTTGCGACCGCAGGCCATCGAGGCGCCGCCCGGGCAGCGGGCGTAGGCGACGGCGCCTTCGCCGAAGCGGTTCTCCATCCAGGTGACGTGCACGTCGTGGGTGACCGGGTCGACCAGCATCGCCGGGAGCATGTGCAGCGCGCAGCTCTCCGGGTCGTCGTTGACCTTGCGGTGCTGCCAGCTCTCGCCGCCGTTGGTGCTGGTGGCGAGGATGATGTCCCACGCGCCGGTGGCGTCGCCGCTCACGTAGACCACGTGCACGGTGTCGGCGCCGTCGAGCGCCACCGGGGGCTGCACGTAGACCGGCGAGTCCGTGGGGCGCGACACCACCCGCATCGCGTCGAGCGTGCGGAAGCCGTCGCGGCTGCGGCGGAAGAGCACGCGGTTGGCGGGCGATCCGAAGCGGGCGTTGGAGTCGGTGCCTCCGCTGCCGTCGCCCACGGAGAGCCCCGACCAGGCGGCGGCGACCAGCGAGCCCGGGCCCGCGGCGAACTGGATGAGGTTGTGCGCCACGGTGCTGCCGGCGACGAAGCCGAGCGCCGCGAGGCGGACCGTGGGCGACCAGGTGGCGCCGGCGTCGTCGGAGCGCTGCACCACGAGGTCGGCGTTGCGGGCGCCCTGCGCGAGGTAGCCCAGGTAGAGCACCGACGGGGCGCCGGCGGTGGCGCCCGGGGTCGAGAGCAGCCAGGGCTTGTCGCAGATGCCGCCGGTGCCCTGCGGGCAGATGCCGGCGGGGTCGACCTGGCGGGGCGTCGCCCAGGTGGTGCCGTCGTCGCGGCTCTCGGTGATGCGGACATGCACCGCGGTGACCTGCGAGCTCAGGTTGCGCTGCAGGCCGATGAAGGTCATGCGCAGCACGCCGTCGAGCCCGTAGTCGAGCACCGGGTCGCTGGAGCTGTTGAAGGTCGGGTCGCGCACGGTGCCGTCGCCGAACCACTGCGTGCCGGTGCCCGGATAGCGCGAGGTGCCCATGTAGATCTGGCCCCCGACGCTGGCCGAGATGTAGCTCACCGCGACGTGGCCGTTGGTGGGGTGCACGGCGACGTTGCCCTCGGCCTCGACGAAGCTGTCGAGCCGCGGGCCGCTGGCGTCTCCGTTGGGCCCGGTGAAGGTCACCCTCGGGAGGGCCGGGGCGGTGCGCTCGCCGGAGGTGCCGACGGTGAAGCAGGCGGAGTCATCGGGGCGCACGCCCGGAGGCGCGTCGTTGACCTGGCAGATGCGGCCGGCGCCGCCCTCGGCGGGGCGGCAGACGTAGCCCTCGGCGCGGCGGCAGTCGTCGTTGGTGGCGCAGGTGCGCATGCACACCGGGAAGCCCTGGATGCGCCCGCAGGTGGCGTCGCCGGGGCATCGCGTGCCCTGGCAGACCGACACGCAGTAGCCGTTGCGGAAGCCGATGGCGGTCGACAGGCAGACCTGGCCGCTGCTGCAGCTCCCCTGCACCGGAGGAAAGCTGGCGCCCGGGGACTCGCAGGGCTCGCCGATGCCGCTGGGCATCACGCCCACGTCGACGGGCGCCGCGGGGACGTCGACCGGCGCGGGAGCGTCTACGGCGATGGGGCCGGTGTCGACGCCGGCGTCGACCGGCGTGGGCGCGACGGTGGTGGTCTCGGAGCAGGCTGCGAGGGAGGCGAGCAGACCCACCAGGGTCCACCGTCGTTGCGGGGTCGTGCGCATGAACTCTCCGTCGCCGGTGGGATCCGATCTACGGCGGCGCGGGGACCATTCACCATCCGGGGCGCTTCATCAAGGCTTCGCGTCACCGTCGAGCGATCGGAGGCCCAGCGACTCTCGCACCTCGGTGACGATCATCAGCGCGAGCCGGTCGTAGAGCTCGTTGCCCTCGGCCGCGCTGCCCAGCGAGGGCGAGCCGAAATAGCCCCGCTCGCTGCCCATGGCCTTGAAGGTGACCTTCCCCTCCCGGATGGCCTTGGAGAGCGAGATGGGCACCGGGGCGAGCGAGGCCCGCACGTCGTCGCGCACCAGCTCCGGGCGCGCGGCCAGCACCAGCGAGGTCTCGTAGCTCCCGGCGTGGCAGTCCCCCCGGCGAAACTCCTCGCTCAGCGTGCGCCCCCAGCGCTTCGTGAGCTGGTTGGGAAACACCGCCCCTTGCACCGCCGCGACCGCCGCGGCGAGGGCCTCGACGTGCTCGGGCTCGAGGTGGTTGTTGACCACCACCACCCGCTCGAAACCCGCGGCGCGGTAGGCCTCGCAGAGTTCTCGCACCACCGCGCGGGTGGTCTCCGCGGAGAGCGAGATGGCGCCCGCGAACTCCGACGCGTAGCGGGTCACCCCGTAGGAGAGCGTCGGGCACACCACCGCGGCGAGGCCCTGCGCCCGCAGCTCGGCCGCGGCGCGGAGGCAGGCGTGCTCGGAGAGCAGCGCGTCGGTGAGCAGCGGCAGGTGCGGCCCGTGGGGCTCCGTGCTCCCCACGGGCAGCAGGGCCACGGGGTGGGGCTGACGGAGCAGCGCTTCGACGTCGGTGGTGGCGAGCTCGGCGAGGTGGAGGAGGGTCATCGTTGCTTACCTGCGACTGTAAAGCCCGGGAGATGGGCTCACCCACGAGAATCGTCTGTGCCGGGTTGTGCCTGAAGCCGCAGCGGGTGTGGCGATCGGGAGGCAGTGTCACGAGGATTGTCGCGAGAACGCCTGAGGGGCACGAGAGCTGCTGTGGGGGTGCGCCGAGGGAGATGAAGACCATGCGAGCTTGGATGGGTGTGACCTTGGGGATGGCGGCACAGCTGGTGGCGGTGGACGCTGCGGCGTGCGGGGGGTGCTTCGGTCCGCCGCCGCCCACGCCGCGCGACGTGCAGGTGGTGACCGACCATCGGATGGTGCTGTCGCTCTCGTCGACGCAGACCACGCTGTGGGACCAGTTCCAGTACAGCGGCCGGCCGTCGGAGTTCAGCTGGATCCTGCCGATCCGGTACACCGCGGGGCTGCGCATCGCCATCGCGGACGACGGCTTCCTCAGCTACGTCAACGCCGTCACGGCCCCGCGGCTCCTGCCTCCGCCCTTCCCCTGGGCGCCCTGTCCCTCCCCCCCCAGCGCGGGGGGCTTCGCCGACGCCTCGGCGGCCAGCGACGCCCCCTCGGCGGACAGCGGCGTCACGGTGCTTCGCATGGAGGTGGTGGGCCCCTACTCGGTCTCGGTGATCCGGGGCACCGACCCGATGGCGATCCGCACCTGGCTCCAGGACAACGGGTACAGCGTCCCTCCGGCGCTCGGTCCGGTGATCGATTTCTACACGGCGATGAACATGGACTACATCGCGCTGCGGCTGCGGCCCGACCCGACGGGCCTGGTGCCTCGGATGCAGCCGGTGCGGGTGACCATGGAGGGCTATGTCCCCAGGTTGCCGCTGCGGATGATCGCCGCGGGGGTGGCCGACAAGGTGGGGCTCTCGCTGGTGGTGTTCAGCGACGCGCGCATCGAGGCGAGCAACTTCCCCAACGGCGAGCTCTCCGACGGGAGCTTCACCTGGGACTGGGCTGGGCCCCAGAACCCCGCGCAGGACTACCTCGACGCCTTCAACGCGCTCAACCGCTCCAACGGCAACCGGCTCTGGCTCACCGAGGTGGCCAGCCGGACCAACGTCGGGAGCTGGTTCATCCGCCGCACCTCACCGCCGCCCTCGGCGGATGCGAGCGTCGAGACCACGCCGACCGATCCGATGGACGACCTGCGGGTGATCACCTCGACGCTGACGGCCGACCCCTATGTGACGCGCTTCCGCGCCGACCTCCCGGCGATCATGCTCGACCGCGACCTGGAGCTCGGCGCCAGCGACCGCGGTCCCCGCAGCGGGCTCTACCAGTACGCCCGGCAGACCAACGTCCCGCCGCGCCCCATGTGCCTCGGACCAGGCGATGGAGGGTTCATCCCCAGCGACGTCCTGGTGGTCCCTGCGACGGACGGCGGCGTGGTTTCGCTCGATGGGGGTGGGGCGACGGACCTCGGAGCAGCGACGGACGCCGGCAGCGACCCGATCGCCGCCACCGCGGAGGGCGGGGCCTCGTGCTCGGTGGGCGCCCCCGGAGCGCGGAGCACCGGATGGGGTGCGCTCGCGCTCGGAGCGCTGGCCGCCGTGGCGCTGCGACGGCGTCGTCGGTAGGCGGTAGTAGCTCTCATCTCCACGGAAACGCCGCCCACTCCGCGGTTGCGGACGGCCCCCGAGCGGGCCTGCAACCGCTGAAGTGGGAGCCTGGAGATGAGCGCCCGGCCTTCGCCGGGCTCTCTGCAGGAGCATCGAGCGCTGGGGCGCTCGATGAAGAGGGCGCAGGTGCTCACGCGCAGCAGCAGGACAAGTCACTGATCGCCGCATGGAGTTCCATCGCGGCGGTCGATGACCTCCCGACGGTTGCGCCAGCAACCGGCGCACCTTCAGCAAGCCCTGCGAAGGCAGGGCGCTCATCTCCAGGCTCCCACTTCAGCGGTTGCAGGCCCGCTCGGGGGCCGTCCGCAACCGCGGAGTGGGCGGCGTTTCCGTGGAGATGAGAGCGTCGATGAGCGCGGGGCGGGGGTGCAGGGCGCGCGGCAGCGGGGAAGGGGGCCCCGCCGCAGCGCAGGGAGACGTGCTCGATCAGGTGCGCGCGGCCCAGGCCGAGCAGCCGCCTGCGGGGTTGATCGGGCCCTTCACGACCTCGCAGCCACCGCACGCGGCCTCGCCGGCGCTACGGAAGAGCCTGCACGCGCGGCAGGGCTTCGCGGGATCGGTCGCATGGTCGACGTACTGCAACGCCGTGCGGGTCTGGACGTCGGCGGGGGTCAGGCCCGTGGTGCTGGTACAGCTCAGCTCCTTCTTGCCGCAGCCCTCGACGGCCGCGGCCACCGGCGCGAGCACCAGCAGGGCGAAACCACCGCCCACACGACGAAGCACGGAACGACGATCGAGGTTTGAATCAGACATACCTGGTGGACCTTTCCTGCGGGGCCCAGCGGGCTCCGCGACGTAGTACACGAACCTGCGCGGCACTCTAGGGTCCCTCACTCCGTTCGGGGAGGGGGGGAGCGAGGATCAGCGAACGCACTCGCCGGTCATGGTGTTGCAGCGCGTTCCCGCGAAGAAATTGCTGCAGAACAGGTTGCCGCCCAGCAGGTCGCAGCGGGGCGCGCAGACCCGGAAGGTGGTGCTCCAGCAGGTGTTGGAGGGGAAGGGGCCCCCGGCGCCGACGCCGCTGCACTGCGCGCTGCCCTCGCAGGCGCACGCGAACTCGTCGATGAGCCGGTTGGAGTTGTCGTCGACGCCGTTGCAGCACTCGCCGCCGCTGGTCGCGCTGGGGCGGCAGTCCGAGTCGCTGCAGTCGCTCACCCCGTCGCAGTCGTTGTCGACCCCGTCGGTGCAGGCGCCCACCCCCATCTCCCTGGCCGCGGTCGGGCGGCAGCACATCCGCTGCGCCGCGCACCCCGGGTCGGCGCAGTCGAGCAGCCCGTCGCAGTCGTTGTCGATCCCGTCGGCGCAGCTCCGGGCGTCGCCCTCGGCGCCCGTCGGGCGGCAGCAGGCGCGGGTGTTGCGGCAGTCGATGTCCGCGCAGTCGGCCTGGCCGTCGCAGTCGTTGTCGCGGCCGTCCCTGCAGGTCAGGTCGCTCGACTCCGGCGCAGGAACGCACCGGCACGTCGGGTCGGCCGCGCAGTCGGAGTCGGCGCAGTCGGTCTGGCCGTCGCCGTCGTCGTCGCGGCGGTTGTTGCACACCTCCCGAGGCGTGCCCTCGGCGATGTTGAGAACGAAGTTGCCCCGCGCCTCGGCGCCGAAGCCGTCGACGAAGACGTAGTACACGCCCGCCGTCGCGGCGAAGGTCACCCGGGAGGTGGTCCCGCTCGTGTCGTCGTTGCAGGCCAGCTGCGGACCCGACTCGCAGGGCGATCGGCGCACGTAGAGCACCGTGTCGAAGTTGCTGCCCAGCGTGTCGATGGTGAGCGTCGTGTCGCGCAGCACGCGCAGCGCGTAGACCACGTCGCCGCCCGCTCCGCCCGCGCACCCGGGGAAGCCCATCGTCAGCGGGGTGAAGTCATTGCGGGCGCCGTTGAGGTCGCCCCTCGTGCTCGACGGAACCGTCACCACGATGGGCGCCGCGCAGGTGTCGTTGGGCGGCGCCATGGAGCACACCGGCAGCGGCGCGCAGAACATGTCCGCGCAGTCGATCTGCCCGTCGCAGTCGTTGTCGCGGCCGTCGGCGCAGGACATCGCGTCGGCCTCGGTGCCCGTCGGGACGCAGCTCGGGCAGAGGGGCGACATCCGGCAGCTCGGGTCGGAGCAGTCGGTCAGCCCGTTGCAGTTGTTGTCGCGGCCGTCGTTGCAGACCTCCGGCGAGGGGACGCAGGCGCACATCCCGAGGCCCGCGCACTCGGCGTCGGCGCAGTCGGCCTGCCCGTCGCAGTCGTCGTCGAGCCCGTTGGAGCAGGCGGCCGCGGTGACCTCCCGCCCGGTGGGCATGCACATCATGCAGAAGGGCGACGCGGCGCAGTCGGCGCGGTCGGCGCAGTCCGTGAGGCCGTCGCCGTCGTCGTCCACGCGGTTGTCGCAGACCTCGCGGGTGCCCACCGAGACGTTGAGCTGGAAGGCGCCGCGGGAGGTGTTCCAGCCGTCGACCACGATGAAGTAGGTTCCGGGCTCGGCGTCGGGGAGCACCAGGCGGGAGTTGGTCCCTGAGCCGCCGTCGTCGTCGCAGGCGATGGGGGCGGTGGCGCAGTCGCCGCGAAACACGATCAGCGCCGTGTCGTAGCTGCTGCCCTCGGTGTCGATGGTGATCGTCTGCCGCGTCGGGTTGCGCACCACGTAGACCACGTCCGGCGCTCCCATCCCCGCGCAGGCCGGGGTGAAGTCATCGGCCGCGTTCATGGTGGTGCCGCTCGCCCGCCCGGGGACGCTGATGATCCGCGCGGTGGCGCAGGTCTCGTTGGTCACCCGGCAGGCGTCGGTGGGGGCGCAGGCCGGGTCGGCGCAGTCGGTCGCGCCGTTGCAGTCGTTGTCACGGCCGTCGCCGCAGACCTCCACCCGACCCGTGGGGACGCACATCGCGCAGCCCGGGGTGCGGGCGCAGAGGTCGTCGGCGCAGTCGAGCCGCCCGTCGCAGTCGTTGTCCACGCCGTCGGCGCAGGCCATCGGGTTGTTCTCCGGGCCGGTCGGGACGCACATGTTGCAGAGCGGGGCGGTGGCGCAGTCCCGGTCGGCGCAGTCGACCAGGCGGTCGCAGTCGTTGTCGAGGGCGTCTCCGCAGCGCTCAGGACCGCTCGGGATGCACATCCCGCAGGCGGGGGTGGCGGCGCACATGACGTCGGCGCAGTCCGAGCGTCCGTCGCAGTTGTTGTCCCGGCCGTCGTTGCAGGCCTCCGGGGCGCCGGGGTTCACCGTGCGGTCGTTGTCGTTGCAGTCGCGTCCGCCCGCGCAGGTCAACGGGGCGAAGCCGTCGCTGTCGTTGTCCGTGGGGCGGGTGATGCAGGCGCGCCGGGCCTCGTCGCAGGAGTCCGTGGTGCAGGGGTCGCCGTCGTCGCAGCGGATCGCCATCTGCGGGACGCAGCCGCGGCCCGCGAGGCAGCGCTCGACGCCGTTGCAGAAGCTGCCGTCGTTGCAGGCGTTGTCATCGGGGAGGTTGACGCAGCCGCGGCCCGGGATGCAGCGGTCGGTGGTGCAGGAGACGCCGTCCGAGCAGGCGAGGGGCGTACCCCGGGTGCAGCGCCCGGCGGAGCAGCGCTCGGCGCCGTCGCAGGGGTCGCCGTTGTCGCAGTTGGCGTCGCTCGCGCACTCGACCGGGGTGCAGTCCCGCAGCGGGTCGCAGAAGGCGGGGGAGATGCAGCGGTTGTTGTCGGGGGCGAAGACGCAGCCGCGGCCCTCGACGCACTGGTCGACGGTGCACACGACGCCGTCGTTGCAGGCGGGCGCGGGCCCGGGGACGCAGCGGCCGGACTGACAGCTCTCGACGCCGTTGCAGGTGAGGCTGTCGTCGCAGTCGCGGTCGGAGAAGCACTGGGGCCCAGGGACGTCGGGGCGATCGGGGACGATGGGGACGTCGGGTGTGTCAGGGCGATCGAGTGGCACATCGATCACGACATGGGCGTCAGGGACGTCCTCGGGGACATCGAGCTCCGAGCGGCCGCACGCCGCGAGGGCGTAGCTGGCGACGAGGGCACCGGCGAGCGAGAGGACGTGGCGCTTCATGGGTTGACCTGTAGGCGAAGGGTAGTCGGCGCGAAGGATCGGCAGCCCGGGAGGATGCGCCATCGGCGCACGGCGGGTGAACTCTCTGGCAACGGGGGCCTAGCAGGAGGTGAGCCGGGGGGAGCGGGGGGGTGCTCAAGGCCCCCCTCTCAAGGTCTCAAGGGACACTTGATCGTCGCCCCACCCATGCCTGGGGTACGGCGTGCGGCCTCTTCATCGACGTGCAGCGCCTGACCCCAGGCAACATCAGGTGGTCACCTTCGCGCGACGCGAAGGTTGCAAGGGGACGGGGAGGCGCGACGTGGGTTCAGGTGCGGAGTGAGCGCGGCGACGGCGAGGGCAGACGCGGCGACGGTGAGGGCGGGCCGTGCGAGGAGTCCGACGGTACGACCGCGAGGCCGGCGGCGAGGAGTCCGACGGTACGACCGCGAGGCCGGCGGCGGGGAGTCCGACGGTACGACCGCGAGGCCGGCGGCGAGGAGTCCCCGGTACGACCGCGAGGCCGTCAGCGACCAGAGCCAGACCCTGAGCGTTAGCGAGGGGGAGCGACCTATCACGCCCTCCCAGCGCGGAATTCTGATGACGCCTTTGCCCGGAAACCGACCACGTTTCCGGACGACGACTGGCAGCGTGAGCGGGCTCTCCCCCTCGCTAACGCTCAGGGTCTGGCTCTGGTCGCTGACGGCCTCGCGGTCGTACCGGGGACTCCTCGCTGACGGCCTCGCGGTCGTACCGTCGGACTCCTCGCTGACGGCCTCGCGGTCGTACCGGGGAAACGATGGGGGCTCCGCCGCGATGTGTAGAAGGAATATGGGGAGCGGGGGGCGCTCAAGGCACTGCGGGCTCGTAGACGCAGCGGGCAAAGCCCGTGGGGCCGCCGAGGTACGTCGCGACGCCGCTGCTTCCGTTCGCCCTCACATCGTCGAAGCCATCGCGGTTGGCGTCGAGGACCATCACTGCGGTCGGATAGAGGGCCACGAAGGGCGGAGGGGGGCTGCACGAAGGGAGGCCGTAGACGACTGGTGAGCCCGCACCGCGGGCGAAGCCGATGACGTCGATCTGCTGAACGAACGCGCCGAGGTTCTCCCTGCCGATGTGGACGAGATCCATCCTCGCATCGCCGTCGAAGTCTCCCCAGGCCACGCTGGTGTAGAAGCTGGGAGCCAGGCTCCCCAGCACGTCGGGCGCGGGGGTCGTCCATGCGCTCTGCCCGCCGAAGTGCACCTGCTTGATCGTCGTGGAACTGGAGTACTGCAAGCTGCTCACGACGTCCCCGTGGCCGTCTCCGTCCAGGTCGAAGACGAAGCTGCATCCAACGGAGTCGTACCCGGTGGCCCGATTGTCACGCATGCCGACGTCGCGGAATGACGTGGAGAAGCGGGGAGAGCCTCCGCGGAGCAACGCGCACCCGCGGGTCTGCATGGTGTCGGATGCGACCCTCGCGCGGTGGATGTGGGAGCTGACGAGGTCGCCGAAGCCGTCGCCATCGATGTCGCCGCTGAACTCGGGATAGGCCTGTTCGGTGTAGACGGCCCACGGGTCAACGCTCGATCGGTAGCTGGGTGTCACGGGAATGGCCTGCGCCTCCCCCGGCGCGGCGGAGTGGCGCATGGTCTGGTGCAGGAGGTCCGAGAACACGTCCTCGACGCCGTCGCCATCGATGTCGTGCAACAGACCGGTGATCTCGCGCCCGGTGTCGACCGCCGGCACCACGAACTCCCACACGGGCGAGGACGACGCCGCCACGGACGCGCCGCGCCGGGCGAAGAGCCGCCAGAAGTGGACGCCCGGCGTCAGCGCGACGTCGGGACGGTGCTCGTCCCCCGTGAGATCGCGCGTCGACTCCACGCGAGTGCAGGCCCGGTCGGCGCAGAGCTGGAGCCGGACGCCGTCCACGCCCTCTGCGCGCTCCCAGCGGAAGCGCGGACGCTGGACGCCCAGGATGACGGTCGAGAGCGGCGCCACGGGCCGCGCCGCGAGGCTGGTGCAGACGCCGCTGATGCAGTGTGAGAGGGCGCCGCAGCGCACGTCGCAGCGCCCACAGTGCTCATCGCTGAAGGCGAGCTCGGTGTCGCAGCTCGGGGCGGCGCCGCAGCTGACGTAGCCCGGTCGGCACGTCCTCACGCACGCGCCCCCG
Organism: Myxococcaceae bacterium; assembly: GCA_004297725.1. Taxonomy (GTDB): domain Bacteria; phylum Myxococcota_A; class Polyangia; order Polyangiales; genus SCUS01. Next base: position 2,368 of record SCUS01000068.1, on the reverse strand, counting down.
GCGCAGACCGCGGTGCTCGTTCGCCCGTCGAGGCACAAGGTGCCGCAGGCGCCGCAGTTCATCGGATCGGTGAGCACTGAAGTGCAGATCGGCGAAGCCGGGTTGCAGCGCAGCGCACCCGCTTCGGGGCACGGCACCTCCACGCAGCGGCCGAGCGCGCAGGTCTCGCTGACGCCGCACCGCACACCACATCGTCCGCAGTTTTCGTGATCTTCGGGGCACGGCACCTCCACGCAGCGGCCGAGGGTGCAGGTCTCGTTGACGGCGCACGCCTCTCCACACATTCCGCAGTTTTCGCGATCGGTCTGCAGGTCGACGCACGCCCGACTGAAGCACCGGGTGAGGCCGACGGTGCAGCCCTGACAGGTCTGATCCATGCAGAACTCGGCGGAGCCGCAGACCCGGCCGCAGGCGCCGCAATTGTCGACGGTGTCGATGCGGGTCCTGCATCGCGGTCCGTCGGGCGAACCGCAGGTGCCGTAGCCCTCGGGGCAAGGTACGCAGCGGCCGCTGACGCATTCGGCGTCAGGGGAGCACACGCCACCGCAGCGCCCGCAGTGACGGTTGTCGACGTCGAGGTCGATGCTGCAGGCGAACTGCGACCCGCAGGCCGCCCGGCTGCCGCCGCAGACGCAGCGGCCCGCCTCGCAGCGAACGAGCGGTCGGCCGAGCGCTCGCGAGCACTGCACCCCGGGCGCGCCGCAGTTGTTGGGGTCGGAGAGGAGGTCGATCGGCGGGCGGTCGATCACCGCCCCGCCGTCCGCCACGTCGGCCGTGTCGATGGGCGACGCGTCGCCCGCCCCCCCGGGCGCGGGAGGCGCCAGACACCCCGCGAGGAGGGCGGCCAGGACCCCCACAAGGCCGATGCGCCACTCCATGACGGACCTCGTTGCGCGCGGCCTTCGCGCGGTTCAGCCGCCCCCCCCGCGACCTCAGGCCGTCTTCGGCGTCTTCTTCCGCGGCTTCTTGGCCTTCGGCCGCTTGAAGGCCGCGTAGGCCCGCTCGCGCCCCGGGACATCGCCCGTGAGGTAGCGCCCCGCGAGGCCGATGCGCGCCGCGCTCGCCACCAGCAGCGTCACCACCCGACGGAAGAGTTCCCGCTTCTCCGCGGCGTCCTTCGACGGGGTCAGGCGCTTCACCGCGGCGCGCAGCCCCGGGAGCGCGTCGTGGAGGCGCTTCACCGCCGCCGCCTCGCCCTTGGGGAGCGACGCCAGCCACTCCCGGTGCGCGTCGCTGTCGGCCAGCGCCAGCAGCTTCTCGGTGTCATCGAGCGCGTCCACCGGGTCGGTCGGATCGCCGCGCCGCAGCCCCGTCAGGAACGCCCGCCCCGCCGAGTCGTCGGCGAAGCGCAGCAGGAGCGCCCGGTCGAGCCGCCGCTGGTCGGCGCGCACCGCCCAGAGCAGCGAGCGCTCGGCGTCGGTCTCGGTCCCGGCGGCGCTGATGCGCAGCACCCCGGCGATCTGCACGTACTCCTGGGCGAGCGCGACCCCTGCGGCGAAGCGCTCGAGCTCGGCGACCGTCAACGGCCCGCCGAGCAGCGGCACCAGCAGCAGCGCCCCGGCGTCCTTCGCCGAGAGCCTCGCGAGGTTGTCGGCCCAGGAGAGCCACGCGGCCGCGTAGGGCGGCGGCCGCTGGATGTCCTTCGCCGGGAGCGCGCCCGCCGCTGCGATCACGGCCTCCCGCGCTGGGATCGATGGAGCCTTCTTCCCCGCACTCTTCGAGTTCGCCATGCAACGACGGTAGACCAGTCTGCATCGGCGCGGAAACAGTCTGCATCGGCCCTCCGCAGCGTGCATCGCCCCCGCGAGGGTCTACATCGGGCGAAAACAGCGTGCATCGGGGCCGGAGCAGCGTGCATCGGGGCCGGAGCAGCGTGCATCGGGGCCGGAGCAGCGTGCATCGGGGCCGGAGGGGGGCACTGCTCCCCCGGTACGAGTGAGAGGCCGTCGGCGGGGAGTCCGACGGTACGAGTGAGAGGCCGTCAGTAACCCGAGCCAGACCCCGGAGCCCGTAAGGGCGGGGAAGCAACCGACCACGTCAGCCCAGCGCGGCCTCGCCCGGAGGGAAGCAACCGACCACGTCAGCCCAGCGCGGCCTCGCCCGGAGGGAAGCAACCGACCACGTCAGCCCAGTGCGTCTTCGTCGCGACGAGAGACGTCATCGAGTGGGAAACCTACGAAGAACGGTCCTCGGATCCGGAGCCCGTCCCCAACGGGCCGCGCTGGGCTGACGTGGTCGGTTGCTCCCCTCCGGGCGAGGCCGCGCTGGGCTGACGTGGTCGGTTGCTCCCCTCCGGGCGAGGCCGCGCTGGGCTGACGTGGTCGGTTGCTCCCCTCCGGGCGAGGCCGCGCTGGGCTGACGTGGTCGG
>SCUS01000067.1 GCA_004297725.1 Myxococcaceae bacterium | reverse complement strand
CAGCTCATCGTCAGGCTCCACAGCACGCAGCCGCGGCGCGCGCCCCCGAAGGTCCCGCGGAAGATCCACGCCTTCCTCCTATGGAGAGCTCTCCATAGGAGGAAGTATGCGCAGCTCCCAGATATGCGGAGCGATTCGCCATCGCAGCCGTGTTCGCAGCCGCGGCAGGTCAAGGGCGGCGCATATTCACAGCCCGTCGAGGAAGGCGAGCAGGTCGTCGCTCGGAGTGAAGGGCGCCTTGCACGGGAATGGTTCCGGGAGCGCGGCGAGCGCACGTCGCTTCATCTCGAGGTCGGCCTCGACGTAGCGGTGCGTCGTCGTAGGGCTCTCGTGCCCGAGCCAGATGGCGATCACGGTGAGATCGACGCCCGCTTGCAGCAGATGCATCGCCGTCGTGTGCCGGAACGTGTGCGGCGAGATCCGCCGATCGCGCAGCGACGGACACGTCGCAGCCGCCTTCTTCACCGCGAGCCGCAGCCGGTGGGCGACGCCCGAGCGGGTCATCCGCTGACCGCCGTGGTTGGGGAAGAGCGGCGTCTCGGGCAGCGCGTTGCGCGTCGCGAGCCACGACGCCAGGAGCCGCACGGTGCTCTTCCAGAGCGGGACGACGCGCTCCTTGCGGCCCTTGCCGCGCAGGTGCAGCGTCGCTTCGCGTCCGCCGATGAGGTCCGCGACGCGCAGATCGACCGCCTCGGAGACTCGCGCCCCGGTGTTGTAGAGGGTCGCGAAGAGCACGAAGAGCACCTGATCGCGGCGACCGCTCCAGGTCGTCAGGTCGAGGGCGGCCTGCACCGCGGCGACCTCCACGCGCGTCAGGAAGCCCAGCAGCGGCGTGTCGAAGCGCTTGCACGGGATCGCGAGGGCGCGCTGGATCGTCGGCAGGTTGGCGGGATCACGGCCCGCCGCGTAGTGGAGGAAGGATCGCAGTGCGATGAGCCGTGCGTTGCGGCTGCGGATGGCGTTGTGACGGTCGCGCTCGAGATGATCGAGGAAGGCCAGCAGGAGAGGCACGTCGAGGTCCGCGAGGGTGAGCGCCGTGGGGGCGGTCTGACGCTGGTCCTGCACATAGCGCAGGAGCAGTCGGAAGGTGTCGCGGTAGGCCGCGATCGTGCACGGGCTGGCGTTGCGCTGGGCGAGCAGGCGCTGGCAGAAGAAGTCCTGCACCAGCGAAGGGAAGGAGGGCGACAGCGCCGTGGCGAGGGTCGTCACGGCGCACCCGTGGCGCTCTCGCCGAAGGCCTCGAAGCGTCGGGCCGCGAGCGCCAGCAGCTCGGGCGTGCCGGTCAGGTACCAGTACGTGTCGGAGACCTTGGCGTGACCGAGGTAGGTCGCGAGCGCGGCGACGCGCGGCGCGACCTCGACGCCTGCGGCGTACCACTGCTCGAGGCGCCGACACGCGAAGGTGTGACGCAGGTCGTGGATCCGCGGGTGCGGCGCGAGTGTCTCCCACCCCAGGCCCACGCACAGCGTGTGGAAGACGGCGTGCACGGTCGAGTACGGCAGCGCCGCGCCGCGTGCCGACGTGAAGAAGGTCGTCGCGACCGGGCGCGGCGCCACGCGATCGCGATGCTCGGCGTAGGCGCGCAGCGCCGCCGTCGTCGTCGGGTGCAGCGGCACCAGTCGGCTCTTGCGGAACTTGGTCGCGCGAATCGTCAGCACGCCCTCGACGAGATCGGTGTCGGCGCGTGCCATCCGCAGCGCCTCCGACACGCGCAGCCCGGAGGCGGCGAGCAACCCGAACAGGGTGACGTAGGTCGCGGGGCGCAGGCCCTTCGCGGGGCCCAGCGTGTGCGCCGAGCCCACCAGCGCCGCGAGCTCCGCCGGCGTGTAGATGTGATGGATCGGCCGTCGGCGCCCGGGGCCCAGGAGGCCGCGCGACGGCACCTCGGTCGCGGGCTCGAAGGCCGCGCGGTACCGCGCGAACGGCCGGACGACGTCGAGGCGGCGCGCAGGGAACCGTCGCGGACGCGGGCTGGGCTGCGTCACCCACCGCACGACCAGGTCGGTCGTGAGCGGACCGGCATGCCCGACGGCGTCGGCGAAGTGCGCGAAGCTCAGGAGCTGGCGGCCTTCGATCCGCAGCGCGAAGCCCAGGCTCCGGCGGTGCGCGAGGTACGCCTCGGCGAGAGCCACCATCGTCGGCGCGCTCACGGCTGCCCCTCCGGCCAGGGCAGCGCGACTTCCGTCAGCGCCGACCGATCGACCTTGGCGTAGATCGCGCTGGTGTCCAGCGAGCGATGGCCCAGCACGTCCGCGATCTCCTTGAGCGAGACGCCCGCACGCAGCATGCGGGTCGCCGCGGTGTGGCGCAGCACGTGGGTGCCGGTCAGTCGTGCGTCCAGTCCGGCGCGCCGATAGGCGCGGCGCACGTCCTCGCGCATTCCCGAAGGGCCGAGCGGTTGGCCCCGCGGCGCTCGATGGTGAACGAAGATTACCCGCGACGTCGTGGTCGGGCGGCCGTGCTGAAGGTAGTCCGCGAGCGCCGCGGCCACGCTCGCCGGCAGCGGCAGCTGGCTCGCCCGCCGCGTCTTGCCGGGCGCGAGCGTGAGCACTCCCGCCCGCCAGTCGATGTCCTCAAGCGCGAGCCGAGCCACCTCGCCGACGCGCATCGCCAGCTCCGTGAAGCACAGCGCGAGGGCGTACCCCCGACGCCCCGTCGCCGTTGCCCGGTCGAAGGCGGCCAGGAAGGCCGAGAGCTCGGCGTCCGTGAGCACCCGCGGCAGCGTTGCGAGGGACCATTGCGCGGCCCGCGGCACCGCTGCGACCCACCGCGCGTCGCCGATCCCCTGGAGCCGAAGGTATCGCAGGAAGCTTCGCACCGCGAGCGTGATGGCGTTGGCCGACGCGGGCGCGAGGCGTGCGCCGCGAGCCGCCACGAAGGCGGTCACGTCCGCGAGGGTGAGCGCCGCGAGGTCGATCGGACCGGCGCCGTACCGCGCGACGAGCAGCTCGCGGACGTGGTGCCCGTAGGCGCGTCGCGTTGCCACAGCGAGGCCGCAGGTCGTCCGCAGGTGAGCGTCGAAGCCTCCCGTGATCGCGTCCAACGGCGTGAGCGACAGCTCCTGCGGGGCCGGGTCGCGGGCGTGCACGACGAGTACAAGCTGGTGCAGGGCCGCGCGGACGAGGGGGATGGCCCGCGGATGCGGCGGCGGGCAGTGGCAGTGCGGCAGGTGCCGCACCAGGAACGTCCGCACCGTCCCGGCGTTGACGTCCGCTGCCGCGAAGCCCTTGCGGCGCAGCCAGTACCCGAAGTGCTCGGCGGCCTGCATGTAGCTCTGGAGCACCACCTCGGGGTGTCCCCGGCGCCCCAGATGATCGGCGAGAGCGGTCAGTGCCTCCGCGAGGAGGTTGCGTTGGATGCGGCGACGAACACGCCGCCTCCGAAAGAACTGATCGAGCATGGGAAGCCGTCCTTTCCGCGCAGATGCGCAGGGAAAGCACCCTCCGTTCTGCGCAGTAGGTCAAACCACGGCGCGCTTCGCCCGAACTGGAGGGCACGAGGCTTCGCGCCTTGCGCCTGGGCACACTCCGCATATCTGGGAACTGCGCATACTTCCTCCTATGGAGAGCTCTCCATAGGAGGAAGGCGTGGATCTTCCGCGGGACCTTCGGGGGCGCGCGCCGCGGCTGCGTGCTGTGGAGCCTGACGATGAGCTGCCGGCTGCACGGCCTCGATCCGCGGCGCTACCTGCTCGACACGCTGGAGGCACTGCGCACGACGAGCCACGGCGGGCTGGGCGCGCTCACGCCACGTGCCTACGCCGAGAGGATGAAGGCGCTCGCGAACGCGGCCTGATCGGCGACGAGGGATTCACGGGTCGTCGTGGCGATCGATCGTGATGGCCTCGTCGCCGCCGGTCATGAGGACGTCGTCGAGCGCGCGCATGGTGATGGAGAGGAAGTGCTCGTAGAGCACATCCGTGAGGGCCTGGAACTCGGGCCAGAGCACCCGATCGTAGAAGGACGGCGGCGCCGCGACGACGACCGTGGAGCGCCGCTGGCGGGCGTGGCGATGGGGGTCGAGGCCATAGCGGCGGCAGAGCGCGATGAAGACCGAGCGGCCGCAGGGGTCCGGGATCGAGACAGTGAAAACCTGATCGCGCTCGCGAGTGCGAGTCTCGGCGAGTTGCGCACGGAGGCGCTCGACGCTGGCGCGAACGGCGGTGGTGTTAGCGCTCCCGGAGAGCGAGAGGTAGCGGGCCTCGACGGCGCGCATGCGATCGAGCGCAGTGGTGTCGTCCATCGCGGCGCACGGTAGCGCGACGCCCGTGGAGGCCGCGAAGGAGTGGCAGCGCTGGCGGGACGCGGGGGCTCTGGCAGCGGCGCCCACCACACGGAGTCATGGCTCGCAAGCGACGAGGCGCATCCGAAGGGATGGGGATCTCGCATCGCGTAC
>SCUS01000066.1 GCA_004297725.1 Myxococcaceae bacterium | reverse complement strand
TCCGGACGCTGACCGATGGCCCGGGCGGGCGCTCCCCCTCACTCACGCTCGGGGTCTGGCTCCGTCGTCCGACACCGCGCGGTCGTACCGGGGAAGCGCCCTCCGAAGCCGTACCCAACCTGTCAGGCCAACGCTCCAGGCGCTGCGGGGGCTACGATCGCCCGATGCGGTTCGCGCTCGTCTCTGGCGTGGTGATGCTCGGCATGGCCTGCGTTTCGTCCCAGGCGGTCGTCTCGACGAGCACGGCCGCGCCAGCCATCACCACGCCCGCGCCCACGCCGCCGAGCTCTCCGCGGCCCGCCGCCCCCGCCCGGGCGCAGGCCCCCGCGAGGCGTGACCACACGCTCGCCGTCGACGAGCTACCGCCGGCCTTCGCCGAGCTCTCTCCTCGCGACCGCGAGCAATGGCACGCCTGTCACATCTTCTTCCTCGGCGACCGTCGCACCGGCGCCGCGCCCGAGCGCTACGAGCCGACGCCGGGGACGGTGTATCGCCCGCCAACCAGCCAGCACCTGGGGTTTCGGGTGACGCCGACGGACTACGTCGCCGTCCCGGAGGCGGAGCGGCGGGAGTGGCTGGTGCGCAACGGCTGCCCCGACAGCCTCGTCGAGCTGGCCGATGGGACCCACCTCGACATGATCCACCCGTAGCGCGGAAGGGCTACTGGCCCTTCTTCCAGCCGGGCCCCTGGTCCTTGTTGCTGCCGTCCTGCGAGGGGTCGAAGGCGCCCTTGGAGTACCCCCCCTTGCCGCCGTCCGGCGGAGCCTGATCGAAGGACTCCTTCCCCCCGCCGTCGCCCTTGGACATCTTCTGCTGCGACGGGTCGAAGGCGCCCTGCTGGGAGGGATCGAACTTGCCCTGCGCCCCGACGCCCTTCTGCATCGGCGGCGCCCACTGCGGGCCGCCCATCGGCTGCATCGACGCCGCGGGCCCCTGGTTCTGCATCATCGGCGGGATCATCGGCGGCGCAACAGGACCCGGCGCAGAGGCCCCGGGCCCGGAGGCGTTCTGCGTGCCCATGCGGGCCTGGATGAAGTTCACCAGGTGGGGCGCGATGCCCGCCGCGATGAGCGAGGCCATCTGCGGGTTCATCCCCATGCGGGCCGCGAGCATCTCCCCGACCTTGCCCGCGACCACGCCGCTCAAGCCCCCTTCGAGGGCGCCGCCGAGGCCGCCGCCGCCGAGCATCCCCGACAGGGCGCCGGTGATGGCGTTGGCCGTGATCCCCCCGCCGAGCAGCCCCGCCGCGTTGCCGGGTGGCCCCGCGTTGGCCTGCTGCAGCGCCTGCGCCGCCCCCTCGCCCGCGACCCCGAGGGTCTGCTGCGCCATGGCGGGGTTCATCCCGTGCTGTTGTTGAAGCGTCTGCATGGCCGCCTGGCCCTGCGACGAACCCAGAAACTGCTGGAGGAGTTGTTCAAACATCCCTCCCGCTTAGGACCGCGACCCCGAGCCGCAAGCCCGACGGTTTTTACACCGTCAGGTATGCTCGCGCCGTCGCCCCCATCGGGGCCGCGGTGTCGTCAGAACACCCCGCCGCAGCTCACCCCCGCGAGGCCCGGCCCTCCGCCGCAGCGCACCGACGCGAGGCCCCGCGCAGGCTCCTCCGCCGGAGGCAGCGTCGCGAAGAGCACCGTCGACAGGAGCGAGAGCGCGCCGCCGCCCACGAAGCCCCCGATGGCGAGCGCCTGCATCGCGCCGATGTCGTCGAGGAAGCCCGCGCACACCGTCGGCTGCGTGGCCGAGTCCGTCCCCGGGCACTCCGGGTCGCGGTGCTCGTCGTAGCGGGTGACCAGCCCCCCTCGCCGCGCCAGGGCGAAGACCCCGACCCCGATGCCCGCCGCCCCGGTGGCCAGCGTCACCCACGCCAGCGCCCGCTGCGCGTCGCCTCCACGGGCGAGCTCCGGCGCCCTCGGCGTCGCCATCGACCCGAGCTGCAGCGCGGGCGGAGACGTCGGGACGGGCGCCTCGCGCACGAAGGCGAAGGTCTCCCTCGACTCCTGCCCCGGCTCCACCTGCACGCGGCGGGTCATCGCGACGTAGCCCGGGGCGCGCACCTCGACGACGTTGGTTCCGGCCGCCACCCTCGCGGGCTCGGCCATCGGCAGCGTCGCGACGCGCTCGTCGTTGGCGTACACCTCGGCGCCCTCCACCGCCCCGGAGACGCGGAGGCGACCGAGGTGCGCCTCCAACTGCTCCTCGGCCTGATGCAGCGAGGCGCGGTTGCGGACGATCCACGGGTCGTGGCTGGAGAGCAGCGCCGCGCGCAGGTGGCGGTCGGCGTCGAGCCAGCGCCCGAGGGCCTGCTCGGCGAGCGCGAGCTGCGCCAGCACCCGAGGCTCCCCAGAGCGCCCGAGCGCCCGCTGGAACTCCGCCAGCGCCCCGAGGTCATCCCCCCGCTGACGCAGCTCGACCCCGTGACGCACCAGCGCCTCGACCTCGACGACCTGCGCGCCTGCCATCCGCCCCGCCAGCACCATCGCCGCCGCAAACGCGGCGAGCCTCGACCCTCGGACCATGATTCCTCCTCGCATGCCCATCGCTCTCGCCCGTCATCCCCTTACGGAGGGAGGATCAGCGCCCCGTTGGCCGACCGCTCCAGCGGCGGCGGCGCCACCACCGGCGGGGCGAGCTCCACCCTCGACGCCGGACGCACCGCCGTGCGCGGGGCCGCCACACGCCTCGGCCGGGCGATCGCCCTCGGCGGCGCGGCGACGGCCGACGCAGGGACCGTCTCCACCGCCGCGGGCGCGATCACCTCGACCCGCGTCGCAGCGGGTCGGGCGACGGGCGCGGGCGCGGAGTGCACCGCCGAGCCGCGCGACGCGAGGGCCAGCAGCAGCGCGCACGCCACCCCGAGGCCCGCCACCGCCGGGACCACCGCTCGCCGCCGGGCCGGGACGCACGGCATCGGCGGGGCGGAGGGGCGATCGAGGGGGTACCGTCGCAGCGCTTCGAGGAAGGCCTCCATCGAGGGCAGGCGCGCGTCGAGGCTCGCGGTGAGCGCCCGGTGGACGATCGCTGCGAGCTCGGCCGGGACCTCGGGCGCGCGCTCGGCGAGCGGAGCGGGGGCGCTGGTCACGATCTTCACGATCAGGCTGTTGTAGTTGGGCGCCTCGAAGGCGAGGGAACCCGAGAGCATCTCGTAGAGCACGGCCCCGACGCCCCAGACGTCGCTGCGCCCGTCGAGGCCGGCGTCGCCGCGGCACTGCTCGGGGGACATGTAATAGGGCGTCCCGAGGGTGGTGCCGGGGGTCGTCCGGCGCAGCAGGTCGGGCTCGAGGTCGACCATCTTGGAGATGCCGAAGTCGATGAGCTTGGGCGTGACGGCGCCGTCAGGGCCGTGGGCGATGAAGATGTTCTCGGGCTTGATGTCGCGGTGCACCACTCCCTTCGCGTGCGCGGCCGCCAGGGCGGCCATCACCGGGGCCATGAGCTCCACCGCGCGGCGCGGCGACATCGCGCCGACCTCGTCCATCTCGGCCCGCAGGTCTCTCCCCTCCAGGAATTCCTGCACGATGTAATAGACCCCGTCGGCCCCGTCCTGGCCGAGGTCGAGCACCTCCACGATGCTCGGGTGCGCGATGCGCGTCGCGGCCTGGGCCTCGCGGAAGAAGCGCGCCAGCACCTCCTCGTTCTGCGCGAACGCCGGGTGCAACACCTTGATGGCGACGCGCCGACCGGTCCACGTGTTGCGCGCCTCGTAGACGGCCCCCATGCCTCCGGCGCCCACGAGCCGCAGGAGCTCGTACCGGCCGTTGAGCAGCGCTCCGACGCGGTCCTGTGCGATCGTGCTCTGGGGTTCCATCGATAGGCTCCGAAGGGTGTGCGGGTCCGCGGCCATGCGACGCGCGCCGTGGCGTCCTCCCCGATCCCGCCGGTCTGTTGCGACCACCCCGGAGGGGCTTCACGCCCTTCGAAAGAATCCCCGGCCGCGGCATCGCCGGGGGCGAGCGATCATCGGACCAGATCCCCTCTTGACGGCTCCCGGCGAGGCTCCAGGGAGTGGCGGGCTGGTTCGGGGAACCACGCAGCGGGATGCTCTCGCGCGGAGGAAGTTCAGCCCATCAAGAGCCGCCCAACCGTGGCGGCGAAGGGAAGGCCTCTCATGTCGAACGCTGGATTGATTCTGCTCTGGAACGACGTCAAGACCGGCCGCGAGAAGAACGCGGGCGAGCTCTTCAACGCGACCCTCGCCTTCTACGAGAAGAAGGTGAAGGAGGGCGTCGTGGACAGCTACGAGCCCGCCATCCTCAGCCGTCACGGCGGCACGATGAACGGCTTCATCCTCGTGCGCGGCGAGCACGACAAGCTCGCCACCCTCCGCGAGTCGAACGAGTTCCGGGAGATGGAGGTCAAGGGGATCCACTGCCTGTCCGGCTTCGGCGTGGTCGACGCCTACCTGGGCAAGAACGTCAGCGAGCACATGAAGCGCTGGGCCGGCGCCATCCCGCGCTGACCCTCTCCCCTCCTCCCTCCCCGCCGTCGCCCTGGCTGAGTCCTCTGGCAGGACCCACACTGAAGCCCAGAGCACCGATGGCCACCCTGTCTCCATCCACCGATCCGCAGTACCTGCTCCGCGACCTGCTCCGCGTGCCGGGGCTGCTCAGCCTCGCGCGGGTGCCGCTGATGGTCCTCTTCGCCCTGGTGGCCCACAGGCCCTGGTGGGCCTTCGGGGTCCTCGCCCTCGCGGGCCTCACCGACGTCCTCGACGGCTGGTGGGCGCGGCGCTTCGGGCAGACCTCTCCCATGGGCGCCGTCGTCGATGGCGCCACCGACAAGATCTTCGTCCTCGGCGTGGTGATCACCCTCGCGGTCACCCACCGGCTCACCCCCTGGGAGGCCGTCGTCCTCGGCGCTCGGGACATCGGCGAGGCCCTGCTCGCCGCGGTGGTGCTGCTACGCCGTGACGCCCCCGCCCGTCATCACGAGCAGCGCGCCGACGTCTTCGGCAAGGCCACCACGGTGCTGCAGTTCGCCGCCGTGCTGCTCGCGCTCTGGCGCTCCCCGGCGACCCCCTGGGCCGTCGTCCTCACCGGCGCCCTCGGCGCGCTCACCGCGGCGCACTACGCCCGCCGCTCGCTGTAGCGGGCGCCCTCCCTCAGCGCCCCTCGCGCTCCCGCACGCAGTCGCCCGGCCGCAGGCCCCCGGTCACCTCGATGCGCACCCCGTCCGAGACGCCCACGGTCACCGCCCGCTCGGGACCTCCCCCGCAGGGCTGCGCGTACGCCCTGCCCTCCTCGAAGCGCAGCGCGCTCTCCTCGATGATCGGCACCCCCGTCGCGCGAGCCAGCTCCACCTCCGCCGAGGCGCTGTAGCCCGCCCGCACGGCGCCCGGAGGGTGCGCCACCGCGGCCCACAGCTCGAAGCGCGTCACCCCGGCGCTCGACGCCGTCAGCGCCTGCACCCCGCTCCCCGCGGCGCCTCCCACCTGCTCGATGCTCGCTCGCGGGGAGATCCACTGGAGCGTCCCTCGCAGGCTCTCCGAGGGCAGCGCCCCCACCCGGATCGCCACCGGCATCCCGAGCTGCAGCTGCCCCACGTAGGCCTCCTCGATCTGCCCCTTGAAGAGCAGGTCGGTCATGTCGGCGACCACGGCCACCGTCGTCCCGTCCCGGAAGCCGCTGGTCTCGCTCACGTAGTCGCCCACGTTCACGGGCACCGCGAGCACGGTCCCGTCCACCGGCGACAGCACCCGGTTGGACCGCAGCGCCGAGCCCCCGGCGCTCCCCCTCGCGATGAGCTGCGCCCGGCCGAGCGCGGCGCCGAGCTCCGCCCTGGCCACCGCCTCGTCGCCCGTCGCCTGGTCGAGCGCCTGCCCCGCGATGAGGTCGCGCGCCGACTGGGCCCTCGCCCTCGCGAGCTCCCTCGCCGCCCGCTCGTGGCGCACCCTTGCCAGCTCCACCTGCGCCCTCGCGTCGCCCAGCGCCACCGGGTCGGCCAGGATGCGCACCGTCGCCAGCAGGTCGCCCCGGCGCACCACCGCGCCAGGACGCGCCGTGAGCTCGACGAGCATCCCCGACACCAGCGGTCGCACGAAGACCTCCTGCCTCGGCACGATGCGCCCGGTGGCCTGGGCCTTCACCACCACCTCGCCGAGCCTCACCCGCAGCCCCGTCGGGGGCGCCGACGCGTGCGCCCGACGCCACGACCTCGCCCCGACCACGCCCGCCCCCACCAGCACCGCCAGCGCCGCCATCCTGGGCAGCCAGCGCCGCCACGGAGATCTCTCGGGAGCGACCTCCACCGCGGCCTCGAGGGCGTCGTCGGGCTCACCTTCGTCGTGCGTCGTCATCGTAGGGATCAGCTGCTCCGGAGGGCTTCGTTGGGGTTGAGCCGCGCCGCCTCGCGGGCCGGGAAATACCCCGCGACGACGGCGGTCGCGACCAGCACCCCGAGGGCCGTGAGGGCGGTGCGGAGGTCGATGCTGGGGTCGCGGAAGTAGTCCGACCGCAGCTCCGCGCGGCGGGCCGCCTCGACGAGGCCGACGCCCACCAGCAGGCCGAGGCCGCCCGCCCCGAAGGCCAGGGCCACGGCCTCGGAGAGCACCATCGCCATCACCGTCGAGGGCGTCGCCCCGAGCGCCCGGCGCAGGCCGAACTCCGCCGTGCGCTCCCGCACCGAGACGAACATGATGTTGCTGATGCCGACCATGCCGGAGACCAGCGTGCCGAGGCCCACCACGATGACCGCCAGGTCGATGCCTCGCATCAGGGCCACGAACTTCCGGTACTCCTGCTCGGCGAACCAGACGTCCACGGCGCCGCGGTCGTTGGGGTCGAAGCGCTTGCGCCGGGCGAAGAGCCGCCGGAGGTGGGCCGTCGCCCGCTCGGGCGAGGCGCCGGGGCGGAGCGTGGCGGTCATGAGGTTCACCTGCCTGCGCGCGTCGAAGGTCTGCGCCAGCGCGGTGTACGGCATGAACACCCGGCGCAGCTCCCCCTCGCCCCCCGCGTCGGTGAAGACGCCCACCACCAGGAAGGGGACGCCCCCGATCTCCACCGTCTTGCCGACGGCCTCGCTCGCCCCGAAGAGGGTCTGCGCGACGCGCACGCCGAGGATGACCACCCGCCGCGCCCGGGCCACGTCGAGGTCGTTGATGAGCCGGCCTCGCAGCACCTGGGTGCGCTCGACGACGGCGTAGCCGGGGTAGATCCCGTAGGTGGGGAAGGCGCCGTTGCGGGTGCCATGGGTGAAGGTGAGGCCCGACGGGGCGCTGTGCCTCGGCGCGACGTTCTGCAGCTCCGGCACCGCGCGGGCGACGGCCTCGACGTCGTCGATGGTCATGGTGAGCTGCCGCCCGGGGCCGAGGCCCTCGAAGCCCATGCTGGTGCGTCCGACGTTGATCCACGCGGAGTTGGTGGCGGTGTCGGCGAAGAGCTTGTCGAGGCCGTTGCGCAGGCCCCTGCCGCCGCCCAGCAGCACCACCAGCATCAGGATGCCCCAGAACACCCCGAAGGCCGTCGCCGCCGCGCGCATCCGGTGCCGGGCCACGCCCTCGAAGACCTCCGTGAGCAGGTCGATCACGGCGACTGCACCGTCTCGCCCGAGGCGTCGCCGCGCACCACGCGACCGTCGCGCACCAGGATCACCCGGTCGGCCGAGGCGGCGACCGCGGGCTCGTGGGTGACCAGCACGATGGTGCGCCCCTTGGCGTGGATCTCCCGGAAGAGCTGCATCACCTCAGCCGAGGTCTTCGAGTCGAGGTTGCCGGTGGGCTCGTCCGCGAGGATCACCGGGGGGTTGTTGGCGAGCGCCCGTGCGATGGCCACGCGCTGCCGCTGGCCGCCGGAGAGCTCGTCCGGGCGGTGCCCGGCGCGGGCCGCGAGGCCGAGGCGAGCGAGCAGGCTGAGGGCGCGGCGGCGGCGCTCGGCGCGATCGACCCCCGCGTAGGCGAGCGGGAGCGCGACGTTCTCCCACGCGGTCTTGTGCGACAGCAGGTGGAAGGACTGGAACACGAAGCCCAGCAGCGCGTTGCGCAGCCTGGCGGCGCGCTCTTCGGTGAGCGAGCGGGTGTCGTGCCCCGCGAGGGTGTAGCGCCCGGCGTCGTAGCTCTCCAGCAGCCCGAGGATGGACAGCAGCGTGCTCTTCCCGGAACCCGACGCACCCATGATGGCGACGAACTCGCCCCGCTCGATGCGCAGGCTGGCGCCGTGCAGCACGGGCAGCGCGCGCCCGCCCACGCGGTAGCTCTTTCGCAGGCCTTCGACCGCCACCACCATGGCCGCCGGGCATTACCCGGGCGGGGACCTGGCGCAAGGGCGGCCGCACGAATCTCCCGAGAGAGATCCGCAGGGCCCCTCGAGGCCCCCTCAGCGCCCTCGTCGCGAGCGGGCCGTGGGCGCCGGGGTCGGAGCGCCCGCGTCCACCGGCGCGGGATCGGGCGTCGGGTGCGCGAAGCCCGCCGGCCAGACGGTGGCGGCGTCGCTGTGCACCCCGCGGAGGTTGGCCCCGGTGAGGAGCGCCCCCGTGAGGTTGGCGCCGTTGAGGGTGGCGCCCGTCAGGTGCGCGTGAAGGAGGCTGACGCCCTCGAGGCGAGCGCCCGTCAGGTTGGCGCTCTCCAGGTGCGCCCCGGTGAGGTTGGCGCCGGTGAGGTTGGCGCCGCTGAGGTTGGCCGAGGTGAGCCGCGCGTCGGAGAGGTTGGCGCCGGTGAGGTTGGCGCCGGCGAGGTTGGCGCGCACGAGGTCGGCGGCGGTGAGGTTGGCGTTGGCGAGGTCCTCGCTGGGGAGGGCGGCGCCGGTGAGGTTGGCGCGCACGAGGTTGCGGTCGCCCGTATGCGCGCGGGCGACGGTGGCCTGGTCGAAGGCGAGCGCCGAGCCCGCGAGCAGCGCGAAGGTCGAGGCGACGAGCAACGAGCGACGGTGGCTTCGCGGGGTCATTGGGCCCTCGCATCATCGCAGCGTCGGGGCCCGCCCGTCACCCTCTCCGCGCTCGCGTATGAGGCACCGCGTCCACGATGCTTCCAAGGCAACCACAATTACGTTAGTAAACCTGACGTTCTCGCGTCGTGGATTTTGATCCGCACGCGTGCGCGGTCGCCCCCATCAACCCGGGGCGTCGGATCGGGAGGCGTCGGGGTCGGGTGATCCCGTGCGCCGCCCAGTCAGCCATCCAACGGAGAGAGAGCCTGATGTCTACACGATGGTCCTATGCAGTGATGGCCGTGCTGCTCGCCGGCTGCGGCGCTGACGGCACGCAGAGCGGCACCGACTCGGGCCCCGCGGACACCGGGGCGGTCGACACGGGCGTACGGCCGGATGTTCCGGTGGGCGACACCGGCCCGGCGGACTCGGGCACGACGGACAGCGGCCCCGTCGACTCGGGCGCCACGGACGCGGGCACGGCGGACACCGGCCCGGCGGACGCGGGAGACCTCGACTCCGGCGTCACGGACGCGGGCCCCGCGGACACCGGCGTCACGGACGCTGGCCCGATGGACGCGGGTCCGATGGACGCGGGCCCGATGGACGCGGGCCCGATGGACGCGGGCCCGGCGGACGCGCCTCGTACGGACGCGGCGGGCGACGCGGCGGTTCCAGTCGATGTGCGGTCCGTGGGCTGCGCCATGCCGCTCGGGAGCATCACCCTGCCGGGCACCGTGGCGCCGATCAACGGCATCACCCGCGGCGCCAGCACCATCGCCTCGTCGACCTGCCAGGGCAACACCGGCGGCCCGGAGAACGTCTACAGCCTCACGGTCACCTCGACCACGGGCGTGATCATCGACACCGACAACCCCGCGACGAGCTTCGACACGGTGGTCTCCATCCGCCGCACCTGCGGCGACGTGGCGACCTCCGTCGCCTGCGACGACGACGGCGGCTCGACCCCGGGCAACTCCTCGGTCGTCCGCACCGCGCTCGCTCCCGGCGACTACCGCGTGATCGTCGACGGATACAGCAGCAACGCGGGCAGCTACGTGCTTCGCGCCCGCACCTACGAGGTCTCCGCCAACGCCCTGTGCGCCAGCCCCACGCCGCTCACCGCCGCGGCGCCGGTCACCGCCCAGGACATCTCCCGCAGCGGCGGCCCGAGCACCACCTGCGTCACCAACGGCGCCGGGCAGCTCTTCTACTCGTTCACCCTCCCGGCCAACTCGCAGGCGACCATCCGCGCGACCCCGACCGGCACGACGCCCACCTGGACCCCAGTGGTCCGCGCGCTCGACAACTGCGCCGCCACCACCTGCGTCGCCAACGCCACCGGCGGCTCGGGCACCGTGGCCACCCTCGCCCTCGCCAACACCAGCGCGGCGCCCCGCACCTTCACCCTCTCGGTCTCCGCCACGTCGGCGACCGCCACGGGCACCTTCGACCTCTCCGCGGCCGTCACCACCGTGGTGCCGACGAGCGTCTGCGACGCCGCCACCGCCCTCGTCAACGGCGCCACCGCCATCACGGGCAACACCACCACCGGCACCGCGCGCGCGACCCGCTGCAACACCACCGACACCAGCAACGAGGTCTTCTACAGCGTCACCGTCCCGGCCGGGCAGCGCGTCTCGGTGCGCGCCCAGCCGCAGTCGGGCGGCACCTGGCGCCCCCGCGTTCGAGCGGCCGTCAACTGCGCGGCGACGACCTGCCAGGGCACCCCCGCGGTCGCGACCACCGACGGCGGCGAGGCCCTGCTCAACCTCGACAACCCCACGCAGCTCCCGCGCACGCTGATCGTGTCGGTCACTGCCACCACCGGGACGGGCGGGGCGTTCACCCTCGCCTCGACGGCCGCTCCGCTCTCCCCCGCGCGGACGCCCTACTACACCCTCACGTCGATCACCGGCGCCTGCGACGACGTGGCCTCCGGCGCCACGGTCGCCCCGACCGCCGGCTGGGACGACGACTCGACCTCGGCCATCGCGGCGCTGCCGTGGACCTTCCAGTTCTTCGCGACCCCCGCGACGCACTTCTCCGTGGCGTCCAACGGCTTCGCGCAGCTCTGGCCCTCCATGACCGGGACGCCGAGCGACGAGTACAGCAACGTCACCATCCCGACCGCGGGCATTCCGAACAACTTCGTCGCGCCCTTCTGGGACGACCTCTCGCCGGTCAGCGCCGTGTCGGCGGTGCGCACCCTGAGCATCGGCACGGCGCCCGCCCGCCGCTTCGTGATCGAGTGGACCAACTGGCAGTCGGTCAGCGGCGCCAGCTCCGAGCGCCTCACCTTCCAGGCGAAGCTCTTCGAGACCACCGGGGTGATCGAGCTGCACTACTGCACGATCAACCCCGTCAACGTGCGCAACACCGGCTCCTCGGCCACCGTCGGCGTCGAGGACTCCACGGGCATGCGAGGCAACCTCGTCGGGTTCGAGTTCCCCGGCAGCGTCGCCACCGCCACCGCCTTCCGCCTCTCGCCCCCCGCTCCCTGAGCGATCAGCCCAGCACCCGCTTTCGCGCGGCCTGCGCGATGTGCGGCGGCGCCCCGACCCCCTTCGCCATCTGACGAACCGCCTCCGCCGAGCAGCTGGCCAGCGCCCTCACGCCGACGTCGTTGGGCGTCTTCGGGTTGCGCGCGATCGCCTCCGCCACGCCCGCGCGGCCCATCCACTCCGAGCGCTCGGCGATCAGCTTCAACATCTCCGGCGCGGCCTGCGGGTTGCGCGCGAGGGCCACCACCTCCTCGACGGTCATCCGAGGGTTCTTCAGCACGTGCGGGTGCAGCGAGCGGTTGCGGTCCCTCAGCGCCGCCGCGCGCTCGTCGCGACCGCCGTGCTGGGCGAGGCGCATCTTCTCCGCGGACGACAGCGAGTCCCACGACTGAAGCACATCGACCGCCGACGCCGGCGCGCGCTCCCCGCCGCGGCCCCCGTCGACCCGCTCGTGGCGGGGCGCGCCGGCCCCTGGCGCGTCGGCGCCCAGCGAGCCCACCAGCGCCCGCAGCTCGCCGATGGTGCGCGCGTCCATCGCCACCGCGAGCCCGTGCCCAGGCGTCACCGCGAGCACCTCGCCCTCCAGCGACACCGCGCGGCCGTCCGGGGCGACGACCTCCAGCGAGCACCGGGCGCCGTAGGCCAGCTCGTCGGGAGGAGGCGCCAGCACGTACAGGCCGCCGCGCTCGATCTGGGTCTCGAGGTCGCGTTGGAGGTCTTCGCGGCGGGCGTAGGTCACGCGGTAGTGATCCATGGTCAGGGCTCGCGGCTGATCATAGGGGCGACGCCCGGCCCGGAACACCCGCGAAGCGTGACATTCTCTGTCAAGAGGGCCTCGATGAGCCCTTGGGCGACGCACTGAACGGACACACAGTCGAGGGGAGGAGGACAGTCATGGCCATCAGCCAGAACACCCGGAGTTTCTCCCTCGACCCCACCATCCCCCGGGCTCCTTCCGGGGTGCGTCCGATCGTCGATCCGCTGGCCTTCGCCCGCGAGGCCAACGCCGCGTACCTGCGCTGGCGCGGCGCGCTCGTGCCCTCTTCGTGGCGTCGGCTCCCGAGCGTGCTCGGGGTGACCTTCTGCCGCGACGACCTGCTGGTCGTGGGCTCGCTCGAAGCGCGCGACGAGACCGGCGCCCGCTCGGTGACGGTGAGCCTCTCCCGGCTGACGGGCGCCGCCCCCACCGAGGCAGACGTGCGCGCGGTGATGGCCGACTTCCTGGCGGCCGACGCCACGGCGAGCCGGGAGCACCGCGGCGGAATCACCTGCCTCTACAGCAGCGTCTCCTTCGAGCGCTCGCCCGGACACGGGGCCCTCGCGGGCTTAGGATGATCGGCGCCTCCCCTTCGCACCGGCGAGGAGGAGGCGAATGGAAGGGGAGTGACCTTCATGGACAGCAAGCGCGGTTGGACGGTCGGCATGGTGTTCCTGCTGCCTGCGTGCGCCTCGACGGCGCCCCGCCCCGACCCTGTTTCCTCCGACGCGTCGGCGGACGTCGTCGATGCGGCCGCCGACGTGCGCATCGCCTGCCCGGAGGGCACCTGCGTCTACCCCGGCAGCGACCTCTGCCGGCTCCCCGGCGGGCCGATGAGCGGCTGCTGCAGCTGCAACGCCGGGGTGTGCAGCGTCGAGTGCCGGTGCATGGCGCCAGACACCCTCATCGCGACGCCGACGGGCGATCGGCGCATCGACGCCATCGCCCCGGGCGACCTGGTGTACGGCCCGCTCCGGGGGCGCATCGCGGCGGTCCCGGTGCTGGCGGTGCGCCGCACCGACGCGGTCGGGCACCGGGTGCAGCGCATCACCCTCTCCAACGGCACGGTGCTGGAGGGCAGCGCGGGGCACCCCACGGTGGACGGCAGAACCTTCCGCGACCTTCGCCCGGGCGACCCGCTGGGGGGCTTGCGGGTGCTCGACGTCGAGACCGTCGCGTACGCCCACGACGCGACCTGGGACATCCTCCCGGCCTCGGACGGCGGCGGGTACATCGCGAGCGGCGCCCTCATCGGCAGCACCCTCGCGCCGCGCTTCGCCGAGGGCTTCGACCGCATCTCGGCGCCGTAGCCCCTCATCCGCCCCAACGCCCTCAGTCGGGCTGGAACATACCCTCTGCGGTATTGTCGCCCTGGTACACGTTGTTGGGTCGCTCGAAGGTCGCCGCGCCGAAGGTGTTGACCGCGATGGCGAGAGCCAGCACCACCCACCCGAGGCGGCGCCACGGGCGCCCGTTGATCGCGAGCGCGCCCAGCAGCAGCAGCGAGAAGTCGTTGCTGAAGCGGTAGCCGAACTGCACCCAGCCGCTGTTCTGGTAGAGCAGGTCGAGCGAGGCGATGGCCAGCGCGGGGACGATGAGGTTGGTCGCGAGGCGGGAGACCCTCGCGGGGCGCAGCAGCTCCAGGTACTGCGGCGTGGTGACCCAGAGCGCGAGGCCGTGGCGCGAGATCTGGATGTAGGGCGCGACGCGGGAGATCCACGGCAGCAGCGCGAGCGCGACGGCGAGGTTGCGCGACAGGTAGTGGAAGTTGAAGAGGCCCCACCGGAGGATGCGCGTCTGCCAGCGGATCTGCAGGAAGCGGTAGCCGGTCTCCCGCCAGTCGCCGAAGCGCAGCTTGTTGAGCACCATGTAGACGACCAGCGCGGCCACCACGGGGATGGAGAAGCGCAGCACCTTGCCCATCACCGCGCGCCAGTCGGTCTCCCGGGCGTAGCGCGCGAGGCGGGTGATGAGGTCGTCGTCCGCGGAGGGCTCGGAGGCGCCCGCGAGGCGGTGCACCCGGATGGCCTCGAGGCCGAAGAACACCGCGGCCAGCAGCGTCGAGGTGCGGGTGTGGAAGGAGAGCCCGATGAGCGCCCCCGCGGCGAAGGGCCTCGCGGCGTCGAGGGCGGTGAGCAGGAAGGCCGCCCCCAGCGCGGCGCCGATGACGTGGGCCGTGAACCAGACGGCGCCCTGCACCGCGGTGAAGAAGTAGACCGTGCCGAAGGCAAAGAGGGCGGTGAGGCCGAGGTTCTCCTTCCACGATCGCCGGGAGTATCCGCGGCGGGAGAGGCGGTCGAGGAAGATGTAGAGCAGCGCCGGGGCGATGCCCGCGAGGAGCACGTCGAAGGCGCGGTTGGGGAAATCGCGGCCCAGCAGGGCCACCGGGAGCATGTACACGACCGCCGGGAAGGCCGGGAAGGCCACGAACCACCGGTCGCCGAAGTGGGCCCAGTCGTTGCCGCCGCCGCCCGGAGGGCACGCGACGTGGCGCGCGATGTCGGCGTCGCAGCGCACGGAGAGCGTGCCGTGGAGGAAGGCGTCGGCCAGGTAGGCGAAGTGGTTGTCCGGGGAGTGCGACCGCAGCCGGTCGGCCGCGAAGAGGCCGTAGACGACGATCGCGACGAGGTAGACCGCGAGCGCGACGCGGGTGGCGCGCGGGGTGCGGGCGGCGTCGTCGAGGCGGAGCGGGGGGTCGGTCGCGGTGTCGGCCATGGCCCGCGGTCTGTACCAACCGGGCGTCGCTGCTGGCAACGGCGGCGACGGCTTGACGGGTGCGAAGGGTCACCTTATGCCCCGCGCCGCATCGACGGCGCTGCGCGACGGTCGCGGCATCGCCCTTGAGAGTGTGGAGCACTGCTGATGTCCGTGTCGCAAGAGACCCTGGTGAGCGCGTTGTCCGAGGTGGTCGACCCGGTGGTGAACAAGCGCCTGGGAGAGCTGAAGTCCATCCGGGAGGTGTCCGTCGAAGGCGACACCGCGAAGGCCACGGTCGACCTGCTCTCCCCGGCGACCGGGGCGCGAGACGCCATCGTGAAGGCCCTCGAAGAGGCCGCGGCCCGCGTCGGGGTGAAGCGCCTGGAGCTCACCGTCGGCTCCGCGGTGCGCACCCGTCAGATCGCCGGCGATGACCCCTGCCCGGAGGTGAAGAACGTCATCCCGGTGATGTCGGGCAAGGGCGGCGTGGGCAAGAGCACCGTGGCGGCCAACCTGGCGCTGGCGCTGCTGCGCTCCGGGGCGAGGGTGGGCCTGCTCGACGCGGACATCTACGGCCCGAGCGTGCCGACGATGCTGGGCATCATGGGCCGGCCCATCTCCCGCGACGGCAAGCACATCGAGCCGCTCGAGCGCTTCGGGCTCAAGATCATGTCCATCGGGTTCCTGCTCGAAGACCCGAGGCAGTCGGTCATCTGGCGAGGGCCGATGATCCAGGGGGCGCTGCAGCAGTTCTTGAAGGACGTGGCCTGGGGCAAGCTCGACTACCTCATCCTCGACCTGCCGCCCGGCACCGGCGACGTGGCGCTCACCCTCTTCCAGAAGCTCAAGGTGACCGGCGGGGTGATCGTCACCACCCCCCAGGACGTCGCCCTGATGGACGTCTACAAGTCCGTGAGCATGTGCCAGAAGCTCAACGTGCCGATCCTCGGCATCGTCGAGAACATGAGCCACTTCATCGACTCGGCGGGCGTGAAGCACGAGATCTTCGGCCGGGGCGGCGGCGCGCGCATCGCGGAGTTCGCGAAGGCCCCGCTGCTGGGACAGGTTCCGATCGACTCGGCGGTGCGGGAGTGGGGCGACAACGGCACGCCCATCGTGCAGGCGCAGCCCAACAGCATCCCCGCCATGGCCTTCAAGGAGATCGCCGAGCGCCTCGCCGACTGCGTGACCCGCGCGGTCTTCGACGCCCACGGCGGCAGCGCCCCGGTCGAGGGGCCGAAGCGCCTGCCCATCCTTCGGTGACGATGAACGGAAGTGAGGTGTGGCCTACGCGCGCGCGCTCGTGGCGCGAACGCCCCACCCTGTCTGGAGGTTGAGCGGGCACTGCCAGTCGCTGGCCTCGGAGCGCAGCAGCAGGGCCCTCGACGGACGGCCGTCGAAGCGCAGTCCCATGACATGGCCGTCACACCAGGCGACAACGCACGGATACACATATTCAGTGCGAGGTCCCTCGGCGATGACCCGCACGAGGGTCTGCGTCCCGGGGAGCAGCGGGTGCTGGATGCGCATCCGCAGCCCGTCGCGGGAGATGCCCATCAGCCGCGCGGCCTCGAAGCGCCCGTTGGCGGTGAGCTCGATCAGGGCGCCGTCCTCCACGCGCTCCTTCTCGGGCCCCGGGCCGGGAGCGCTCCCGGTGCCGGGAAGGGCCTTGAGAAGGGTCATCCAGCGCGCGTGCTGCGCCGCCGTGAGGGTGACCCCCCGGGCTCGCTTGTCCTCGAGCATGAGGTAGTCACACAGCAGCTCCATCAGGTCTCTCATGGTGCGCTCCTTAGGGGTGCGTGGCCGATCGGTCGGGGACTCAACGCTTCGTGGCCTGAAGCGCTTACGGACGTTCAGTCCATGGGACGCATGAGCGCGTCGCTCGTTGGGGTGAATCTGCGATCGACGTGCCACGGGGTGAGAGGCGCCGGGGCGCGGAGGGAGTTCCCGGAAACGTGGGCTGTGGCGACGGTTGTGGGTATAGGTGTCGGCGATGCTTCGACGAGGCCTGGGTTCGTGCGCTGCGCTGTGGATGTTGCTGGGCGGATGCACCGAGACGGTGGTGCGCTGCCGGGACGGATACGTCGCCGACGACGGGATGGAGGGGCGGACGCGCTGCGTGCTCCGGGGCTCCGACGCGGGCTCCGACGCGGGCTCCGACGCGGCGGTCCCGATGGACGCCTGCAACCCCGCGGCGGCAGACCCTCCGGGCGATGGGCAGGACAGCAACTGTGACGGCGTCGACGGCGTGGCGGCGGAGACCATCTTCGTGGCCGAGGGCGGCTCGGACAGCAACACCGGGCTCACCCCCGATCAGCCGGTTCGCACCGTCACCCGAGGGCTGGCCATCGCACGGGGCGGGGCGAGGCGCTCGATCCTGATCGGGGTCGGAACCTACGACGCGCTGCCCATCGCGCTGGGCGACGGGGGCTCCGGGGCGATGGTCCCGACGCATCAGCTGGTCGACGGGGTCACGCTCTCGGGGCGCTACCCGGGAGGCGCCGGGGGCTGGGTGGCGCGCTCGCCGGACGAGAGCCAGCGCTCGCTGCTGCGGGGCCAGGTCGTGGCGGCGATCATCCAGGACATGCGCACCTCGGTGAGCTTCCACCACGTCGACCTGACCTCCGAGCGCAACGCGATGCTGGGCTCGCTGAGCTGCTACGGGCTCGTCGTGGTGGGCTCCGGGGCGCTGAGCTTCGACCGGGGCCGGGTGCGCGCCTGCAGCGGGTCGAGCGCCGGCGCCGCGCCTCCCCCGGGGCCGATGGGGGGAGCCGGGAGCGAGGGCCAGAGCGCAGCGAGCGGAGGCGGAGGCGGAGGCGGCGGGTGCCCCGGGGGCAACGGCGGACGGGGCGGCACCGACGCGATGCGCGACGGGGCGGCGGGCTCGCCCGGGACGGCGACGGACCTCGGCCCGGGGGCCGCGGGAGGGCCCGGCGGAACGATGGCGCTGCCCATCGGGGGCACCGGCGCGCAGGGGGCGGCGGGCGCGACGGGGCGCACGGTCGCGATGGGCGCGGTCACCGAGGAGGGCTATGTGATCCCGAACCCCGAGGAGGGGCAGCGGGGCGGCACCGGAGGCGGAGGCGGCGGAGGGTTTGCGAGCGGCGCCACCGCGCTGGGAGGCGGCGGTGGAGGCGGCGGCTGCGGGGGCAGCGGGGGAACGGGCGGAACCCACGGAGGAGCGTCCATCGGGCTGTTCGCCTGGGGCGACGCGATCCGGGTGAGCGTCACCAACGCCACGGTGGAGACCCTGGGCGGCGGCGACGGTGGAGCCGCGGGAGCGGGAGGAGCGGGAGGCATGGGCGGCGCCGGGGGCGCGGGCTCGGGCGCCGGCGCAGCGGGAGGCCCGGGTGGGCCGGGAGGCCGTGGCGGAGAGGGAGGTCCAGGGTCGGGAGGGCCGAGCCTGGGGCTGGTGGTTCGGGCCGGGACGATGGTCGACGCCACGGGCATCACCTGGACCCTCGGGTCAGGCGGGATGTCGGGCAGCCCGCTCGGGCCGAGAGGCCGACAGGAGCAGATCTATCGGGTGATGCCCTGATGGGGCCCATCGGGCACGAACGCCACGTTGCCCGGGTGCGGGCAACGGCGCTATGAAGTGCCCCCATACCCTCCATGAACCTGCTTCATCGGGCCTCCGCGGTCCTTGTCATGTCCCTCCTCGGGTGCAGCGATCCTCCGACCTCCCCACCGCAGGATGCGGGGGCGGACCTCGGGGCAGACCTCGGGGCGGACACGGGCGATGAGCCCGCCGACGCCGCGACCGACGCCGACGAAGACGTCCCCGTCACCCCGGTGACCTTCACCCAGGTGCAGGAACTCTTCACCCGCACCTGCGCCATGCCCGCCTGCCACGGCCGCGGCTCCGACGGCGGCGGCGGCTCCGGCGGGCTCTTCCTCACCGACGACTCGACCTCCTACGGCGCGATGGTCAACCAGCCCGCCGACCAGGTCGGCCGGCTCCGGCTGGTCTCCCCGGGCGACCCCGACCAGAGCTACCTGGTGATCAAGGTCGAGGGCACCATGCGACAGCTCCCCGAGTGCGCGCCCTCCCCCGGGCGCAACCCCTGCGGTGTGCAGATGCCACAGCTCGCGGCGCCCCTCACCGCCGCCGAGCGCACGCTCATCCGCAACTGGATCCGCTCGGGCGCGCCGAGGATGTGAGCGCTCTAGCGCCCCCGGCGCCGCTCCTCATCGGACATCTCATCGGACATCTCATCGGACATCTCATCGGACATCTCATCGGACATCTCATCGGACACCTGCGGCATCACCGCGGCTCCCTGGGCGTCGATGCGCACTCCGCCTAGCGCCTGGGGGGCGAAGCCCTCCTCGTCGATGGCCTTCGCGGCGCGGTCGAGCAGCGATGCGTGCGTCAGCGAGATGCCCGCGTAGAGGGCCACCGACAGCGACAGCGCCACGAGGCCGAACACGTTGGAGGCCAGGCCGTGGCGCAGCAGCTCCGGCACCTGGGACAGCAGGCCCACGCCGCAGAGCCCCAGCACCACGTAGTTGAGGATGCGCGCGAACTGCGCGAGCGAGCGCGCGCGGGCCGCCGCGCCGGGCTCGCCGAGCAGCAGCGGACGGCCCAGGAAGAAGAGCCGCCCGGCGAGGATCAGCCCCGGGATGGAGACCAGCCCGAGGCCCATCACCACCAGCCCGAACAGGCCCATCAGCAGGCCCGGGACGAACATCGCGCCCAGGATCCATGATCCCAGCGCGGCGAGCCGCACCTCCATGGGGGGCCCGTCCGCTCGGAGCTTCGGCACGACCGCGTCGCGGAACTGACCGCGAGGGAGCCAGCGCAGGAGGGCGTCGGGCCAGGTCTTGAACCACATGGCCGTCGGCGCGCCGATCACCAGCGCCACGATTCCGAAGAAGAAGAGGAAGGTCACGCTCTGGAAGCTAACAGAGCTGTGGGAGGAGAGGCGCTTCAGGGGCCGAGCAGCGGGGTGAGGTACGTGTTGACCTCGTCGTCGTCGGGCGCGCTGCCGCGGAAGGTGCTGGCGGAGGGGGTTCCGTAGGAGACGTTGCAGCTCGGGGGAGCGCCGCCGACCAGGGTGCCCTGGTTGAGCGTCACGCCGGTCTGCGCGGACACGAGGCGCACCGGCTGGAAGAGCTGCACCCGGGGGAAGTTGCGGGTGCTGCCGGGGACGCGGATGCCGTTGCGGGTGCGCCAGGTGTCGCAGGTGCCCTGCTGCTGCTCGACCACGGGCTCGAAGCACATCACGATGTCGGTGCCCGCCACGTCGGGAGAGCGACGCCCGGTGGGGATCAGCGACTGGCGGATGTTCCACTCTCCGCCCGCGGTGGAGCGGGCGATGCCCACCACGCGGTGCGGCAGGCCCGTCGGGGTGTACATCCTCGCGGCCGCCACGCCCTGACCGCTGCACACGGTCTTCAGCGCGCCGTAGGTGGCCTGCTCCTTGTCGTGGGCCTTCTTGGCCAGCACGATGCCGACGGTGCAGGCGAGCACCACCACGCCGACGCCGAGGCCGATGAACAGGCCCTTCTTCGACGACGACTGCGGGGGCATCTGGTTGAAGCCGCCGGGGGCGCCGTAGCCCCCCATCTGCGGCTGCGGGGCGAAGCCGCCCGGCTGCGAGGGGTATCCCCCGCCCGGAGGAGCGCCGTAGCTGCCGCCCGACGGAGGCTGCCCGCCCGGAGGACCCCAACCGCCCGGAGGCTGACCACCGCCCGGAGGACCGAAGCCCCCCGGAGGCTGACCACCGCCCGGAGGACCGAAGCCACCCGGAGGACCGAAGCCCCCCGGAGGCTGACCGCCGCCCGGAGGACCGAAGCCCCCCGGAGGACCGAACCCACCCGGCGGCTGACCGCCCCCCGGCGGACCGAACGGACCGCCACCCCAACCACCACCGCCTGGATTACCCGCCATTGTCAGCACCGTCTTGTTGGAAGAGAGAGAAGGAGATTGAGGGGAGAGAGGTTCAGCTTCCGAAGCGGGCGGCCCCGGAGCGCACCTGGATGCGCCACACGCCTGGGGTCGAGCCGTTGGAGGTGCCGCAGAGGTTGAGGACGTTGTTGGTGAGGGAGCCCGGGAGCGTGAGGAAGTTCACCCCGTCGCCGAGGTCCACGCCGGCCTGGGCGGGCGTTCCGCCGAGGCCGCCGGTGCCGCCGGAGGCGTCGCCGGTGGTCCACTCGCAGCGCGAGTAACGGAACTCCACATCGAAGTCACCGGCCGCGCCCACCGGGGTGATGATCACCTGGAACGAGTTGCTCCGGTCGTCGTGCGAGGCGTAGTACCCGACCTGGTACCAGGTGGCGACGAAGCGGTTGGTCTCCGCGACGAAGCACACGTGGTTTCTCGCGGGCTGGCCTCCGCCGCGGGTGTCGACGTCGCCCCACCACGGAGCGATCAGCGGGGCCGGCGATCCGGTGGCCGCGCGGGGGAAGGGGTTGGGCGAGTAGGTGGTGACCGGCCCGCCGAAGCTCACGTTGCCGTTGTTGTTGAGATAGATGCTCTGGTACCGCAGGCCCCGCATCAGGAGGCCCGCGCCGAAGCCGCTGCCCAGGGGGATGGCCGCGCCCGTCCCGGCGTCGGACCCGGGGCCCGTGAAGCTCCCGTCGTCCGAGCCGACCATGCAGTTGGTCAGCGGGCCGAAGCCGTTGGGACCGCCCAGACCCGTCAGCAGCGTCGCGCCCGGGCCCGCGTCGCGAGGCAGCCCGGTGTCCGTGGGAGTCCCCCGGTCGGTGGGCATCCCGCGGTCGGTGGGCGTCCCGGAGTCGAAGCCCGCCACGCAGCGGTTGGCCACGCAGGACTGGCCCGTGACCAGGCAGTCGTCCGTGCGCACGCACTCCACGCAGGCCCCGCGGGGGATGTCGCAGACCAGGCCCGCCGCGCTGCAATCGCGGTCGGAGCGACAGGTGGGGCCGAGGTCCATGGGCTGGGGGATGTCCACCGCCACGGGGATGTCTTCGGGGAAGCCCACGTCCACCGCCACGGGGATGTCTTCGGGGAAGCCCGCGTCCACCGCCATCGGGACATCGGTACCCTTGGCGGGGACATCGACCGTGGGGGTGTCGCTGGTCACGACGCCGCCGTCGATGGCCGCTCCGCGATCGGCAGGCGGGCCCGAGTCGAAATCGTTGAGCCCGCCCGCACGGGAAGAACACGCGCCAGCGAGCACGGCGCAAAGCAAGACCCTCTTCATGCGCGACACCCTAGCGGAGCCGCAGGGGCCGACACAAGCGACCGGCCTGTTCGGGCTCATGGGCACGACATTCCCTGACCCTCAGCGCAGCACCGACACCACCAGCCGGTACGACGGCACCGCGCTCTCCCCGCGACCCACGCAGAGCGCGTAGGTCCCCGCGGTGAGCCCGCTCGCCTGGGGGTGGGTCCACGGCGCGAGGGTGGTGCAGAGGCCCCGCCGGGGGCTGTCATCCTCCCGAACGATCTCCGCCCCCGACGGGCCGTACACCGAGAGCGACGGATCTCCCCCAGCGCGCTCGCACACCCGCTCGTCGCCGGTGAAGGTCTCCGCCACCAGCGAGGCTCCCGCCGGGATCGTCACCCGCACGCAGTCCCTCACGTCCGCCCCGCTGAGCGAGCCCGCCAGCACCACGGCCGTGCCTGCGAGGCTCGTCCCCGTCGCGGGGGTGTCGTTGGGCTCGGCCTCCGCCGTGGCCGCGCGGCAGGTCGCCGTCGTGGCGCTGTCCGCCGCGCACCCTCCGCCCATGCACCGGGTGGAGTAGTACCGCAGGTCGCACGCCGCCCCGGTCGCCACCGTCCTCAGGCAGCGGCCTCCGCCCGACTCCAGCGAGCACGAGAGCCCCGTGTCGCAGCGGGGAGCGACGCCCCGACACGCCGCCCCGGCCGCCGCGCCGGGCTCCGCGCAGACGCCGTCGGTGAGGGCGGCGCTGGGGGCGCAGTCGGTGTCCATCGAGCAGATGGTGGTGCCGTCGAGCGGATCACAACGGCCCGCAGGGAGCGCCGCGCTCACGCAGACCTCGTTCTCGCCGTCGGGCGAAGGGCGGCACTCCAGCCCCGAGGCGCAGCGGGTTCCTGCGCCCGGCATGCAGGGCGAGCCCGCGACGCTGCCGGGGGTGACGCAGGTCCCGGCGCCGCCGAGGGGGCCGAGGGCGCACACGAAGCCCGCCGCGCAGGCGTCGCGGAAGCCCCACGGGTCGCAGCGAGCGCCCGCGGCCACGGTGGCGCGGCAGTTGTCTCCGAAGCGGGTGTGCACGCACGAGAGCCCGTCGTCGCAGCGGGGGGCGTCGTCGCGGCAGTCTGATCCGCGGGCGCCGGTGCGCACGCAGCGGTTGGCGCCGTCGACCCACTGGCAGCTCGACTCGTCGGGGCACACGCCGGTGACGTCCGGGCCGCACACCGCACCCAGGGCGATGGTGCGCCGGCAGAAGCCCATGAAGCAGCGGAGGCCGGCGTTGCACTCGTCGGTCCCGTCGGTGCGGCAGCGAGCGTCGGGGCTTCCGCTGGAGACGCAGCGGGGCGGCGAGCCGGCACCGCCGTCGATGCACCCTGCCCCGGGGACGCAGGTGTTGGTGCGCTCCGTGAGGTCGCAGGCCATCCCTACCGCCACCTCGGGGAGCTCGGTGACCGTGAGCGCGTAGGCCCCGCTGGGACGCAGCGGGTCGCCCTCGCTGCGGGGGAGCCCGGCGACCACGAGGTAGACCGGGACGCCCGCGAGCACGCGGGGCGTGAGGATCGCCGAGGCGCGAGGCCGCATCGCCGAGGTGGTCTCGACGTCGTCGTTGCAGTCGAGGAGGGCCTCGCCGGGGCGCACCGGGAAGCACGAGCGCTGGGCGAAGAGCACCGTGTCGAAGGTGGCGTCGGTGGCCGCGTCGTCGAGGCTCGCCCGCAGCCGGCCGTTCACCGAGGGGACGTAGCGATGCACCACCTGGTGGACCGCCTCGCCCATGCCATCGGCGCCCACGCAGTTGGCGGTGAGCGAGGGGGCGCGCGGGGCGGAGGCGGTGGTTCCGAGGTAGCGGAGGAGGCCGCCGTCGTGGGGAAGGAGCGCGAGGTCGACGAGCGCGGAGGACTCGCAGGCGGGGGGCGGGGGGCCGCGGTCCTCGGGGACGGCGGGGACGTCGACCGCGGTGGGGAGGTCGTCGGGGACGACGGGGGAGTCCATGGAGACGACGGGGACGTCGTCGGAAACGGGAGGGGAATCGACGGGGGGGACATCGACGGGGGTGGGGAGGTCGTCGGAGACGGTGGCGTCATCGGAGACGGCGGC
>SCUS01000065.1 GCA_004297725.1 Myxococcaceae bacterium | reverse complement strand
ACGTGGACCGAGCTGGCCGTGCTGTACGAGCGGATGCTGGACGCGACGCGGCGCACGGAGGCCGCGGGAGTCACGCCGCGGCAGCAGACCCTCCTCGCGACGATCGAGCAGGGAGCGGTCACGACCGAGCTTGCGGCGGCGACCTCGGAGATCGCGCGGGCCCGCTCTGCCCTCGCGGTGCTCGTCGGGCTCGATGACCCCGCCAGGCTGGCGGTCACGTCGCCCGATGACCTTCCTCCGCCAGATGACCGGACGGAGGAGGCGATGGTGGCGTTCGCGGTCGAGCACCGGCCGGAGTTTTCAGCGCTGCGCGCCCGCCTGGACGAGGCCCGACGAAGGGCCACGGTCGCTCAGCGGTCGTTGATCCCTGCGCCGACGCTCTACTTCGGCGCCCGGGGAGAGCGCGCAGTGATCGACCCCAGGGAGGTCCGTCCCAACGCCGCAGGCCAGGTGGAGTCGCTAGGGTCCGACCATCGCTCGATCTTGCTCGCGGCAGACGTGTCGCTTGCGCTTCCGGTCTTCGATCGCGCACAGGCGGCGCGTGCCCGTGCGGACGTCGATGCGCTCACGGTCCAGGAGAACCTCTCCATCGAGGCCCGCCGAGTCCGCGCGGAGGTCGGTGCTGCCCGTGCGTCCGTCGCCGCGACCCGGAGTTCGTATGAGCGCTGGCGCGCGATCGGGGGCGCGGTGGAGGAGGCCACGGTGCTCGCGAGGAGGGGCTACGAATCCGGGCAGGTCGGGATCATCGACTCGGTCATCATCCTCGAGCGGATCGCTCGCGGCCGCATCGCGCAGAACCGTAGTCGCGCCGAGTACTGGCGCGCCCGCACGGCGCTCGGTCGCGCCGTAGGCGTCATCCAGTGAACCGGATCGCGGCCGTCTCATCCCTCCTCGCACTGCTCCTTGCTCTCGCGAGCAGCCCCACGAACGTCTGGGCTCACGGCGGCGAGGACCATGGTCCACCCTCCGCGACTGTTGCGTCCGGTGCATCGGAGCACGTCGTCGCGGCGGAAACGGAGCTGTTCACCGTCGTCGTGAAGTACGTCCCGCGCGGTCTGGGTGGCGGGCTGCCTCTTCGCATCTTCGTGGCCGACACCGCGACGAGTGCGCCGGTCTCCGACGCCAGCGTGCGGCTCGAGATCGAGGGTGTGGCCGACGTCCGTGCGACGGCACTCGAGCCAGGGATCTACACCGCCACGATTCCCGAACCTCGCGCGGGTGCGCACGCCGCTGCGGTCGTGACCGTCGAGGGCTCCGCCGTGGATCTGGTCACCCTCGAGCACCTGGAGTTCGGTCCGATTGCGATCGACGGGGCCGCGCCTGCGTCCGGGGGGACGGCTGCGAAATCCGGTGTCCCGCGCAGCTGGTGGCTCGCCCTAGCGTCGCTCGCCGCCGCGCTCGCGCTGGTCGCGGTTGCCGTCGTTCGGCGGCGTCGGATTCATGCAGTAGCCACGTCAAGGGAGACCGAGGGATGAGGTCGTTTCAGGCAGCCATCGCCGCGGCGTCCGTGCTGCTCGTCGCGGTGCACTCGCTCGCTCACGGGGGCGAGGATCACGGTCCGCCCGCCGCGCGCCCGGCCCGGACGAGCGACTCGCTGTCGATGCCGATCGAGACCCAGTTCATGATCGGTCTACGCACGGCCCGCATCCGGCGCGGCGTCGTGGCCGAGTCGACGGGAATCTCCGGGCATGTCAGCGCGCGGCCCGACGGCGACGCGCGCATCGCAGCTCCCGTCGCGGGCCGACTGGTGCCACCGCCAGGCGGTTTCCCAATCCTCGGAGCACGCGTCCGTCGTGGGCAGCTCCTGGGACGCCTGGTACAGACCCTGGGCGCCTCGGAAGCCGCCTCCGTCGCGGCGGCGAATCAACAGGTCGTCTTCGCCCGAAACGGAGCCCAGCAGCGCCTCCAGGCCGCCGCCGCGAGGTTGCTCCTCCTGCGGCAGAGCGCCGTCCGGCTCCAAGGGCTCCAAGGGGTCGTCGCGGCCCGGGACATCGCCGCGGCGCAGACTGATGCCCAGGTCGCGCAGACCGAGGTCGAACAGGCGCGGCGCGACGTCAACGCCGCCGGACCGGGCGCCGCGCTGGTCGTAGAACTCCGGGCGCCGCTCGACGGAACCATCGTGGTGGCGAGGGCGTCCACCGGCTCCCAGATCGCGCAGGGGACAGAGGTCTTCCGCGTCTCGGACCTCTCGCGCCTCTGGATCGACCTCCAGCTCTCGGAGTCGCAGGCGGCGTCCCTCGGCCCTGCGAGCACGGCCGTCATCACCAGCGAGCTGGATCCGACGCTGCGGCTCGAGGGTCGGCGGATCGCAGTGGGCGCGCTCGTCGATGATCAGACCCGCACCGTGCAGGCGATCTTCGAGGTCGCAAACGCGGACGAGCGGCTGCGCATCGGATCCATGGTGGACGTCGCGGTGCAGGGCGCCGCCGCCGTGGACGCGATGGTCGTGCCCCAGGTGTCGATCCTTGAGCGCGATGGCGCGCCGGTGGTCGTGGTCAAGACGGGCCCCGAGACGTTCGGCGTGCGGGGGGTTCGCGTGGGGCCGCGCAACGCCTCGATGGTCGGCGTGCTGAGCGGACTGGAGCCCGGCGAGCGCGTGGTCGTCGAGGGTGCCTCCAGCGTCCTCCTGGCGGCGCAGTAGGAGGGAGCCGCGGGATGTTCGACTGGCTGATCGGCTTCTCCCTGCGCAATCGACTGTTCGTGGTCGCGACGGCCGCGATGGTCCTCGTCTACGGGACATGGGCGCTGGTCCATCTGCCCGTGGACGTCTTCCCGGATCTGAACCGCCCGACCGTGACGATCATGACGGAGGCCGAGGGGCTCGCGCCTGAGGAAGTCGAGACGCTCGTGACTCTCCCCATCGAGCGCGTGATGAACGGAGCGCCGGGTGTCGAGCGCGTCCGCAGCACCTCGGGGATCGGGCTCTCCATCGTGTATGTGGAGTTCGCGTGGGGCACGGACATCTACCGGGACCGCCAGCTCGTGGCCGAACGGCTACAGACGTTGCAGGGGCAGCTCCCGGGCCGCGTCACTCCGCAGATGGGGCCCATCGCTTCGATCATGGGCGAGATCATGCTGATCGGCGTGCAGGCCGACGCCCGACTACCCGAAGCTGAGCGTCCGACCCCGATGGCGCTGCGGACGCTTGCGGACTGGGTCATCCGTCCGCGGCTCCTCACGCTCACGGGGGTGGCGCAGGTCATTCCCATCGGCGGCGAGGTCCGACAGATCCATGTGCTGGCCGACCCAGCGAGGTTGAGACAGTTCAACCTCTCCCTTGACGACGTCGAGCGCGCGGTGGCGGGCGCCAACGAGAACACCACCGGTGGCTACGTCGATCGGCGCGGCGTTGAGCTGCTGGTCCGGGCGATTGGTCGCGTCCGATCACCTGAGGACTTCGAGCAGACGGTGGTCGCCTATCGCGGCGGGGTGGGGGTCCGTCTCGGGCAGGTCGCGGACGTGCGCGTGGCGCCGCGGATCAAGCGCGGCGACGCCAGCATCGACGGCCGAGCGGGCGTGATTCTTTCGGTCCAGAAGCAGCCGGGCGCCGACACCGTCGTGCTGACCCGGCAGATCGAGGCTGCTCTGGCGGATCTGCAGCGCACGATGCCGCGCGGCGCACGCATCAACTCCCACCTCTTCCGCCAGGCGGGGTTCATCGAGTCCGCGGTCGCCAACGTCGTGGAGGCGCTGCGCGATGGCGCGATCCTCGTGCTGATCGTGCTGTTCCTGTTCCTCCTCAACTTCCGCACGACCTTCATCACGCTGACCGCGATCCCGCTCTCCTTCGTGGTCGCCGGGCTGGTCTTCAAGGCCTTCGACCTCAGCGTGAACACGATGACCCTCGGCGGCCTCGCGGTGGCCATCGGCGAGCTCGTCGATGACGCCATCGTCGACGTCGAGAATGTCTTCCGTCGGCTTCGGGAGAACCGCGAGCTCGCCCATCCCCGAGCAGCCCTGCTCGTGATTCGCGAGGCCTCGAGCGAGGTCCGCAACTCGATCGTCTACGCGACGATCCTCGTGGTGCTGGTGTTCGTACCGCTCTTCGCGCTCTCGGGCATCGAGGGGCGGCTCTTCCGACCGTTGGGCATCGCGTACATCGTCGCGATCCTCGCCTCGTTGGTGGTCTCGCTCACCGTCACCCCGGCGTTCTGCTCGTACCTCCTCCCGAAGATGAAGCTGCACGCGGAGCGCGAGGGATTCCTCGTGCGGGCCGTGAAGGCCGCCGACCGCCGCGTCCTACACTGGACGCTGTCGCACCCGATCAAGGTACTCTTCGGCGCTGGCGTGCTGGTCGTCGTGGCGGCAGCGACGGTGCCGTTCATGGGGGGCGAATTCCTGCCGCCTTTCAACGAGGGCACGCTCACGATCAACCTGCTGGCGCGGCCCGGGACGTCGCTCTCCGAGTCCAACCGCATGGGGACGCTGGCCGAGCGGCTCGTCCACCGCGTACCGGAGGTGATTTCGACCGGCCGCCGCACCGGGCGAGCCGAGCTCGACGAGCACGCCGAGGGCGTCCACTACACCGAGATCGACGTCGATCTGCGGCGCTCGGCACGGAGGCGTGAGCAGATCCTGAATGACATCCGGGAGGAGCTCGCGCGCGTCCCCGGCGTGGTCGTCAACGTCGGCCAGCCAATCTCGCATCGCCTCGATCACCTGCTCTCCGGGGTGCGGGCCCAGGTCGCGATCAAGATCTTCGGCGAGGACCTCGGCGAACTGCGATCGGCCGCGGGCAGGGTGCGCGACGCCATCCGCGATGTGCCGGGCGTGACGGACCTGCAGGTCGAGCAGCAGGTGCTGATTCCGCAGATCGCGATCCGCGTCGAACGCTCCCGCGCCGCGAGGCTTGGGATCAACGCCGGGACGCTGGCGCGGACGCTCCAGACTGCTCTCCTGGGCAGCGTTGTGACCCAGGTGTTGGAAGGTCAGCGCACCGTCGACGTCGTCGTCCGCTACCCCTACGAGAACACCGTCAGCATCGATGCCGTTCGACAGAGCCTGGTCGACCTGCCCTCCGGCGCGAAGGTACCCGTCTCGGAGCTAGCCGACGTGTCCGAAGCGCTGGGCCCCAACGCCGTCAATCGCGAGAACGCGCAGCGGCGGATCGTGGTGTCCTGCAACGTCGCGGGCCGGGACCTCGGGGCGGTGGTCGGCGACATCCGCCGCGCCGTCGGGGGCGTGCGTCTGCCCCAGGGCTACTACCCCACCATCGGCGGGCAGTTCGAGAGCCAACAGAGCGCCACGCGCCTGATCGGTCTGCTCTCGCTCGCGTCGCTGCTGGCGATGTTCGTGGTGCTCTACGCACACTTTCGCTCGCCCTTCGTGGTCGTCCAGGTGCTGCTGAACATTCCCCTCGCGCTGGTCGGGAGCGTGGTCGCGGTCTTCCTCACCGGCGGCGTGCTCAGCGTGGCGACCCTGGTCGGATTCATCACCCTCTGCGGCATCGCCTCCCGCAACGGCATCATGATGATCTCGCACTACCTCCACCTCATGACCGTCGAGGGCGAGGCGTTCTCGCGCGAAATGGTGATGCGCGGGTCGCTCGAGCGGCTGGTTCCGGTGCTGATGACCGCGCTCACGGCGGCGCTGGGGCTCGTGCCGCTCGCGCTCTCTGGCGGCGCTCCGGGCAAGGAGATCCTGCAGCCCGTCGCGGTGGTGATCCTCGGCGGCCTCTGCTCCTCGACGCTGCTGGACATCGTAGTGACTCCGGCCGTGTTCTTCCGGTTCGGTCGCAGCTCCGCGATGCAGCTTGCCGCCGACCATCGCGACCCTGCGGACACGTCGCGATCGCGAGCAGTGGCGTGATGTCTTTCGCTGGTCTATGGAGGCGGACGAGTGCGCTGGGAGTGGCCGGTGCAGAGGAGGAAGCCCGTGATGGCAAGAGCGTGTCCAAACCCCGCCTGCGGGGCGATCGCGACCGACGACGGCGCTGCCTTCTGCGCGCGATGCGGAGCGCCGCTGTCGGCGCTACTGCCGCGTACCGTGATGGTGCCGTCGCTCTCCCCGCAATGGGTGCCGCCGCCCGAGCGATCGAGCCGGACATCGTCCCTGCTCGTCGTGTCGATATTGACCACGGCGCTCGTGGTGGGTGGAGGTGTCCTTGCCTACTTCCGTCTGGGCGCGAGCGACCATCCCGTCGCGGCCACCGCAGCGTCCCCGCCCGCGCTCGCGGGCCGCGAGGAACACCACGACCGAGTGCCCGCCCCACCATCGCTGCCCGTCGCGGTGCCGGTCGCTCCGTCCGCGGACGCGGCGGCGCCGAGCCTGCTGACCAGGCCTGGGTGGCTCTCGTCGGTCCACTACAGCAGCCCGCGGGGCGTCGATCTCCACCCGGGCGACCTCGATGGCGTGGACGGTCATTGCATCCGACTGACCGGCGCCATGTTGACCATCGAGCTGCCCGGCGGCGACCAGTTCGTTTCGGATGGCGACCCGCAACGCAGCGACCTCGAGCTGCATATCGGATCACTGAGCTCAGGTGCGTTCGAGCTGGAGATCGGGGTCGGACACAATCGGTTCGTGCCCGTCGTGGGCAACCTATCCGGCGATCAGGCGCTCGACCTCGATCACCTCGGAGTACGGGTGGGCCGGTTCGTCAGGATCTCGACACGACGCTCCGGCGGGAGCGTCTGCGTGGACGGGGTCTCCGTCAGCCGCGCGGTCCCTGCCGCACCTTAGGCAATCGTTCCCCGGACGTCGTCGCCGTCTGGGCCGGACGGCGGAACGCATCAGATCCGGAGATTCTCTGGGGCTCGCGACGAATTGGGGTCACGCGTTGCGATGCCCGACCTAGTACCCCGCGAGGTTCGTGGATGCGGTGGTTGCTTTGGCTGGTGGCGTCGGCAACGACCGGCTGCCTGGCCGGTTCGACGAGTCGGTTGGTGGATGAGACCTTTCAGCTGCCTGCGTTGAGGAGGCCGCCCATTCCCGCGAGCGAGGTCGCTCGGGAAGACACCGATCTGTCGGGGAGCTTCGGACGAGCGCAGGTCCTGGCGCTGGTGGTCGCTCGTGATCCCGGGCTGCGCTCGCTGGCTCACGAGACCCGCGCCGCCCTCCATGCCGCGCGGGCGGAGGGCGCGCTCCCCGCGCCGGAGGTCAACGTCCAGGTGTGGAACCTCCCGCTCGCACGGCCGTACGCGCTCGGCGAGGCCTCGATGTACATGGTCGAGCTCCGACAGATGTTTCCCGCGGCGGGCGCTCGGGACGCGAGGGCGAGGGCCGCGACGGAGGAGGCCCGCGGTCGCATCGCCGAGCTCGTCGCGCGCGAGGCGGAGGTGCGCGCCCGCGCCGGCGGGGCCTACGCCGACTATGTCCAGGGCACGCTCGAGCGGCGGGTTCGTGAAGCGCACATCGAGCTCCTCGGCGCCATGCTCGATGCTGCCCGCTCGCGCCTGGCCGGCGGTGGACCGCTGACGGACATTCCGCGGATCGAGACCGAGCAGGCCCGCACCCGCCGCGCCCTCGCGCGCGTCGAGGCGGACGTCGCGAGAGCCCGGGCCGCCCTCAACGCCCTGCTTCGCCGCGCCCCCGACGCGCCCCTCGGACCGCCCTCGGACGTGGCCCCGGAGACCGTTCCGCTACCGCTGGATGAGCTGCTCTCGCTCGCGGCGCGTGCCCGCGGGGACCTCGGCCAGGCGCGCGCGAGGATCCGGGCGGCGCATGCCCGCACCGAGGCCGCCACCGCCGAGTCCCGCTGGCCGACCATCACCGCCGCGCTCGGCTACTGGCAGGACCCGCAGATGCGGCCGGGCCTCGGGGCGACCGTAGCCGCGGCGCTGCCCTGGGTCTGGGCGGGTGCCCGGGAGCGTCTCGCCGAGGCCCGGGAGCGGGAGCTCGCCGAGTCGGAGGCCGTCGAGAGCGTGACGGTGACCGCGCACGGCGAGGTGACGGTCGCGCAGGCGCGGCTCCACGGACTGGAGCGCGAGCTCGTCGTGCTCCGTCGGGAGGCGCGGCCCGCCGCGGCCCGGTCGACGGACGCGCAGCGCGCCGCGTACACCGCGGGGCGCGGCGGGTTGCTCGACTGGATCGACGCCGCGCGACAGCTGCACGACATCGGGGAGGAAGAGGCCGACGTCACCGCGTCGATGGTCCGCACGGCGGCCGACCTCGAACGCGCCGTGGGCGTGGCCTTGCCGAGGACGACGATCGCCATCGATGAGGAGGGAGCGCGATGAGCGACGAGTCTCCCGACCGGGCGGAAAAGGTGAATGACCATTCAGAGCCGTCGCCCAGGAGCCTTCGGGTCATGGCGGTGGTGCGGTGGGCGATCCTCCTCGCCGTCACGGCGCTCGCGGTGCACAGCGTCTGGCGCTACTGGGGTCCGGGCAGCACCGCGCTCCCGGCGCATCGCGAAGACCGCTACTACTGCCCGATGCATCCGCAGATCCGCTCGCCCGACCCGGGCGAGTGCCCCATCTGCCACATGACCCTGGAGCCCATCCCCGAGGAGCGCCGGCAGCCGGCTGCTCCGAGGACCTCCGCGAGCGCCTCGGACGCGGGGACCGATGGCGGACCGGTGACCGCAGCGGCCCCTGTTGGCGTGACGACGTTGCCACCTCCGGGCGTCGTTCCGGTGACGCTCTCGCTGGAGCGCCAGCAGCTCATCGGGATGACGACTGCGCCGGTCGTCCGTCGCGCCCTCGGCCAGCAGCTCCGTGTCCCCGGCGTGGTCGAGGCGCCCGAGAACGCCGCCGCCCAGGTCCACGTGCGGACGCCCGGATTTCTCGAGCGGGTCGAGGTGCGCCAGAGCGGCGTGCGCGTCGCCCGCGGTCAGACCCTGGCGTGGATCTACGCCCCGGAGATCTACCAGGCCGAGCAGGAATTGCTGACCGCGCGTCGCTGGGCGGGCGCGTCGACAGACGGCGGGATGACGGAGTCGGGACACGACGACGTGTTCGCGTCGGCCCGTCGCCGCCTGCAGTTTCTCGGCGTCGCGGACGGCGACATCAACGAGGTGCTGCGTCGGGGCGTGGCCATGCGCGCGGTGCCCGTTCGCGCCCCGATCGACGGCTACGTGACGCGCTACGCCGCGGTGCTGGGCCAGTACGCGACGCCCGAGATGACGCTCTACGAGCTCTCCGACCTCTCCCGCGTCTGGATCGTCGCGAGCCTCTACGAGCGCGACCTCGCGCGGGTCCGCCGAGGGATGGCCGCGCAGTTCGCAGCGGCGGGCGAGAGCGGTCCGCCCATCGCGGCGCGCGTCGATCTCATCGAGCCCTCCGTCGGGACGGAGACCCGGACGGCGCGCGTACGCCTCTCGGTCGCCAACCCCGCGATGCGCCTCCGACCGGGGCAGTACGGCGACGTCACGTTCTCGCTGCCGAGCGCTCCGTCGCTGGTGGTTCCGAGGGACGCCGTCGCCAACACCGGGGTCGCGCAGTACGTCTTCGTGGACTCTGGGGGCGGCCGCTTCGAGCCGCGTCGGGTCCGCACCGGGGCGCTGGTGGGCGAGGTCCTGGAGGTGATCGACGGCCTTCGCGAGGGCGAGCGCGTCGTCGCGCGTGGCAGCTTCATGGTGGACTCCGAGAGCCGCCTCCAGGCAGCGCTGGCCGCGAGCCCGGCGGCCTCCGATGCAGGGACGGTGACGCCGTGATCGGACGGCTGATCGACGCCTCGGCCCGCAACCGCGCGCTGATGCTCTTCTTCGCGCTCGCGCTCGCCGTCGGCGGATGGACCGCCGCGCGCCACATCCAGCTCGACGCCATCCCCGACCTGTCCGACCCGCAGGTGATCGTCTTCACCGAGTGGATGGGCCGCTC
>SCUS01000064.1 GCA_004297725.1 Myxococcaceae bacterium | reverse complement strand
TTCAGCGACCGCAGGCCCGCTCGCGGGCCGTCCGCGGGCGCGGAGTCGGCGGTGTCTCACGAGACGCCCCCTCCATGACGACCTTGCGCAAGGTCACCGAAAGATTCCGGGAAGGATCAGGGTTTCCAACCCGCGGACACAGCGCATCGGCCTGAAATCCAGGCGAATCGCGAGAAGTGTGCCGAAAGGACCCCCGTTCAGGGGGCCCAGCGGAGCACCCGCGGGCGCCACGGCTCGGCGGGCGGAGCGCTCTCGCCGGGCACGCGCCCCCAGCACCACCAGGTGCAGTCCAACGCCCGGCGGGCGCAGGTCCAGCTACGGCCCGAGGCCCCGCCCGCTCCGCCGGTGACGACGTCATCGGCGCCCTCGAAGACGGGGGCGCCCTGGACGCCCGCGCGGCTCTCCACGCGCCCTGCGCCCGTCGTGGGAAGGCCGAGCTGGCCCACCTCGTTCAGGCCCCAGCACCACACGTGGCCGTTGGCGAGGCGGGCGCAGGCCTGCTCTCCCCCGGCGGCCACCTGGACGACGGGCGATCTATAGAACTCCGAGAGCTCGGCGAGGCCCTCGACGCTCACCGGAACCGGGGCGCACTCGTTGCCCTCGGCGCAGTCGACGAGCCCGATGGAGGAGCCAGCGCGCCCGAGGCTCGCGGCGCCCCAGCAGCGCACCTCACCCCCCGAAAGAGCGCACGAGAAGAGGTCGCCCACGCCGAGGGAGGTCACGCCGGTCACTCCGGGGATCTGCCGCGCACGATCCGAGGCCCCGACTCCGCCGCCGTCCGAGCCCAGGAGCGGCGCCCCGAGCTGGCCGTAGTGGTTGGTTCCCCAGCACCAGACGGAGCCGTCGCCGAGGCGGGCGCACGCGTGGAAGAAGCCCACGCCGAGCTCGCGCACGTTCGTCAGTGCTGCGCCGTCGCTGCGGGCGATGTCCGTCAGGGGGAAGTCCGCCGCGCGGGGGATGATCTCCGTGGTCCCGTCGGCCAGGAAGCGCAGCCACGAGCTGCAGCGCACGCCGCCACCACCACGAAGGACCCCGCAGGTGAGCGCGAGGTGCGTGGCCGCGCCCTCGAAGCTGTTCGCCGCCGCGCCTGCGTCGCCGCGAAGCATCCGCCTCGCGACGGTCGCCGCGTAGCCAGGCTGGTTCTCGTTGCCCAGCGGATCGGCGTTGAAATCCCCCCAGCAGTACAGCCCTCCGGCCTGGTCGACGGCGCAGGTTCCGTCGTTGCCCGCCCCGAGCGCCACCACGGAGGACAGCGGCATCCCCAAGACCGCACGCTGCACCCCCACCGGAACAGCGGTCACCCCGCCGTCCACGACGCCGTCGCCGAGCCTGCCGATCTCGTGATCGCCCCAGCACGACACACCCCGGTCGGAGCGCAGCGCGCACCCGTGGTCGCGCCCCTGCACCAGGCGCTCGGCGTGCACGCAGGTCCCCGCGTCGCCACACAGGGTCGGGCACCAGCCGCCGCCGCAGCTCGTCCAGCCGGGCACCATCGTCGGGCTACGGCCAGGGCAGCGACCGCCGTCCACGCCCGCGTCCACGCCCGTGTCCGAAGGTGCGTCCGTCGTCGCGTCCGTCCCGAGGTCGACGCTCACGTCCCGAGGAGCGTCCAGTCCGAGGTCGCGAGGAACGTCCGTGCCCGCGTCCTGCACATCGGCCATCGGTCGATCGATGGGGCGGACCACGTCTTCATCGCGGGCGTCGAAGCCCGTCGCGCGGTCGGTCGTCGCGTCGGCCACGCCTGCGTCGCCGACGACCCTGCACGCTCCGGCGCTCCCATCGGGGCAGTAGCCAAGGCTCGCGTCGACGGACGAAGCGGGGAGCGCGGCCACCGTGTTGGGCACGCACTCGCCGCTCGAAGCGCAGGTGCTGCCCGCTCCGCACGGGCGCCCCAGGCAGTTGTTCCAGAGCACGATCTGCAGGTAGGCGCCGCCCTCCGAGGGCATGCTGGCGACCCACTCCTGGTGGATCAGCGTGTCGCCGTTGCTGAGACCGTCGACGGTCAGCCGCACCCGCTCTCCGCCGACTCGCCCCAGCACCCGCATCTCCAGCGGATGCTCCGGGTCGATGGCTCTCTCGATGGTTCCGTCGGTCAGCGCCGCGTCGCCGCCGACCGGCGAGTACACCTTCACCAGCACCCGGCGCACCATCGACCCGGGCTCCGTGCGCACCGTCAGGTAGAGCCGCGGGGTGAGCTCGCAGCTCGTCACCAGCGCGGCCATCGCGGCCGCCAGCGTCGCCCATCGAGCCCTCATGGCAGTGGCACCTCTGGCCCGGGGTAGGGCGGCGGATCGGTCTGCAGCAGCGGCACCAGCACGGCGGTCGCGAGGCCCGCGACGCCCACGCCGAGCACGGTCCAGAACCACCAGCGCCGGGTGATCGGCGTCGCGGTGGCCACCGGCGAGAGCTGCGTGGAGAGCCGCACCACCTCGCCCGCGCGGACCACGAACCTGAGCTCCGCGGGGATGTACCCCGGCGCGCTCGCCGTCGCCCGGTGCTCACC
Organism: Myxococcaceae bacterium; assembly: GCA_004297725.1. Classification (GTDB taxonomy): domain Bacteria; phylum Myxococcota_A; class Polyangia; order Polyangiales; genus SCUS01. The sequence goes on along the minus strand of SCUS01000064.1, from coordinate 101,144 downwards.
CGGGTCGACCCAGCGGCCTTCGGTCCCCAGCGCGGCGCCCTCGAACACCACGCTCACGTCCGTCGGAGCACGGTCTCCAGCGGTCACCTGCGCGAGCCGATGCGAGACCTCCTCCAGGTGCGCCCTCACCGTCGACCGGTGGCGCTCGAGGTCCTCGGGCGTCGCGGTATCCAGGAAGCGCAGGTACCAGGTGCGCGCCTCGCCGAAGCGCCCGAGCCCCCGCAGGCAGTACGCGAGGTTCACCGCCACCACCGGCGCCGCCCTCGCGGCGTAGGAGCGCTCGAAGAGCCCCACCGCGTCGGCGGGCCGCCCCGCCTGCACCGCGGCCACCGCCTGCTCGAACTGCGACCGCGCCTCCGAGAAGGCCGCGTCCTGCGCCAGCGCCCCACCGGAGCGCATCGCCAGCGCCACGCACGCCACCATCGCCGCGCCCGTTCTCATTGCGTCGACACCACGGCCACGAGGCCTCCGCCCAGGGTGCTCCATGCGGTGGGGGCGTTGCCGAGCCACGCCACCGAGTCGCTCCCGAAGAGGCCCCAGCCGGTGGCCCCGAGCCCGAGCGTCCAGTCGCGGACGCGCCAGTGGTGGCTCAGTTCCACGAAGGCCCCGCCGCCGAGCTCTGCGCCCGCGCGGGTTCCGGTCGAGCCGACGAGGGGCGCGAGGGTCCACGCGACGCCTCCCAGCAGCGACGCCCGGACGCCCTCGGAGCGCGACCCGATCACCACCCCGCCGCCCGCGAGCCCGAAGCCCGCGACCCCCTCCAGGTCGAAGCGCTGCGACGGAGCCGAGGCCGACGTGGACGGCGCGACCGCCAGCGCCCCCGCGGCCCCGAGCTGCACGGCGATCGAGGATCCGAGCCAGAGCGAGGCGCGCACCGAGGCCACGGACACGACGCCGGAGAGCCCGACATCGACCGTTCCCCCGGAGAATCCGGTGTGGAAGAAGCCCGGACCCAGCGAGACGGTGAGCGCGAAGCGCCCGCCGGGGGAGGGCGTCGCCGCGGGTGGGGAGCGGAGCGTGAGCTCCGTCGGTCGAGGGTCGGCCGTGACCTGCGCCGCCGCGGAGGAGGGGAGCATCAGCAGCAGCGCGGCGACGACCGGACGCATCGTTCAGGGGAGGAGGCGCACGGACACCGGCGCGTTCTGGTCGTCGGTGGCGCCGTTGCCGAGCTGGCCGAAGGAGTTGTTGCCCCAGCAGCGCACCGCGCCGTCGGTGGTGAGCGCGCAGGAGTGGTAGTCGCCCACGGAGACGCTCGCGGCGTTGGTGATGGGCACCTCGCGAGGCGTGCGGGCGCAGGGGAAGTCGTCGAAGGAGAAGGAGCAGCGGGCGGTCGAGGCGACGCCGCCGCCGATCTGTCCGTTGTCGTCGCGGCCGAAGCACCTCGCCCCGCCGCCGGTCAGCGCGACGCAGGTGTGAAAGCGCCCCGCCGACACCCCCGAGACGCCCGAGAGCTCGGGGACCGCCGCGGGGCTCAGGGCGCACGGCACCGAGCCGCTGGCGGTGGTGCACGATCCCGACGGGGCCCCACCGAGCTGACCGAGGGCGGCCCAGCCCCAGCACCGGAGCGAGCCGTCGGCCCGACGGGCGCAAGTGTGCGATCCCCCGGCGGAGACCTCGGCGACCTCGGTGAGGGAGACCGCCGCGGGGGTCACCTGGGGCGTGGTGTCGGGGTCGAGGCGACCGAGGCCGAGCTGCGCCGAGTCGTTGAGCCCCCAGCAGCGGAGCGTGCGGTCGCCGAGCAGCGCGCAGGTGTGGTTGCGTCCCGCGGTGAGCCCGGTGACGCCCGAGAGCCCCGCCACGGCGGTGGGGGTCGGGACGCAGGGGACGGGCGTCCCGTCGCCCTCGTCGCACTGGTTGACGGTCGAGGCCGGGGTGCCCGTCTGGCTGAAGCGGTTGGCGCCCCAGCAGCGGACCGTCCCGTCCATCAGCAGCGCGCAGCCGTGGAAGGCGCCGAGGGCGACCTGACGCACCGGGGGCAGGTCGACGCGGGTGGGCGTGGGCGTGGGCTGTAGCGAGGTGGCCCCGGTGCCGAGCTCCCCGGCGTTGTTGAGTCCCCAGCACCAGAGGCTGCGGTCTGCGCGCACGACGCAGGTGGAGCCGTTGCCCGTGGCCACCTCACGCGCGTCGGTCACCCCGGCCACGGCGCGGCCCTGGGTCTCACACGGAACCGAGCGGGAGGGGGAGCTGCCCCGCACCCGGCAGCGGGATGCGCTCTCCGAGGGCGCGACCCCGAGCTGGCCGTTGTCGTTGAGTCCCCAGCAGCGCACGGCCCCGTCGCTCAGCACGGCGCAGGCGTGGGCCGCGCTCGCGGCGGAGAGGGCCACCGCCCGCAGCGGTCCGGCGTCGGCGGGACCGGCGTCGGTCACGCCCGAGTCGGGGACCGCGGCGTCGATGGCTCCCGCGTCGGTGACCCCAGCGTCCTTGAAGCCCGAGTCGACGGTGCCCGCGTCCCGGGCGTCTCCCTCCGAGCCGCACGCGGTGCCGATGGCGACGGCGGCGCAGGCGAGCAGGATGGCGCGTCGAGCGGTGCGTCGGGGGGCTTTCATCGCCGCGGAGGATCCATCGTCGGGCGAGGTCGCGCAATGCGCCCACCGGGGGAGAGATGTGTGCAGGAATTTTGTGGCGGCGCTCCGGGGTGTGGCAAGGGCGATGACGTCATGGAACGCCCCTCGGCAAAGCCCGGTGAGATCATCGTCGGCCTCGATATCGGAAGCACCACCGTAAGGGCGGTGGTCGGGGAGATCGGCTCCGACGGCGTGGACATCACCGGCGTCGGTGAGTCCCGCTCTCGCGGCATGCGCAAGGGCGTGGTGGTCAACATCGAGAGCACGCAGCAGTCCATCCGCGAGGCGGTGGACAAGGCCAGCATGATGGCCGGCGTGCAGATCGCGACGGTGTTCTCGGGCATCGCCGGCTCTCACCTGCGCGGGGTCAACTCGCACGGCATCGTGTCGATCGCCAACCACGAGTGCTCCCGCGAGGACGTCGACCGGGTGCTCGACCAGGCGCGGCGCATCTCGATGCCGCTCGACCGCACGGTCATCCACGTCCTGCCGCAGGACTTCGTGATCGACCAGCAGGACGGCGTGCGCGAGCCCGTCGGGATGAGCGGCGTGCGCATCGAGGCGCGGGTGCACCTCGTGACCGCGGCGGTCTCCAGCGTGCAGAACGTCACCAAGTGCATCGAGCGCTGCAACCTCCACGTGACCGAGCTGGTGCTGACGCCGCTCGCGAGCGCCGAGGCGGTGCTCACCGACGACGAGAAGGAGATCGGCGTCGCGCTGGTCGACATCGGCGGCGGGGCGACGGACGTGGTGATCTACTCCGAGGGCTCGCTGCGGCACACCGCGGTGCTCCCCATCGGCGGGGAGAACCTCACCAACGACATCGCCGCGGGGCTGCGCACGCCCGCGAGCGAGGCCGAGCGCATCAAGGTGCGCTACGGCTGCGCGATGCGGTCGATGGTCGACCCCGAGGAGACCCTGGAGGTCCCCGGGGTGGGCGGGCGGCCGTCGCGCACGCTGTCTCGCGACTACCTCGCCTCCATCGCCGAGCCCCGGATGGAGGAACTCTTCCAGTGCATCGCCCAGGCGCTGCACGGCAGCGGGATGATCGACCGCCTCAACGCGGGCGTCGTCCTCTGTGGAGGTGGATCGCTCCTGGAGGGCAGCGTCGAGCTGGCCGAGCAGGTGCTCCAGGTGCCGGTGCGCCGAGGGGTCCCGACGGGCGTCGGGGGGATGGTGGAGATGGTCCGCAGCCCCGCGATGGCCACGGCGGTGGGGCTGGTGAAGTACGGCGCCGCGCGGCCCGCGCGCATCGCCACGCCCTCGACGGCGGGGACGTACCAGGGCCCGGTGAAGGCCAGCGCGACGACGGACGGTCGGGCGCAGGCCGCGGGAGATGCCCACTGGTGGGGCAAGTTCCGGGGCTGGCTGGGCGAAGTGTTCTGAAGGATTTCCGCAGCGCGTGCTCTGGACGGCATCGCGCAGCAACAACCGCGGCTCCCCCGCGCGTGGACGTACGCGTCGGGGATCACCGCAGTCTCGTAGGGAGGATTCACATGGGTCTGTCGTTTGATCTGGTTGACAACACGAGCATGGCAGCGGCGCGCATCAAGGTGGTGGGCGTCGGCGGCGCGGGCGGAAACGCCATCCGCACGATGATCGAGTCGCAGGTGACGGACGTGGAGTTCGTCGTCGCGAACACCGACATCCAGGCCCTGATGCAGAGCCCCGCGGACGTGAAGATCCAGCTGGGTCGGGCGCTCACCAAGGGCCTCGGCGCCGGCGCCAACCCCGACGTGGGCAAGCGCGCGGCGATGGAGGACATCCAGCTCATCCAGGAGCACCTCCAGGGCGCGGACATGGTCTTCGTGACCGCGGGCATGGGCGGCGGCACCGGCACCGGCGCGGCCTCGGTGATCGCCCAGGTCGCCCGCGACCTCGGCGCGCTCACCGTCGGCGTGGTGACCAAGCCCTTCAAGTTCGAGGGCACCCGCCGGTCGAAGTTCGCGATGGCGGGCCTGGCCGAGCTCGGCGCCCACGTCGACACGCTGATCACCATCCCCAACGACAAGCTGCTGGCGCTCGACGACGACATGACGATGACCGACTCGTTCCGCAAGGCGGACGAGGTGCTGGTCAACGCGGTGCAGGGCATCTCCGACCTCATCCAGCAGAGCGGCCTCATCAACGTCGACTTCGCCGACGTGAAGGCCGTGATGAGCGGCGCGGGCCTCGCGCTCATGGGCATCGGCTACGGCCGCGGCGACACCCGCGCCATGGACGCCGCGCGCGCCGCCATCAGCTCGCCGCTGCTCGACAACATCTCCGTCGACGGCGCGACGGGCGTGCTCATCAACTTCATGGGCGGCCCCGACCTGCGACTCCGCGAGGTCAACGAGGCGGCCTCGATGATCCAGGAGAGCGCCGGCGAGGACGCCAACATCATCTTCGGCGCGGTGATCAACGAGAACATGCGCGACGTGGTGAAGGTCACCATCATCGCGACGGGCTTCCCGAGCGAGGTCGCGGCCTTCGACGCCCGCGCCGTGTCGACCTCGATGCCGATGGTGCACAGCCGCCCCGCCGCGCACCAGCCGCAGCGCAGCGCCTACCAGGCCCCGGTGCAGTCGCAGCCGCAGCGCCACCAGGCGGTGCCGCAGCAGATGGTCAACGCCATGGGCGGCCGCGCCTCGACCCCGCCGATGCAGAACAACCAGATGGGCCGCCCCTCGCGCCCGATGGGCGCCGTGTCGATGAAGGAGGACGAGTTCGACATCCCGACCTTCCTCCGCCACAGCCGCAACGGCGACGAGTAACCGACGCCTCCCCACCGTTCGATCGGTGCTCATCGCCCTCGGCTCACCAGAGTCCGAGGGCGATGCGCATTTGGGGGACGAGGGGAGTTGGGAGGGAGCTACTTCCCGCCGGGCGACGGGAGCTCGATGGCCGGGGCGGTGGTGCCCGTCGGGGCCGGGGCGGGCGTCGAGTCGCCGATCGCCACGAGGGCCGCGGCGCCGAGCACCACGACGCCGATGAGGCTCACCAGGACGCCGCCCATGCGGCCCCACAGCCCGGTGTACGACGACACGGTCTCGCCCTGGGTGCGCAGCTCGTCGAGGTCGACCTGCTGCCCGATGCCCCGGCGAAACCAGCCCACCGCCTGGAAGGGCTGGCCCACCAGCCGGGTGACGGTCTTCCACCCGAACCACGCGTTGCCGAAGAGCGGCAGCCAGTGCTCGTAGTTGAGGGTCATGAGCCCGCCCTGCGGGTCTTCCATCATCATGTCCTCGGCGATGTAGCTGCCCGCGTCGGCGCGCCCGATGAGGGTGCCCTGCACGGCCACCGGGCGGCCCCGCAGCGGCGAGGCGTAGGGGTCCATCATCAGCTCGAGCACCGAGGTCATCGCCGGCTGGCCCAGCGCGGGGAAGCGCCAGAAGCCCTTGAGGGTCATGCCGAGGCCGACGCCCAGCACCACGCCCCCGAAGCCCACCGCGGCCAGCATGCCGGAGCCCATGGCCGCCCCCGCGATGCCCGCCACGAGCGCGGCCGCGGCGCCGAAGTGCGGCGCGAACCAGACGAGCACCTCCAGCGCGAAGTTGCCCCGCAGCCGCGCGTAGTCGAGCGGCCGCCCGTACGCGTCGATGGGCTGAAACTGAAACAGCGGCTGGATCGAGAGCGACGCCGACTGCTCGCAGAGCACCTTGATGCGCTTGCCGGTGAGCGGGTGCGTGCTGCCGAGCTCGAGCACCCCCGCCCAGGGGTTGTGCAGGTCGAAGAGGAAGACCTTCTCGATGCGCGCGATGCCGTCGGCCGTCGCCTGCACCTCCGGGGTCTCGTGGCCGGCGAGGGCGCCCGCCAGCGCGTGGCCGCCCTGGTGCGCGGCGGCGTAGGCGAAGCCCGTCGAGCGGGCGCTGCCGGGGTCGGCCACGCCGAGGGCGCGGGTGCCGCCCATCAGCTTGCGGGAGAACTCCGTGTTGGGCTGCCGGGCGAGGCCGTAGGCGACCTTCACCAGGGCCATGGAGAGGGCGTTGGGGTTGCGCGTCTCGGCGCCGGCGAACTCGTCGGCGTAGTACTCCCGCACGCGCGACAGGTAGAGCAGCATGTACTGCGACACCCACCAGAAGACGTAGGCCACGAGGGCGATCAGCGCCGCCGCCTCGCCCACGCCCTTGGAGTCGTTGCCCTTCGGGCGCACGCTCTTGGCGACCACGTAGATCTGCCAGAGGATCTGCACCATCGTCGACGCGAGGGTCATGACGATGAAGTCGCGGTGCACGATGTGCCCGAGCTCGTGGGCGCAGACCGCCGCGAGCTCGTCGTCGTTGAGGTAGTGGAGAAGGCCCCGGGTGAGCACCATGCGCGACCGGTCGGCGGTGGAGCCGTAGCAGTACGCGGTGGGGTTCATGTCATCGATGAGCTTGAGCGCGGGCACCTTCACGCCGTGCCGCTGGCAGGTCGCGTAGATGAACTGCGCCACCGCGGGGCGGTACTGCCCGAGCTCCTCCAGGGGCATGTCGCGGCAGCGGTAGAACCAGCGGTTGGTGAGGTCCATCAGCCACGGGGAGATGAGCCACATGAGGCCGTTGATCGCGACCGTGATCCCGATCGCGAGGAGGAGGATCAGCCCCGCGCCCAGCTCCGTCGCGGACTGCGCGAGCACGAACAGGATGGGCGTGACCAGGATGAACACGAAGCCCGAGATCAGGGACAGCGTGAGGACCGAGGCGGTGATGGCCTTGGAGCGCAATGGAACGTGAGACTCCTTTCGTGGTCGGGCGCCGGTCCCCATCGGACGATCGACGGCGCTCGCCGGGGTGGATCATAGGCGCTGTCGTCGCCTCGCGGGCGCGTGATACGGTCGCTCGCAGCGAAGTCGATCATGCGAAGACCAACGGGGACGTGGCTGGGTTGCGCGGTGCTGGGCGTGGCCCTCGGGGGGTGCTCCATCGAGGGCACCCGGCAGCGGGGCGACGAGTGCCTCCAGGACCGCGAGTGCGTCTCGCCGCTGCGCTGCGAGGTCACCCCCGACGGGCGCTCGCTCTGCGTGGCTCCTACCCGCCTCGACGCGGGCTCCCCGGTGGACGCCGGCGCCGACGCCGGACCCGCTGCGACCGACGCCCCCGACGTCCCGATGACCCCCGACGTCCCGGCGACCCCCGACGTCCCGGTGACTCCCGACGTCCGTCCGCCGACGGACAACCCGGTGGTGACCGACGTTCCGCTGGATGTGCCGGTGGACTCCGGGGCGATGCTGGATGGGGGAGCGGCCGACGCGCGCTCCGACGCGGCCGCCGACGCCGATCGCTCGGACGCGGGCGACCCCGACGGCGCGGGCTGAGCGGAGCGGTCCTAGCTCCACCCCTCTCAAGGTCCAAGGTGTCCCTTGAGACCTTGAGAGGGGTGGGTCTCAGCTCCCGCGGAGCCACGCGCGCAGGTGCGCCGTGACGTGATCCGCGGTGAGGCCGTACTTGTCGCCGAGCACCGGGCCCGGGGCCGACGCGCCGAAGCCGTCCACGCCCAGCGCGAGCCCGTCGAGCCCGAGGTAGCGCCACCAGAGGCCCGTGCGACCCGCCTCGAAGCTGGCCCGCTTCGCCCCGGCGGGGATCACCGTCGCTCGGTAGGCCGCGTCCTGGCGCTCGAAGACCTCGAGGCAGGGCATCGACACCACCCGCACCTGGAGCCCGTCCTCGGCGTGCAGTCTGCGCGCGGCCTCGACCGCCACGGACACCTCGCTGCCCGTCGACAGGATCACCAGCTCCGCCGCGCCGCTCTCCTCGCGCACCAGCACGTAGCCTCCGCGCGCCGCGTGACGGCCGCGCACCGTGGCGTCGCCCGGCAGCACCTCCACCTTCTGCCGCGAGAGGATGAGCTCCGTCGGCCCGTCTCGGCGGGTGGCCGCGGCGGCCCAGGCGGCGGCGCACTCGGCGCTGTCGGCGGGGCGCCACACGTCCACGTTGGGGATGAGCCGAAGGGCGCTCACGTGCTCGACCGACTGGTGCGTGGGGCCGTCCTCGCCGAGAAACACCGAGTCGTGGGTGAACACGTGCACCACGGGCGTGTTGCTGAGCCCGGCCAGGCGGATGGGCGGGCGCATGTAGTCCGAGAAGGTGAGGAAGGTCGCCGTGAAGGGCACGAACATCCCGTAGAGGGCGATGCCGTTGGCGACCGAGCCCATGGCGTGCTCGCGGATGCCGAAGCGGAGGTTGCGGCCCTCGAAGTGCCCCGCGGAGACCTTGCCGGAGTCCTTGATGGGGGTCTTGGTCGACCCGCCGAGGTCGGCGTCGCCGCCCACGAGCGAGGGCATCACGGCCGCGACCATCTGCTCGATGCTCCCGGCGAGGGCGCGCGTGGCGTCGTTGGTCGGCGGGAGCTTCGCCAGCAGCGTCTCCAGCAGGTCGCCGGGCACGGCGCGCTCGCAGAGCGAGCGGTAGAGCTCGGCCCGGTCGGCGTGGTCGGCGAGCCAGCGCTGCTCGTGGGCGCTCCACTGCGCGCGGGCCTCGAACATCACCTTCGCCCGGGCGGCGAAGTGCGCCCTCACCGCGTCGGGGACCACGAAGGTCTCCTCGGGCCAGCCGAGCGCCTTGCGGGTGGCCTGCACCTCGTCCTTGCCCAGCGGCTCGCCGTGCACCTTGTGGGTGTCGTGCTTGTTGGGCGCCCCGTGGCCGATGTGCGTGCGCGCCAGGATCAGCGTGGGCTTCTCGTCCTGTGCGATGGCGGCGTCGTAGGCCGCGGCGATCTGCGCGTGGTCGTGGCCGTCGATGTGCTGCGTGCGCCAGCCCATGGCCTCGAAGCGGCGGGCGACGTCCTCGCTGAAGGCCTCGTCGATGGAGCCGTCGAGGGTGATGCGGTTGTCATCGTAGATGTAGACGAGGTTGCCGAGCTTCAGGTGACCCGCGAGCGAGGCGGCCTCGTAGGCCACGCCCTCCATCACGTCGCCGTCGGAGACCAGCGCCCAGATGCGGTGGTGGAAGAGCCCTGGCAGGCGGGCCTCGGCCATCTTCGCCGCCATCGCCATGCCGACGCCGTTGGCGAAGCCCTGGCCCAGCGGGCCGGTGGTGACCTCGACGCCCGGGGTGAGGTGCACCTCGGGGTGTCCCGGGGTCTTCGATCCCCACTGGCGGAAGCGCTTGATCTCCTCGAGGGGGAGGTCGTAGCCCGCGAGGTGGAGCAGGGCGTAGAGCAGCCCCGAGCCGTGGCCCGGCGACAGGATGAAGCGGTCGCGGTCGCGCCAGTGCGGGTCCGTCGGGTCGTGCCGGAGGTAGCGCGACCAGAGGACGAAGGCGACGTCCGCGGCGCCCATCGGCAGCCCCGGGTGCCCGCTCTTCGCGGCCTCGATGGCGTCGATCGCCAGGAACTTGATCGTGTTCACCGAGAGCTCGGTGATCTCGGTCGGGGCGGCGGGGGCAATGGGGCTGTTCACGCGGGTGGGTTCTCCTTCGGCCGGGTAGGGGGTGGGAGGGGGATCGCGAAACCTGCTACCGCACCCTCGTTGCGGTGCCAACGGGCTCTGCAGGCTTTCGGAGCCAGCTCCGGGCTGCCGCGGACCCCCCTTGGCCGCTGGTCGAACAATCCGCCGCGTGGCAAAGCCTTCTACAGTCGCGAGAGACCCTCTGCGCGACGGACGAGACCATCCACCGGGAGCATTACCATGGTCGGTATCATCGTCTGGTTCACCCTCGGCGCCATCGTGGGCGTGGTCGCCAACCTCCTCCTCAAGACCGACGACGCCGAGCGCCACCCGCTCACCAACGTCGCAGCGAGCGTCGTCGGAGCGGTCGTCGGCGGCACCCTCGCGCGCCTCCTCGGCTACAGCGGCCAGAGCCTGGAGCAGGTGCTCACCTTCCAGGGAGTGCTCTTCGCGGGCGTGGGGGCGGCGCTGATGCTGCTCGCCGTCAACCTGCTCCCGCTCCGACGCCGCGCGCACCGATAGGGTCTCCGCGCGTCGCTGAGGTCTCAGGGCTGTTTCCCGCCGACGCGGGGCGCGGCAGAGTGCGCGCCCGCACGCCATGAGCCCCGACTACGAAGCCGTCATCGGACTGGAGGTGCACGCCCGGATGCACACCCGCACCAAGGCCTTCTGCCCCTGCGCGGTGCGCTTCGGTGATCCCCCCAACACCCTCGTGTGCCCGACCTGCCTCGGGCTCCCGGGGGCCCTCCCTTCGCTCAACCGCGAGGCGGTCGCCATGGGCGTGCGCGTGGGCCTCGCGCTCGGCTGCACCGTGCGCCGCCGCAGCCGCTTCGCCCGCAAGAACTACTTCTATCCAGACCTGCCCAAGGGCTACCAGATCTCCCAGTACGACGAGCCCCTGTGCGAGGGCGGCTGGCTCGACGTGCCGCAGCCCGACGGCAGCACCCGCCGCATCGGCATCGAGCGCGCCCACCTGGAGGAGGACGCTGGCAAGAACCTCCACGGAGCCGGCGCCTCCAGGGAGGCCTCGCTGGTCGACCTCAACCGGGCGGGCGTCCCCCTGCTGGAGATCGTCGGGCGCCCGGAGCTCCGCAGCGCCTCGGAGGCGGCGGAGTACCTCCGTCAGCTCCGCTCGGTGCTGATGGCCGTCGGGGCCAACGACGGCAACCTGGAGTCGGGCTCGTTTCGCTGCGACGCCAACGTGAGCGTGCGCCCGGTGGGAGAGCGCCGCCTCGGGACGCGCACCGAGATCAAGAACATCAACTCCTTCCGCTTCGTGCAGCGGGCGATCGAGTGGGAGGTGGCCGAGCAGGTCGCCGCGCTGAAGGCCGGTGGCGCCGTCGCCCAGGTGACCAAGACCTGGGACGACGACTCCGGGCGCTGCCACGTGCTGCGCAGGAAGGAGGGCAGCGACGACTACCGCTACTTCCCGGAGCCCGACCTTCCACCGCTGGTGCTGTCCGAGGCCTTCGTCGACGAGCTCGCCGCCTCGCTCCCGCCGCTCCCTGCGGCGCGTCGCGCCCGGTACGTCCGGGAGCTGCGGGTCACCGAGGGGGACGCCCGGGTGATCACCGAGCACCCCGCGCTGGCCCGGTGGTTCGAGGCCCTCGCGGCGCTCACGACGGATGCGAAGCGCGCGGCCAACTGGGTGTGCAACGTGGTGAAGCCGGGGGTGGTCACCGACGGGCTCCAGGCGAGCTTCCCCCTGCCGGTCGAGGCGCTCGCGGCGCTCCTCGCCCGCCTCGACGACGGCACCCTCTCGGGGACCCTCGCCAGGGAGGTCTACGCGAAGATGGTCGAGAGCGGCCGCAGCGCCGAGGCGATCATCGAGGCCGAGGGGCTGCGGGTGGTGACCGACGAGGGGGCCATCGAGGCGGCGTGCCGCGCGGTGATCGACGCCTCGCCGAAGCAGGTGGCTGCCTACCGCGCGGGCAAGCGGGCGCTGCTCGGGTACTTCAAGGGAGAGGTGATGAGAGCGAGCGGGGGGAGGGCCGATCCGAGGGCGCTGGACGCGGCGCTCTCGCGGCTGCTCGGGGGCTGAGCGCAGGCTACGAGCGGGCCTCGTCGAGGCGGCGCATGCCCTCGAGCATCAGCGCCTCGACGTTGCTGCTGATCGCCTGCGACGAGGGGCGGAAGGTGGGGTCGAGCGCGAAGTCGCCGGTGGAGAGGCCGAGCATCGCGAAGAAGGCCTCCTCGCCGCGCAGCCCCTGCCAGAGCGCGTTGACCACGTTGCCGTCGAGGAAGTGCACCTCCCCCTGCTCTGATCCGTTGCGGATGCTGAGCTGCCCGGTCTTGCGGCCCTGGGAGAGCACCTGCACCACGTCGGTGAGGGCCAGCTCGGCGAGGGAGCCCGACACGCCGCGGGGCGAGCGCGCCTGCCGCTGCGCCAGGAGCTGCTTCACCTTGGCGATGAGCACCTCCGGCGAGGCGGGCTTGAGCACGTAGTCGTTGGCGCCCAGCTCGAAGGCCCTCGCGATGGCCTCGCGGCGCTGGTCGCGCGTGAGAAACACCCAGGGCACCGTCGACTGCGACGCGCGCAGCGTGGCGAGCAGGTCGAGCCCGGAGGTGGTCTCCAGGTCGGTCTCGGAGATCACCGCCTCGACCGAGCCTCGGGCGAGCACCCCCATGGCCTCCTCGACGTTGCGCGCGAGGTGCACCTCGAAGCCCTCCTCGACCATGCGGAGCTCGAGCACGGTGCTCTCCTCGGGGTCGGGGTCGATGAGCAGCACCACGGTGCGCTCGGAGAGCAGCTTGGCGCGGAGGTCGTCGCCGGTGACCACCTGGCGCAGCAGGTCGACCAGGTTGCGGTCGAACACCGTGGCCTTGTGGCGGTCGAGCACGTCGCACGCCTCCGGGGCGGTGAGCTGACGGCGGTAGGGGTTGTTGGGGTTCTGCGTGAGGTCGGCGAAGGTGTCGACCACCGCGAGGATGCGCGCCCCCAGCGGGATCTCCTTGCCGGCGAGGCCGTCGGGAAAGCCCTGCCCGTCGAAGCGCTCGTACATCGTCTGGAGCGTGCTGACGGTGGTGGCGTCGAGCGGCACCGCCTCGAAGATCTTGATGGCGGTCTGGAAGGTCTTCTGCGCGGCGACGCGGTGGTTGTCGAACATCGCGACGTTGAGCGCCGTGAGGTGGTAGGTGGCCGCCTTGCCGACGTCGTGGAGCAGCGCGGCGAGCACCAGCGCGTGCACCTCCTCGGGGGCGAGGCGGATGCGCTCGGCGAGCTTTCGCGTCCAGCGGGAGACGAGCGGGGAGTGGCCGCGGAGCTCGCCGCGGTTGTTCTCCAGCAGCGACACCAGCACCGTCACCATCTCCATGAACGACGCCCGGGCGGTGCCGCTGCTGGCCTTGCGCTGCTGCGGGCGGGCCATGTCGCTCTCGCTCACCATGCGCTCGCGGCGCTCGGTGGTGGGCGAGGCGGGCGCCGAGCTCGGCGCCGTGGGCCCCTGGATGGAGTGCTGGGCGTAGAGGTCGATCATGGAGAGGTACTGCTCGCGCCCGGTCGTATCGACCTGGGCGAAGGCGTAGAGCTCTCCGGCGTAGTGCTTGAGGATCGCGGCGCGCACGGCCGCGGGGCGGGCGACGTAGACCCGCACGTCGCGGGCGTTGGAGGCCTGCTGGACGGCGGAGAGCACCGACGGGTCGCCGGCGTCGGGGGAGACCACGGAGAGGGTGCTGCTCGCCGGGTCGAAGAGCACCGGGAAGACCTGGAACTCCTCGGCGAGGCGGCGGGGGATCACCTCGAGAAGGCCCCGGTCGACCTCGGCGCGGGCGAGCTTGTTGGTCGCCACGAAGCGCGTCCGGTAGAGCTTCGCCAGGAACTTCAGCAGGTCGGCCTCGGAGATGGCGCCGCTCTCGATGAGGACGTCCTCGATGCGGGAGCCGTCGCCCCGGACCCGGTGCAGCACGCCCTCCAGCTGGTCGTGGGTGATGAGGCCCTCCGCCAGCAGTTGCTCGTGGAGATGGCCCTGCGGTGGGATCGACATGCGCGTGCGGAATCGTAGCGAGCGGCATTCTCTCGCGTCAACGAATCATGCACCTCCGCGTTGGCGCCCCCGAGGGGGCCCGGTTATGGTGCCGCCCGTGTCGAGGATGGTGCTGGTATTCCTCGCGGTGTCCTCGGGCATCGCGTGTTCGGGTTCAGGTGTTCGGGTGCAAGGCAGCGAGGTGAGCGCGGGCGCGCTGCGATATGCCTTCGGTCCGGTCCCTTCCTCGTGGCAGCCGGTGCGGGTCGAGTCCAACGACGTCGCCTGGTTCGACCCGTCGACCAGCGGGCTGGTGCACGTCGACCACACCTGCGACCGCTCCATGGACACCCCGCTCCCCTCGCTGGTCCAGCACCTGCTCATCGGCTTCACCCAGCGGGAGACCGTCCTGGAGGAGACCATCCCCTTCGACCGCCGCGAGGCCCGTCACGTCGTCGTCAACGCTCGCCTTGACGGGGTTCCCCGCTCGCTCGAGCTCTACGTGATGAAGAAGGACGGCTGCGTCTACGACCTCGGCTTCGTCGCCCCGCCCGAGCACTTCGCCGCCGGGCGGCCCGCCTTCGACGCCTTCGTGCGCGGCTTCCGCACGGTGCAGTCGCCCCTCCAGCCGTAGAGCGCGCGCCCCCTAAACCACACCGATGACGACCTCCGTCCCGCCTACCATCCACGCCATCCCCGAGGGACACCCCTCGATTCCGCCGGGCCGCCCGTCGATCGCCGCGCCCGCGCCGGTGGTCTCTCCCTGGCAGAGCTACATCGACAACTCCAAGCAGTCGCTCGATGACCTCGGCGGCATGGTGCTCCTCTTCCGCGACGCCGTCGTCGCCACCTTCGCCCGCCCCTTCGAGCTCAAGGAGATCATCTACCAGCTCGAGTCCCTCGGGCTGAAGTCCGTCACCATCGCCCTGCTCACCGCGCTCTTCGTCGGCATGGTCATGACGGTGCAGTTCGCCTTCGGCCTCGAGCGCTTCGGCGCCACCGACTACGTGGGCCGGGTCATCGGGCTCTCCATCACCCGCGAGCTCGCGCCCGCGCTCACCGCCCTCGTGGTGGGCTCGCGCATCGGCTCCGGCATGGCCGCGGAGCTCGGCTCCATGGCCGTCACCGAGCAGATCGACGCCATCCGGGCGCTCGGCGCCGACCCGGTGAAGAAGCTGGTGGTGCCGCGGCTCATCGCCTGCCTGATCCTGATGCCGGTGCTGACCATCTTCGCCGACGTGGTCGGGTTCAGCGGCGCGATGGGCGTGGCGAAGCTCCAGTTCGACACCCCGATGGGCTTCTTCTTCCGCACGGCGCTCGAGTCCATCACCATGCAGGACTTCATGTCCGGCCTGGGGAAGTCGCCCTTCTTCGGCATCACCATCGCCATCATCGGCTGCTACTACGGCATGAACACCCGCGGCGGCACCGAAGGGGTCGGGCGCTCCACCACCCGCACCGTGGTCGCCGCCGCCATCGCCGTCCTCGTGGCGGACTTCTTCCTCACCAAGCTCTTCCTCTCCGTGCGGCTCTGATCACCGGCAGAGGCACCCGGCCGCGATGACCGAGCTCGTCTGGCGCGGCAAGTACCTCGACGGCCAGCGCGTCACCCCCTCGCGCGAGCCCTCGCCCATCGCGCTGAGGGAGCGCCACGGAGGGCCCTCCGGCGAGCCCAACCTGCTCATCGAGGGCGACCGCTGCGCCGCGCTCGCGAGCCTGCTGCCCACGCACGCCGCGGGCTTCCACGCGGTCTACATCGACCCGCCCTTCGACACCGGAGGCCGCTTCCACGCGACGCGACGGCTCGACGACGGCGCCACGCTGCGGCGCCACGCCTACCGCGACACCTGGGGCGCCGGGCTCGACGCCTACCTCGCGTTCATGTCCGACACCCTGGCGCTGCTGCGAGAGCTGCTCGCCGACGACGGCGCCCTCTTCGTCCACTGCGACTGGCGCGCCAACGGATACCTCCGGGTGCTCCTCGACGAGCTCTTCGGGCCGCAGTGCTTCCGCAACGAGATCGCCTGGCGCCGCGCTCCCAACCTCGGTCGGCAGGCCGCGTCGCGACAGCTCGGTCGCACCCTCGACACGATCTTCGTCTACTCGCGCACCCCGGGCGCGGCCTTCCGGGGCGAGGCCCCCCGGCGCAGCGACGCCGTCGCGCTCGACGCGAAGGGCCGCCCCTCGGGGGCGAAGTGGGACGAGGCCCGGGGGCTCTGGTTCACCACGGCCCCGCGAGGCGACTACACCGACGTCAGCATCGCGAGGCTGCGCGAGGAGGGGCGGGTGCACGACTCTCCCTCCGGGCGCGTGTCGATCAAGTACTTCCTCCGGCCCGGCGACGACGGCCGGTGGTTCAAGGACCAGCCCATCGACACCCTCTGGGACGACGCCGAGGTGCGGCCGCTGCGGCACTGCCCGAAGCGAGAGGACATGGGCTACGACACCCAGAAGCCCGAGGGGCTGCTGGCGCGCGTGATCCGCTGGGCCACTCGCCCTGGAGACCGGGTGCTCGACTGCTTCAGCGGCAGCGGGACCACCGCCTCGGTGGCCGAGCAGCTCGGTCGGCGCTGGGTGGCCATCGACGTCGGCGACGCGGCGATCGCCACCACGAGGCGGCGGCTGGTGCAGCTCCCGGCGACGCAGCCCTGGGCCCTGGCCACCCTCGCACCCGAGGCGCGGCCGAGGGCGAGGCGGGCGCTCGCGACGCTGACGAGGAGCGGCTCTGCGGCCACCGTGGAGCTCACCGGCTTCGAGGTCGAAGGCGCAGCGAGCGGGCTCCCCGCGGTCGCCCACTGGACCTCCTGGGTCGACTACTGGCTGATCGACACCGACCCCGACGGCGGGGTGTTTCGCGCGCGCCAGAAGGTGACGCGTGCCCCGAAGCAGCCGCTCCCCACGAGGGTGCAGGTCGAGGCGCGGGGGAGGGTGCTGGTGCGGGTGGTCGACGTGCTGGGCGAGGAGGCGACGGTCGAGCTCAGCGGATGACCGCCGCGCCCTGCGCCGCGGTGGCGAGGAAGCGCAGCACCCGCTCGTTGAGCTGGCGGTCGCGGAAGACCACGAAGTGCCCGTCGTAGGCGCTCCCGGGGTCGACCTCCAGCAGCGCGGCGGTGGTTCCGGCGAGGTTGTTCATGACGGGGAAGGGGAGCCCGGCGCCGGAGGGCCAGGCGTTGGCGCCGCCGGGGATGGTGCCCGCCGCAGGGAGCCCGAGGGTGGCGGCCACGGTCTGCATCGTGGCCGTGGGGGAGTACGAGTCGCCGAGCCCGTAGGTCATGAGCACGGGCCGGGCGGCGATGCCCATGGGGCGATCGAGCAGGACGAGGCGGCCGTAGTTCACCGCGTCGCTGCGCTCGAAGAAGGTCTGCAGGATGTTGAGCGCGGGGTGGCCCGCGCCTCGGGCGTCGGGGTCCTGGAGCACCGCGGGCACGAGCGACGCGATGTCGATGGGGCGCACCTTCGAGGTGAGCGAGAGCCGCAGGTCGCCGCCCGCGCCGGAGAAGACCATCCCCGCGAGGTCGGGCTCGTAGGCCGCCGCGGGGAGGCCCACGGTGGAGCCCTGCGAGTGGCCGAAGAAGAAGATGCGGCGAGGGTCGAAGCGCACCGACTGACCCTCCCTGGGAAGCATCGGGAGCGTCACCGTGGAGAGCGCGCGCACCATGGAGAAGAGGTCCGCCGACCCCTGGAGCACGTTGTCCCTCGCGGCCTCCGGGTTGCCGAAGTTGAAGAAGGCCTGGTCGGGAGGAGTGCTCACGCCCATCCCCCGCCGTGCGCCGTGCATCACCCCCTCGAAGCCCACCGTCGCGAAGCGCACCGTGGCGCCGCCGCCGAGGTCGACGCCCGACAGCGCGCCCGCGAGGCCGTCGCCCACCACGCTCCGATAGCTGCCGCCCGTCCCGTGGGCGTAGAGCACCGTGGGCCATCCCCCGGCGGGCGCCCCGGCGCCTCGAGGAACCGTGATGGTCACGCACACCCGCTCGCTCCCCTGCGCCATCGGGCGACCCGTCGCGTCGACGGCGATGGCCCCGCTGCCGGGCTCCCGGTAGGGCCTCGCGCCCGACTGGAAATACGGGAGCGAGAGGGTGCCCTGGAGCTCGTCGAAGGCCGGGTCCGCCGGGCCGATGCAGCCGCGCACATGGTCGGCGCCGGCGAGCCCGTCGTCGCAGGGGGAGCGCACCCCGGTGTCACATCGCACGAAGCCCTCCGGCGCCGGAGCCGTCGCCGCGCGCACCGCCTCTCTCAGCGCAGGCACCACCCGCCGCGGCTGCTGCGTGGTGAACACCGTGGCGACGATCACCGTCGCCGGGTCGATGCGCTCGCTGGCGAGGTAGCGCCGCAGCGGCGCGTAGGCCGAGTGCGCCCGGGCCCTCAGCGGGTCGGCCGGAGCCGCCTCCGCCAGCATCGCAGGGAAGTCCGCGTCGCGCTCCACCGCGCGGCCCGAGGCGTCCCGCACGCCCGCCATGACGAGCGCCGCGTAGGTGTGGCCCGGCTCCATCGGAGCGCCGTGGCCCGTGTCGATCATCACGGGGTTGCCGCAGAGGTAGCGGTTGCCCGCGGTGTTGGCCGCGTAGCGCACGGTGCCGGTGGGCTGACCCGTGGTGAGGTCGATGAGCCGGAGGGTGTCGTTGAGGCGCAGCGTCGCGAAGTCGAGCCGGCCCGAGAAGCGGAAGTATATGAGCTGGTTGGTGCCGAAGCCGTCGACCGAGCGCTCGATGGCGCGGAGGTAGCGGTCGATGAGGTCGAAGCCCAGCAGGGCGGTGCCGGGGTGGGGGAAGCCCGTGAGGTTGATGCGCCCGGTGGCGGGGTCGCGGCGGACGTCGTTGGGGTAGGGGAGCCGGAAGAAGTCGTGCGGGGGAGCGCCGTCCATCGCGGGCAGCTCGAAGTACGCCCTGGCGGGACCGTCCTCCTCGGCGGCGCAGCGCTCTCCCGGCCAGAGGGTCGCTCCGCCGTCGCGGCCGGCGAACGCCGCGGTGACGGCGGCCGAGTAGCAGGTGCGGGTCGTCGGGTGGCAGTCGAGGCCCGCCTGACAGTCGAGCAGGTCGGCGCACGGGCCGTCGATGTCGCGGGCCGTGCCGGCGGTCGAGCCCGCGTCGCCGGGCGACGCGCCCCGAGGGGCGCGGCAGAGGCCGAAGAGCTCGCCGGTCGGGCGCGCGCAGACGAGGCCCCGCTGGCAGCTCGCGGTGTCGCCGCAGCTCTCCCCGTCGGCCGCGGCGCCCGCGGTGGCGCACACGCCCGCGCCGTTGCAGAAGAGCCCCGCCGAGCACTCTCCGGTGAGCACGCAGTTGGCGCCCGCGATGGAGTCGCCGCGCAGGGCGCAGACCCGGGCGGCCGTGTCGCAGCGCAGGCTGGGGCGGCACTGGTTGTCTCGCTCGCAGCTCGCTCCCACCCCGGCGCCCGCGGGGGCGATGCCGCCCGCGTCCTGGGTGCCGAAGAGGCCGTCGAGGCAGCCGGAGAGGGAGAGGCAGGCCAGCGCCGCCACCAGGGTTGATCGTCGTCTCAAGCGCACACCTCGACAGTGGGGGGAACCCGATCGCCCCTGCGAGTCTACATGACGCCTACGGAATGAACCGGCATTCAGCGGACGTCATGATCGCGCTACGATGCCCGGCCATGAGCACGGTGCATCATTACAAGTCCAACCTTCGGGACGTCTTCTTCAACCTCTTCGAGTTCCTGGATGTGGGGCGGCGGGTGCTCGGCAAGGCGCCCTTCGCCACGCTCGACGAGGAGACCGCCCGGGAGACGCTGAAGCAGTTCGAGCGCATGTGCAGCCAGGACCTCGCGCAGGCCTTCGCGGCCTCCGACCGGGACCCCCCGAAGCTCGGCCCCGACGGCCAGGCCCTCCTGCCCGAGTCGCTCAAGCGCGCGATGGAGGCCTACTACGAAGGCGGCTGGCACCTCTTCGAGATCCCGACGCACCTCGGCGGCGTCGGAGCGCCCCCGTCGGTGGTGTGGGCCTCCTTCGAGATGGTCGCGGGCTCGTGCCCCGCGGCGGCCTTCTATCTGTTCGGCAGCTTCATGTCGCGGGTCATCGACCGCCTCGGCACCCCCTCGCAGCGGGCCCGCTACCTGCCGCAGATGATCGAGAAGCGCTGGGGCGCGGCGATGGTGCTCACCGAGCCGGACGCGGGCAGCGACGTGGGCGCGGGGCGCACCAGGGCCCGCCACGTCGAGGGCGACGTCTGGGAGCTCGAAGGGACCAAGCGCTTCATCACCAACGGCGACTACGACACCGTCGAGAACGTCGTGCACCTGGTGCTCGCCCGACCGGAGGGCGCCGCCGTGGGCACCAAGGGCCTCTCGCTCTTCATCGTCCCCAAGTACTGGGTCAACGAGGACGGCTCGCTCGGAGAGCGCAACGGCTGGCGCTGCACCAAGCTCGAGAAGAAGATGGGCCTGCGCGCCAGCGTGACGTGCGAGATCGTCTACGGAGGCGACGCGCCCGCGCGGGGCCTGCTCATGGGCGAGGCGCACGACGGCATCCGGCAGATGTTCCATGTGATCGAGCAGGCGCGGATGGCGGTCGGGATGAAGTCGCTCTCGACGCTCTCGACGGCCTACCTCAACGCCCGTGAGTACGCGAAGGAGCGCGTCCAGGGCCCCGACCTGCCGCGCGCCGCGGAGAAGGACTCGCCGCGGGTGCCGATCATCGCCCACGCCGACGTGCGTCGGATGCTGATGCTCCAGAAGAGCCACGCCGAGGGGATGCGGGCGCTCGCGCTCTGGGTGGCCTCGCTCCAGGACGAGATCGAGCAGCAGGGCGGCCACGGCCACTCGAAGGGCCTCGACCGGCTCAACGACCTGCTGCTCCCGCTCATCAAGGGCTTCAACTCCGAGCGGGCCTTCGAGCTGCTCTCGGTGTCGCTGCAGTGCTACGGCGGCGCCGGCTACGTCGAGGACTTCCCCGCGGAGCAGTACCTCCGCGACCAGAAGATCGACTCGCTCTACGAGGGCACCACGCACATCCAGGCGCTCGACCTGTTCTTCCGCAAGGTGGCCAAGGACGGCGGCGCGACGCTCGGCAAGCTCTTCGAGCAGGTGCAGCTCACCATCGAGTCGGGGGAGGGCGGCGCCGCGCTGACCAGCGAGCGGGCGCTGCTCGCGGCGGCGCTCGACGACCTCCAGGCGATCTACATGACCATGCTCGGCAAGGCGAGCGAGTCGGTGCACCACGTCGGGCTGCAGGGCAACCGCATCCTGATGGCGACCGCGGAGACGGTGCTCGCGTGGCTGCTGGTGAGGCACGCGGCGATCGCCCTCGTGAAGCGCGACGGCGCCTCGGACGACGACCGCGCGTACTACGACGGCAAGGTGGCCTCCGCGCGCTTCTTCTGCCGCGAGGTGCTCCCCAACGTCACCTACGCCCGCGGCCACATCGAGCGCAGCGCCATGGACATCATGGACCTGCCCGTCGAAGCCTTCTGACCCGTTGCGCCAGGGTTCGTGCGGGGCGGATCATCCGTACCCGCATGAAGCCCTCGAGCGCCTCGCTCCTTCTCGCCGTCTCGCTCGCCGCGTGCCCTGCTCGCCGCGCTCCCCCGGTGCAGCCCGTGGACCTCCCGGTCGCCCACCCGCAGCCCGTCGCGCAGCCTGCCCCGCCCGTCGCCGAGGCACCCGCACCCGCACCGGAGTCACCGATGGACGATCAGCGCGCCGCGGCGCAGGGCCTCAACCGCCTTGGCACCGACCTCTACGCCCGGCTGCGCTCGCAGCCCGGCAACCTCGCGATCGCCCCAGGGAGCATCGCCCTCGCCTTCGGGATGACCGAGGCCGGAGCCCGGGGGGAGACCCTCGCGGAGATGCGCCGCGTGCTGCACTCGGGCCTCGACCCGGCGCGCCAGTCCGCGGCCCTCGGCGCCCTCTCCGCCCGCTGGAACGGCGGGCTCGGCGAGGGCGTCACCGCGCGCACCGCCAACCGGCTCTTCGGGCACCAGCGCTACACCTTCGAGGAGCCCTACCTCGCGCTCACCCGCTCGCTCTTCGCCGCTCCCCTGGAGCGCCTCGACTTCGCTCGGCCGGAGCCCGCTCGCCAGCGCATCAACGGCTGGGTCGCCGAGCAGACCATGGACAAGATCCGCGACCTGCTGCCCGGCGGCTCGATCGACGGCGACACGCGGCTGGTGCTGGTCAACGCGATGTACCTGCGGGCCCCGTGGGAGACGCCCTTCCCGGCCTACGCGACGCGCGACGACACCTTCTACGTCGGAGGCGCGACCGCGACGCAGCTCCCCACCATGAGCCGCAGCGGTCGACTCAGCGTCGCCTCGGGCGCCGGCTTCAGGGCGGTCGAGCTCCCCTACCGCGGGGACGAGCTCGCGATGGACATCCTGCTCCCCGACGCGCGCGACGGCCTCGCGGCGCTGGAGGCGCAGCTCACCAGCGAGCGCATCCAGTCGACCGTGGCCGCCCTCGCGCCCACGCAGGTGGTGCTGCGCCTGCCCCGCTTCCGGGTGGAGACCGGCTCGCTCTCGCTGCGCACGGCGCTCACGGCCCTCGGGATGAGCCTCCCCTTCAGCCGCGCCCAGGCCGACTTCTCGGCGATGGCCAACCCGCCGTCGCCAGACGACCGGCTCTACATTTCCGACGCCTTCCACAAGGTCTTCGTCGACGTGGCCGAGGCGGGCACCGAGGCCGCCGCGGCGACCGCCGTGGTGATGGCCCGCGCCGGCGCCGCCGCCCCGATGGCGCCCCCGACGGTGATCGCCGTCGACCACCCCTTCGTGTTCGTGATCCGCGACCTGCGGAGCGGGGCGGTGCTGTTCATGGGCCGGGTGCTCGACCCGCGCCCCTCCCGCTGAGAGGTCACCGCCCCGGCGACGACCTCGCCGCCATCCGCACCTCCGCGATGCCCCGAGGCGCGACGCTCACCTGCCGGATGCCCGCGCGGATCAGCCGCCGGGTGAGCGTGGCGTCCCCGGCCAGCTCGCCGCACACGCAGAGCCCCCGGCCCGTCTCCCTCGCGGCCGCCGCGAGGTCCTCGATGACGCTCCAGAGCGCCGGGTGGTGGTGGATGTCCGCCCGGGCCACGGCCGCGTTCGAGCGGTCCATCGCGAAGAGGTACTGCGTGAGGTCGTTGGTGCCGACGGAGGCGAAATCCGCCGCTGCCAGGAGCTGCCGCGCCTGGACGCACGCCGAGGGGACCTCCAGCATCGGACCGAAGAGCAGCGACCGCCCCTCGAACCTCCCGGCCTCGTCCTCGAAGATCTCCCGAAGCTCCAGAAACTGCGCCACGTCGATGATCATCGGCGCGATCACGTGGATGGTCCCGGCGCGCGACGCCCGCGCGAGCGCCCTCACCTGCTCCCGGAGCATCTCCGGTCGGGCCAGCAGCAGCCGCGCCCCCCGCAGGCCCAGCACGGGGTTCTCCTCGTGGGGCAGACCCAGGAAGTCCGCGCTCTTGTCACCCCCGAGGTCGAGCAGCCGGATGTAGACCGCCCGGCCCGCCATGGCCTCCACCACCGCCGAGTAGCGATGGTACTGCTCCTCCTCGTCCAGCAGCCGCCCCAGCGAGAGGGGTTCGAGCTCCGTGCGATAGAGCCCTACGCCCTCGGCGTGGGCGGCGAGCGCCACCCCGAGCTCGGCCGCACGCCCGATGTTCGCGAGCACCTGCAGCTCCTCCACCGGCTGCGCGACGCGCATCTTGCGAGGGCCCGAGCGGAGGCGCTCCGCGTAGGCCGCGAGGGTCTCCGGATCGGGCGAGACGATCACCTCGCCGCGGTCGCCGTCGATCAGCAGGTCGGCCCCGAAGGGCACCCGCTCCAGCAGCCCCTCGTCGCCGAGGCTCACGGCGGGCAGCCCCATGGCCCTCGCGAGGATCGCCGCATGGGAGGTCGGGCCGACGCGCGCGGTGAGCAGCCCGAGGGTCAGGTCGTCGACCTCCATCACCAGCGCGGGCGTCAGCTCGGAGATCACCAGGATGTGCGGGTTGCGGAGCTCGCACTGGCCCACCGCGCAGCGCATGGCGTCCCGGCAGCGGATCGTCGGGGCCGCTCGCCCGAGCGCCGTCAGCAGGCTGCCCTCGAGCTCGTTGATGTCCCCCGCGCGCCCGACCGATGCCTCCGAGGCGGTGAGCGAGAGCCCCTCTCGGAAGAGCCGGAAGGCGTCGGTCACGGCGCGCTCGGCGGTCGCTCCTCCCGCTCGAATGGCTGCGGCGAAGGTCTCCCAGAGCGACTCGTCGCGGAGCACCATGCCCTGCACCCGGAGGATCGCCGCCTCGCCCGGGCCCACCGTCTCGTCGGCGTCGCCAGCGATCAGCTCCAGCCGAGCGCTGACCGAGGCGAGGGCCTCCCGCAGCCGGCTCTCCTCGACCTCCGGGCCCCCGGCGCCGACCTCCGCGGCCGGAGGAGCCGGGACGAAGAGGCACACCCGCCCCAGCGCCACCCCTCTGCTGAGTGCGATCCCGCGATGTCGATGCTCTCTGGTCGACCGCACCATCACGGCTCCTGAGATTCGCTCGCAATCTCCCCTGCAGCGTGAACGAAAATCCCGGCGAGACGCTTGACCGTGGTCATGTCAGCGCTCTCCCACGATGGCACGCGCGCCCATCGGCCCCCACCGCGGGCCCGTCCCCGGCTCGCGGACACGGGTTGCGCCTCGGGGAGGGGTTCCAGTAGGTTCCGCGCGCCCGATGATGCCCCGAACCCTCCGAACGCTCGCCCTTCTCCTCGCCGTCGGACTCTCCGCGGGGGCCTGCAAGAAGGTCATCGGCGACGGCTGCAGCGCCAGCACCGACTGCAGCGCCACGGGCGACCGCCAGTGCGACCTCTCCCAGGTCAACGGCTACTGCACCCAGCAGAACTGCGACCCCAACGGCTGCCCCGACGAGGCCCTCTGCATCGGCTTCGACGCCCACGCGCCCCGCATCGAGCGCCGCTTCTGCATGGCCGGCTGCGACGTCGACGAAGACTGCCGCACCCCCGAGTACCGCTGCGTGCACCCCGACGGCCGCGCCTGCGTCAACACCGCCAACGCCTCGGGCATCCTCCCGTCGGGCCAGAGCTGCAACGTGCTCATCGACACCGTCTCCCGCGCCGCGGGCTACTGCGCGCCCGCCGTCCCGTGAGCCCGCTGGCGTTTCTGCTCCGACGCGTCGGGGCGGGGGCGCTCACCGTGCTCGCCGTCGCCTCGCTCAGCTTCGTCGCCATCCACGCGCTCCCGGGCGACCCCGCGGACGTGCTCCTCGACGAGACCGCCACCCCCGCCGACCGGCTCGCGCTGAGGACGACCCTCCACCTCGACGACCCGCTGCCGGTCCAGTACTTCCGCTTCCTGGGAGACCTCTTCCTGCGCGGCATGGGCCCGTCCTTCGTGCACCGCGACCGCACCGCCTTCTCCGAGGTGGCCGCCGTGTGGCCCTCCACCGTCGCGCTCGCCCTCTGCGCGGTGCTCGTCGCCTGGCTCATCGCCATCCCCCTCGCGATGCTCGCCGCCACCCGGCCCGGAACCCGCACCGACGCCGCCGTCGGGGTCCTCTCGCTCCTGGGCATGGCCCTGCCGTCCCTCTGGATCGGCCCGATGCTGGTGCTCCTCTTCTGCGTCGCGCTCCCGTGGCTGCCCTTCCCCGGCCCCGACGCCAGCGGCCCGGCCTCCCTGGTGCTGCCGTCGCTCACCCTCGGCGCCGGCCTCGCGGGCATCCTCACCCGCATGGGCCGCGGCGCACTTCGCGAAGTGCTTCGCGAACCGTACATCGCGACCGCCCGCGCCAAGGGGCTCCGCGAGTCGACGGTGCTCGTCCGCCACGCGCTCCGCACGGCGCTGGTCCCGCTGCTCACCGTGGGCGGCGCCCAGCTCTCGGCGCTGCTCGGCGGCGCGGTGGTCACCGAGCGCATCTTCGAGCGCCCGGGCCTCGGCCTGCTCTTCCTCGAGTCCCTGCTGCGCCGCGACGTCCCGGTGGTGCTCGCCTGCGTGGTGGCCTTCGGCGTCACCGTCGCGGTCATCCAGCTCGTGATCGACCTGCTCTACGCCGCCGTCGACCCGCGCATCCGGGTCAGCGCGTGAACCTCCGCGCCCGACTCGGACTGCCCCTGGTCGGCCTCTTCACGGCGATGGCCCTGCTCGGCCCGTCGATCTCTCCCCGCTCGCCGCGCGCCATCGACCTCGCGCACGTCCTCGAGGGCCCCTCCTCGCAGCACCTGCTCGGCACCGCGGACAACGGCGTCGACGTGCTCTCCGTGCTGCTCCACGGGGCGCGCCTCGCGGGCGTGGTCTCGCTCACCACCGTGCTCATCTCCCTGGTCGTCGGAACCCTCCTGGGCGGCGGCGCGGCCTTCGTGGGAGGCCGCACGGGCGCGGTCGCGGCGAGGGTGACCGACGCGGCGCAGTCCTTCCCCTCGGTGCTGGTGAACATGGCGGTGCTGGCGCTGGTGGCGCGCCCCGGGGTGCTGCACCTCATCGCGGCGCTCTCCATCACCGGCTGGGTCGGCTACGCCCGCGTGGCGCGCGCGGAGGTGCTGCGGCTTCGGGAGCGGGAGTTCGTCACCGCCGCCCGGGCGATGGGCGCTCTCCCGGGGCGGATCTTCTTCCGCCACGTGCTGCCCAACGCCTCGGGGCCGCTGGTGGTGCAGGCGACCTTCGGGCTCGGCGCGGTGGTGCTGGCCGAGGCCTCGCTGTCCTTCCTGGGCCTCGGGCCCGGGGCGTCGGCCTCCTGGGGAGCCCTGCTCGACCAGGGCACGGCGCACCTGCTCCAGGCGCCACGGCTGGCGGTGACCGCGGGCGTCGCCATCACCACCACGGTGCTGGGCTTCAACCTCACCGGCGACTGGCTGCGCGACAAGCTCGACCCGCGGGGATAGATATGCCCCGGCGACCGCGCCTGACACCCCCTACGGAGCCCTGCCCCCCAAGATGCCTACGCCCCACCTCGCCGCGAAGCCCGGAGACATCGCGGACATCGTGCTTCTCCCTGGAGACCCGCTGCGCGCGAAGCTCATCGCCGAGCGCTTCTTCGAGTCCCCCACGCTCTACAACGAGGTGCGAGGGATGCTCGGCTACACCGGCACCTACAAGGGCCGCAGGGTCTCGGTGCAGGGCTCCGGCATGGGCGTCCCGTCGATCTCCATCTACGCCCACGAGCTCATCTCCGAGTACGGCGTGCGCACGCTGATCCGCGTGGGCACCTGCGGCTCGATGCAGCCCCAGGTGGGCATCCGCGACCTCGTGCTGGGGCAGAGCGCCTCCACCGACTCGAGCACCGTGTCGCGGCGCTTCCCCGGGATGACCTTCGCCCCCACCGCGGACTTCCACCTCCTGCACCGGGCGTGGCAGTCGGCCAACGAGCGCGGGTTCAAGGTGCACGTGGGCAACGTGCTCTCGACCGACACCTTCTACGACGTCGACCAGCCCGACGGGTGGAAGACCTGGGCGAGCCACAACGTCCTCGCGGTGGAGATGGAGGCCGCCGGGCTCTACACCATCGCCGCTCGCCTCGGGGCGCGCGCGCTCACCGTGCTGATGGTGAGCGACAGCCTGGTCACGCACGAGAGCCTCAGCGCCGCCGAGCGGCAGACGGGCTTCGCCGACATGGCGCTCGCCGCCCTCGACGCCGCCATCGGGTAGGGCGGCGCCGCGGCCGGGCTACACTCGGCCGCCATGCAACCCCCCGCGCCTTACCCGCCTCCGTATGCCCCGGTGCCCGCCGCCCCCGCGGCGCACCCCCGCACCGGCGTCGCCGCCGCGGTCTCGCTCGTGTCGTGCCTCGTGATGCCCGTCGTGTACGTCGCGCTGGTGCTGGAGTTCCTCGGCCACCGCTTCGACGGCGGCGGGAGCCTCGCGCCGCTCGGCGTGGCCATCGCGGTGGGCTTCTCGCTGTGGATCGCCGCGCTCGTCCTCTCGATCCGCGCCATCGTGGTGAGCGGGCGGCTCGGGGCCTCGCGCGCCGGCGGCGTCTTCGCGCTCGTCGTCTCGGTGCTCTCCGTCGTCACCGCCGCGGCGGCGGCCGCCTTCAGCCTGCTCATGGTCTCCGGCGGCGGCGCCCACGGCCGCCCGCTTCGCGTCCGGGGGCGCCCGCGCACCGCCCCCATCCGCCGCGACGCCGCGTGGTCGGGCGACCTCCCCGCGGCGCTCCCCGACGCCTCGCGGCTCACCCCCGCCGAGCGCGCCCGAGAGGCCGCCCGGTGGACCCGCGACGCCCGCGAGGAGCACTCCTCCGTCGCGGCCTTCGCCCGCCTGTCGATCGACCTGCTGGCCCTCGGGGCGACCCCCGAGCTGGTCGAGCGCGCCCACCGCGCGGCCCTCGACGAGGTGCTCCACGCCCGCCTCGCCTTCGCCCTCGCGGGCGCCTACGCCGGTGAGCCCGTCGGGCCCGACGCCTGGCCCGAGGCCCTCGAGGGCGAGGCCGCCGAGCGCCCCGCCGGGACGCTGCGCCGCGTCGCGCTGGAGTCGCTCGTCGACGGTGCCTACGGCGAGGGGCTCGCCGCGCTGCGGGCCGCCGCGGAGGTCGCCGCCGACCCCGCCGTCGCGGCGGTGCTGGAGACCGTGGCCCGCGACGAGGCCGGGCACGCGGCCCTCGGCTGGGACGTGCTGGCGTTCTGCGTGGCGCGCGACGGCTCGCTCGCCCCGGCGCTCGTCGAGGCCGCGGAGGCCCTCTCGGCGCGCGCGGACTCTGCGCTCGAGCGCTCGCACGCGGCGTCGGTGCGCGAGGGGCTCGACGCGCTGCTCTCGGGGCGGGGGGAGCGGGCCGCGGCCTGAGCGAAGCACCGCCCCGCGCGCCGCTCAGGGCGGTGCGCCCCGGAGGTGTGCGGCCAGGCTACGGAGGAAGTTGCGCAAGAACTGGTCGCCGCACGTTCGGAAGTTGCCGTGGCTCGGGTCGCGGAAGAGCGCGCTCAGCTCGGGCTTCGACACCGCGAATCCAGCGCGCTTCATGATCGCCACCAGGTCGTCGTCACGGAGTTCGAAGGCGACGCGAAGCTTCTTCAGCACCGTGTTGTTGGTGACGGTGCCCCCGGCGGGCCGCGGCGCGGCGGACCCCTTCGGCCCGCGCCGGTGGACGATCAGCCCGTCGAGGAAGCTCGCCATCACGGCGTCGCTGCAGGCCTGATAGCCGCTCTCGTGCTCGTGCCTGAGGAACGCGCTCACCTCGGCGGCCGTGGCCTGCGCGCCGCCGAGCCGCACGATCGTCGCGAGGGCCTCGTCGCCGACGTTGAGGATGTACCGAACGCTGCGCAACACGTCGTTGTGGATCATCGCTGCCGTCTCCTGGGAACGCCCCGCAGCTTGACCCACTCCGCGGCGACCGCGGCGCGATTTCGCGCTCCGTCGACGCCGCGTCGCTCGACGCCCTCGGCCCTCACGGGGCCCGGTGGCGCTGCGCCCCGGTGGGCGGCCTCTCGCCCAACGACCGGAGCAGCGCCCCCAAGCGCACGCTGCGCACGACCACTGATCGCCACCGCGGATTAGACGGACTCTGTCGCCCATCGCAATCGCGATTGATCATGGTCAATCACGCGAGGAATCGGACGATGCATGCTTTCTGGCTCTTGCGCCGACTGCAGACGCAAGGCGTGTGCTGCCTGATCGTCGATCCGTGCAGTTTCCTGCTCGGCCGAAAGGCAAATATCGAAAGAACCAGGCCATCGACTCGCGGGCACTGCGCGATCTCCCGGTGCGCCACGTCACCGGTGAACGCGAGGCGCGTCCCGCCGCCATGCCCTCGCGCGATGGCGAGGACGCGCGCCGTCACGCGTTGAGTCGCGGGGCGCCGTCCACGTCGTGTCGGCGGCGGCGATCACCCTGGAACGAAGCCCTGACCTGCTTGCGCCCACGAGTCCGACCGCGGTACACACCGGCCGCGGAATGGCTTCTGGACCGACTGCAGATCTTCTCTCAGGTGTCGAATCGCTTCCCCGCACGGAGAATGATCATGAGGAAGTTTCCATGCCTTGACACAGCCGGCGCCGCGGCTGCGGCCTACCGCTACTCCGACAGCCTGCCTGCCGGTTCGCGGCTTCTGGAAGACCTGCTGAAAGGCACAGAGATCCATCAGCTCTTCGAGTCATTCTACAAGCTGATCAAGATCCCCGTCTCGATCATCGACCTCGACGCCAATGTCCTGTTCTCCTCGCGCTGGCAGCGAATCTGCGTCCAGTATCATCGCACCGGTCCGCGGACGTGCGCGCGTTGCATCGAGTCCGACACAACGCTCGCCACTCAACTCAACGAAGGCGGGCAGTACGCGATCTACCCCTGCCTGAACGGCCTGACTGACTGCGCTTCGCCGATCATCCTTGAAGGCAAGCACATCGCCAACGTCTTCATTGGCCAGTTCCTGACCAGAGCACCGGACGAGAGCTACTTTCTTAAGCAGGCCGAGGTGTGCGGATTCGATGGCGCGGACTATCTGGCCGCGCTGCGCGAAGTGCCGGTGGTCGAAGAGCAGGACATCCCACAGATCCTTGACCTTCTGGCGCGCATGACGCGGGTGATCACCACCCTCAGCGCCGATCGCAAGCGCGCCATCGACGAGCACGCCCGCCAGTCCATCATCCTCGACACCATTCCTCAGGCCGTGTTCTGGAAGGATCTGGGCGGCCGCTATCTCGGCTGCAACGCGGCCTTCGCCAGGGCCGCCGGAGCGCAGTCGCCGCGCGACATCGTGGCCAAGACCGACTTCGACCTGCATTGGCCGCGCGCGCACATCGAGGCGTACGTTGCGGACGACAGGGCGATCATCGCCGCCAACACGCCTCGCCTGCACTATATCGAGGACGTGCAGCTCGTTGATGGCTCGCGCCGCCTCATCGAGACGTCAAAGGTGCCGCTCTCCCAGGACGGCGGCGCGCCTTATGGCGTCGTCGGCATCTTCGAGGATGTCACCGAACGCGAGCGGGCAGCAGCGATTCAGCGTGAGACCGAAGAGAAGTTCCGGCTGGCGTTCACGACCGGCCTCGACGCCATGTATTGGGCCACCCTGCGCGAAGGCTTGATCATCGAGGTGAACGCTAGATTCGAGAAGGTGTTCGGTTACTCCCGCGAAGAAGCCGTCGGCAAGACCTCGCTGGGCCTGGGCCTGTACGGCAATCCCGATGACCGTGCGAAGATGGTTGCCGCGGTGGTGGCCAACGGATTCGTCCGCGACCTGGAGGTCGAAGGCATCAAGCGCGGCGGCGAGAGCATCGTCGTCTCGCTGTCCGTGAGCCAGGTGACGGTCGGAACGCAGGACTTCATCCTCGGAGTCATCAAGGACATCACCGAGCAGCGCCACGCCGAGGCGGAGCGAGAGCGGCTGCGGCTTGAGCTTCAGCAGGCCCAGAAGATGGAGTCGGTGGGCCGGCTCGCCGGCGGCGTGGCGCACGACTTCAACAACCTGTTGACGGTCATTGGCGGCAACGCGGACTTCGTGCTCCAGGGGCTTGCGCCCGACGATCCCAGCGTCCTGGACATCCGCGAGATCCTGGCGGCGACCCAGCGAGCCGCCGGCCTGACCCGACAGCTCCTGGCGTTCAGCCGCAAGCAGGTCATGGACATGAAGGTCATGGACGTGAGCGAACTGGCAGGCCACACGGCCAAGATGCTCAAGCGGCTCATCGGCGAAGACATCAAGCTGGAGACCCGGTTTGCGTCGCAGCCGTGCCTGGCCAGGGTCGACGAGGGGCAGATCGACCAGGTCCTGATGAACCTGGCCGTCAACGCGCGCGATGCGATGCCCAGGGGTGGGACGCTGACGCTGGAGACCGCCCGGGTGATCGGAGGCGGGACGCTTGCCGTCACCTATCCGCGCCTGGCTGGCGTCGCGCTGATCCAGTTGACCGTGCGCGACACCGGTTGTGGCATGAACGAACAGGTCAAGGCGCGCGCGTTCGAGCCGTTCTTCACCACCAAATCGGAGGGCAAGGGCACCGGTCTGGGGCTGTCGATGATCTACGGGATCATCAAGCAAAGCGGCGGCGAGATCGACATCTGGAGCGAGCCCGATTGCGGCACCGAATTCCGGATGTATCTGCCCCAAGCCCAGGCAGAGGCCGACCTGCTCGGCGAGGGTGGGGACGACGCCGCGCCGTATCGCGGCAGCGAGACCATCCTGCTGGTCGAGGACGAGGACGCCATCCGCAGAATCATCAAGCGCGCCATGACCGAGCAGGGCTACGAGGTGCTGGACGCCGCCAACGGACAGGCCGCGCTCAAGCTGATGGCCGACCGCGCCGCGGCCGTCGATCTGCTGTTGACCGATGTCGTGATGCCGGGCATCAGCGGCCGTGACCTGGCCCAGGAGCTGAGCGGCAGAAACCTCAGCCGCCGCACGCTGTACATGTCGGGCTACACGGACGATGCCATCGTGCAGCACGGCATCCTCGAGCCGGGTCTGGCGCTGCTGACCAAGCCATTCTCCCAGGAGTCGCTGGCGCGCAAGGTGCGCGATGTCCTGGACGGTCCGGTGCACAAGGCCAGACCGTAAGGACGCACCGAAGAGCGACCTGGGCGTTTGCGCCCGGTCCGTCGAGTCGAGCCTCTGCCGGGTGAGAGGCGCTGATCCTCCGCCGCCCACGTTGGCTGTCCAGAGTTCGCAACGGCGGTGGCCCAAGTCGAGCGCTCGACACGGGCAGCCCGCGCGCCCTTCGCCCTCCCTCGCACCCCCTCAGATGGCGCTGTCCCCGTCCTCGGGCTCGGGCGTGCGCAGCGGCGCGAGGTCGCTTCGCCCCACCGCGGAGACCGGCGGCTTACGCTCCCCGGTAAAGGCTCGCAGCTCCAGGTAGTCGGGGTACATCCCCTGTAGCGTCGCCACCTCGCCGCGCTTGAAGCGGTGCGCCGGCTTGGGGTGCATCTGCGGCTCGGAGCTGTGGCGCACGCAGAGCGTCACCACCCGGAAGCGGTGCTGGAGCTCGGCCACGGTGAGCGCCGCGAGCGCTTCGGTGACCTGGAAGTCCGAGACCACCATCAGCCGGTCGCCGGCGTGGAAGCTGTGGGAGATGCGCGGGTCGAGCGCCGCGAGCGCCAGCGCCGGGGCGGCGAGGGCGGAGCTCGACAGCACCTCGGCCTGGAAGGCGTCGCGCACCCGGGCGCCGAGGTCGTCGTCGAAGAGCCGCAAGACCACCCTGATCGAGGGGTTGAGCCGACGCGCGTCGAGGGCGGTGTTGAGGTTGGCGAGGTCGTCGTCGGTCGCGCAGACGATCGCCGCCGCGTGTCGGACGTTGGTGCGCTGGAGCGCCTGCGGGCTCTTCACGTCGTCGATGAGCACGGGCACGTCGTGGGCCTGGAGCACGGCGATGAAGGGCGCGTCGGGGCGCTTCTCGATCACCACCACCTCGTGGCCGAGCTCCAGGAGCTGCGCCGAGACGCGGTAGCCCACCCGGCCGGCGCCGCAGACGATGACGTGCGATCGCAGGGTCTCGGAGATCACGGTGATCCACTCCTTGTCGTGGTTCTTCTGGGCGAAGAAGAGGAAGGCGAAGCGCACCACGCCGTCGGCGATGACCGCGATGCCGAAGGGCGGGAGCGCGAAGTTGAGCAGCTCCAGGAAGACGTCGCCGACGTAGGGGAGGGAGGGCTGCCCGAACATCAGGAAGTACGTGTGGTGCAGCGCCTCGCCGAAGGTGATGCGCGCCCCACCGGGGCCTCGGTAGAGGGTCCTGAACACCAGCGGCACGGCCCCGAAGAAGACCGCCGCCATCGCCAGGGTGAGGCGGAAGCGCTTGAGCAGCGCGAGGAGGTAGCGCGCCCGCGCCCGAAGCCGTCGGCGCCGCGGCGGAGGGATCATCGCGGCGTGCCTCATCGCCCGCTCCGCGGCCTCATCAGCTCCGCAGCTCGGCGACCTTCGAGCCGAAGATGCGCTCGATGGTGGCCATGAGCTCCTCCGAGGGGTCGATGCCGACGCGCGCCATGCGCACCCCCACCTCGCCCCCCGGGACCTTCACCACCGCCTGCACCGGGATGCGCCCCGGGTGCGCCGCCAGCGCCTGCTTGAGCAGCTCCAGGCGCCGCCGCGCGACCTCACCCTCCTTGAGGTTGTTGGCGTCGAGGCGCAGCAGCACGGCCCGGGTGCGCTGCCGCAGCGCGTCCCCGAGGGGCGTGACCTCCTCCACCCAGACCGTGCGCGCGAGCTCGGCGTCGGGCGTGTCGTCCGGCTCGCCCTCCTCGTCGCGCTTGAACTCCGTGCGCACCTTGCCCTTGAGCAGCAGCGCCTCGCCCTCCTTGAGCTTGCCCGCCACGGAGTCGAAGACCTTGGCGCGCACGATCGCCTCCACGCGCCCCGCCCGGTCTTCGATGAAGAAGAAGGCCATGCGCCCGCCCGACTTCGGCACCTTCTCCCGGTAGCCCTCGATCACGCACGCGAGGGTCACCTCGGTGTTGTTGGCCATCTCCGGAATCTGCGACGTCGAGGTGGTGGCGAAGCGCGCCGACTCCGCCGCGTAGCGGTCGAGCGGGTGCCCGGTGAGGTAGAGCCCCAGCGCGGTGCGCTCGCGCTTGAGCCCGTCGGTGAGGTCCCACGGCTGCACCTCGGGGTATCCGTTGGTGGGCTGCAGCGCCTCGGCCATGCCGAAGAGGCCCATCTGCCCGCTGGTGCGCTGCTTGGCCGCGCCCTTGCCGCGCTCCAGCGCCCGCTCGATGGCGGCGTGGCACTGCGCCCGCGAGGCGCCGGTGCGGTGCAGCGTGTCGTCGAAGCAGCCGCTGGCGACCATCGCCTCGACGACGGACTTGTTCACCCGCCTCGGATCGATGCGCGCGGTGAAGTCGAAGAGGTCGACGAAGGGCCCCGCCTCGCGCGCCTCGAGGATGGACTCCACCGCCGAGTCGCCGACGCCCTTGATGCCGCCGAGCCCCACGCGGATGCGGGGGCGCCACGGGTCGGCCTCGATGCGGTTGGCCGGCCTGCGGGGGATGGGCTGCGGCGTCGGCGCGTAGACCACCGTGAAGTACCGGTCGGACTCGTTCACGTCCGGGACCATCACCGGGATGCCCAGGTTGCGCGCCTCGTTGATGGTCCCGACGAGCTTCTCGATCTTGCCGAGGTCGGAGCAGAGCGTGGCGGCCATGAACTCCGCGGGGAAGTGCCGCTTCAGGTAGGCCGTCTGGTACGTGATCAGCGCGTACGCGGCGCTGTGGGATTTGTTGAAGCCGTAGCCCGCGAAGTACTCGAGCAGGTCGAAGACCTCCACGGCCTTGGCCTCCTCGTAGCCGAGCTTCTTGGCCCCTTCGACGAAGGTGGCCTTCTGCTTGGCCATCTCCTCGACCTTCTTCTTGCCCATCGCCCGGCGCAGCAGGTCGGCGCCGCCGAGGGAGTAGCCGCCCATCTTGCGGGCGACCATCATCACCTGCTCCTGGTAGACGATGACCCCGTAGGTCGACTCCAGCACCTCCTTCAGGCTGTCGTGCGGATAGACGATCTTGGCGCGGCCGTTCTTTCGGGCGACGAAGTCCTCGACCATGCCCGACCCGAGCGGCCCCGGGCGGTAGAGCGCCACCGCGGCGACGATGTCCTCGAAGCAGTCGGGCTTGAGGTCCTTGAAGAGCTTCTGCATCCCCGAGGACTCCAGCTGGAAGACGCCGGTGGTCTCGCCCGACTGCAGCAGCTCGAAGGTCTCGCGGGCCTTCTTGGCCTTCTCGGGGTCGGGGTCCTTGGGCTCCAGCGGGATGTCGTCGACGTTGAAGGGCTCTCCCCCCTTCGCCACGCGCTCGAGCTCGTCGGGCCGCTTGCGGATCATCGACACCGCGAAGTCGAGCACCGTCAGCGTGGTGAGCCCGAGGAAGTCGAACTTCACCAGGCCCGCGGCCTCGACCTCGTCCTTCGCGTACTGCGTCACCGCCGACTGACCCGTGCCGCGGAACACAGGCACGGTGTTCCAGAGCGGGCCCTCGGAGATCACGATGCCGGCGGCGTGCATGCCCGCGTGACGGTTGAGGTTCTCCAGCTTCATGGCCATGTCGATGGTGGCCCGCGAGGCGGGCTCCGTGTCGTACTTGGCCTTGAGCTTGGGCTCCTTCTCCATCGCCTCCTTGAGGGAGACGGTCTTGCCCAGCACCGGCTCGGGGACGAGCGAGGCGATGGCGTTCACGTCCGCGAGGGGCATGCCCATGACGCGCCCCACGTCGCGCACGCAGCTCTTGGCCTTGAGCACCTGGAAGGTGGCGATCTGGCCCACGGAGTCGGCGCCGTACTTGTTGCGCACGTACTCGATGACGCGCTCCCGCTTGAGCATGCAGAAGTCGACGTCGAAGTCGGGCATCGAGACGCGCTCGGGGTTGAGGAAGCGCTCGAAGAGGAGGTCGTAGGGGATGGGGTCGATGTCCGTGATGCCCAGCGCGTAGGCGACCAGCGACCCGGCGCCGGAGCCGCGGCCGGGGCCCACCGGGACGCCGTTCTTCTTCCCCCAGTTGATGAAGTCCTGGACGATGAGGAAGTAGCCCGGAAACTTCATCCCGCAGATGACCTTGACCTCGATCTCCAGGCGCTCGCGGTACTTGTTGGTGTCGAAGCGCTTGTTCTGCTTCCTGAAGCTGGCGAAGCGCTTCTCGAGGCCCCCCCGGCAGAGGCCCGCGAAGTAGTCGTCGATGGCCTCGATGACCTGGCCGTTCTCGTCGCGGAAGTTCGGCAGCATGGGCTTGCCGAGCTCCAGCTTGAGCTTGCACATCTCCGCGATGCGCAGCGTGTTGGAGAGCGCCCCGGGAACGTCCCCGAAGACCTCCGCCATCTCCCGCGGGCTCTTCAAGAACATCTCGTCGGACTGCATCCCCGACGCCTCGGCCTCGTCGAGGCTCATCCCCGCTGCGATGCACGTGAGGGCCCGCTGCGCGCCCGCGTCGTCGCGCTTGAGGTAGTGCGCGTCGTTGCTGGCCACCACCGGCAGGTCGAGCTCCCTGGCGAGCTCGAGCAGGCAGCGGTTGAGGGGGCTCTGCTCCAGCAGCCCGTGGTCTTGCAGCTCGACGAAGAGGTGCCCCGGGTCGAGCATCTCCTTGAGGGTGCCGAGCACCGTGCGGGCGACGTCCGGAGAGTGCTGCAGCAGCCCCTGGGGGACCAGGCCCCCGAGGCAGCCGGTCATCACCACGAGCCCCTTCGCGTGGCGGGCCATCACCTCCAGGTCGGTCTGCACCGGCGCCCCCTCGGGGTTGTCGAGCCAGGCGCGGGAGACCAGCGCGATCAGGTTGCGGTAGCCCTGCTCCGACGAGGCCAGCATCGGCAGGTGGTAGGCGCGGTGGAGGCCGTACTTGTCGGGCCGATCGCCCGGAAACGCGTGCCCCAGCGACACCTCGCAGCCGAGGATCGGCTGGATGCCCGCGGCGTTGGCCTTCTGGTAGAAGTCGATGGCGCCGTGCATGTTGCCGTGGTCGGTGAGCGCCACCGCCGGCATGCCCAGCTCCTTCACCCGCGAGCAGAGTTCCTTCACCCGGATGGCACCCTCCAGCATCGAGTACTGGGAGTGGACGTGGAGGTGCACGAACGCGGGCTCTGACATCCGTGTCGCGCTAGCACGCAGCGCCCTCCGACCCAACTTCCGCGCGTGAAACACCGCGTCATGACGGCCGCTAGGACGCCATCAATCCGCTTGTTGAACGGCTGTCAGTTTCGATGCTAGAGAGCCGAGCGCGTCGTCGGGTGCTCACGGCCTGCGCGGCGTGCCGCCATCAGGAAGCGTCTTGGCTTTCCCGATGGGCCGCACGCCTAGCGCGTGCGTGCTCCGCGGGCACTTCAACCATCGTAGAGGAGTTCGACACATGGCACGTTCGACGAAGTTCTTGTTCCCCTTCGCAGCGCTTGGTCTTATCAGCGGGCTCGCCGGCTGCGGCAGCGACGCGACCCCGAACAACCCGGCCGACGCCGGCACCCCGGGCACCGACGTCCCCGCCACTCCCCAGGACGCTGGCGAGGCCCGCACCTACGACTACGTCATCAACCACCTCCTCCTCGACGAAGGCGCCGAGCCTGGCGTGACCACCCGCGCGTTCTTCGGCTTCAACCTCGACGGCCGCAACTCCCCGAGCCGCACCGCGAGCCAGCAGGCCGCCGACTGCTCGCACGGCGACTACTTCTCGACCGTCGACCCCGACCAGAACATGGGCACCTGTGCGGCGGGCACCGCCGGCGGCGGCGCGGCCTGCCAGGGCGGCGTCGACAACCAGCTCCCCAACGTCGCCCAGACGATCATGCAGTTCCAGGCCTCGCTCAACGTGCAGAACACGCTCAACGAGCAGGTCGACACCGGCAAGTTCCTGATCATGGTCCGCATCAGCGGCGTCAACGGCACCCTCGGCCCGGCGCTCAACGATCCGGCGGTCGAGGTCAGCGTGTACCCCTACGCGTACGCCGCGTTCCCCAACTGCGCCAACATCCAGATGGCGAACCAGATGTACCAGATCGACAACCGCTCCCTCACCACCCCGGGCGACCTCAGCTCGGCGCGGCTGAAGTTCCAGGGCAGCATCGTCAACGGCCGCCTGCGCGTGAACCCGCCGGCCGCCAACCCCACCATGCCGAACTTCTCCATCCCCCTCTCGCTCCAGGGGATGACGCTCAACCTCAACCTCTTCCAGACGCAGCTCCGCGTCACCCCGGGTGAGACCGACGGCATCAACGGCAACCTCGGCGGCTACCTCCGCCAGAACGACCTGATCGACGCCCTCACCACCATCCCGGCGCTGATGCAGTTCCGTGACGCCGCGGGCCCGCTCATCCAGGGCTTCGTCGACATCGCCACCGGCACCCCGACCGCCTCGTGCGACGCCCCGCAGGGCGGCATCGGCGTGGGCCTCGGGTTCACCACCAAGCGCGCCACCATCCTCCCGACCACCGTCGCCACCGCCCCCTCCGGCGTGTGCGGCGGCGCGAGCAGCACCGGCAGCGACGCCGGCGTTCCGCGCGACTGATCGAGCACCGCTCCGAACATCATCGGGGTCGCGCGGGGATCAACAGTCCCTTCGCGGCCCCGATGTGTTTTGTGATAGACCGCGCCGGTGTCGACGGACGCCCCCAGCGCACCAGCCCTCTCCCTGGTCATCCCGGTCTTCAACGAAGAGGAGTCGCTGCCCGCGCTGTTCGATGCGCTCGACGCGGCGATGCCCTCGCTCCCGCAGCCCGCGGAGGCCGTGCTGGTCGACGACGGCTCTCGCGACCGCTCCTTCGCGCTGATGACCGCCGCGGCGGCCTCGCGCCCGTGGCTGCGCGTCGTGCGATTCCGCCGCAACTTCGGCCAGACCGCGGCCATCGCCGCGGGCATCGACCACTCGCGCGGCCCCATCATCGTCGCCCTCGACGCCGACCTGCAGAACGACCCGAAGGACATCCCCAAGCTCCTCGCCCGCCTCGACGAGGGCTACGAGGTGGTCTCCGGCTGGCGCAAGGACCGTCAGGACAAGGCCATCACCCGCCGCCTCCCCAGCGTCATCGCCAACTGGCTCATCGGCTGGGTCACCGGCGTCCGCATCCACGACTACGGCTGCACCCTCAAGGCCTACCGCCGCTGGGTGCTCGAGCCCTACGGCCTCTACGGCGAGATGCACCGCTTCATCCCCATCTACGCCTCGTGGGCCGGGGCCCGCGTCACGGAGATGGAGGTCATGCACCACCCGCGGCGCGCGGGCGTCAGCAAGTACGGCCTCGGCCGCGTCTTCAAGGTGCTGCTCGACCTGCTCACGGTCACCTTCCTGGGCGGCTACTCCACCAAGCCCATCTATTTCTTCGGGCGCCCCGCCTTCGCGCTCTGCGCGGCCGGCTCGCTCTCGGGCATCATCTTCGTCGCGCAGTTCGTCAAGGAGCACGTGCTCCACCGGCCGGGCGAGTGGCTCCAGCCGGTGACCCTGCTGCTCCTCGCGGTCTTCCTGTTCTCGCTCGGGGTGCAGTTCCTCCTGATGGGGCTGCTGGGCGAGATTCTCATCCGCACCTACCACGAGTCCCAGGGGAAGAAGACCTACCTCGTGGGCGAGACCGTCAACCTCGAGCTCCCCGTCAAGCCCACCCGCTAAGGGCTACAACCCGTCCCATGTGCGGCATCGCCGGCCTCGCGCTCCCTGACGACGTGCTCCCCGACGCGGCCCTCGTGCGCGCCATGGCCGACCGCCTCGCGCACCGCGGCCCCGACGCCCACGGGGTGCTCGCCATGCCCGGCTGCACCTTCGGCCACCGGCGCCTCTCCATCGTCGACCTCTCCGCCCTCGCGGCGCAGCCCATGCGCTCCCCCGACGAGTCCGCGATGCTCACCTTCAACGGCGAGATCTACGACTTCGCCGCGCTGCGAGACGAGCTCGTCTCCCTCGGCTACGTGTTCCGCTCCCGCTCGGACACCGAGGTGCTGCTGCACGCGCTCGACGCCTGGGGCGACGCCGCGCTCCAGCGCATCCACGGCATGTTCGCCTTCGGCCACTGGAGCGCCCGCGACCGCGCGCTCACCCTGGTCCGCGACCGCTTCGGCAAGAAGCCCCTCTACTACGCCCCGCTCGGCGACGACTCCGGCCGTGGTGGTCTGGCCTTCGCGAGCGAGCTTTCCGCGCTGCTCGTGCACCCGGAGGTTCGCGCCCGCCGAGAGGTCGACCCGGTGGCCGTGGCGCAGTACCTCGTCCACGAGTTCGTGCCGCAGCCGCGCTCCATCCTCGCGCAGGTGAAGAAGCTCGGCCCCGGAGAGCGGCTGCGGTGGAGCGCCCGGGAGGGAATCACCCGCGAGCGCTGGTGGGCGCCCCGCACCGGGGTGCGCCTCCGAGGCGACGAGCGCGAGCTCACCCAGGAGCTCTCGCGCCGCGTCGAGCGCGCGGTCTCCCGGCGCCTGGTGGCCGACGTGCCGGTGGGGGTGTTCCTGAGCGGGGGCATCGACTCCAGCTTCGTGGCGGCCTGCGCGGCGGCGACGCACCCGCGCGTGAAGACCTTCGCCATCGGCTTCGACGACCCGAGCTTCGACGAGAGCGCCCACGCCGCGCTGGTCGCCCGCCACCTCGGCACCGACCACGTCACCGAGGTGCTCTCCGAGCGGGCCCTCATCGACCTCGTGGCGCCGACCCTCGACGCCATGGACGAGCCCCACGCCGACAGCTCCATCCTCCCGACGACGATGCTGGCGCGGCTCGCGCGCCGCGACGTCACGGTGGCGCTCGGCGGCGACGGCGGCGACGAGATCCTCGCGGGCTACCCCACCTTCGTGGCCGACCAGGTGCTGTCCCGGCTGCCGACGAGCGCCTCCGCGGGCCGCCTCCTGGGCGCCCTCGCTCGGCTGATGCCCGCGACCGACGCCAACTTCTCCACGGCCTTCAAGCTCCAGCAGATGGCGCAGGGGATGCGGTCGCGCGGGGCCGAGCGCCACGCCCGCTGGCTCGCGCCGGTGGACCCTGACTCGCTCCCCTCGCTGCTCGGCGACGCGCTCCGCAGCGGGGCGGCGCATTCGCTCGACGCGGCGCGCGCGGCGGGCCTCGGGGCCGCGACGGACTTCGACGCGGCGACGGCCTTCTACCTCCAGGTGTACCTGTCCGAGGGCGTGCTCCAGAAGGTCGACCGCGCGACGATGCGGGTCTCGCTCGAGGCGCGCGCGCCGCTGCTCGACACCGACGTGGTGACCTTCTGCCTCGCGCTCCCGGAGAGGTTGCGGCTGCGGGGGACGACCACGAAGTACCTGCTCCGCAAGGCGCTGGGAGCGAGGGTCCCGAGGTCGATCCTCGAGCGACCGAAGAAGGGCTTCGGCGCGCCGGTGGGGCGCTGGCTGCGGGGCCCCCTGAGAGAGCTGATGCGCGACACGCTGTCGCCCGCGAGGCTGAGGGCCACCGGGTGGTTCTCCCCCGCGGTGGTCGAGCGGGCGATGGGCGAGCACCTCTCGGGAGCGCGCGATCACCGCAAGCTGCTCTACTCGCTGCTGGTGCTGGAGCACTGGCGTCGCCGATGGCTGGAGGCCGCGTGAGGCCCGTCGTGCGCGATGCCCTCGGGGTGCTCGTCGCCCTGGCGGCGCTCGGCGGCTCCTGGTGGGCCCTCGAGCGCGCACGGGAGAAGACCGATCCGCGCCGCGCGGTGGTGAGGATGATCCGTCGCGAGGCGGGTCCGCGCGACCTGGTGGTGGTGACCGACGAGGCCCCGGAGCTGGTGGCGATGGCGTCGCCGGTGCCCGCGCTCTGGGGTGTCCCCCAGATGGACGACCTCCACGGCGTGCGTCGCGTGTACGGGGTGGCTCCGACGGCCTCCGCGCTGGCGCCGCTGCTGGGCCGCTTCGGCACCGGGTCGACGGTCGACCGGGAGGGTCGGGCGCTGCGCTGGGAGATCGCCGCGCAGCACCTGGGCCGGGTGGTCTTCGACGCCTCGCACGAGCTCGGGGCGAGGGTGACCGCCGAGCGCGTGGGCGGCGCCGACAACGGCCCTTGCCCGCTCGAAGGCGCCGTCCTCGGCTGCCACGGCCCCGAGTGGAACCGCGTGCGCGCCGAGCCCCACCGCTTCGACGGCGCCGAGCTTCGCTGCATCTACGCGCACCCCCAGACCGACGGGACGCTCACCTTCCGCTTCACCGGCCTCCCCCCGGCGCGCGCCCTCGTCGGTGCTGTGGGCATCGACGACGCGGGGTGGTTTCCTGCCGGCGCGGTGGTGACGGCGAGCATCACGCTGCGCCTGGAGGGACACGGCGAGATCGTGCGCGAGGTGCGCGCGGTCAACCGCAAGGGCGTGACGGGCTACCGCTTCGAGCTGCCCCACAGCCCGGGCGAGGCGACGATGACGGTCACCACGCCCGACGCCGGGGCGCGGCAGTTCTGCTTCACGTTCGTTCTGGCGGAGTGACGTCGTCGACCGCGCCGGCGACCTCGACGCGGTTGCGCCCCAGGCTCTTCGCCCGGTAGAGCGCCCGGTCGGCGGAGTCGATGAAGGCGTCGAGCCCCCTGCCATCGAAGGTCGCCACGCCGACCGAGACCGTGATGGGAACGCTCTTGCCGCTGTCGAGCAGGCAGGGCGTCCGGGCGATGGAGCCGCGCACCCGCTCGGCCACGACGCGCGCCGTGGCCGTGGAGGCTCCGTCGAGCACCAGGAGAAACTCCTCGCCGCCCCAGCGCGCGGTGAGGTCGTTGCCCCGGGCGACGGCGCGCAGCACCTCGGAGACGTGGCAGAGCACGCGATCGCCCGACG
Source organism: Myxococcaceae bacterium (assembly GCA_004297725.1). Taxonomy (GTDB): domain Bacteria; phylum Myxococcota_A; class Polyangia; order Polyangiales; genus SCUS01. The sequence goes on along the minus strand of SCUS01000064.1, from coordinate 58,271 downwards.
CGTGGCCGTAGGTGTCGTTGATGCTCTTGAAGAAGTCGACGTCGATGAGGGCGATGGAGAGGGTGCCCTCCTTGAGGTCGCGGCGGGCCAGCTCGTCGAGGCGCAGCGAGGCGGCGCGGCGGTTGGCCAGCGCCGTGAGGGCGTCGGTCGAGGCGAGGCGACGGGTCTCCTCCAGAAGGCCGACGGCGTGAAGCGGCAGCGCGAGCTCGCGGGCGGCGAGGGTGAGCACCGCGGCCTCGTCGCGGCCGAGCGAGGCGCGCGAGGCGCAGAGCCCGACCCGCCCCAGCAGCTTGCCTCGCAGCAGCACCGGAAGCGCGGTGACGGCCCCGTCGGGGAGCTCATCGGCCGCGAGCGCGTCGCTCACCACCCGCAGCTCCACCGGGCCGTCGGCGGGCGACACCACCGACTGCACCGCCCCGGGGATCGCCCTCCCTCCGTGCCGGGGGTGCTGGTGGATGAACACCCGCACGCCGTGGCGGCGAGGCACCGAGAGGGCCAGCCAGGAGTAGGCCACGATGTCGGTCAGCAGCCGGGAGAACGCGTTGAAGAGGCCGTCGATGTCGGCGGCGTCGAAGGCGAGGGAGCGCAGCTCGCCGACCACCACCGCCTCGAAGAGCGCGTGGTCGAGGAGCATCGAGAGGCGCCCGGGGATGGTGCTTCGCCGCAGCCCCGGGTCGCTCGTCCTCGCCACCCGGGGGGGCGCCTCGCTGCCCGGCGGGACGAGCTTCTCCAGCTCGGCCACGAGGCGGTCGGGGTCGTTGCGGTCGAGGAAGGCGTTGGCCCCGGAGCGCTGCGCCCAGAAGCGGGCGCGCCGGTCGGCGCTGGTGGTGCAGAGCAGCACCGGGATGTGCGCGGTGGCGGGCTCGCCGCGAAGGAGCTGACAGAGCTGCAGCCCCGAGAGGCCCGGCATCCACAGGTCGGTGACGACCGCGTCCGGTGGGGCGGATAGCGCGGAAATCAGGCCCTCCTCCGCGTCGGCGGCGACGCGGACGGACCATCCCGCGTTCTCCAGCTTCTGCGCGACGGCAGCTTGGAGCGCGGGGCTGTCGTCGACCAGAAGAACCCGACGCATCCGAGTGCGGAGCAGGGTGCCCCATGGCTCCGCAGGGGCGCAACCCCAACCTTGCAGTTCTCGCGGGGTTGGACCCCCTCGGGCGCCATCTCGGGGTACACCCGCGGCCCTCCGGTGTTGCTGCGCCCGTGCGGATGGACCTTCCTTGGCTGCTCGCTGCTCGCCCCGGGCGCGTGGGCGCAGACCGCTGTCCCGACGGCGACGGTGAGGGCCCCCCGGCGCCCCTCCTGGGATGATCCCTCCGCCACGCTGGCCGCCAGCACCTCCATCGACCTGCGGGAGCGGGCTCGGCTCGCGGCGGGCATCGGATCGCTCCTCGACGAAGCGCCCGGACTCCACGTCCGCCGCAATGGGGGCGACCTGGCGACGGAGTCCCTGGTGCTGCGCGGCGCCTCGTCGGCGCACCTCACGGTGGCGCTCGACGGGGTGGTGCTCAACGACGCGGCGAGCGACGGGGTCGACCTGTCCGCGATCCCCCCGGCGCTGATCGAGCGGGCGGACGTGTACCGGGGCGTCGGTCCGGTGCGCCTGGGCGTCGGGGCGCTCGGGGGGGCGGTCGACCTGCGGCTACGCGACGTCTCCGAGCGTCCGGTCGCCTGGGCCGCCGCGGGGGCCGGGTCCTTCGGGGCGAGGCGTGCGTCGGCCGGAGCGGGGGCGGGCGTCGGTCCGCTCCGGATGCTCTTCGCCCTCAACTACCGAGGCACCGACGGCAATTTCTCCTACTACGAACCCGGCAATCGCACGCTCTCCGCGGGAAGGGTGACCGACCGGGTGAACAACGGCGGCGACGCGCTCGACGGGCTCTACCGGGTCTGCCTCGGCGCCCCGTCGTCGCGCTCCTCGGGCTGCCTCCTGGCGCTCGGCGGATGGATGCACCGCGGGGTCGCCGGCCCTGGTGAGACCGCGGTGGTGGGCCCCTTCCAGGAGCAGCGCCGGCTGCTCACCCGGGGCTCCTGGGCGTGGCGCCGCGAGGCCTGGGAGCTCGAGCTCTCCGGCACCGCCATGGTGCGCGGCGATCTCTTCGACGGGCGAGGCGCGGCGGGCGGCGTGTCGATCACCGGCTACCGGGCGACGAGCGACACCTGGCGCGCTCAGGGGGAGGCGAGGGCGCGGCATCGCTCCGGTCGGGTCACCCACGAGGCGCTGCTGCGCGGTCGGCAGGAGGGCTTCGTCCCGGGCGCCGGGGCGACGCTGGTGGACGCCTCGCGGAGGGCGCTCACCGCGGGCCTGGAGTCCACGCTGGCGCTCGGCCCGCTGCGGGCGTCGGCGGGCTTCGTGGCGGAGGCGATCGCCGACGAGACGCCCTCCCGGAGCGAGGCCATGAACCTGCTCAGCCCGAGGCTGGGGGTGCACCTCGCGCTTCGGCCGTGGCTGCAGCTCCGGGCGCACGGAGGGCTCGCGGCGAGGGCGCCGACGCTGCCGGAGCGCTTCGGCGATCGAGGTGTGATCGTGGGCAACGCCGCGCTGCGCCCGGAGCGATCGCGCTTCGTCGACGCGTCGCTGGCGGTCGAGACCCGGAGCGGGTCGTGGCGGGTGAGCGCCGAGCTCGGCGGCTACCTCCGCGACGCGACGGACCTCATCGCGCTGGTGCAGGTGGGCCCCGGTCGCTTCCGCGCAGAGAACTTCGGGCGGGTGTCCATCACCGGCCTCGAGCTGGGGGCGAGGGTGCGCTGGCGCGACCACCTCACGCTGACGCTGGCGGGCGCGCTCGTCGATCCGGCCCTCGTCGGCGACGACGGGGCGACCGGGAGGAGCGTCCCCGGGGTTCCGTGGGCGGATCTCTCGGTGAGCGTGGAGGCGAGGGTGGGCGGCGCTCGCGCGGCGCTCTCGGTGTCGGCGGTGTCGTCCTCGTGGCTCGACCGGTCGAACTGCACCGCCATCCCTGCGAGGGCGCTGGCCGACCTGCGCCTCGGCTGGTCGCCGCGCTTCCTCGGAGGATGGGGAGCGACGCTGGAGGTGACCAACCTGCTCGACCAGCGCACGGCGAGCCAGACGCTCTGCAACCCCATCGGGGACGTGACCGCGGTGACCGCGCCGATCCAGGACTACCTGGGCTATCCGCTGCCCGGGAGGGCGGTGTTCGGTGGGGTCGTTTACGAGGTTCGGTAAAGTCGGGCCGCGGTCAGCGGCCGATGCGGATCTGGAAGTCGTAGGGGCTCCCGGTGCGCAGACCGGGGAAGGAGAGGGCGTCGTGCTCGATGCAGCGACGGGCCCCGGCGGCCGACGGGTCGATGGACGACACGGTCGCCCGGCCCTCTTCGGAGACGTCGAAGGTGACCATGCCGCTCATGGGCTCGCGGCAGCGGTTCTGCTCGAGGCAGGTGGCGAAGCAGTGCCCGATGCGGCGGGCGGCGCTGTTGGACACCGCCTGAAGCCTCGCTGGGGTGAGACCCTGCGCGGTCTCCGCAGGGGCCGCGACGACGGGCGCCGCGGCGGCGATGCGATTGGACGCCACCACCGGCGCGGCCTGGCTGCGGAAGGTCGCCCAGCGGGGAGTTCCCCCGGCACCCAGCTCCAGGCGCATCTCCGAGCGACCGACGCGCGCCTGGATGGTCCCCGGGCCAGCGAGCCGGATGGACTCCAGGGCCGAGGGGAGGGCGCCATGGTCGAGCAGCGTCAGCGTCGCCGAGGGGTCGATGGCCGGGATGGCGAAGCTCGTGCCCTGCGCCGACAGCACCGCGAGGTCGAGCGCGGCCGGGTCGGTCGCGGGGAGCTCCGTGCGGGCGGGGGCGCCGCCGTCGAGGGGAAGGTCGATCACCAGCGGACCGGTCACGGTGAGGGCCTCGGCCTCGCCGCGGCGGATGTCCGTGCGGCCCGAGAGCACCACGACCCGCAGCACCGACGACTCGACCCTCGCCACCACCGGACCATGCGACTCGACCGACCAGCCTCCATGGAGCACCCGCACGGGCCCGGACCCGCCAGGCGCCGGGGTCATCGCCAGCGCGCCACGGCCGAGGGTGACGGCGGTCTGCTCGGTGCGTAGCTGGGACAGCTCGATGGACGACCCGCTTCGGACGTCGGCGGTCCACCCGGGGCGCACGGTGAAGACCGCCCGGGCGGTCGCCGAGGTCTCGACGCTCGCTCCCTCGCGGAGCCCGGTGCTGCGCGAGAGCAGGGAGCCCTCGTCGTTGGCGCGCTCGTGGTACCGGGCGCCGCCTGCCGCCAGCAGCACCACCGCCTCGTAGGGGGTGAGCGTCGGCGCGGACGACGGGGCCGGAGAGGGAGCCGGGGTGGGGCGCGCCACGACGGGCGCATCCGCCGGGACGCCTCGGCTCTGGAGCAGCGCTCTGCCTCCCAGCAGCAGGCCCACGCCCGCGGCCATGGCCAGACCGGTGGCGACCCACGAGGGGACCCTCGACGAGGCCTTGAGCCTGCCCGAGCGGATCTCCCGGGCGACGCTCTGGGCCTCGCGGGCCAGCACGTCGTCGAGGCGCTCCCAGGGCGGGGGAACGGGGGTGTGGCGCCGGGCCTCGTCGATGGCCGCGAGGCCGCCGAGGAGGCGGGTGCACTCGGCGCAGCTCGCGAGGTGCGCCCTCAGGGAGGCGTCGGGAGCCGCGAGGTGCGCCTGGAGCGCGTCGATGGAGGGATGGTCGCTCATCGCGGGCTCACAGTCTCGGAGGTGGGATCGCTCGCCGCGAGCTCACGGGCAATGGACTCCAGCGTCGGGTCTCCTGCCATCGCGGCGTAGACCTCGCGGCGGGCATAGAAGAGCCGGGTGCGCACGGTCAGCACGGGGCTGTCGACCATGGCGGCGATCTGGGCGGCGGGCACCCCGTCGAGGTCGTGGAGGATGAACACCGCGCGCTTCTTGTCGGAGAGGGTGTCGAGGATCTTGTAGAGGGCGCGCAGCCGCTGGTTGCGGGCGGCGTGGTCGACGGGGGAGTCGCCCTCCGGGGCGGCGGGCTCGTCGAGGAGCTCATTGCCCAGCCGGGGGCGGCTGCGGGCGGCGCGGAGGTGCATGAGGGTGACGTTGACGGTCACCCGGTGGAGCCAGGTGGTGAAGCGGGCGTCGCCGCGGAAGTTGGGCAGCGAGCGGAAGACCTGGATGAAGACCTCCTGCACCACGTCTTCGACCTCGGGCTTCGGGCCCAGAAGGCGCCCTACCAGCCGGGCGACGTCGCGACGGTGGTTGCGAAAGAGCTCCTGGAAGGCCCGGGCGTCGCCCTCGCGGGCGCGCTGGACGTACGCGGGGGCGCTGTCGTCGTCACGTGTCACGTGGACATCCACGAAGGGGAACGAACGTACGAGGGTGGGTGCCATGGTCGACATCGGGGGTTACCGAGCGACTGGTGCAGGTCAGGTCGTGGACATTCATCCGCACGTGCATCGTCCGCCATCCAGGCGGCGGAGGGAAAGCCCGATCACGATCTGGCGCGCTGGAGCAGGCCGAGCAGGTCCGACGCCACGAGGCCGATGACGAGTACAACCACGACCAGTCCCATGGGCTGACCTCTGTGGGCGATGGCGCGCGGCCCATACAACTTTCCGGCGCGCTCTGTTTCGTCGGCCGGGGCAGCGCCCTCCCGGGCAGCATTGGGCTATCACTGGGCGGATGCCGAAGACGCGGGTACCGCCCGATGCGCCAGCGCCCACGGCCAGGCCCCCGAGGCTCCTCCACGCGGGCGAGGTGGCGCGCCTCGCAGGGCTCCACAAGACCACGGTGCTCCAGGCCGTGCGGCGCGGGGAGATCAGGGCCTCGCGCACCGTGGGCCGCAGCGTCCGCATCGCGCTCCCCGACGCGGCGGCCTTCCTGCAGTCCCGGGGCATCGCCCTCGCGGAGGCCAGCGCCGCCCCGACGGAGCCTCGCACCGTGGCAGTGCTCACCGAGGACCCCGAGGTGCTGCGCCGCTTCGGCGAGCATCTCCCTACCCGCTGGCAGCTCGCTGCCCACCAGGGCCTCTACGACGACCTCATCACGCTCGGGCTACGTCCCCCGTCGGCCATCGTGGTCGACCTCGATCTCCTCGGCCTCAACCCTCTCGCGATCCTCCGCTCGCTCCGCGCGCACCCGGCCCTGGGCCACGTTCCCCTCCTCGCGCTGTCGCAGGGCGAGGCGCCGCTCATCGGCGCGCTGGCGCACGGAGCCGAGGTCGCGCTGAAGGCCTCGGAGGTCTCCCAGTGGCGCAGCGCCCTCGCTGCCATCGAGTGAATTCCTCCCTGGCCGGCGGGCGCTGACCGGCAACAGGGATCATCATCGCCGCCTGGAGGGTTGAGGTGTGCCATGCTGCCGCGCCCTGTCACCTTCCGGGGATCCCGAGCGTTGTTGACCTGATGCCGTCCGTGACCCTCCGACGCACCCTCCGCCCCCTCGTTCGTCGCGTCTCGGCCCTCGGGGGCCGGGTCGTCGAGGCCTTCCCCTTCACCGGGCTGGGGCTGCTCGTGGTCGTCGGCTGCGCCTGGGCGCTGGTCCGCTACGGCATCCGGCACATCGACCTGCTGCTGCTGGTGGTGGGCACCGTCGGGCTGGCCCTCGGCCTCGCGGCCTTCCTCAGCACCACCCTCACGGCCCTGGTGCTCTGGCGCCGGGGACGAAAGATGCGCGACGAGGAGCCGCTGCGCCTCGAGTGCGGCTACGCCGCGCGCACGGGCTTCTCCCTCTCCAACCTCTGGTTCGTTCCCTTCGTGCGCATCCGTTGGAACTGGGAGGTCCCCGAGGCGTCTGTGCGTCTGGTCCCGCTCAAGCGGCGACTGCACGAGGAGGTCACGCCGTTGCGCCGCGGACTGCACGACACCATCACCCGCCGGGTCGAGGTGAGCGACGCCTTCGGCCTCACGCGCATGACCTTCACCCTCCGGCAGGAGCGCGTGGTGCGCTTCGTCCCCTCCATGGGCGCGCTTCGACAGATCCGGGTGGTGCGCTCCATCGCCGGCGGCGACGAGATCTCCAACCCTGCGGGTCCTCCGGAGGGAGAGCGCGTCGACCTGCGCCACTACGCGCCGGGCGATCCCATCAAGTTCGTGCTCTGGAAGGTCTTCGCCCGCTCCCGTCAGCTCGTGGTGCGCACCCCCGAGCGGGCCATCGCGCCCACCCGGCAGACCGTCGCGTACCTCGTCACGGGCGCTGGCGACGAGCCCGCCGCGGGCGCCGCTCGGGTCGCCGTCGACACCGGAGCGCTCGGGGCGGAGTGGGTGCTCGGGGCCGACGGCAACGACGCCTACGCGAAGTCGCCGGTGCAGGCGCTCGAGGTGCTGGCCCGCTCGGCCTCCACCCCCACCGAGCTCGGCGGCTCGGGCCTCGCGGATTTCCTCTCCCGCGCCACCCCCGGCGGCCTCGCCCGCGCCGTGGTCTTCGTGCCGGGGCGGCCGGGCCCCTGGCTCGACCGGGTGATCGCGACGGTGCGCGCCAGAACCGCCCCCAACCAGATGCAGTCGCCCGTGGAGTTCGTCGTGTGCACCGACGGCATCGTGCCCATCGTGAAGACCACCTGGTGGTCTCGCCTCGCGTTCCAGATCCGCCCCGAGGCCCAGCACGGCCCGGTGACCCCGGCGCCCGGCGCTGACGTGGCCGCGGTGCTGAGGGCGCTCGCGACCACCCGGGCCCCGGTGACCCTCATCGACCGTGCGGGCGGCCGCGCCTACCCCGGCGGCCACCACCGCTCGCTGGAGGCTGCGTGAAGCTCCTGCGCCGCGCCCTCGCCGGGTGGCGTCACCCAGTGCGCGCCCTCGCCATGGCCCTGGCGGCCTTCGCGCTGAGCTGGGGCGTCGCCCTCGGGGAGGCCCTCGCCGCGGCGATGATCGGCGCCATCCTCGGGGTCGCGGCGGGCGAGCTGCTGGGCCGCTCCCGGGTGCGCCCGACGGTCGGCGTGGCGGGCCTCGGCTTGCTCGCCTTCGTTTTGTGGCGCTTCGCCGCCCTCGCGGTGGGCACCGAGGCGCTGGCCGAGCTCGCCGGTCCGGCCAACGCGCTGGTCACCGCCAGCGTGCTGCGCTTCGGTGCGCTGTCCTTCTCCGTGGTCGCGGCGCTGCGCATGATGGCGGTGCGCCGCCCCGCGGTGACCGCGCTCGAGCTCGGCCTGGTCACCGTCGCGTTCACCTCGGTGTTCGCCTCGCACCGCGAGGGTGTCATCGCCCGGCCGCTGTGGCTCTCCGACTGGGCCTGGCAGCAGGGCATCGACCCGGCGCAGGTGCTGCTGGCCATCGGCGGCGCGGCGGTGACGCTGCTCGCGGTGCTGCTGGTGGCCGACACCCGCAGCGGGCGGGCGCTCTCCTCGCTGGTGCTGCTGGTGCTGCTGGCGCTCTCCGCGGTCGGGGTGATCCAGGTGGTGGGCACCCCGATGCCGCAGTCGATGAGCGAGCTCGGCATCAGCGACGCGGGCATGGGCCAGCCGCCGCGGCAGACCCCCGACGCGGGCAACGGACGTGGGCCCAACCGAGGGCCCGACGGCGGCGGCGGGGGAGGCGGTCCGGACGCCGGGGACGCGGGCGACCACCGGGGCGGCGGAGACGCGGGCGACGGCGGGGCGGGCGCTGGCGGCGACGCGGGCGACGGCGGCGGCTCCAGCGGGGGCGACGGCGGCGACGGCGGCGGCTCCAGCGGGCCGACGGACGCGGGCGACGGCGGAGCGGGCGGCGCGGGCGCCGACGCGGGCGACGTGCCCATGCCCAACCTCATCGACATCGACGGCGGCGCCGGATCGGGCGCCCACGACGGCGGCCGGCCCATCCCCCCGTCGGCGAGCGAGCGCCTCGACGATGACCAGTCCCCGAGCAACTCGCCCACGCCGATGGCGGTGGTGGTCCTCGACGACGACTACTCTCCGCCGTCGGGCGCGTACTATTTCCGCCAGGAGGTCTGGAGCCAGGTCAGCGGCCCTCGCCTCGTCCGCACCACGCGCACCGACGTCGACGGCGACGTGGTCGACGACTTCCCCACCATGGAGCTTCGCGTTCGCGACCCGGCGACCGCCAACGGCCGGGCGAGGGTGCACGGGCTCATCGCCGTGCTCGCGCAGCACACCTACCCCTTCGCGCTCGAGTCGCCGATCCGGTACCAGCCGGCGCCCAACCCCAACCCGCAGCGCTTCCTCCGCGCGTGGCGCTTCGAGTCGCTCTCGCAGAGCATCGACTACCGTCGGCTCACCGGCCACGCCTCCGGCGACCCCCGCTGGACCCCAGAGGTGCGCGCCTACTTCACGCAGGCGCCGACCGACCCGCGCTACCGCGAGCTCGCCCAGCGCATCGTCAACCAGCGGCTGCCGCAGCGGCTGCGGAGCGACCCCTTCGCGCAGGCCCTCGCGATCAAGCTCTACCTCGACCACGAGCTCATCTACTCGACGAGGGCGAGGCACGCGGGCGTCCCCGACCCGACCGCGGACTTCCTCTTCGGCAACCGCACCGGGTACTGCGTGCACTTCGCCCACAGCGCGGTGTTCCTCTGGCGCTCGCTGGGCATCCCCTCTCGCATCAGCGCGGGATACCACTCCGACGAGAGCAACCGCCGCGGCGGCTCGACCATCCTGCTGCGCGGCGGCGACGCCCACGCCTGGCCCGAGCTTTACGTCACCGGGTATGGCTGGATCGTCCTCGACATCGCCGCGGAGCGAAACCTCGACCCGCCGGGGCAGGGCACCGACGAGGACCTCCAGCGCATCCTCGGCGAGATGGCCCGGCAGGTTCCGCCGGACCCCGAGCAGCCCCGCCCCCGCGACCGCCCGCCGCAGCGCCACTACGGCCGCGACCTCGGCTACGGCATCCTCGGGCTGCTGGGCGTCGCGCTGGCGTCGCTCTACCTCATCAAGCTCTGGCGTCGGGCCCGCGTGACCCTCTCCGCGCCTCGCTCGCTGCCGAGGGTGGGCTACCGCAAGGCGCTCGACCTGATGGCCGAGGCGGGCCTCGTGCGAGAGCACGGCGAGCCCCGGGAGCGCTTCGCGTCGCGGGTCGCGGCGGTGGCCCCGACCTTCACGAGGCTCACGTCGATGCACCTCTCGGCGAAGCTGGGCGACCCCTCGAAGCGCGACCCCGACGCCGAGGCGCTGTCGAGGCGGCAGTGGCGCGACGGGCTGCGCTCGCTGCGGCGCGAGCTGCGCGCGGGGACGAAGCGCTGGCGGCGGGTGCTGGGCCTGCTCAACCCGGCCTCGTGGCTGGACGCGCGATGATCACAGGAGACAAGACCAAGCCTATGGACAGCGATTTCATCCAGAGCGAGCACGTCACCCACACGCCCGCGCCGCCGATCACCGACCTCAACGGCGCGTACAGCGTGGTGCAGCGCCTGCGGTCGCGGCTCCAGACGGCGGTGCGCGGTCGCGACGAGGTCATCGAGCTGCTCGTGATCGCCCTCCTCGCGGACGGCCACATGCTGCTCGAGGACTACCCCGGCTCGGGCAAGACCACGCTGGCCAAGGCCCTGGGCGACTGCATCATCGACGACAAGCCCGACGACGACATCTCGACCTTCCGGCGCATCCAGTTCACGCCCGACCTGCTGCCGAGCGACGTCACCGGGACGACGATCTTCGACCCCAACACCAACAAGTTCTTCTTCCGCGCGGGGCCCATCTTCGCGCACGTGGTGCTGGCCGACGAGATCAACCGCACCTCGCCGAAGGTGCAGTCCGCGATGCTCGAGGCGATGGCCGAGAAGCAGACCACCATCGACAACCGCACCCGCCGGCTCGACGAGCTCTTCTTCGTCATCGCCACGCAGAACCCCCTCGACCTCGCCGGCACCTTCCCCCTCCCGTCGGCGCAGCTCGACCGCTTCCTCTTCAAGGTGAAGATGCACCACATCAACCGCGAGGCGGAGCTCGAGGTGCTCGCGAGCTTCAAGGCCCGCCGCGCCGGCGCCGGCAGCGAGCTCCCGCGCGTCACCCGCACGGAGATCGTCGAGGCGCGCGCCGTCGTGGAGAACCAGATCCACGTGGCGCCGGAGGTGCGCGAGTGCCTCGTCGACATCGCCGGGCGCACCCGCTCCGACCCGCGCATCCTCCAGGGGGCCTCGACCCGCTCGCTGGTGCTGATGATCCCCGCGCTCCAGGCGAGGGCGCTCACCCGCGTGCGCGACTACGTCAGCGCCGAGGACGTCGAGGCGCTCGCGCCGTACATCTTCGGCCACCGGCTCGAGCTCGCGCCGGGCACCGACAACGTCGACGCGGTGTTGCGCGAGTGCCTCACCGAGCCCCTCGAGCGCCTCACCCGGAGCACGATGCGGCGATGACCGCCCCCCGAGGACGACGGATGCGACGGGGGCTCTGGCTGCTGCTGGCCGGCGCGCTGGCGCTGTCCGGCGGCCGCTCGGGCGTCGCCCAGAACGTCCCCGCGCAGGCCACCGCCCTCGAGCAGGAGGCCCTGCGGCTCTACAACGACAACCGCCTCGTGACGGCCCGGGCGAAGGCCGAGGCGGTGCTGCGCGTCGACCCCGACTCCATCGTCGGCAACTACGTCCTCGGCTGCGCGCTGCGCGAGGCCGAGGGATCACTCTCGAGGGCGATGTTCCACCTGGGGCGGGCGAGGGAGATCTACGAGACGCGCTACGGGAGCACCCGCGTGGCGGGCGCGCCGTGGCAGCTCCACCGGGAGATCCTGTTCGCGACGCAGGCGCTCGCGGGCGAGATGGAGGAGTACGAGTACCAGCTCCAGGTCCTGGAGTTTCACGACTACCTCTACGACCCCGACCTGCTGGCCGAGCACGCCTGGCCGCTGGTGCACCTCAACCGACTCACCGAGGCCCGCAGCTTCGCGCAGCGGGCCATCCGCACCACCGACGCGTGGCAGCAGTCCCTCGGCCGCAACGCCCTCTGCGCCGTCGAGGGCGCTGCCCGCGCGCGGCAGCCGCAGTACCAGGCCTGCCTCGACGCCTACCAGTCCGCGGTGCGCCGCGCCCAGGGCAGCACCGACGCCAACCCCGCCACCTCGCCCCACGTCACGGTGCACGCGTACAACGCCGCCCTCGGGGCGCTCGCGGTGCTGCGCTTCGACGAGGCCGAGCGGATGCTCATCGAGGGCACCCGCCGGCTGGAGTTCACCACCGCCAACCCGTGGCGCCTCCTGGCGAGGCTCTACCTCGACACCGGGCGCACCGTGCAGGCCGTCGACGCGCTCCGAGAGATGCAGCGCTGGCGCGTCCGACAGCCCGCCAACCTCCGCGACCAGGACCGCGCGGAGACCGACGTCGCCGTCGCCACGGTGCTGCTCGTGGCGGGCGAGGGGAGCGCCGGGCTGCGCTTCATCGACCGCGCCATCGACCGCCCCGACCGCCGGGGCCTCGTGGCCAGCGACCAGGAGCAGGCCCTCGGCGCGCACGCCCTGCTGCGCCGCGCCCTGCGCACGCTGGAGGCCGAGCTCGAGGCCGAGCGGGCCAGCGTCTCGGGCCTCACCGGGCGGGTGAGCGGCGGCGCCGGGAGCCTCGCCACGAGGGCGCGCGCCTGGCCCGACGACGAGCGGGTGACCAACGCGCTCACCGACGAGCTCCGCCTCGACGCGACGCTTCGGATGTACGTGCGCCGAGGCATCGAGCCGGTGCCGACGTGGATGGTGGGCGACCTCGTGCGGGTGCTCGGCCCCGGCGTGGTGGCCGTGGCGCTGCGGGACGCGAGGCGCGAGGAGGCGGCGTTCCCCGCGATCAGGTCGCTGCACGACGCGCTGGAGGCGGAGGTGCGCCTCGCGCAGGGCGACGAGGCGAGGGCGCTCGCGCTGGCCGAGCGCTCGCTCGCGGCGCTGCCGACGGCGGAGGTGCTGCTGCAGGCGAGGGTGGCGGCGGTGGCCGCGGAGTCGGCGCGCGCGCTGGGCCGCGACACGGCGTCGTACGGGTACTACGAGCGGGCGATGCAGAAGGACGCGGGCACCCTGCGCCGCCTGGGGCTCGCGCTCCCGGCGCACGTGCGGACGACGGGCGCGGGCGCGGCGGTCGAGCGGGCGGGGGCGCTGCTGGGTCGCTCTCCGCGGCTGCGCTCGGACGACCGGGGCTTCGAGGTGCTGGTGAGCGGAACCGACGCGGCGCTGCGGATGTGCCTGCGCTCCCCGCTCGCGACGCAGCTCACCTGCGCGGAGTCCACGCGAGCCCGCGGCGAGACGGTGGAGGCCTTCGCCGCGCGCTCGGTGCTGGCCTTCCATGCCCAGGCCTTCGCGACCAGGGTGGGGCTCTCGACCACGGACGTGCGCTCGCTCGACGGGACCACCACCGCCAACGACGCCGCCGCGAGGGAGCAGATGAACGGCGTGCTGCGCGACATCGCCGGTCCGGAGTCGACGCCGTGAGTCGGCCTCGTCGGCGCGCGCTCACGTGGGCGCTGATCGGCCTCGGGTGCGCGCTGGTGCTGCTGCCCTCGCTCGCCCCCGCGACGGTGGAGGAGCAGCGGGCGCGCCTCCCTCCTCCGGCGGTCTGCGCCGACCCGCTGGAGGGCGTCTGGGTCTCGCACAAATACGAGTCCCCGTATGACGAGTGGATGATCTTCACCCTCGACGTGCGCCGCGACCCTCGCGGGGCGGCCTCGCCCAACCTGCGCGGCGTGCCGGGGCGCATCCCGGTGATCGGGCGCATCACGGCGCACGCCTGGTTCGGCACCGGGCCGCAGGGATCGTCGCCGCCTCTCTGCACTCCGGGCATCCACCACTGGCAGGTGGGAATGTCCGCGGAGGGCTTCGCGGACGGCGGTCGCATCGAGTTCTGGGGCACCCGCTGGTCGGTGGAGAACGTCTGGTGCGGGCCGCGCTCGTTTGGCTACAACCTCGACCATTTCACCGGGCTGATCGACCCGTCCATCCAGGAGTTTCAATCGGTGAACAACGACGGCGGCCGGGCGATCAACGACCCCACGGTGTTTCGTCGCGTGCGCTGCTACGAGCCGCCGGTGGTGCCGCATCCGGTCGTCGCGCCCCCGGCCTTCCGCCCGCCGTCCCGCTCGGGGTGCGCGCGATGAGCCCTCGGCTGCGGCGTCGCCTCGCGCTCGTCGGGGCGGTGTCGCTGCTCGGGGCGCTGGTGCTGCTGCCCTCGCTCGCGCCCGCCACCGTCGAGGAGCAGCGCGCCCGGCTCCCGCCCCCGGCCGACCGGGCGCAGTGCCCCAACCCCGTCGAAGGGGTCTGGAAGTCGCTGCGCTGGTACCCCGGCAACGAGGCCTGGTACTCGTTCGTGCTGGAGATCCACCAGAACGGCAACCGGCTCACGGGGCAGATCGACGCCTACTCCTGGGACACGCCGCCCAACGTGAGCGAGCCGGGGCCCTGCCTGCCGGGGCTCTCCCACTGGGTGGTCACGCAGACCGCGGAGGGCACCATGGACGGGCTGCGATTGAACTTCCACGGCACGCGCTGGCAGGTGCGCCAGGTGTTCTGCGGGCCGCGCCCCTTCGGCTACAACCTCGACAACTTCAGCGGCGTGATCGACACCGCGCTGCAGGAGTTCCAGTCGGTGAACAACGACGGCGGCGCGCAGATCGACGAGCCCACGGTGTTTCGTCGCATCCGCTGCTTCGAGCCTCCGCCGCAGCCGCACCCCGTCGTGCGTCCGCCGTCCTTCCAGCCGCCGCGCCGCCGATGGGGCTGCTCCCGCTAGCCTCTCGACCACCCCCGGACCTATACCTCCGCCCGTGAGCGACCCCCCCGTCCCGTCCTCCCCCGCCGATCCGCCGCGCCACGTGCCTCCCTCCGGCCTGCGCGTCACGCTCGTGCTCGTCGCGATCGTCCTCGGCATCTCGCTCGTCTGCCTGGCGTGCCTCGTCGGCTACATGTTCTACGTCGACGCGCGTCAGCGCTGAGGCGCCGCTCCCCCCGTGGCCGTCGCCGCACTCCTCCCCACGCTCCTCGGGCTGCTCGCGCTCGTGGGCATCGGCGTCCTCCTCGGCCGCAGCAGCCGACTCGGAGTCCCCGCCGACCTCGCCGCCGGGGCCCTCACCGCGCTGGTGATCGACGTCACCCTCCCGGCGCTCACCCTCGACGTCCTGCTCCGCCGGCAGCTCACCGTCGCGGTGGCCTGGTCGCTCGTGCCGAGCACCGTGGCGCTCTTCGCCTCCCTCGCCGCGGGCTACGCCGTCTCCGTCCTGGCCGGATGGTCCCGCCCGGTGCGCGGCACCGTCATGCTCTGCTCGGCCTTCTGCAACACGGGCTTCCTCGGCGTCCCGATCACCCGGGTGCTCTTCCCCGAGCACACCGAGGCCGCGCAGGCGGCGGTGCTCATCGACACCATCGACACCACCGCGCTGCTCTGGACCGTCGGCATCGCCATCGCCCAGGCCTTCGGTGAGCGCGACGGCAACACCGCACGCTCCACGAGCCTGCGCAGCGTGCTCTGGCGACCGGCGACCGTGTCCGTGATCCTCGGGCTCACGCTCAACCTCGCGGGCTTCGCCGCGCCCGCGCCGTTGCTCGCGGCGCTCCAGTGGATCGGCGCCTCGACCTCGGTGCTGGTCTTCCTCGCCCTCGGGCTTCGCCTCGACCTCTCGGTGCTGCGCGGCCAGCGCGCCCCGCTGATCGCCGCGCTCGCGATCAAGATCGTGCTCTCCCCCGCGCTGGCGCTGCTCGTGGTGCGCGCGCTCTCCCTCCACGGCGCCCCCATCGCGGTGTCGGTGCTGCAGGCCTCCATGCCCGCGGCCGTCATCGCCGCCGCCATCGCCACGCAGGAGCGCTGCGACGACCGCCTCGCCGCAGCCATCGTCATGAGCAGCCTGGCGCTCTCGGTCCCTGCGCTGTGGGCCTGGTCGCCGGTGCTGCGCGCCATCGCGGGCTGATCGCGCCGCCACGCAACGACCCGGAGCGGCGCTCCCGACAAGGGCCCCGAAGCCTTCACCACGGGAGACCCACCATGTCGCTGTCCTACGATGAAGTCGACGAGCTCGACGCCTCCTTCGCCGAGCTCCTCGACGACGACTGCACCGACGTCACCGCCCCCTTCCAGCTCCCCGATCCCTCCGACGACGCGCTCGAGTTCGACCTGCAGACGCCCTCCCGCTGGAGCGACCTGCCGCGCCTCGCTCGCCCCTCGCTCGCCCCCGAGGCGGCGGCCGTCCGAGGCCCTGCCCGACGCTCCACTCGGGCTCGCGCCCACCGCCTCCGATAGGGTACTCAAGTACCCTCTCGTGGGACCTCGGGCACCTCTGGTGATGACGCTGATCGCGCTCGCGTGCCGCCGCGAGGCCTCGCCCGCGCCCGCTCACGATCGCGAAACGCCGCTGCACCGCCCCACCCAGGACCTCGCGACCAACGCCGCGACGGACGATGAACAGAGGCTCCCGGAGGGGTTCTGCCACCCGGCCGTCGTGGTCTCGACGGGTCGCGGAGGAGCGATCATCGACGCCTGCTTCGACCCGCAATCCAACCGCACCGACCTGCTCGGGCAGCGGCTCGACGCCGACTCCATGGCGGTGGGCTCTCGCGTGCGGCTTCGACGCATCCCGGGCAACGTGCTCTCCCTGTCGGCGACCACCGTCGGGGGGACGATCCGCGTCGCCTGGATCTCCCACGTCGGGGAAGGCTCCGAGCGGAGCGACGAGTTCAACGACCGCGGCGGCGGTGCCCGCGAGCTCGCGGTGCTGTCGCTCCACCCCTCGCTCGACGTCGTCGGAGAACCTGTCCAGGTAAACCGCCACCCGGTCGCGCCCCGCGCGGGCTCCGAGCGCCGCGGCTGGGCCCGCTCGCGGGTGGAGCTCGCCCCGGGCCCCGACGCCTCGGTGCTCGCGCTTGCCACCGACGCCGACGAGCCGTGCCCGCAGGGAGGGCAGCGCTGCGCGTCCTGGTCGGTGTTCTCCATCGATCCCGCCGGGGCCTCTCGGCGGGTGCGTCACGAGTCCGCCGCGTCGCCGATGCTCGAGCCTCAGGGCCTCATCCGGGTGGCCGACGACCTCGCCTATCTCCGCGGCGCCGACGCGGTGCGGAGCATCCTCTACGTGCACTCGCTCCGCACCGAGGGCGCCACGATCTCCTCCCTGCCCACGGCCACCTTCGACCCGCTCGTCGACTGGAACAACGCCTCCCTCGCATGGACCGGCGTCTCCGTCGTCGCCCTCGGGGAGGAGCGCACCCCCGACGCCGCGGAGCCTCGGATGGTGGTGCGGGTGACCTCGAACGGCGGCCCTTCCCCGACGCGCCCCCGCGCTGGCGACGACCCGGACGTCGTGCGCTGGCCGGTGGTGACCGGGCTGAGCTGGCGGTGTGTTCGCCGCCACCCGGTGCTGCGCGTGGCGTGGCGCGGCGGATCGATCGACCTCGACCCGACCATCGAGGGGGCGTCGATCGACCTGTCGCGGTGGGTCCCTGCTGCGGTGGCGGGCATCCCCGCGAGGGAGGGGGCGCCGCACTGGCGTCCCCCGATGGCCTGGATGGGAAGGGCGCTGCTCGCCATCGACGGCCAGGACCGCCTCCGCCGCTGGACCTGTCCGCGCGAAGGCGGCGTCCCGACCGAGTGAGCGCCCCTCAGTCCGAGCTGGCGCACTCCGCCGCGGACGAGGTCGTCACCGCAGGCTCGGCGGCCGCGATGGGCCGCGCCTCGAAGCCCTCGGCGACGAGGGGGAGCCAGGCCGCGAGGTCGTCGAGCGCCCGCTGAGCGCCTCGCTCCAGGCGGACGTGCTTGGGGAGCTTCTTCACCTTCGGATCGACCACCGGAGGCAGCAGGGCCCAGGTCAGGTTGCTCGGCTGGAAGTCCTCCCGCGGCGTCTGGAGGTGAGTGAGCAGTCCCCCCAGCGCCGTGGTCGGCGGAGGCGGAGCGAGGTCCCTGCCGCCGAGCCGCTGGGCCAGCAGCAGCGCGCAGAGAAAGCCCCCGCCGGCGCTCTCGACGTAGCCCTCGACGCCGGTGATCTGCCCCGCCAGGAAGACCCCGGGCGAAGCCTTGAGCTCCATGGCGGGGGTGAGCACCCGCGGCGCGTTGACGAAGGTGTTTCGGTGCACCGAGCCGAAGCGCACGAACTCCGCCGACTCCAGGCCCGGGATCATCCGGAACACCTTCGCCTGCGCCCCGTAGGTCATCCTCGTCTGGAACCCGACGAGGTTGTAGGCCGTCGCCGCGAAGTCCTCCTGCCGTAGCTGCACCACGGCGTAGGGCGTCCTGCCGGTGCGCGGATCGGTCAGCCCCACGGGCTTCATCGGCCCGTAGGCGAGCGTGTCCTTGCCCCGCGAGGCCATCACCTCGACGGGCAGGCAGCCCTCGAAGTAGCGCGCCTCCTCGAAGGCCCGAGGCGCGACCTTCTCCGACGCCACGAGCGCGTCGATGAACGCGTAGTACTCCTCGGCGTTCATCGGGCAGTTGATGTACGCGTCGTCGCCGCCCTTGTCGTAGCGCGACTGTCGGAAGGTCTTCTCGGGGTCGATGGACTCCGCCGACACGATGGGCGCGATGGCGTCGTAGTACGCGAGCTGGTCCTCGCCGATGGCGCGCACGAGGTCGTTGGCGAGGGCGTCGCCGGTCAGCGGTCCCGTCGCGAGCACCACCGGCCGCGCGGCGGGGATCTCCGTCACCTCCGCAGACACCCGGGTGATGAGCGGGTGCGCGTCGATGGCCGCGGTAATGGTCGCGCTGAAGCGGTCGCGATCGACCGCGAGCGCGCCGCCCGCGGGGACGGCGGTGAGGTCCGCCGCGGCGATGATCAGCGAGCCCGCCCGGCGGAGTTCTTCCTTGAGGAGCCCGACGGCGTTGGAGAGCGCCGCCCCGCGGAGCGAGTTGGAGCACACCAGCTCGCAGAGCCCGTCGCCGGTCTGCGCCGCGGTGCGGCGGAGGGGCTTCTGCTCGACGAGCGTGACGGCGACGCCACGACACGCGAGCTGCCAGGCCGCCTCGCACCCGGCGAGGCCGCCGCCCACCACCGTCACCGCGCTCGGTTCCGTCATCGCTTCGGTCCTGTGTCTTCGTAGGGAGGGATCAGGGGAGGGAGAGTGGTCGCGGTCGCGAGCTCAGGCGCTCGCCTCGGAGGCGCCCTTCTTCGACGCCTTCTTGGCGCCGCCGCGGAACTTCGGAGCCGGGGCCTCCTCGCCGTCTCCGTCTCCATCGGCACCGTCCGCCGCAGAGAGCGCCCGCTCGAAGCCGCAGCCCTCGGTGACGCACTTCAGCACCGGGCGGGTCTTGCCGCCGGCCTGCACCAGGAAGGCCGCGTTGCACTGCGGGCAAGCCTCCTTCACCGGCGGCTGGAAGAGCCGGAAGTCGCACTTCAGGTCCGTCGCGTAGTTGCTGCAGCCCCAGAAGGGGCGGCGGCCCTTGGCGGCGCCGACCTTGATGACCTCGCCGTCGTGGCACTTCGGGCACCGGATGCCGATGGGCATCGGCGCGGTGTAGTCGCAGAGCGGCTCCTTCTTGCGCCACCCGCTGCACGACAGGAACTTCTCGTCCGTGCCGCGTCGCGTCTTCACCAGCAGGTCGCGGCTGCACTTCGGGCACTTGCGATCGGCGTAGACCTCCGGCGGCGGCGCCGGGTTCTCGTCGACGATGTTCTTGCACTTGGGATACGCGGTGCAGGCGAAGAAATTGCTGTTGGGTCCCCAGCGCTTGACCATCGGCGAGCCGCACTTGTCGCAGATGCGGTCCGACGGCTCCGCGCGGGGCCAGCCCTCGCCGGGCTCCTTGGCGCTCATCTCCGCGACCACGATCTCCTTGAAGGGCTTGTAGATCGCGTCGACGAGCTTCACCCAGTCGGCCTCGCCCGACTCCACCGCGTCGAGGTCCTTCTCGATCTTCGCGGTGAACTCATAGTCCACCACGGTCGGGAAGCGCGCCTGCAGCCCGTGGGTCTTGGTCGTCCCGAGCTTGGTCGGAACGAGCTGCTTGTCCTGCTTCTGCACGTAGTCGCGAGAGAGCACCTTGCTCACGATCTCGGCGTAGGTGCTCGGGCGGCCGATGCCGAGGTCTTCGAGGGCCTTCACCAGCGAGCCTTCGTTGTAGCGCGCGGGGGGCTGCGTGAACTTCTGCTCCGTGAGCACCCCCGGCGGATCGATCACCGACAGGCCTTCGCCTTCAGCGAGCATCGGGAGGGTCTTCTCCTCGTCGCCGCCCTCGGACGGAGCGGCGGCGCCGTCGCGCACGGACTCCTCGCCGGCGACCTCCTCGGCGCGCTCGCTGGCGCCCTGCGCCTCGAGCCAGCCGGCGAACTTCAGCACCTGACCCGACGCCCGCAGCAGGTGCTTCTTCGCGCCCTGCGCCTCGATGGTCACGGTGGTGCCGTCGTAGAGCGCGTCGGACATCTGGCACGCGACGAAGCGCTCCCAGATGAGCCGGTACACCTTGAACTCGTCCGACTTCAGGAACTTCTTGATCGCGTCCGGGTGCAGCTCCATCGACGTCGGCCGGATGGCCTCGTGGGCGTCCTGGGCGTTGCTGCGCGTCTTGAAGAAGTTGGGCTTCTCCGGGACGAACTCCTTGCCGAAGCGCTGCTCGATGTACGTGCGCGCCCCGTCGACGGCCTCGGCGCTCATGCGCGTCGAGTCGGTACGCATATAGGTGATGAGGCCGACGGGCCCCTCGGCGCCGACGTCGATGCCTTCATAGAGCCGCTGCGCGACCTGCATGGTGCGCGAGGCGGAGAAGCCGATGCGGCTGGAGGCGTCGCGCTGGAGCGACGAGGTGATGTACGGCGGCGGCGCCCGGCGGCGGCGCTCCTTGCGCTCGACCGTGGCCACCTTGAAGCGCGCGGTCTTGAGGTCGGCGGTGACCGCGGCGGCGTCGGCCTCGTTGCTGAGGACGTAGTCCCCGGCCTTCGGCACGCGCTCCCTGGTCGGGGTGACCAGCTTGCGGCCGTCGCTCTCGATCAGGCTCGCGCGGAAGGACGGCCGGTTCTTGCCCAGCAGCTCGACGCCGACGGGCCAGTACTCCTGCGGGTTGAAGGCGATGATCTCGTCCTCGCGGTCGACGATCAGTCGCAGCGCGGACGACTGCACGCGGCCGGCGGAGAGGTAGTGGCCGTTGACCTGGCGGCAGAGGCGCTTCCAGAGCACCGGCGACAGCTCGTAGCCGATGAGCCGGTCGAGGATGCGCCGCGCCTGCTGGGCGTTGAAGCGGTTCTGGTTCACCTCGTGCGGGGTCGAGAGCCCGAGCTGCACGCCCTTCTTGGTGATCTCGTGAAACTCCACGCGGTGCATCGGCTTCTTGGCCGAGCGCAGCTCGTGGGCGATGTGCCACGCGATGGCCTCTCCCTCGCGGTCGGGGTCGGGGGCGAGGAAGATCACGTCCGCCTCCTTGGCCGCGCGGCGCATCTCCGTCACCACCGACTTGTGGTCTTCGAGCACCTCGTAGTGCGGCGCGTAGCCGTGCTCGACGTCGACCTGCAGGCCCGACTTGGGGAGGTCGCGGATGTGCCCCTTGCTCGCGAGCACCTCGTAGTCCTTCCCCAGGTACTTCTGGATCGTCTTGGCCTTCGCCGGTGACTCTACGATGATCAGTGCCTTCGACATCGCTGCTCCTTACACAACAGTGAAGGGCTTGTGCACCGCTACGCTTCTGCGCGGGTGAACATCCCTCCGCCGCGGTCTTCGATGAATCCTGCCAGGACGAGCGTCAAGAGAACCTGTTGCGCTCGAGAGGTCGACAGGGCCGACGCGCGGGCCACCTCTTCAATGTGCCGTGGCCCGACGGCGAGGGCTTCGTACACGAGCGATCCTGCCTCGTCCAGCGTGAGGGGGTCGGGGCCTCGGGCGCGCGAGGGAGCGCGCGCTCCGGATGCCCGCGGGCGCGACACCCGCGCGCTCACGGGTGCGTGCGTGGCGTCACGCGCGAAGAGCGCGCCGTCGGTCTCGGACAGGTACGCCAGCACGTCGTCCGCGTTCACGCACGGGCGCGCGCCCGCCCGAAGCAGCCGGACGTTGCCCCGGGAGCGCCGGTCGAAGGGGGAGGCGGGCACCGCCATCAGCCGTCGGCCCGCCCGCCGCGCCGAGTCCGCCGCGATGAGCGCCCCGGAGGGGTCGGGCGCCTGCACCACCACCACCACGTCCGCGAGCGCGGCCAGCAGCTCGTTGCGCCGGGGGAAGGTCCACTGCGTCGGCGGGGTCTCCGGTGGAAACTGCGAGACCAGCGCCCCGCCGCTCGCGACGATCGCCCGGTAGAGCGCCGCGTGCCGGCGGGGGTAGCAGTGCGCCAGCCCGCAGGGGAGCACCACGGCGGTGCGGCCGCCGCCGTCGAGGGCGCCCTGGTGCGCGGCGGCGTCGATGCCGAGCGCCCCGCCAGAGAGCACCCGCACGCCGCGCTGCGAGAGGTCTCGCGCGAGGGTGTGGGCCAGCGCACGCGCCGCCGGGTCGGGCATGCGCGTGCCGATGATCGCCACCACCGGAGGCCCGAGCGCCGACGGGTCGCCGTGGATCCAGAGCGGGTCCCAGCGCGAATCGACGCGGCCGGCGATGGGAATCGAGAGGGGGGCGTAGGGGAGGGGGTCTTCCATGGGCCGCTTGTCGTCGGGGAATTCCGCGAGAGTTGCGTGCGGCACTTTCTTGGCGAGCCGCGGGGCAACGCTCTACGCTCGACGAGACCATGCGACCCAGAGCACTCGCACTCTCCCTCACGCTCGTCGGCTGGGGCTGTAGCGCCAACACCAGCGCCACCCTGGCGCGCATGGAGACCGAGATGCGCCGGATGCGCAGCGAGCAGGAGCGTCAGGCGTCGCAGCTCGAGGTGCTCCACCACCGCGTGGTGATCACCGAGGACGCGGCGCAGCAGGCCCGGCGCGCGGTCGCCGCGACGGACATGCACCGCGCGACGATCCGCCTGGGCGTCGAGGCGACCCCCGCGGAGCCGATTCGCGTCGACAGCACCTCCGTGCGCGCGGGCCGCGCCGAGGAGGCAGAGGCCGACGCGGCCGACCAGTCCAACCTCCCCGCGGTGCGCATCTCCCGCAACGAGCGCATCCCCGAGCGGGAGCCCTTCGTGGTCCACGCCAACGAGCGCCTCCCGGTGGTGCCGGTGCCGCCGGTGCCTGCCGCGCCGACTGCGCCCCGCCCTGCCGCTCCGCCGCCTCCGGCTCCGCCTCCAGCGGGGATTACCCCGCCACGTAATGGCCACGCGCCGATCGCGCTCACGACGGACGCCCCGGGCACCCTCGATCCTCGGGCCGCGACGGCCTACGACGAGGCGCTCTCGATGGCGCGCGCCAACCGCTGCGCCGAGGCGGTCGAGGCCTTCGCGGGCTTCCTTGTGCGGTGGCCCTCGCACCCGCACGCCGACAACGCGATGTACTGGCGGGCCGAGTGCTTCCTGCGCACCGGCGACGCGCCTCGCGGAGTGCGCGAGCTGCAGGGGCTCATCGAGCGCTTCCCGGTGGGCAACAAGGTGCCCGACGCGCTCTTCACGCTGCGCACGGCGCTGCGCCGCACGGGCGATGCCGCGGGGGCCGAGCGCGCGGGGCAGCGACTTCTGAGCGAGCATCCAGATTCCGAGGCCGCACGTCGGCTTCGCGACGAGAGGGAACAGGGACGATGAGGTTCTTCTGGCGTTGGCCGTGGGTCGCGACCGTTCTGGCAGTGCCGGCGATCGCGAACGCGCAGGTGACGGTGAACGACGAGGCGACGCCCGCGGCGGTGGTCGCGCGCCCGCGGACGACGATCACCCTGTCGTCGGGGACGACGGGCACGACGCCCCGCAGCAGCGGCGGTCTCGTGCCGGAGTTCCACACGGTGAACACCGGCGACACGCTGTGGGACATCTCGGGGTACTACTTCGAGAACCCCTGGTACTGGCCGCGGGTCTGGGCGCGCAACCCGCAGATCACCAACCCCCACTGGATCTTCCCGGGAGACCAGGTGCGGCTGCTGCTGCCCGGTGAGGTGTCGGTCGCGACGCCGACGACCTCGATGGTCCAGACGCCAGGGGGCCTGCGCGTCACCCGTCAGGCGGCGCGCTACCCGCGCGGAACGGTGTTCCTGCGAGAGTCCGCGTGGGCGACCACCGAGGAGATCAACACCTCGGGGTCCATCGTCGGCGCCCCGGAGGACAACATGCTCCTCTCCGAGGGCGACCAGGCGTACGTGGAGTTTCCGCGGCGCGCCCCGAACGTCGGCGAGACCTACACCATCTACTCGTCGGCGCAGGCGACGCGCGGGTCGGACCGCGACGCCGGACGCGTCGTTCGGATCCTCGGCACCGTCGTCGTCGACTCCTGGGACGCTCGCCGGCACATCGCGACGGTGCGCATCACCGAGTCCCTCGAGCCCATCGAGCGGGGCGAGCGCGTCGCGGTCATCCAGCGGCAGTTTCTCCCCGTGCCGCCGGTGCCCAACGACCGGGACCTCACCGCCCACGTCGTCGCCACGCCGACCCCGCGCGAGATCGTCGGGAGCAACTTCGTGGTCATCATCGACCGCGGCTCGCAGGACGGCGTGCGCCTCGGCAACCGGCTCTTCCTCACGCAGCGCGGCGATCCGTGGCGCCGCTCGGTGGAGGGCTACAGCCGCGGCATCCGCATCCAGGAGATCGACCGCGACGGCGACGGGCACGTCGACCACGCGCCCGACGCCGAGTCCTTCCGCGCCGGAGAGGAGCTCCCGGTGGAGGTCGCCGGCGAGCTCATCGTCGTGGCCGTGCACCCCCGCAGCGCCGCGTGCCTCGTCAGCCTCAGCAGCCGCGAGATCGAGAACGGCGCGCCCGTCGTGATGCGCCGCGGCTACTGATCCCCGCCTCGTCCCTCTCCACTCCCGATCAGCCCATCGGATCGAGCACCCCGCGCACCGTGATCTTCACGGTGGCGCCGAGCTCCTCCGGCGCGAGCACCACGCAGCGCCGCCGACCCGCGCGCAGGCTCTCCCAGAGCGCCCGCCGCACCGGCTGCGCGGCGAGCAGCGTCACCGTCTCGTCGCTCGCGCACCCTCCGTCGACCATCGTCCGCAGGTCGTCCGTCAGCGCCGCCCCGAACGTCGGCCGCCGCGCCAGCTCGTCGCGGAGGGCGCCCTCGAGCGTCGGGCCGATCATCCAGACGGCGAGCTCCCCCTGCGGCGCGAAGCGCGCTGAGAGCACCGGGCCGAGCGCCTCGCGCACCCTCGAGCGCCACCGCTCCGCCGCATCGCCCGCGGCGCCCGCGCGCAGCACCGCCTCCAGCAGCGCGCGCAGGTCGCCAGCGGGAACCTCCTCCTCCGCCAGCCAGCGTCGCAGCGCCGTCAGCTCCGTCGCAGAGATCAGCGCCGGGGAGGTCGCCCTCACCAGCGCCGGGGCGTCGACCGAGAGCTCATCGAGCCGGCGCTCGGTGTCGTCGATGTCGATCCGGTCGACGACCGCGCTCTCCTCGGGGGCCTGCGGCAGGAGCGAGAGCGCCGCCAGCGCGGCGGCCACCAGGGCGAAGGGCCAGAGCGGAAATCCCGGCGCGACGCCCACGAGGAGCATCACGCCGGCGCACGCGCGGAGCGTCGAGGAGGCCACCAGGCGGCGGTCGTCGGGGCGCACCAGGGGGCGGCTCACGGAGAGCGCCGCGGCGACGGCGAGGAGCATCGAGGGCACCTGTGCGAGGAGCCCCTGACCGATGGCCAGCGTGGCGTACCGCGCCGCCGCGGCGCCTGGCGCGAGGCCCCCGCGAGAGATGCCCAGGAGCGTTCCGGCGATGAGGTTGACCAGCACGATGACCACGCCCGCGACCGCGTCGCCCTTCACGAAGCGCATCGCCCCGTCCATCGCGCCGGCGCGCTGAGCCCGCTGCTCCAGCGCCTCGCGCTCGCGCCTCGCCTGCCGCGCGTCGATGGCTCCGCCTCGCGCGGTGGCGTCGATGGCGAGCTGCTGGCCCGGCATCGCGTCGAGGGCGAAGCGCGCCGCGACCTCCGCCACCCGCTCTCCGCCCTGCACCACCACCACGAGCTGCACCACCGTGAGGATCACGAAGACCGCCGCGCCCACCACCGCGTCGCCGCGCACCGCCACCGACCCGAAGGCGGCGATGACCGCGCCCGGAGAGCCGCCGCCCAGGATGGCGCGCGACGCGGCGAGCTCGAGCGCGAGGCGAACCAGCGCGCCGCCGAGGAGCACCGCGGGGAGCGCGTTCACGACGCGCGGAGGCCTCGGGGCCGCGCAGCTCAGGAGCACCACGAGCGAGGCGGCGAGGTTGGCCACGAGCAGCGCGTCGAGCAGCGCCGCGGGCATCGGGGCGATGAGCGCCGCGAGCAGGAGCGCGAGGGCGCCGCCGCGCAGCCACGGGCCGACGCGGACGAGCGCCCGGCCCATCATCTCAACGGACGCCTTCCCGATGGAACCACTCCGCGAAGCGCGCGAGGCCCTCGTCGATGAGGGTGGTGGGCGCGTAGCCGAGCTTCTCCCGGGCGTGGGTGATGTCCGCGAAGGTGATCGGGACGTCGCCCGGCTGGTCGGGCTCGTGGTGCGTCCTGGGCTCGATGCCGAGGGCGCGGCCGAGCTTCTCGACCACCGCGTCGAGGCGCGTCGTGTGCGACTCGCCGAGGTTGTAGATCTCGTAGCCCTCGCAGTGGTCGAGCGCCGCGACGGTGCCTTGCACGATGTCGGCGATGTACGTGTAGTCGCGCGCGCTGCTGCCGTCGCCGTAGATCGGGATCGAGCGGCCGCGGGCGATCATCGTGGCGAACTTGTGGAAGGCCATCTCCGGCCGCTGCCGCGGGCCATACACGGTGAAGTAACGGAGTGCCGCGACGTGGGTGCCGTAGAGGTGGTTCCAGGTGGCGCAGAGCACCTCCCCGGCCTTCTTCGTCGCGGCGTAGGGCGAGATGGGCCGGTCGACCGGGTCGGTCTCGCGGAAGGGCACGGTGGTCCTGCCGCCGTAGACCGACGAGGACGATGCGAACACCAGCTTGGGTATCTCCGCGTGGCGCATCCGCTCGAGCACGTTGGTGAGCCCGCGCACGTTGGCGTCGATGTAGATGCCAGGGGAGTCGATGGAGGGACGGACGCCCGCCCAGGCCGCGAGGTGGATCACCGCGTCGAAGCGGTTGCCCGCGAAGAGCGCCGCGAGCGCGGGCTCGTCGCAGAGGTCGCCCTCGACCATCGTGAAGCCGCGGAGCGCGCCGAGGGTCGCGGCGTTTCGGCGCTTGATGGCCGGGTCGTAGAAGGCGTTGAAGTTGTCGAAGCCCACCACCTCGTCGCCGCGCGCCAGGAGCGCCTCGGCGGTGTGGCTGCCGATGAAACCGGCCGCGCCGGTGAGCAGGATCTTCACGGCGAAACCCGCCGGATCGAAGTCGACATGCCGCCGAATGTACCTTCGCGAGAGCCTCGCGGAGTAGCCATTCCTCGGTGGGGCGCCGTCGCCCGCGAGGGCGCCGTCGCGTCGCTGCGAAGTGCTGCCACGGCCCGCGTCGGCCGATCGTTTCGCTTGACTCTTTTGTGGACCCCCATATCCTCACCGGCCCTGATCGGCGGTGGTTGGGGTAGGAAAGGGGTTTCGTAACATGGCGTTTCCTAAGTCCGAGTTGCAGCGCTTCAAGACGCTCCTCCTGGAGAAGCGTTCGCAGATCCTGCAGAACGCCCAGAGCACGCTCACCGAGGACATGGCCCTCGACACCAACGACCTGCCAGACGAGATGGATCTGGCGTCGAGCGAGTACCTCCAGTCCTTCACGTTCCGCCTCCGCGGGCGGGAGAAGGTCTTCCTCGAGAAGATCGACCGCGCGCTCGTGAAGATCGAGGGCAACGACTTCGGCCTCTGCGAGGAGTGCGGCGAGGAGATCGCCATCAAGCGCCTCGAGGCCCGGCCGGAGACCAACCTCTGCATCCGCTGCAAGGAAGACCAGGAGCGGGCCGAGAAGGACTACTCCTGACGGTTCTCTCCGCGGGCCGCGAGGCGTAGGCTCAAAGGTGTGTGGGTGAAGAAGCAACCGGTGCGGTTCTTCGTGGTCTCCAACGACCCAGAGCCCTGCCCGTACCTGCCCGACACCACGATGCAGCTCCCGCTGCGGATGCCCACCGCGCGGCTCACCCCCGACCTCTTCGACCTCCTGCTCGACCAGGGCGACCGGCGCTCCGGTCCGCTGCTCTACCGACCGAGCTGCCCCGCCTGCAACGCCTGCGAGGCCATCCGGGTGCACGTCCCGACCTTCCAGCCCTCGCGCTCGCAGCGCCGCGCGGCCCGCCGCAACGCCGACCTCACCGTCGAGCGGGTGCGCCCCTCGGTGAGCTCGGAGCACCTCCGGCTCTACAACCGCCACTCCCGCGAGCGCGGCCTCTCCCAGCGGGAGCAGCTCGCCACGGAGACCGACTACCGCTTCTTCCTCGTCGAGACCTCCGTCGATAGCTGGGAGCTTCGCTACCTCGCCGACAAGCGACTGATCGCCGTGAGCATCCTCGACTTCGGTCAGCGCGCGGTCTCGAGCGTCTATCACTACTTCGACCCCGACGAGTCCTGGCGCTCCCTCGGCGTCTACTCCGTGCTGCGGGAGATCGAGCTATGCCGGGAGCTCGGCATGGAGTGGTATTACCTGGGCCTGTATGTCGGGGCCTGCGACCACCTGAACTACAAGGCCGAGTACTTCCCCCACCAGCGCCGCATCGGCGGCGTCTGGCACCACTTCGAAGCCCCAGGCGCCCCCGGCGTCCCGCAGCTCGCTCCTCCCCCCTCCCTCCTCTGACCTGCACCCTACCGCCCAGGTAGGTCGTGCTCCATCTACGGGGTGCCACCCTGGCGTGGCACCTCGTGGGCCGTGGCTTGCGCATGGGGTGCTACGTGTGTTACGCACTGAGCATGAACTGGTCAGACCAGTCGAGCCCTCGCATGGACCCCGACCCCAGCACCACAGACGCCGCCTCGCTCGCCGCCCACGCGCTGCGTGCGGCCATCCTGCGGGGCGAGCATCCGGTGGGGAGCAAGCTGCCCGGCGAGCGTGAGCTCTCGATCCAGCTCGGGGTGAGCCGGGCGACGCTGCGTGCGGCCATCACGAGGCTCCAGGGCGAGGGGCTGCTCCGGGCGGTCCATGGATCGGGGACCCTGGTGCTCGACGTGAGGGAGACCGGCGGCATCGAGATGATGGCCCACATGGCCGCGTTCGGGACCCTCACCTCGGGTGACCCGGTGGCGCTCCTCGCCGACCTGATGGAGCTTCGGCGCACGCTGGCGGTGGAGGCCATCGGGCTCGCGGCCGAGCGATGCACCGCGGACGAGCTCCTGGCGCTGCGCTCCCATGTCGACGTGCAGCGGGGGCTCCGGGGAGAGCCCGAGCGCTACATCGCCTCCGACCTCGCGCTGGCGCGGCGCTTTGCGGGAGCGACGCACAACCTCGCCCTCGTGCTGGTGGCCAACACGCTCGTGCGCATGCTCGAGCGCCAGCCGGGGCTCGAGCTCGCGTTCCTGGTGCAGGCCGACGCGACGATGCGCTTCTACGACCGCGTGCTGGAGCTCATCGAGCTCCGCGACGCCAGCAGCGCCCGCCGCTACGCGCGGGTGCTCATCGAACGACTCGATCGCCACATGCTCGCGCGGCTGCGCGCGACGCTCGGTCACGCCTCCGAAGCACCCACGCCGCCGTCCTCGCAGGAGATGCACCCATGACCATGACCGGAGTCGAGCGCCACTGGCTCTCCATCGTCCTCCCTTCGTTCATCGACCCGGCCGCCGGGGGCCTCGGCCTCCGACCCGGCGAGGTCGACTTCGTCCGCGGAGCGCTCACCATGTACGACGCGTCGAGCCCGATGGGGCGGCTCGGGATGCGCGCGGCGGTGCTCGTGGCGATGCTCTCGCCGCTGCTCCTGCTGGGGCGACTGCGGTCCTTCGCGGCGCTCGACTCCACCGAGCGCGCCGCGGTGCTGGCCCGCATCTGCTCGCACCGGCTCTACATGCTGCGGGGCCTCGGGGTGCTGCTCAAGCTCGCGGCGTCGATGGCGATGTTCCGCGTCGCCTCGGTGCGGGGGCGCACCCACTACGACCACCGGGCGGCAGCGCTAACCGTCAGGGCCCGCGTCGCGCTCCCGGTGCTCATGGTCCCGTCGCCGGGGGCCGCGTGATGCGCGTCGTCGACGACGTGGCCGACTTCGTCATCGTCGGCACCGGCGCCGGAGGAGCGACCGCCGCGAGGGTGCTCGCCGGGGCGGGCCGCGACGTGCTGATGCTCGAGGAGGGGCCGCAGCTACGCACCGCCGAGCGACCCGCGGAGGTGCTCGACGCCATGGCGATGGCGTTCCGCGATTTCGCGACCTCCACCACCCGGGGCTCCACGCCGCTGCCGATGCTCCAGGGGCGCTGCGTGGGCGGGGCCACCGCCATCAACTCCGGCATCATCTGGCGCCTGCCCGAAGACGTCCGCGACGAGTGGATCGCGCAGCACGGCCTCTCGCATCTCGTCGAGCGCCGCGCCCTCGACGACGCCTTCGACCAGATCGAGCGCGAGCTCGAGGTCACCGAGACCAGCACGGCGCTCTTCGGCGGCAACTCCGAGCGCATGGCCGAGGCCTGCCGGGTGCTCGGGCTCCCCGGCCAGCCGATGACCCGCAACGCCGCCCGCTGCAAGGGCAGCGCGCGCTGCCTCCAGGGATGCCCCGGCGAGGCCCGCCAGAGCATGGACGTCTCGTACATCCCGAGGGCCCAGCGGGACGGGGCGAGGCTCCTCACGCTGGCGCGCGTCGACCGCGTGCTCATCGAGTGGGGACGCGCGGTGGGCGTCGAGGGGGTGCTGCTCGACCCCGTCACCCGACGCCCGGTGGCGCAGCTCCGGGTGATGGCGAGGGAGGCCGTGATCGTCGCCGCGAGCGCGATACAGACGCCGGTCATCCTGCGGCGCAGCGGGCTGCGGGGCATGGTGGGCGAGCGCTTCCAGGCCCACCCGGGCTGCGCGGTGGTGGGGCGCTTCGACGAGCCGATCGAGATGAGCCACGGCGCGACGCAGGGCTACGAGGTGCCGCTGCGCGACCGCCGGCTGAAGGTGGAGACCCTGGCGCTGCCACCAGAGCTCCTGGCCCCGAGGCTGCCCGGCGCGGGCGCGGCCTGGCAGAGCCGCCTCGCGGAGATGGACCACTACGCCCAGTGGAGCTTCATCTGCCGCATGGAGGCCCACGGCCGGGTGCGCCCCGCGCTCTTCGGCGGCGGCAGCGACGCCGCGGTGCACTTCACGCCCACCGCGCGGGACATGGAGCGGGTGAAGGACGGCATCGGGCTGGTCTGCCGGATGATGTTCGCGGCGGGGGCGAGGGAGGTCTTCCCGGGCATCGGGGAGCTGCCCTCGGTGCTGAAGAGCGTCGCGGAGGTGGACGCCATCGACCGCGCCACGCTCCGGCCGCAGCACGTGAACATGATCACCTCGCATCTCTTCGGCACCGCGCGCGCGGGCAGCGATCCGCGGGCCAGCGCGGTGGACGAGAACCTCGCGGTGCACGACGTCCGGGGGCTGCACGTGATGGACGCGAGCGTGTTTCCCACCAACCTCGGCGTGAACCCGCAGCACTCGATCATGGCGCTGACGTGGGTGGCGGCGTCGCGGCTCGCCAACCGCTCGCTGCACCGGCAGGTCGCGGCCTGAGCGCTACGGGTTGACGAAGGCCGAGCGGCCCTCGAAGGACACCGCCGCAGAGAACGAGCGGCAGTTGCCGTCGGCGTCGGGGTCGAGGTCGGTGATGGAGAGGATCAGCCGTCGGACGAGACCCATCAGGTCGGAGCCGATGGTGAGGGTCTGCGTCGTGGCGATCATCTGCGCCGCCTCGATGCCGCCGCCGATGAGCCCCTCGAAGGTGCCGTCGGCCCTCCAGCGGATGCGCACCCGCGCGTTCTGGAGCTGGATCACGAAGCGCGCGTCGAGCACGGCGATGGGCAGCCCGAGGGGGAAGGGACCGGCCTCGATGACGCCGTTGCGCATCCTGCCGGTGACGCGGCTGACGGGCTCGTCGCGGAGCGTGTCGAAGGTCTGGCCCGGGTCGATGCGGGTGTCGCTGCCCACGAAGGGCCTGCCCTGCACCCGGCGAAACACCAGGCTCACGCAGGGGTCGTTGAGCCGGTCGTCGAGGCCCTCGATGGACACCGCCACCATGAGCTGGCCGTTGTTGATCGCCGCCTGGATGGCCGCGTCGAGGGCGCCCGAGGTGGCGGTGTCGAGCGCGGGCACGAGGAGCGAGAACTGGTTGTCGATGCCGGGCGTCCCCTCGGGCGAGGTGAGGTCGCGGCGTCGGCAGGAGAGGTTGTCGTCCGCGCCGCTCACCCGGCCGTCGAGGTCGAAGCCCTCGGACACCCCGGGCATGGGCTGTCGCAGCAGCACCAGCCGGGTGAGGATCATCGACTGTTCGAGCGACGTGGCGGGGCACTGCGCGGGAAGCGGCCCCGCGAAGGGGTCGACGCCGGAGTCGTCGGAGCAGCCCGACGAGGCGGCGAGCAGCGCGGCGAGCAGGGCGTGGCGGAGGGTCTTCATGGGGAGGTGCCTCATGGGGAGAGCGCCGAGAGGCCGTCGGTGGTGCGGCCCGCGCCGACGCCGAACTCCGGCGCCCGCACGCCCATCGCGCGGAGGATCGAGAGCGACACCTTGCAGGCGTTTTCGCCGCGCGCGGCGATGTGGCGGCCCGTGGCGAGGGCCCCGCCGCCGCTGCCCGCGATGATGAGCGGATAGTCGTCGATGGAGTGCGACCTGCCGTAGGAGCAGTCGGTGGTGCAGAGCACGATGGAGTGCTGGAGCAGGTTGCCGTCGCCCTCGCGCACGTTGCGCAGCGCGGTGAGGAAGTACGCGAGGTCGCTCATGATGAGCCGCACGATGGCGTCGACCATCGGCTGCTCTCCGGGCTCGTCGTGCGTGAGCTGGTGGTGGCCCGCCGGAGCGCCCGGGAAGAGCGTGTTGTTCACCGACTGCGAGTACATGTTGAAGAACACGCGGCTCTGGTCGCAGGCGAGGGCCATCGCCATGAGGTCGGACATCGCGCGCGAGATGGCCGACATCTGCGGGCGTCCCTCGAGGTCGGCGTAGGCCTCCGGGGGCGCGTCGGGGCGGCGGCAGGCCGCGAGGTTGGGCGGGTTCTCCTCGAGGCGCGCGATCTGGCGCTCGAGGCCGCGCACGCCCTCGAGGTGCTGCTCGAGACGGATGCGGTCGGCGGCGCCGAGGCGGTTGCGCAGGTCGCTCGCCTGGGCCCCCACCGCGTCGAGGACGCTGCGGCGGAGGCGCACCCGCGGGTCGACCGTGGTCATCTCGCCGGGCATGCGAAACCCCTCGCCGAAGAGGCGGTTGAAGAACGCGCGGGGAGAGGTCTCCGGCGGGTTCACCTGGTTGGGTCCGCTGTAGGAGTAGCTGTTCTCCGAGCGCTGCACCCCGATCTCCAGCGACCGGAAGCGCGTCTCTCCGCCGATCTCCGCCGCGAGCACCTGGTCGATGCTGGGGCGGGTGACGGTCCCACCGACGATCGCGTCGCCGGTGAAGAGCCCCGTCGGCCCGGAGAGGTGCGGCGAGGAGTTGGTGGTGAGCACGCGCGACGCGGAGATCACCGTCAGGTCGGACTTGAGCGCGCTCAGCGGCATGAGCTGCGGCGAGAGCGCGTAGTCCGCGCCCTCGGAGGTCGGGTTCCAGCGCGCGGGGAGCACGCCGTTGCCCCAGAAGAAGACGCCGAAGCGCTTGGGGAAGCTGCTGCCGCCGCCCGCGTACGCGGTGCCGTTGGCGTTGATGAAGCACTCGAGCGGAGGCAGCCCGATGGAGATCGCGGCGCCGCCCAGCAGGCCCTTGAGGAGCGTTCGTCGGTGGATGCGGGTCTTCACGGCTGCCTCCCGGCAACGCCGTCGGCGCGGCGAAACGCGGCGCTCGTGGCGATGGATGACATCAACCTCCGCAGGCGATAGCCGCCGTACGCGAAGTCTTGCGAGAGCCTCCCGACCTCCGCCACCTCGCCGTCGCTCTCGTGCCGACCGTAGGCGAAGCGGTAGAGCCTCGTGGTCACGCAGCGCGGAAACGAGGGCGAGTCGTGGATGGTCTGCGTGAGACCGAGCGCGTCGCGGTAGCTCACCCCGTCGAGGTTGCCGCTCGGGTCGATGCGGGCGCCGCGGTCGTCGGGGCGCCACGCGCCGATGCCGTTGAAGTGCTCGAGCGCGAGCCCGATGGGGTCGAGCAGCAGGTGGCACGACCGGCACGTCGGGTCGGCCTGGTGCTGGATCAGCCGCTCTCGCATCGTGCGCAGCGAGGCCGACGGCTCGGGGAGCGCGGTGTTGACGTTCACCGGCGGCATCGGCACCTCGTTGCAGAGCAGCGACTCGCGGATGAACTTCCCGCGCAGCGTCGGCGAGGTCGAGACCGGGTGCGCCGCGAGGGCGAGCACGCTCACGTGACCGAGGAGCCCGCGGCGGGGAGAGTCCGCCGGCAGGGTGATGAGGCCGAAGCCGTCGGCCCTCGTCTGCGACGGGGCGCGCACGTTGTAGATCGACGCGAGGCGGCGGTTTACGAAGGTCTCTCGCGTCGTGAGGATGTCCCGGAAGTCCGCGTCGCGGGTGATCGCGAGGTGCTCCGCGAGGGAGAGCGTCTCCTCGCGCGCCGCGGCGGGCACGTCGCTGCTGAACGAGGTGAACACCATCGGGTCTTTCGACACGCCGTCGAGGAGCTGCAGGCCGAGCCACTCGGTGACGAAGGCCCGCAGCCCCCGGCTGAGCTTCGGCGACGCGAGCATGCGCTCGACCTCCGCGCGGAGGCCCTCCTCGGAGTCGAGGCGCCCCTCCGCCGCGGCGGTGAGGAGGGCGTCGTCGGGGGGGCTGTTCCAGAGGAAGAACGCGAGGCGCGAGGCGAGGGAGTAGGGGCTGAAGCGCGCGGCGGCGGCGCCGGAGCCGGGCTCCGCGAGCTCGGCGCGGAAGAGGAAATGCGGCGACTGGAGCATCGCCGCGAGGGCGTACTCGAGGCCCCGGTGGAAGTCGTTGAGCGTGGTGGCGGCATTACCGGCCAGGGTAACCAGGGCGCTCAGCTCGGCGTCGGTGAGGGGGCGGCGCCAGAGCCTTCGGCCGGTGGCGCGGAGGAAGGTCTCCGCGCAGGCCGCGTCGGCGGTGCCGGTCGGGGTGCAGCCCACCGCGCGGGCGCGCCGCGCCTCGGAGCGAAGGAGCTGCTCGGCGAGGTCGTAGGCCAGCGCCTCGTACTGCTCCACGCCGCGCCGGGAGATGCTGGTGCTGGCCGCGCCGACAGAGACCGAGCCGCCGAGCGGGACGTCGGGCTCCATCGGCCGGGTGACGAGCAGGTCGTCGCCGAGGAGGTCGTGGATGGCGTTGACGTACTGCCCCTTGGTGAGCCGGCGGAGCACCGGCTCGGGCGGGTTGTACGTCACCGTGGCGGGGGGCTGCGCCACGCCCGCGTCGGGCGTAGCTGCAGGCGGCGTGGCGTCGCTGCAGGCGACCGCGAGGAGCGGCGCGAGCGCGAGCGACCAGCGGGAGGCATACGTCGCGTGCAAGAGGAACCTCCGGACAGCGGTTGAGGGCGGCGGGGCAGTATACGGGATTGTAATCGCGTCGCCGGGGCTCACGGCGTCGCGGGGTGATGGCGGAAGGTGACCCGCTCGTGGACGGCCCGGGTTCCGTCGAGGATGGCGCGCACGGCCGGGTCGGCGTCACTGAGGAGGTGGCGCCGCGCGAAGGCCAGGGCGTAGGTGCCGACGATCGGGCCCTGGAGGGCGTCGTCGATCATCGGGCAGCGGCCGAGGGCGAAGAACTGGTGGCAGCCGCCGCGGACGTCGATCCAGGTGAGGTCTACGCCCGAGGTGGAGTCGAACTGGGTGTCGGCGCCGACCGGGTCGAGGGTACCGCTCATGGAGAAGACGGGCACCCGCACCGAGCGGTGCCCCGACGCGCCGAACCAGCTTCGGTCGATGGAGCCGGCCATGGGGATCACCGCGGCGAAGCGAGGGTCGGCGACGCCCCGACCGAACTCCGCGAGGTCGGCCTCGGTGCAGGAGATTCTCGGGGTGCAGCGGGGCCGGATGGTGTCGACGTCGAAGGTCGCGCCGGCGCTCGCCCAGAGCGTGTGCACGCCGAAGGAGTGACCCGAGAGGACGGCCGCGCGGGCGTCGAGGCGCCCGGAGAGCGGGTCGCTCGGGGGCAGGGCGGAGACGGCGTCGAGGGCGGCGCTCACGTCGAGCGAGCGCCAGTAGTAGATCTGCACGGGCCGAGGGTCGGGCGTGTCGAGGAGGGTGTTGCCGATGTGGTCCGGGGCGACGCTGATCCAGCCGTGCGAGGCGAAGTAGCGCATCAGGAAATGGCTGGTGGGGCCGAAGCCCTGGTGGCCGTGCGAGTAGACGTGCACGGGGTAGCCGCGGGGGTGCGCGGGCGGCGCGGGCGGCGCGTCGATGAACGACTCGGTGTCCCGGAAGATCAGCGCGTAGGTGGGGTGCGCCCCCTCGGCGACCAGCGTCGGATACCAGATGTGCAGCGGGATGGTGCGGGGCGTGGAGCTCCCGCGCGGCGTGTACGTGTGGCGGAAGGTTCGGTAGCCGACTCGGTAGGGGCCCGGGCGGTCGACGGGCCAACTCGCCGGATCGATCGGACCGGAGCCGAGGTCGATGGGCGGCGGCACGTCGCGCGGCGGGTCGACGGGGCGATCGTCGGTGGTCCGCGCCAGGTCGTCGACGACGAGCGCGTCGAGGGGGGCCGCGTCGAGGGGGGCCGCGTCGGTCACGGCGGGGGCCGCGTCATCGCAGCCGTGGAGAGCGAGCGCGGCCAGGCCCGCGATGGCCATGTGGGATTTCACGCGGCGAATATACGTCGACGGCCGCTCAGGGAGACGAGCGTCGATCGAGCTCATGACCGAGCGCCTCGAGCTCGGGCGTAGAACCCCGGGCGCGCTGCGCGTCGAGCCTCGCTCGGGCCCGGTCGAGCACGCCGTCCGCGAGGTCCGCCCTCACCAGCAGCAGCGCGAGGTCGGCCCGCTCGGGGTGCTGCGCGGCGGCCGGCTCGACCATGCGGCGAACCAGCTCTCGCGCTCCGATGGAGAGCAGCAGCCTGGAGCGATGCACCAGGGCGTCGAGGGGCTCCGCCGGGGTCGCTCGGGAGAGCGCTTCGGCGCGCGCGATGGCGTCGCACAGGTGCCGCGCGGTGGCGTCGGAGGGGTTGGCGCGGAGGGCGGGCGCGCAGGCGGAGAGCGCGTCGGACCAGCGCTCCTGGCAGGCGGTGACGAGGAGGAGGTTGCGCCACGCGAGCGCGTCCCGGCGCTGGTCTCGGAGGATCGCCCGCAGCACCGCCTCGGACTCCTGGTACCGCAGGGTGCGGGCGAGGGCGATGGCGTAGGGGATGCGCCACGCGTGGCGGATGCGGCCGTCGCGGTCGGCCTCGTCGAGCGGCAGCCGGAGCCGCACCGCGCGGGTCGAGAGCACCGCGGGCCCACGGCCTGAGGGCGCGAAGGCCTCGAGGAAGGACCGCACCGCGACGAGGGTCTCCTGGTCGGCCTCGGGGGTGAGGTCGCTCACCCGGCTCGCGACGTCGAGGGCGCGGTCGACCCGTGCCTGGCGGGCGTGCGTCCGGCCCGCCGCCTCGAAGGCGCGGATCGAGAGCTGCAGCGCCTCGATCGGTCGGCGCTCGCGGGTGCGGGCGATGGCGAGGGCCTTCAGCGCGAAGTGGTTGTCGGGGTTGATCGCGACCTCCCAGGCCCAGAGGTCGGCCGACGAGGCGAAGGCCGCGGTGTGCCGGACGACCAGCGAGGCGCAGAGGAGGAGGCCCGCGCCGCACGCCATCGTCACGGCGCGCGCCTGGGAGGGAGGGACGCGCGACAGGGCGCGGGCGAGGAGCGCGCAGACCCCGAGCAGCGGGAGGTAGAGGAAGCGGGGGGCGACCAGCGTCTGGAGGCGCAGCGGAGCGAGGTTGACCGCGGGGGCCAGTGCGACGAGCAGGATCGAGAGGTCCCGCGCCCACGGGCGGAGCGAGGGGCGGCGGAGGGAGCCGAGGAGAAGCGCCGCGGCGCCGGTGAGGAAGAGCGCGCCGAGCGCCACCGACCAGGCGTCGTAGGCGACGGGGCCGGAGGCCTCGAAGCGGACGAACGCGGGCATCACCGTGGGAGGCCACGGGACGAGCACGAGGCGGACGAGGTGACCCACGGAGGAGAGCACGCGCGCCGCCGCTCCGGGGAGGCCCTCCCCCTCGCCATGGAATACCGGACCCAGTAAGAACAGCCGCGCGGCGACGACGGCGGCGACGGCGGCGGAGGGGCCCGCGAGGTCGCGCCACGGACGTCGGCCTCGCTCGATCGCGAGCAGCACCGGCAGCACCAGCGCGGACTCCTTGCAGAGGGCTGCCGCGAGCGTGGCGAGGGTGGTCCCGACGACGCCGTGGAGGCCTCGGACGCGCTGCCAGGCGCCGAGCGCGGCGAGGGAGAAGAGGGTGGCCCAGAGGTCGGTGCTGCCGGAGATCCAGGCGACGGACTCGACGCGCGAGGGATGCATCGCGAAGAGCGCGGCGCCCAGCGCGGCGGCGGCGACGGGCGGAGGAGCGTCCGGGGCGTCGGCGCGCAGGCGGGCGAAGAGCCAGCGGGCGACGAGCAGGGTGCACGCGAGGTGAAGCGCCACGTTGACCGCGTGGTAGCCCCAGGCGCGCAGCCCGAAGAGCTGGAACTCCACCGCAAACGCCGCCGCGATCAGCGGGCGGTAGTACGAGCCGCCGCGTAGGTCGGCGCTGGCGATGGAGACGTCCCAGAAGCTTCGGCCGAAGACCTGGGGGAGGGCGGCGAGGTCGCGCACGCGCTCGTTGGCGACGATGAGGAGCTGGTCGTCCCAGACGAAGCCGCCGGAGAGCGAAGGCGCAAAGGTGAGCGCGGCGGCCGCGAGGACCACCGCGACGGCCGTGATCCAGGGGCCCGGGGAGGCGGCTGCGCTCGACACGCCGCGGACTCTATCAGCGGCCCGCGGGGCTCGACACGCCGCGGTGATGTGCCATTCCATCACGGCTGCGAATGGCTCCCTGGCGATGCGTGCTGTTGATGGCGTGGATGCTCCTCGGGTGCGGGGGCGACCAGGGGAGCGCATCCTGCGCCGAGGGCGAGCATCGGGTGTGCCGCGCGGAGAGCGACTGCCGCTGCGGCGCCGGGTGCTCCACGGGCACCCGCTGCC
Organism: Myxococcaceae bacterium; assembly: GCA_004297725.1. Lineage (GTDB taxonomy): Bacteria > Myxococcota_A > Polyangia > Polyangiales > SCUS01. Next base: position 19,416 of record SCUS01000064.1, on the reverse strand, counting down.
CTGCGATGGACGGGGGACTGCAGGTCTGCGCCGTGCCGCTCGGCGGCTCCGAGGGGGCGTGCGTCGAGGCGGCCTGGCTCGTGGGCCCGGGTGGTCGGCTGCAGTGCGGGCGGGAGTCCTGCGCGCTCGACAACGCCTGCGTCGACTGGGGCTCCGAGGGCGTTCGCTGCGCGGCGCCCTGCGAGGCCAACGCCGACTGCCCGTCGGGCTGCTGCGTCGAGATCGCCGATCGGGTCGCGGGCGGCACCCGCTCGGTGTGCGCGCCCTCCGAGCGGTACACCTGCCTGCCCGGCGCCCCCGCGGGCCGAAGCTGCACGCCCGCCTGCGCGTCCGGCGAGGGCTGCGTCTGGATCGGCCCGGCCCCCATCTGCCTCCCGACCTGCGCCGCCGACGGGGACTGCAACGGAGCGTGTTGCGCGATGACCACCGGGGGCGTGTCCGTCTGCGCTCCCGACCGCGCCTCCTGCGGCGCCACGCTCCGCTCGGCGTGCACCAACCTCGATGGCTGCGTGGAGATCGTCTACGGTGTCCGCGGCACCCACTGCGGGGACGTCGACAGCGTGGAGGTGCGCGTTCGCAACAACTGCCCGACCGCCGCGGACATCGAGCTCTGCTACCAGCGCCGCGACGGCACCTGCTCCTGCGGGACGCACCGCGGCGTCGCGCCGCAGACCGAGGCCTCGCCGCCCTTCTGGGCCTGCGACGTCACGGGCGCCTTCCGGATGTCGGCCCGCGCGGCGGGCGACCCTGCGGGCTGCCACCCCCACATCTGCCGCTGACGACACCGCCGCCCTGGGGCGAAGTTGTCACCGTCCTGCCACGAGACCCGCCTATGCTCCCGCCGTCGACACCGGGCGCGCGGCCTCCTTGTTCTGGCCACGCCGCTCCGGGAAAGGTAACGAGGCAGTCGCCCGGATGAACCCACTCTTCGACCACGGCCTCAGCACCGGCAGCGCGCTGTTGCTCTTCGTCTGCCTAGCCATCGCGTTGGGCTTCGAGTTCGTCAACGGGTTTCACGACACGGCCAACGCCGTCGCGACGGTGATCTACACCCACGCGCTCAAGCCGACGGTGGCCGTCGTGGTGTCGGCCTTCTTCAACTTCGCCGGCGTGCTCATCGGCGGCATCTCCGTCGCCATGGGGATCATCAAGCTGCTCCCGCTCGACCTCGTGGTGGCGGGCGGCTCGGGCATCGGCATCGCGACGGTGCTGTCCCTGCTGCTCTCGGCCATCCTCTGGAACCTCGGCACCTGGTACCTCGGCATCCCGGCCTCCAGCTCGCACACCCTCATCGGTTCGATCATCGGCGTCGGCCTCGCCAACTCCATGCGCGCGGGCCACGTCTTCGGCCAGGGGATCAATCTCACCAAGGTCGCCGAGACCATGCTCTCGCTGGTGATCTCACCGCTCTTTGGCTTCCTCGCCGCGGGGCTGCTGCTCCTGCTGGTGAAGCGGCTCTTCGGGCGCAGCCACGCCATGCACGAACCGCCGGTGCAGGACGTCCCGCCGCCCCCGCTCATCCGCGCGATGCTCATCGCGACCTGCTCCGGCGTGAGCCTCGCGCACGGCTCCAACGACGGCCAGAAGGGCGTCGGGCTGGTGATGCTGATCCTCATCGGGATCGTCCCCGCGGGCTTCGCCCTCGACGCCGGCGCCACGCAGGCGGAGATCCAGCGCACGCTGCGCGCGGTCGACTCCATCGAGCAGACCATCGAGCGCCACAGCGACCGGGCTGGCTCCGCCGACGCGACCGTCGTGCGCACGCAGTTCCTGGGCGTCCGTCAGCACCTCGCGGGTCGCGGCCGCATCGCCGAGATCCCGCGCACCGAGCGCTTCGCGGTGCGCCAGGAGATCCTGACCGCCGACAAGTCCCTGGAGGCGCTGGTGAAGCGCGGCGGCCTCGGCCTCTCCTCGAGCGAGGCGCGCGCCCTCGCCAGCGATCGCAAGGCGCTGCGCCGCCTGACCGACTACGCGCCCTCGTGGGTGCTCCTCGCCATCGCCCTCTCCCTCGGCATCGGCACCATGGTCGGCTGGCGGCGCATCGTGGTGACCGTCGGCGAGAAGATCGGCAAGGCGCACCTCACCTACGCCCAGGGCGCGTGCGCCGAGCTCATCGCCGCAAGCACCATCGGCATTGCGAGCGCCACCGGCCTGCCGGTGAGCACCACCCACGTCCTCTCCTCGGGCATCGCGGGGACCATGGTGGCCAAGGGCGCCGGGGTGCAGCACACCACCGTCCGCAACATCGTCATCGCCTGGGTGCTCACGCTCCCGGTCACGATGCTCCTCGCCGGGGTGCTCTTCACCCTGATGCGCCTCGCCTTCGGCTGACCGGCCGCGCGGGGCCCGTGCGAAGCTCCCTCCCCGCCGTGCTCCGACCCTGGACCTTCCTCGTCACCGCGCTCCTCGCCATCGCCCTCCTGGTGGGGCTCATCTCCTGGCGCGCCTCGGCCCCGCCGCCTCCGCCTCCGCCGCGTCCCCGCGCCTCCGCGCCGTCGCCCTCCACCGGAGCCCGCGCCGCGCTCCAGGGCATCGCCGCAGAGTCCGCGCGCTGGATGCCCGACGAGCTCCGCGGGGTGTACCTGGGCATGAGCCTCGACGCGCTGCGCGCCGCCCGACCGGCGATGCGCGAGGGCCGCGGGAGCCGGGCCGACGCGCCGCTCTGGGAGGAGGTGCTCGACCAGGGAGCGCGCGTGGTCGCCCAGGTGGCGCCGCGCCCGCAGGTGCTGGTGAAGGTGCAGGTGCTGTCCCGGCTCGACGACGTCACCGCGCTGCGCGGCCACTTCGAGGCGATGCGGGCGCGCTACGGCGACCCGACGGGCTTCTGGGACTGCCCCGAGCGCGCGGACGCCTCGCCGGTGCGGCGCATCACCTGGCGCGGCGAGCGCGTGTCGCTGATGGAGGCGATCCTGGTGTACGGCGGCGGCGCGTCGGTGACGCTGGTGGTGTCGGCCAACGAGGACGTCGCGCGGGCCCTCGGGGCGAGCGAGTGCACCCCGGTGACGCCGGAGACGCTGGCCCGCTGGCCCGTCGCGAGGGTGCTCCGCGGGGAGCAGGTCGAGGTGATGGACGTCCGCTGAGCGAGGCCCCCGGAGGGGCGTTTACCCGATCGGGTATTCGGCCGCCTGGTGGTAGCGCTCCCGCCAGGCGGCGCGCCACGGCGGGTCGTCGCCGAAGACGTCGCCCGCGAGGATCGACGCGAAGGCCCGGCGGTCGGAGCGCGCCCCGCCGCCGAGGAGCACCTCGCTCAGCTCGTCGGCGTAGAGCGCGCGGGTGGTGCCGAGGAAGAGGTCGCTCGCCTCGTCGAGGGCGCGCGCGAAGGGGGCGAAGCGCTCGGCGGAGACGTCCCCGTGGTCGAGGGCCCCGCGAACCGCGGCGGCGGCCCGCGCGGCGCCCGCGATGGCCAGCGTGGTGCCCGCGCAGAGGAGCGGGTCGGTGAACCCGCCGGAGTCGCCGACGGTGAGCCACCCGTCGCCGACGCGGCGGTTGGCCCTCCAGGTGAGGGCCTGGTGAGCGAGCACCGGCGTGAGGCGCGTGGCGGTGGAGAGGGCCTCGCGCGCGAAGGAGGCGTCCTCGACGGTGCGGTCGAAGAAGGACTCCAGGGGCTCGGCGGAGCGCCGGGCGCGCATCCAGTTGTTGGCGCAGAGCGCCCCCACGGAGTTCACCTCGCCGAGGAAGGGGATGTTCCAGATCCAGCCGTGGGGAAAGAGGATGAGCTCCAGGTCGCCCTCGGCCTCGGCCTCGGCGCGGGCGACGTGGCGGTAGTGCGCCGAGAGGGCCGTTCGCTCCATGCCGGCTACCGGGTGGCGGTCACCGCGGCGTCCGGCGAGCAGCGCGTCCTGCCCGGTGGCATCCACGATGAGCCGCGATCGCACCGACACCTGTCGACCGTCCTCGCGGCGGGCGATCACCCCTCGCGCGAAGCCCTCCTCGAAGACCACGTCCTCGGCGGTGTGGCCCTCGAGCACCTCGGCGCCGTGAGCGCGGGCGCACCGCAGCAGCACGTCGTCGAAGTCTGCCCTCGGCACCTGCCAGGCGAGCGCCGCGCCCGGCTCGAAGGCCTCGTCATAGCGGAAGCGCTGCTGGCGCCCGGTGCGAGCGCAGCGCACCGCGACCCCGTGCTTGCGGAGGTATCGGCCGTCGATGGTCTCTCGCAGCCCGAGGTCGTCGAGCACCGCCGTCGCCGCCGGGGCCAGCGACTCGCCCAGGTGAAACCGGGGAAACCGCGCCCGCTCGAGCAGCGTCACGGCGATGTTGTCTCGGGCCAGCAGCGCCGCGGTGACCGCGCCGGCAGGACCGCCACCCAGCACCAGCACGTCGCATCGAAGGGGGTCCATCGGGAGCTTCGGGGCGGAAGATAACGCAGCGGCGGCGCGAACGCTCACCGGCAGCGGTCGACCGCGAGGCCGTCGCGGGTGGCCACCGCGAGTCGCCCGTCCCGCAGGCGCCCGACGTGCGGTCGCTCGAACGCGACCCGGCCCCCGTCCGGAGGGCTACGACGGAGCGCCGTGAGGAAGGTGCGCCCCCGGTCGACGCTGAGCTCCACGGAGTCGTCGGTGACGGCGATGAAGCGCGCCAGGTCGACGGCCACCACCGCGCGCGTGGGCGAGGAGGAGTCGCGGCGCGACTCGACGCGCACGAAGTCCTCCGAGAGCGAGCGGGAGGTCACCAGCACCCGCCGCGCGTCGGCCGCGTCGTGCGCGGCCACCACGCCCGCCGCCGTGCGCGACAGCGTGGTGAAGGACTCGCCCCGCGCCGCGAGCACCTCGCCCGCCACGGTCTGCCGCTGGTCCACCAGGATCAGGTGACCCTCGTTGATCAGGGAGAGCAGCGACTGGCTGCCGTCGAGGACGCCCGCGGTGATGCTGCGGTCGAGGGCCGTCACCGCGTACCAGCCGATGGCGGGGTTGGCCTCGCGGGTGATGAGCAGCCCGGGGCCCACCGCGCGCCACGCGTTGGCGACGACGCCCCAGCCGCCTTGCGCCCCAGGCGACCAGGGGGCGCCGCCGAGGTCGGTGCAGATCGGCGTCACGACGAAGGGCGTCGCCCGCGAGGAGCGCACGTAGAAGCGCCCGTCGACGACCGCCGCGGCCGATCCTCCGGGGATGAACTCCATCGCCCAGGTGCCGGGCGAGGGGCAGGGGAGCTCGCCCTCGAGCCGAGCGGGGCGCGCGTCGCCGTCGCGGGAGAGGGCGTCGCCCCGGAGGGTCCAGAGGTGGCCCTCGTCGTCGATGGCGCGGAGGTCGGCGCGCTCCATGGGCTCGAAGCACCAGCGGGGCGCGGGCGACGGGGGCTCCGCCATCACCGCGGCGTCACGGACGGACGGAGCCGCCGGGACATCGCGCGCGACGCTGGGTGGGCGCCGGCACGAGGCCGAGAGGAGGAGAGCGATGAGCGGGAAGAGGGAGGAGGCGCGCGTCACGTTGAACGCGCGATGGATCAGCGGCCGAGGTTGAGCTTGCGGAGCTTGTCCGCCAGCGAGACGCCCACCGTGGTGGAGTTCGCCTGCTGCTGGTAGGCGCGGTACGCCTGCCGCTCCTCGTCGTGGATCGCCGCGCGGATCGACAGCTTCAGCCTCCCCCGCTCGATCTCGACGACCTTGACCTTGACCTCCATGCCGACCGGGAGCGCCTTCTTCAGGTCGCCGCCGCGGGGCACGTTGCTGTCCTGCGGCATGATCAGCCCGCGGCCGACCTTGCCGACGGTGTTGTCGAGCTGCGCGAACACGCCGAACGACTCGTGCTCGACGATCTTCGCGGTGGTGATCATCCCGGGGCGGGGCTGCACCGACTGCTTCAGCTGCTCCTCGGTGATGCCCTCGGGCAGCAGGGCCAGACCGATGCGGCGCGCCTGCCGGTCGATCTTGGTCACGCGCACGTTGACCTCCTGCGACTCCTTGAGCACCTCGTTGGGGTGCTCGATGCGGCGGTCGCCGATCTCGCTCACGTGCAGCAGGCCGTCGAGGCCCTTCTCCAGCTCCACGAAGGCGCCGAAGGGCTGCATCCGAACGACCTTGCCCTTGTGGACGCTGCCGATCGGGAAGCGCTTGTGCACGTCGCTCCACGGATCGACCTCGATCGCGCGGCGCGACAGCTCGACCCGGGGAGTGCCCTCCGGACGCCGCGAGAAGCGGGCCTTCTTGCGGTCGCGGTCGCCACGGTCCTTGCCGGTCTCGGCGCCCTCGGTGGAGGCCTCGACGGCGCCCTCCGCGGGAGCGTCGGCGGCGTCGGTCGCGGCCGCCTCGGCCTCTTCCGGCTTCGCGGGAGCGGCCGGGGCAGGGATGTCGATGCGCAGCACCTGGGCTTCGATCTCGTCGCCGACGCGGGCCACGTCGTGCGGACGCGCCCCGCGGTCGTGCGAGATCTCCTGGAGCTGGATGCGACCCTCGATGCCGCCGAGGTCGACGTAGATGCCGTGATCGCGCACGGAGACGACGACGCCCTTCACGCGATCGCCGACCTTGATGTTCGCTGCGGCCTGCTCGGCGCGCTCGCGCACCTCGCCCTCGCGCAGCGCCCGGCGCGACACCACCAGCTCGCGCCCGCCCTCGATCATCGAGGTCACGCGGAACAGCTCGCGAGACAGCACCATCGCCTGCAGCTCGGGCTGCGACGGGAGCCTCACGTCGACCTGCGAGCTCGGGCAGAACGCCCGGACGCCGCTCACATCGACCTCGAGGCCGCCCTTGTTGAGGCCCGTGACGAGACCCTCGACGGGCTCGTTGGCGTTGTACGCCTGCGCGGCCATCTCGCGGCCGCGCTCCGCCCGCGCCAGGTCGCGCGTCACCACCAGGTAGCCGCCGCGGGCGCCGTCCTGGAGGACGATCACCTCGACCGCGTCGCCGGCCTTCGGGTCGGCGTTGTCGACCTGGAGCTCTCGCAGGTCGAGGACGCCCTTCTCCTTGCCCCAGAGGTCGCAGAGGACGCCGCCGTTGCCGATCTCGAGCACGCGCGCCCGAACCTTGTCGCCGATCTTGAACGCGCGGTGCGCCGGGCCGTTGGCGTGGTTGCCGCCGCCCTGCGACTGCGGAGCGCTGTTGCCGGCGCCCTCCGCGGACTGACCGGCGCCGCGGCCCTTCTTGCGACGGCGCTTCTTCTTGGTGGGATCGTGCAGCGCGTTGCCCGGCTCGGGCTCTGCGCCCGCGGCTTCGCCGGCCTCATCGGCCTCGCTGCCCTCACCGGCGCTCGCCTCTACCAGGCCGTCGTCCGTCGGTTGCTCGTCATCGTCGATGGCTGCAGGTCGAGAGGGAGGCGGTCCGATACGGTTGCCGATGTTGTCGTCCACCTCTTCGGGGGGCATCGTGCTGGTGGGATCGGTGTTCGGATCGGCCTCACCCTGCGCGGTGCTCGTGCCGTTGTGGCTCATTCGTGGTCTCCGTGCGTTCGCCGTCGCGCGCTCAAAATTTGGCGACGGCAGTTCCGAGGGGCCCGTTGGATGCCACAGGTGCCCATGAAATGCGAGGGCCGTCCGCCATCGACTGAAGAAGTTGTTGACACCCCTGATCGATGGTGTAGAAGGGCGGTCCCTCAACTGATCCGACTTAGCTCAGTTGGTAGAGCAGGCGGCTGTTAACCGCCGGGTCGCTGGTTCGAGTCCAGCAGTCGGAGCCACGCAGGAGACAACGGCCTCGGAGAGAAATCTCCGGGGCCGTTGTCGTTCCGGGGGTCCTTCGCGGGGAATCTACGGCGCAGCGCGCGGGCGAGTCGCGAACTCGAGCAGCGCGTGGGCGTCGTTGCACGCGATCAGCGGAGAGCCCGAGGGCAGCGAGGGCCCGCCGTCGAGCGCCCGCCCGCCGACGACGACCAGCGGGCGCACCGCGGGCGGCTGCGCGGCGAGCTGCTCGGCGACGATCGATGCGGAGGCAATCTGCTCCGGCACCGCGGCGCTGATCGCCACCACGCGCGGCTGCAGCCTGCGAGCGAGCGCGACGATCTCGTGGGCCGGCAGCGCGGGATAGACCGCGTAGGTCGGGACGTGATGACGTAGCAACAACACCTCGAGGACCTGCGCCCCCAGCGTGTGCTGGTTGCCCTCGGCGACGACGAGCAGCACCTCCGGAGGCTGAGTCCGCAGCGCCGCGAGGTCCGCCTCCCTCGCGATCATCGTCTGGATCACCGAGGAGCAGAGCGCCGAGACGCGGTGCTCCTCCGCGATGGTCGCCTCGGAGCGCGCCCAGCGGTCACCGATCTGACGCAGCACCGGCTGCACGACGCCGAGCAGCAGGTCGGCGGGGTCGAGACCGAGGGCGTCACCCTGCGCCACGACCTCTGCGGCGGTGAGCCCGGGTTCCATGCCGGACCGGGCGATGCTCAGGAGGAAGGACTGGATGGCCCTGATCGACGGGGGCGGGGTCTTCAGCAGCGCGCCCCGCGCCACGCAGTCCTCGCAGATGGTGTGCGTGACCGAGTAGTCGTCGAGCGGTTCGACATCGCCCTGATACCGCTGACAGTATGCGCACCAGCGAATCATCTGCGGCCTCCTGCCGATCACTGTACCCGCCGCCGCGGGCCCGGCCACCGCATGGCGCTGCGACGCAACGACAGCAAGCGACGCTGCGTGCTACCCCCCGTCGGCGGAGGCACTGCATGAACAGCGCGACGAGTCCCGAGGTGCACGAGCACCCGAAGGCGACCTTCCTCGACCGGCCGACCCGCTTCCTCTTCTTCACCGGCAAGGGCGGCGTCGGGAAGACTGCGCTCTCATGTGCGACTGCGATCCGCCTGGCGGGCGCGGGGAAGCGCATCCTGCTGGTGAGCACCGACCCCGCGTCGAACCTCGACGAGATGCTGGGCGTCGCGCTCTCCGGCGAGCCGACACCGGTGCCTGGTGTGGAGCGGCTGTGGGCGCTCAACATCGATCCGGAGCGGGCCGCGGACGACTACCGCGAGCGGGTGATCTCGCCCTATCGCGCCCTCTGGACCGAAGGCCAGCTCTCGGAGCTTCGCGAGCAGCTCGCTGGCGCGTGCACGGTGGAGATCGCGGCCTTCGACGAGTTCGCCGAGCTGCTCGCGGGCGACCAGGCGAGCGTGCCCTTCGACCACGTTTTCTTCGACACCGCGCCCACCGGGCACACGCTGCGGCTCCTCAGCCTGCCTCGCGCCTGGACCGGCTTCCTCCAGTCCACCAGCCAGGGCGCCTCGTGTCTCGGGCCGCACACCGGGCTGAAGATGCAGGAGGCGAGGTTCGGCGCGGCGGTCGAGGCGCTGGCCGACAGCGCGCGCACCACCATCGTGCTGGTGACCCGCCCCGACCGGGCCGCGCTCCGCGAGGTCGATCGGACCGCTGGCGAGTTGGAGGCCATCGGCATCCGCAACCAGCAGCTCGCCATCAACGCGGTGTTCACCGCGACCGACCGGGGCGATCGGGTCGCCGCCGCGCTGGAGGAGCGGGGGAGAGCCGCGCTCCACGCGCTGCCGCCGCGGCTACAGGGGCTGCCATCGCTCCGCGTGCCCATGCGCGGCTTCAACATGGTGGGCCTCGCGGCGCTCCGGGCCCTCCTCGACGACAGCGCCTCCGAGGCGCTCTCGCGCGCCGCCGGGCCGCTCGCCACGCCTTCGCTCCCGCCGCTCTCGACGCTGATCGACGAGATCGCGGCGCCGGGGCGGGGGCTGGTCATGGTCATGGGGAAGGGGGGTGTGGGGAAGACCACCATCGCGGCCTCGATCGCCGCGGAGCTCGCGTCGCGAGGTCACCGCGTGCACCTGAGCACCACCGATCCGGCGGCGCACATCGCCTCGACGCTCGATGGGCAGGTCGACAACCTCTCGGTGAGCCGCATCGATCCTGCCGCCGAGACGAAGGCGTACGTCGAGCGGGTGATGGCGACGCGCGGCGCTCGCCTCGATGACGCCGGTCGGGCGCTGCTCGCCGAGGACCTGCGCTCGCCCTGCTACGAGGAGGTCGCCGTCTTCGCAGCGTTCTCGCGCACCATCGGCCAGGCCCGCTCGGACTTCGTCGTCCTCGACACCGCGCCCACGGGGCACACGCTGCTCCTCCTCGACACGACGGGCTCCTATCACCGACAGATCCTCGGCACCGGGCAGGAGGCGCAGCAGGCGTCGGGGCGGACCGTCACGCCCCTCATGAGGCTGCGCGACCCGAGCTACACGAAGATCCTCCTGGTGACGCTCGCGGAGACCACCCCCGTCTCCGAGGCGGCCCGGCTGCAGGACGACCTGCGCCGCGCTTCGATCGAGCCCTTCGGCTGGGTCATCAACAGCAGCCTCGCCGCCGCGGGCTCCGCGGACCCGTGCCTCAGCCAGCGCGTCGCGGCCGAGGTCGAGCAGATCCAGATCGTGCGCGCTCGCCATGCGAAGAAGGTCGCGATCGTCCCGTGGGTACCCGATGAGCCGGTCGGCCCCGCCCGACTGCTCGCCCTCGCCAGGGCTCCGGGGCCGGCGCCGCACGAGCCTGGTTGACCACGCCAACGTCGGGGCCTATATCGGCATTCGACGATGAGTGAGAAGTCACAGACCCCCGCGGCCTGCTGTCCGCCAGCGAGCGAGCAGGCGGACCTCCGCCCCATCGAGGGCGATGAGGCCGACGAGGAGCTCGCGAGCCTCTCGAAGGCCATCGGGCACCCCGCGCGGGTGAAGATCCTGCGGGTCCTCGTGCGCAAGAACGTCTGTATCTGCGGCGACATCGTGGATGAACTGCCGCTGGCCCAGTCCACCGTCTCGCAGCACCTGAAGGTGCTCAAGGACGCGGGCCTCATCCGCGGTGACGTCGATGGCCCTCGCGTCTGCTACTGCATCGAGCCCCGGGCGCTCCGTCGACTGAAGGCCCTCGTCGGAGGGCTGTGACGATCCTCGTATGTCCGTATCATCGTCCATCGACGATCAACGAAAGGGAGATCCCATGTCCGTGACCATCCGAGTGTTCGACCCCGCCATGTGCTGCTCCTCCGGTGTCTGCGGCCCGAGCGTCGACCCCGAGCTCGCTCGCTTCGCCGCCGACGTCGACTGGCTTCAGAAGCAGGGCGTCGCGGTCGAGCGCTTCAACCTCTCGCAGCAGCCGGGCGCGTTCGCCGAGACGCCCGCCGTGAAGGAGGCGCTGGCGCGAGGCACCGAGGTGCTGCCGCTGGTGCTCGTGGGCGACCGCATCGCGGTCGAGGGGGCGTACCCCTCGCGGGAGACGCTCGCCGCCCTGGCCGGAGTCGTCGTGAAGAAGCTGGCGATCGCGCCTGCGTCAACGGGCTGCTGCGGGCCGAGCACCGACTCCGAGCCGAAGACCGGCTGCTGCTGAGCGGCGCGCGATGGACCTCCTCGACCGCGCACCGAGAAACCTCTTCTTCACCGGCAAGGGCGGCGTCGGCAAGACCAGCGTCGCCTGCGCCACCGCCATCGCGCTCGCGGAGCGCGGACGACGCGTGCTGCTGGTCAGCACCGACCCGGCGTCCAACCTCGACGAGGTGCTCGAGACGAAGCTCGGCGCGACGCCGCGACCCGTCGCTGGAGTGCCGCGACTCTCCGCGCTGAACATCGACCCCGAGGCCGCGGCCCTCGCCTACCGGGAGCGCATGGTGGGGCCGTACCGCGGGGTGCTCCCCGAGGCCGCGGTGCGCAGCATCGAGGAGCAGCTCTCGGGCGCGTGCACCGTGGAGATCGCCGCCTTCGACGAGTTCTCCAAGCTGCTCGGGGACGGGCGCGCGACCGCCGACTTCGATCACGTCGTCTTCGACACGGCGCCTACGGGGCACACGCTGCGGCTGCTCGAGCTGCCCGCCGCGTGGACGGGCTTCCTGGAGGCGAATGTCGGCGGCACGTCATGCCTCGGTCCGCTCGCGGGTCTCAAGGCCCAGGAGGCGCTCTACGACGGGTCGCGCCGGGCCCTCGTCGATGGGTCGCGCACGGCCCTCGTGCTGGTGTCGCGCGCCGAGCGGTCGGCGCTGAACGAGGCCGAGCGGACGCGGCGAGAGCTTGCCGCGCTGGGCGTCGAGCGACAGGAGCTGGTCATCAACGGCATCTTCCGCGCGCAGGACCTCGGCGACCCCCTCGCCGTCGCGATGCAGCACCGCGGGGAGGAGGCGCTCGCGGCGATGCCGTCGGGCCTTCGCGGCCTCGCGCGAACCGAGCTGCCGCTGCTCCCCTTCGGGCTCGTCGGAACGGACGCGCTACGCGAGCTCTTCGGCCCGAGCGGGCGGGCGATCCCTTCGCCCGATGCACCCGCGCAGGCGGCGGCGCCGATCGCCTCGCTCGCGGAGCTGGTGCCGAGCCTCGAAGAGGGCGGGCGCGGCGTCATCATGACGATGGGCAAAGGCGGAGTCGGCAAGACCACCGTCGCCGTAAACATCGCGGTCGAGCTCGCGCGGCGGGGGCACAAGGTCCACCTGACCACGACGGACCCTGCGGCGCATGTGGTCGAGGCGCTCGGCGCCGCGGTCGACGGCATCAGGGTGAGCCGCATCGACCCGGTCGCGGAGACGCGCGCCTACTCGGACGAGGTCATGCGCACCGCCGGGGCGAGGCTCGACGCGGCCGGGCGAGCGCTCCTCGAGGAGGACCTCCGGAGCCCCTGCACCGAGGAGATCGCGGTCTTCCGCGCCTTCGCTCGCATCGTCGACGAGGGTGAGCACGGCTTCGTCGTCATCGACACGGCGCCCACCGGGCACACGCTGCTCCTCCTCGACGCGGCCGAGTCGTACCACCGCGAGGTCCTGCGCACCTCGGGCAGCGCGCCCGAGGAGGTGCGTCGCCTGCTGCCGCGGCTGCGCGATCCGGCGTTCACGAAGATCCTGCTGGTGACGCTGCCAGAGGCCACGCCGGTACACGAGGCGGCGGCGCTGCAGCGCGATCTGCTGCGCGCGGAGATCCGACCCTTCGCCTGGGTCGTGAACCAGAGCCTCGTCCCGCTGGCGGTCACCGACCCCGTCCTCGTTCGGCGGCGATCCAACGAGGCGCGCTATCACGCCGAAGTTCGTGAGCTCGCCGGGCGCGTGGCGCTCGTCCCCTGGGGGCTCCCGCAGCCCCACGCGAGGCTCGACCTCTTCGCGCGACCCTTCCCCCCACCCGTCGAGGCTTCCCCATGAACAGCGGCGCCCGATGAGCCCCGGTGGGTCCATGCTCTCTCCCTGCGCCGCCGACCCGGCGCACTCGAAGGTTTCACGCTTCAGCATCAGGAGGATTCCGAGATGAACGAACAGAAGAAGGACGAGGTCCGCGCCGCCGTGCGCGAGCAGTACGGAAACGTCGCCCGCGCGACCACGGTCGGGAGCTGCGCGCCCGGCTGCTGCGGTCCCAACGCCGACGCGAGCCTCGCGCTCGGCTATACGGCCGACGACCTCGCCGCGGTGCCCGAGGGCGCGAACATGGGGCTCGGCTGCGGCAACCCGCAGGCGATCGCGGCGCTCAAGCCCGGCGAGACGGTGCTCGACCTGGGCTCCGGGGGAGGCTTCGACAGCTTCCTCGCGGCCCGGCAGGTGGGGCCCACCGGGCGCGCGATCGGCGTCGACATGACCGCCGACATGGTCGCGAAGGCGAGGGCCAACGCGGTGAAGCTCGAGGCGAAGAACGTGGAGTTCAGGCTCGGTGAGATCGAGCACCTGCCCGTCGCGGACAACACCGTCGATGTCATTCTCTCCAACTGCGTGATCAACCTGAGCCCGGACAAGGGCGCCGTCTTCCAGGACGCGTTTCGCGTGCTCAAGCCCGGAGGCCGCCTCGCGATCTCCGACGTGGTGACCACGCAGCCGCTCCCCGACGCGCTCCTCCACGATGTCGGCGCGCTCACGTCCTGCGTGTCGGGCGCGGCGAGCGTCGAGACCATCCGCGCGCTGCTCCGCGTGGCGGGCTTCGAGGGCATCCACGTCAACGTGAAGCCGGAGAGCCGGGAGTTCATTCGCGAGTGGATGCCCGGATCGGGCGTCGAGGAGTACGTCGCGTCGGCCACCATCGAGGCCGTGAAGCCGGGCCCGAAGCCGCGCGGCGGGTCCTGCTGCGGATAGAGGCCTCTCCCTCCCTCGCGCCGTCCCAGCGGGCCCTCGGGCTCAGTGAAGCAGCATGGCGCGTACGATCCACACGACGGTCGCCGTCATGAGCGCCGCGGGGATCACGAAGACCCCGAGGAAGGTCGCTCGATACGAGGCGTCCTCCTTCAGCAGCTTCCACAGCGGGCGACGGACCTTCGCGGGAGTCTCGGGCTCAGTCATGGCGTCCTCCGGTCGCTGCCCCGCTCGACGAACTCATCGCTCTCTTCATGGAACCTCTCCTCGCAGCGCGTGGATTCGCGCGCGCCACCGCCGAACATGGGTCGCATCGGTCGCCCCTCGCGTGCTTACGGACTGTCCGCGATCGTGGCGTGTGGGGCGCCCGACAGACCGGGAGCGGCGCTCGCCGCGACCAGGAGGAAGAAGGCCAGCATCGCGAGCAGGCACCAGACGATCGCAGGGACCGCGGCCCTCCTGGGGCGACCGGAACGGGGTAGGGCGACGGGTCGCGGGTCCAGTGCTGGCATCGGACGCGCGCGTCAGCACGGCGCGTACCGCGGGTGATCGCCCGATGACGAAGGCTCAGGCCTCCGCCCCGGAGAGGGAAATGCTCCGGGGTGGCCACGGAGTTTCTCCGACGAGGGCGGTCGAGCCTGGGCAGCCCTCGTCCGCGCCCCCGCTCGCTCGTAGGGCTCGCCGTGCCGAGGGGCGTGTTCGGAGGTACGAGAGTTGCGACGTGCGCGTCGAGCATGACCAGTCCGCGGAGAGCCGATCGATGAGGGGGAGGGCGACCCTCGCGATGCGACGGCGGACCACGCGTCGCTCCTGGCTCGGCGGGCTGATGGCGCTCTCCGTGGTGCTGGTCGCCGCGCTCGGGCTATGGGACCAGGACCGCGAGGCCGAGGCGATGCTCGGCGCCGTCGAGCACCAGCAGTCGACGCTCGCCTCGCTGATCGCGGCGACCGTCGCCTCGCGGCTGGAGGCGCTGCGGGGGGACGCCTCGCCGCAGCGCCCGCGCATCGGCGAGCTGCTCCGCGGCGTCGATGTGGGCGACGACGCTCTGGTGGCCCTCCGTCCGCCGGGCGAGGCGCTCTTCCGCACGGCCTCGGGGAGGGGCTTCGAGAGCGCGCCGCTGCGGGACACGCTGGCCCGGTCGCGGTCCTCGACGCGCCTCACCAGGCCCCAGGCGGCGGCGCTGCGACTGCCGGAGCGCATCGCGGTCGCAGGCACGGCGACGGTGGACGCGGGCGAGCTCGGTCGTTGGGACGTCGCGGTGATCGCGAGCGCGGCGTCGGAGCGAGACCGCGTGGTGCGCGCGCGCTGGCGGCTCCTCTTCGGCCTGGTGCTGACCGGCTCGCTGGTGCTGCTGTTCGGAGGCTTCGCGCTCCGGGCGGAGCGCAAGGAGCTGGCGATGCTCCGCGAGCTGACGCTCTCCGAGCTCGAGCAGCAGCGCGACGAGCAGCTCGAGCGGGAGGGCCGCGCGGTCACGATGCTCACCCTCGCCGCGGGCGTGGCGCACGAGATCGCGACGCCCCTGAGCGTGATCCACGGCCGCGCCGAGCAGCTCCTCGACCGGCTCCACGGCGACGCGCGAAACGCCAGCGCGATCCAGCGCATCCTCGAGCAATCGTCGCGCATCGACGGCGTGGTCCGCGGGTTCCTCCGCTTCGCACGAGGAGACAGCCCCACCCTGGAGAGGCTCGACCCCGCGGCGGTGGTGCGCGACGCCGCCGAGCTGGTCGAGCACCGCTTTACGAAGGCAGGCGTCCGCCTGACCGCGACCGCCACGGCGGGCCTCGCGCCGGTGCGCGCCGATCGCCGCCTCCTCGAGCACGCGCTCGCCAACCTGCTGCTCAACGCCTGCGACGCCTGCGAGCCCGGGGGCAGCGTGTCCTTCTCGGTGGGGCTGGACGCGGGGGGCGCGGAGGTCCGCTTCGACGTCGACGACGACGGCAGCGGCATCAGCCCGGCGCTGATGGCTCGCGTGACCGAGCCCTTCTTCAGCACCAAGCCCGAGGGGCGAGGTACCGGGCTCGGCCTCGCGATCGCCTGCGAGATCGTGAAGATCCACCGAGGCACCCTCGCGCTCTCTCCCCGGTCGCCGCGCGGCACCCGGGCCACCGTCCGACTGCCTACCCTCCCAGGAGCGACCGATGCCATCGCCTGATCCGCCGGCCCACGTGCTCATCGTCGACGACGAGATCGAGCTGGCCGAGACCCTCGCCGAAGGCTTGTCCGACCGGGGCTTCCACGCCACCGCGACCAGCTCCGGGAGCGAGGCGCTCGAGCGCATGGAGCGGGGTCCGGTGGACGCGCTCGTGACCGACCTGCGCATGGCGGGCTTCGACGGCCTGACGCTGCTGGCCGAGTCGCGCCGCCTCGCGCCGCAGCGGCCGGTGATCGTGATGACCGCGTATGGGGCCATCGACACTGCGGTGGAGTCGATTCGCCAGGGGGCCTACCACTACCTGACGAAGCCGTTTCGGCTCGACGAGCTCGCGATCTTCCTCCGCCGCGGCCTCGACGACATGAGCGTCCGGCGCGAGGCGGCGGCGCTGCGTCGCACCCTGCGTGACCGATTCGCCGCGACGACGCTCCTCGGCGAGAGCGCCGCGATGCGCTCGGTGCGCGACGTGATGGAGCGGGTCGCGGACACCAGCGCCTCGGTGCTCATCACGGGCGAGACCGGGACCGGCAAGGGGCTCGTCGCTCGAGCGCTTCACACCGAGAGCCGGCGTGCGGCCGCGCCCTTCGTGACGGTCAACTGCGCCGCGCTCCCGGAGGCGCTGCTGGAGAGCGAGCTCTTCGGTCACGTGAAGGGGGCCTTCACCGGGGCGACCACGCAGCGAGCCGGCCTCTTCGCGGAGGCCCACGGCGGGACGCTGCTCCTCGACGAGATCGGGGAGATGTCCCCGTCGCTCCAGGCCAAGCTGCTGCACGTGCTGGAGCGCGGGGTCGTGCGCCCGCTCGGCGACAGCCGCGAGCGCGTCGTGGATGTGCGGGTGCTCGCTGCGACCCACCGAAACCTTCGCCAGGACGTCCAGACCGGCCGCTTTCGGGAGGACCTCTTCTACCGCCTCGACGTCGTGACGATCGAGCTTCCGCCGCTGCGGGCGAGGGGAGATGACCTCCCGGTGCTGACCGACCACTTCCTCCAGCTGGCGGTGGCGCGGTACCCGGCGTCGGTGGTGCGGCGGGTGTCCGCGGAGGTGTTGGGGCGCTTCGCGGAGTACCGCTTCCCGGGCAACCTGCGCGAGCTGGCGCACCTCATCGAGCGAGGCGTACTGCTGGGGCTCACCGCTGAGCTCCAGCCCTCCGACCTGCCGACCGTGGTGCTCTCGGACTCGCCCGCCGCCAGGATGCCCTTTCACGGGGAGATCGTGCCCGCGAGGGAGCTTCAGCGCCGCTACGCCGCGTGGGCCCTCGAGCAGCTCGGCGGCCATCGGACGCGCACCGCAGAGCGCCTGGGGATCGACATGAAGACCCTCGCGAAGTGGCTCGCCGACGAGCAAGACGACGCCGGTCGGAGCTGAACTCGACGCTCCCTGGTCGAAGGGACGGGCTCGTGGCACGGACCGCGCTACCTATGAGCGCTGCCTCGCCGCGAGGTGCGGCGGGCGCGGTCCGGCTCTGGAGGATCCCCATGGATATCAACGTTCCGTATGGCATCACGCGCAGGCTCGTCGGCGTCGGGATGGAGGAGGCGCGCTCGCGTGTCACCGAGTCGCTCAAGCGCGAGGGCT
Source organism: Myxococcaceae bacterium (assembly GCA_004297725.1). GTDB lineage: Bacteria > Myxococcota_A > Polyangia > Polyangiales > SCUS01. The sequence continues at coordinate 1,749 of SCUS01000064.1, read as the reverse complement.
TCGGCGTCCTCACCGAGATCGACGTGCAGGCGACGCTGAAGAAGAAGATCGACGTCGACATCGCGCCGTACGTCATCCTGGGCGCCTGCAACCCGAAGCTCGCGCACCAGGCGATCTCGCACGAGTTCGGCATCGGGCTGCTGCTCCCGTGCAACGTCGTGGTCGCGCAGGACGCAGGCGACACGCTGATCTCGGCCGCATCGCCCACGTCGATGTTCTCCGTGGTCCCCGACCGATCGGCGCTGGCGCCGGTCGCCGCCGATGCGGAGCAGCGCCTGCGGCGGGCGATCGAAGGGGCTTGAGCGTCGCGGGGCGTTTGGGGGGGGAGGTGGTCGCCGACGAGCGCTCACCTCTCCCGCACGCGGAGGGTCTCGGCTACGAACGGAGCGCGGGCAGCGAGGCGGCGGGCCGCTCGATCGAGCGCAGGTAGCGCGCGGTCAGCCCGAGGGTCACCGTCCCGAACAGCAGGAAGGCGAGCGGCTGGACGGGGTTGATGGCGACGCCATCGAGGGCGGCCATCGCCGCGGTGGCCACCCGGGTGAAGCCGAGCAGCGCTGCCTTCGGGAGGAGCAGGCCCGCCAGCACGAACCCCCAGGGACGCCGCCGCCAGAGCAGCACGCCGCTGCCGAGGAGCGCCACCATCACCAGCACCGGCTCGAGCACCTCGACGAGGCGGGAGACCGGGCCCGCGGTGATCGCGGAGGCGAGGTCAGCGCTCCACCACGACAGGTGCATGAGGGCCGCGGCGGCGAGGAAACCGCCGACCAGCCTGGACGGAGCGCGCGCGCCGAACGCGTTCTTGACGGCGTCGGCGTCGACCTCGAACAGGAGGTCGATCAGCGCGTACATGCTGATCGCGACGACCGCGGCATGCACCGGGAGCAGCGCGGTGGCGCGGGTGCCCAGCACATAGAACGCGTGGGAGTACGCGAGGTGGAGGAGGGTACCCATCCAGAGGAGGAGCCCGGCCAGCGAGGAGCGACGGGCGAGGCGGATCGAGTACGCCAGCAGCGGAAGGCCGACGAACAGGTTGATGGCGTCCTGGCCGACGGGACCGTAGAGGCGCGACGGATCGAGCCGCAGGCCCGCGACGAACGAGACCAGCAGGAGGAGCGAGACCGAAGCCGAGAGCGCGGCGGGAAGTTCGAGGCCCTTGAGCTGCGAGACGGGTCGAGCGGCGAGGCCAGCGTCGAGGGGGAAGTTCATCTGGGGATTACCTCGACGGGCCCTTGCGCAAGGATCGAGCCGAGGATCGCGGACCTGGGAGTGACGCACCAAAGTGCCTTTTTGCAGGGCAAACGTGCGCATCAGGCGCAATCGCTGCGCTACCGGCGCAGCCGCTGCGACGGCGGTCATCCGCTGGCCGGGTCATCGTCCGCGCTGGCCCGGGCGAGCTCCTCGATCTGGTCGAGCATGGCGAGGGCGTGGCCGCGAATCAGGTGATAGCGGAACCCGCCTGCGTGGGACAGGTCGTGCTCGGAGGCCTCGACGGAGGCCAGCAGGCGGGTGGCCAGTGTGCGGACATCCTCGAGGGTCTCGCGGGAATGATCGTCGGACATGACGCCGATGCCTCCGTTCCGCATCAGCAGGGCAGACCATGTGCCCTGTGACTCTCTCCAACCTAATGATGCGAGCGCCTAACGGCTCGGCCCGAGGAAGGGGGCCTCGATGCTGCGCGGCTGCCCTTCGCCCTCGGGCCGCACCCGGATGCGGATGCGCGCGTCCCCGTGGAGGGAGCCCTCGGGGACG
>SCUS01000063.1 GCA_004297725.1 Myxococcaceae bacterium | reverse complement strand
CTTCTACCGGTGATCGAAGTAGTGCTTCACCTTCGCCTCATCGACGCCGAACATGCGGAGGGCGGTACGGGCGACCCACTCTGGTTTCGGATTGGACCGGCAACGGAGCTTCTCCGCGAGCTTCTCGGCGATCCGCCTCCTTCCCGACCCGGTCTTGGGGAAGTCGGGCGCGTTGGCCTCCCGGATCTCGGCCTGTCGGACTGCCTCGGGATGCAGGCGTTCGACGTCCCAGCTCAGATCGTCGGCGACCTCGGCGAAGTCGGTGTCCTCGCCCAGCTCGCTACAGAACCGAGACGCCGTACGAAGCAGGCGGTCCCTCCCGACGCGACGCGCCTCGTCACCCTTCAGATCGAGAGCCCCTTCACCATCGCCGACCGGCACGAAGTCAGGCCGACGGGCCCGGATGTGCCGGAGCGCCTCGCGCCCCATCTCCGCCAACGCCTCGCCGTCACCGTTCCCGAGCGCGAGCGCTAGCGCCCTCAACACCAGGTGCGACACCAGCGCATTGGCATCGCCTGCCTCCGCTCCGTGTTCGTAGCGCTCGGCGAGATAGGCCAGGCTCACGCTCGGCGCGACGGACCCCATCTGCTGCATCCCTCGAATGAGCCCATTTCGCAGTCGCTCGACGGAGTCCGGGTCGATCTGCAAGCCCGCGGAGCGATCCCAGACCCATCGACCATCCGATCCACGTCGGGCTCGCCGAAGCGTCCACTCCTCCATGCTTGGGAAAGCCCTCCCCAGCACGCTGATCCGCTCGTTGGCGCCGAGAGGAATCCGAAAGAGTACCCGGGGCTCGCCGTCGGGGTCCTCTGGCTTCACGAGCTCTTGAGCCACGAGATGCATGGGCTCGGCCCGGAACCGCGCCGTCGCTTCCTTCGCGCCCCCGCTCTTGGACTTGTTGGTAGGCATGATGCCGCGACGCTAGCCCGCAAGCGATGGAGGCGCACGATCGGCGCAACCGCGCGTTCCTCCCGGCGATGAAAAGGGCCGCCTCACACGCCAGCTTCGCCGAGGCCGCGTAGCGACATACCGGTTGGCGCTCTGGGTGGCGACGAGGTGGCTGTCAGATGGGAGCTAGTTCTGGTCGCCATCCTCTAGAGGTGGCGACCAGAGGTGGCGACCAGAGATGGCTACCTGCAACTTCTCGAAATTGTTGGAATCTGGTTTGGATGGCGACCTAGACAGCCACCCGACCGAAGCTCACCTACAGACACGCTCCGAAGTTGCCAGGATATCCCTGGACCTGTCGGCAGATACGCCCCCCCGCGCAATCCATCAGGCGGGGGTCACAGATCAGTGCACACCGCCGAGATGTTGGTGAACCCGACGGCGCCGCACAGAACAGTCCGCGGACGCACGCGTTCCCCTCGACGCAGGGCTGTCCGAGTAGGCCTTCGCCGGCTGGCGCGCAACGACCGTCGCCGAAGGGAGTGGACGGCAGGCAGATCTGGTTGGGTCCACATCCCTGCTGTGTGAGCCAGTCGCAGATGCCGGTCGCGGTGCAGGCACGGAACGACACGCCGCCGTCGGTCGTTACGAGGGAGATCCCGCACGCCGAAGACGACGAACCCGGGCCTGTCCGACAGGTCGCGTCGTCGCTTCGGGTGCAGCACAACCGGAGGCACCGGGAGGAGATGCACTGCAGCCCTGACTCGCAGTCCGCCGGCCCCACACATGCGGCGCCCGGAGCGCCAGCACCGTCGTCGATGCAGGAGACGACCAACGAGGTCGCCCCGCTGATCGCGCAGTGCTGCCCCGAAGGACAGCCGGTGCCCGCGACCGGGTCGCACTCCCCCAGACCCGAGCCGCAGATCGGCCGCGGTCCGTCCCATGACGTCGCCTCGGAGACGACGTCCTGCGCCGCATCCGAGGTCGAGAGCTCGCCATTGTCGGCGTCTCGAGTCGTACCCACCTGGCTCGTGCCGACATAGCTGCTGCACGCCATCACTCCGGCGATGACAATCCCGAACGTCCCGCTCAGCCGCATTGAATTCCCCTAGAATTGGCCAGTACAGCCCGCCCCGACGGGCACGAGTTGGGGGCCGCAGACCCACGCGCGAGCAGGTGTCTCTACGCCGCGTGATGGTGGCGCCGCGACGAACAAGACAACCGCAGCAACCGTCGCCGCGCCGCCGACGATGAAGCCGCTGAGCATCACCGACGACAGCGTGCTGCCGGTGTCGATCCGCGACTGGCACACCGCCGACAACGAGCCCGGGGGTCCTGCTGGGCACTCCCGATTGAACGCCGAGGCGCTCTCCTCGCGAAGGCCCAACGCCAGGCCGCCCACGCCGACGCCTACCGCAGCTGTGCCGATGCCGATCCAACCGAGCGTCCGCAGCGTGCGCCCGTTCGCCGACTCTCGCGCAGTCGGCGGGACCGCCCCCGCGGGGACCCCTGTGGCCGTCATTGGCGGCCTGTTGAGCGGCTCTGGAGGGAGTCGCACGAGGTCTAGCGTCGTCTCGCTGACCTCACCCGCGACCACCGCGACCTCGTTGCGAACGCTCTCGTGATCGGGAGCGGTCGCGTCCACGCGTACGACGCCGGGCAGCACCGGATAGGCGACGCCCCACAGCGCCGGTGGGAGAACCGCACCGGCGATGCGAACCTGCAACCCTGTCGGCACCGGATCTCGAACCCGCAAGATCAGACGGCCCACGCGGGGTTCGAGGCTGTCGGCAACACCGCGACAGGCCCCGACCACGCGGTCGCGGTTACGCATCGCAGGATCGGCTTCAGCTTCGCGGGTGCATGTCAGCGCCATGCCGTAGGCGTCGAGCAGATGGCCGACCGCGCTGTACTCCTGGGCCGCGAGCAACCGAAGCGACGGCGTCCATCGCACGGCACCCGCCCGCAACGCGAGGTCCAGCGCGCGCGTGTGGTCGCCGTCCTGCCGGGCACGCTCGGCCTGCGCGATCAGCTCCCGTCGCGCGATCTCGGCCGGGTTCTCCTGCGCCTGTGCCCCGCCCACCGCCGCCATGGAGAGGAACGTCATCGCGAGAAAAGATCGGGTTCTCACGGATGCTCTACTCCGCCGGGATCTCGTCCGCGCCGCCGGGCGCGGCCGGCGGTCGCGCCGGGACGACGACCGTGGAAGAGGGACGCCTCACCGACGGAGTTCCCACGGTGGGTCGGCGCCCGCCGGGCGCTGGGGCGCTCGTGCGATCGGCCCGCACTTGCACCACCGCGGCATCCCGGCCAGTCGCGACCACAGCGCTCGGACCTCCCGCATCCTGCGTCGCCACCAGGGCGCTTCCCTGGGTCGCTCCGGCCTGGGCGAAGGGACTGACCGTAGGTCTCACGGACGCCGACATCGACGGCGCGACCCCGGCCATCTCGGGATTCGATCGTGTTCCGTGTCCCAGACTCCAGAGGCCCAGTGCGACGATCGAGAGACCCAGCAGCGCACCGGTCGCGACCCGCCACGTCGTCACGGACGCAGGCCGGGGCGCCGTTCGACGCACGGTCGTGCGGGGAATGGTGGCGGCGAAGTCGCCCTCCCGCGGCGGCACCTCCCTCGTCAGCGAACCCCTGGTCCGCGCAGGCACCTCCGCCCTCAGCGCGTCGAACAACGCGCCCGCGTCGGGGAACCGATCCGCCGGCCGGAACGCCACCGCGCGCGCGAGCACGGCCTCCCAGCAGCCGACGTCGATCCCCACCCTCGCGGGTGTGGGGCGTTGGGGCGAGAGCACTGCGGCGTAGAGCTCCGCGGTGTCGGCGGCTCCGTAGGGAGCGACCCCGGTCAACAGCTCGGTGACGATCAGGCCGAGCGCGTGGACGTCGGTCCAGGGCCCCGTGCGTGTCGCGGAGATCTGCTCCGGCGCGGCGTACTGCGGCGAGAACGCCTGCAGCTTCGTCTGGGTGGCCGTCGCCCCGGACCCACCGCTCTCCTCCGGCGTCATCACCTTCGCGATCCCGAAGTCGAGCACACGCAGCAGCTTCTCCGTGCGCCGCACCGTGGTGAGCATGAGGTTGCCCGGCTTGAGGTCGCGATGCGCGATGCCCTCGCCGTGCGCGTAGGCCAGCGCCTCCATCACGGGGCGCATCAGCTCCAGGCACTCGGCCGGCGTGCGACCGGCGGCGCCGCGGCGCCCTTCGAGGTCCGCCTCGAGGGTAATGCCCTCGATCCACTCCAGGACCATCCACGGTGCGGCCTCGCCTTCCGGCATCGGCGACGCTCCAAAGTCCAGGACCCGGACGATCGCCGGGTGGTCGAGCCGGGCGATGGTCTGGGCCTCCAGTTCGAACTTCTGGAGGAACTGCTTCCGAGTCGCACCCGCCAGGTCGGCAGGAACCTTGAGCACCTTCACCGCAACCGGCTTCCGCAGCGTCCGGTGGTCGGCCTGGTACACGACGCCGAATCCGCCCTCCGCCACGACCGCCCGGATCTCGTACTTGCCGTCCAGCCGCTCGCCGACGAGTCGGAACGGGTCGCCCCCGGTCGTTGCGTCGGGGGGGATCCGAAGATCGCGGGCCGGCGTTTCGCTCATTTCGGCGCTGTTCCCTGGCACGACGGACTCCGACGCACTGTCACCCCGCCTCAACATGGACGTTCGTCATACTATGTTTTTTGACGATCGTCTCTGTCAACGCCGCGGGCGACATGGCTTCCACTGGGCGTGGCTGATCCGAAGGAACGACAAGCCCGCGACCAGGCGCAGGAGACGTTCGGAAAGCACATCCGCGCTCTTCGCGAGGAGCGTCAGTGGACCCAGGCGCAGCTCGCCGAGCACAGCGGCCTGGACGTCTCCTACATCAGCCAGATCGAACGGGGCCGACGTGACCCGTCGCTCACGTCACTGCGATCGCTCGCCCATGCCTTCACCTTGCGCCTCCCGGAGTTCTTCGGCGACAGCGGCGACGGACCATCGCCCCACGAGACGACCGCGCGGGTGCTCGCCGCCGAGCTCGATGGCCTCCCGGCCGAGGTGTTGTCCACGGTGATCGAGCTGATCCGGCAGGTCCGCCGACTCCGTCCGCCGCCATAGGCGGTTGCTCACTCGCGGGTCGTTCGTACCGCGCTCGCCTGAGGCGCCGTCGTCGAGACCCTCAAGAACTCTCTGCTTCTACGTGGCTCGCAACACCCTATCGGCGACGCCTTGGTGGTGTCGCCTTGCGTTGGGCGCCCCTGCCTGGGCTCGATCCGTGACGATCATCGTCCGTGATCGCCTGACCCTTCGCGTCGTGGGGGTTCACCGACGAGATCACGCTCTTCTGGCGCTGCTCCGCCACGTAGTCGGCTCGCATCTTCAGGTGCGCCAGCCCCGAGACGAACGCAGCGGTCACCTCCGGGGAGTCGGCGGGAAGAATTACGCCGCCGGCCCAGACCACGGCCTCGATCGAAACGACGAAGTCGTTCGCCAACACCTCGCTGACCAGGGCTCGCCAGTCGGGCCTGTCGGCGAGGGGCGCGCCGTCACGGAGCGCGTCGTCCTGACCGCTCGGCCTGCCGATGCCGGTGACCAACCAGTGGAAGTCCACCTTCCCTCCCTCCGCGAGGCGCGACAGCGTCGAGAGTTCGACGCCGAGGGGGTTCTCCTCCAGTCGGCGGAGAATCACCCCGAGCTGGGTCTCGGCCATCCCGGCACGCCGACACAGCTCGCGCTGCGTGAGCTCACGGTAGCGGAGGATCCACCGCAGCCGCCTGGCGATTGTGTCCACGCCGCCAGCATCTGCCATCTGGAGCTGCCAGGGCAAGCGCTAGTCTCGTGTCAGCGTCGTGCGCCGCCCACGTAAGTTCGGTGTCTGAAAGTCCCAGCAGATGCCTGCACGAATCCTGGGCCAAGCCTAGGGTAGACCCTAGAGCGGAGCCCACGGGCAGGCCTGGGGTGCACCCTGGGGGGGAAGCCTGGGGATGGGCCTACCCCCTGGCTTGTGCCCGGACGTCTGCCAGCGGAGCCCGAGCGCCGACCCGGCGCAGTGACACTTGCGCGCACCCAACGACATCCTATGCTGTCACCATGTCGAAACCGACCAAGCCGACCCAGGCGCCCCCAAAGCAACGATTTCCGACCGCGACCGAGATCTTCGTGTACTGGTGCGACGCCCCGACCGCGAAGGGCATGACCCGTCAGCTGATTGGCAACTTCGTCCGGGGCAGCTCGCTCCACCGGGTCATGCGCGACAGCGGTCCGGGCCGCTACCGCATCGAGTACCGCTGCCCGAAGCGCCTGATCGTGGGGGTCGAGCTCTACGCGGTCGATCGCACCGGAGAGGTCTACCGCGCGAAGCCCTTGAAGAAGCCCGACAAGGTGCCGCCGCCCGTCTTCGTCCCGCGCGAAGCACACGATTCGTATCGGTAGCGGCGCCACCAGCCTGGCAGAACGCCCGCTCACCCCCCGCGAAACACCCGCGCACGATGCCACGCCAGGTAGGCGCGGTGCTGTTCGCCGAGCCACAGCACCCGACGCTCCTCATTCAGGCCCAGCAGTTCCCGCGCTTCGGTTCCGAGCTCGGCTGCCACCACCAGGCGACCGTCGTCGGCCACCGTCACGAAGCCCTGGTCGAAGACCGCGTCGATCCGCGCTTCCAGCAGGAATCCGTTGAACACGTCGAGGCGCTCGGCGTCGGTCTCGCACTCCGCCCACGGCTTGATGTGGCTCGCCCGCAGGAGCTCAGGCACACGGAGGCCCGTCACGGCGCAGCGGCCCTCCCAGTAGTCCAGGAGACCCGCGCGGAAGACGTCCTGCCCCACGCGCTGCACGACGAGGCGCTCGGCCTCAGTACTCCGTGGAAGTGCCCGGGTTCTCCGCTCGAACGCGTGCAGTAGCTCGTTGGGTAGCGTGCGCGAGAGCTGCCACGCACGGCGCAGCGCACGTTGCAGTGCCGGCCGATCCTCGACGACCCGGGCGCCGACCGCCCCCGCCGGAAGCGTGATTGTCACCGGGGTGCCGAGCGCCTCGGTGTCGAGGGCGCCGAGGACGCTGCGCATCGAGAGCGCCATGACCAGGCCGGCCTCCCCCGCGTGCAACCACACCCGCAGCGGGGCGTGCGTGCTCCCGAAGCCCATCCAACCCGCCGGGGCGGCGAGGTCGATGTCGAATCCGCTGTGGGTCGCCGCGAGCTCGAGCAACGCCGCCATCGGAACCTGGGTCATCGCGAGCCTTCAGGCCGTCCGGTGATCAACGCCGCTTCCGGCGCGTCACGGCCGGACTCGTCGTCCGCTCAGCAGACGCCGCGCCGGGCTTGTCGTCGATGTTGCGACGCCCACCCTGAGCCGCGGTTGTCGCGGGAGGAACCTCCAGCTCGTGCTCGATCTGCTCGATGCTGGGAAGGCTCGTCTCGAGACGCTCGGGCAATGCCTGGACGAGTTCGTACTCCGCCACACCGATGGGCTTGTTCGCGTCCCGCAGCGCGTACTCCGCGATCACGCGGTTGCG
>SCUS01000062.1 GCA_004297725.1 Myxococcaceae bacterium | reverse complement strand
CCCCTCACCGCGCTGCCGCGCGCCCTCACCCCCGCGGAGCGGGGGCAAGGGCTCTGCGATGGGTTCGGGTGGTGCTCGAACTGGCAGGTCGGGGCGGATCCACGGGCCCGATTCATCGTTTCCTCTCAGTCGATCAAGCCCTTGCCCCCGCTCCGCGGGGGTGAGGGCGCGCGGCAGCGCGGTGAGGGGGCCGACCGCGGCGTACCAAGTCCGTTGGACGAACGCTCTAACAAGCCGGTGGTGCCGACCGCTGCTACCCTGCTCGCCGCCAGCTCGACTTCACCGCTGCGGCGGCAGACCGGCGTGCCGTTGGCCGGATAGGAGCACTGTGAGCGACGAGATCGAAGAAGAGTTCCTCGAAGACTTTGGTGCACCACGGCTCTCCAGCACGGCGGTTGAGGAACTCCTGGCCCGCGCGCGGGCAGCGGGCGATGTTGACCTCAAGCACCTGGTCAAGGAGGTTCAGTTGTGGCGGTGGCTCGCCCCGCTGCTCCTGGACCGACTGGCTCCTGTTGGTTCGACCCCGAGTGAGCAGGACTCTCTCCTGAAGTTGGCTCGGTTCTTCATCCGCGGAGAGGGATCGATGGGTCAACCGTGATGTGGCTAACATGCCGATGGTGCCGACCGCTCCCATGACCCCGAAGTCGCCAGCCTCTCCCATGGAGCGCGCGCTCGCCCACGTGACCGCGCTCTCCCAGGGCGATCCCCTCGATGGCTCGCTGCGCGTCACGATCAACTTCCATCCAGACCGCCTGGCATCAGGGCGCCCCATCCTCGATGGGATGGCGCGTGACGGCTTCTATCGTTCCCAGTTCGAGACGGGGACCGGCAATGGAGCGTTGACGGCGCACCCTGGCGGCAGCCGCTGGCTCTGGGAGAGCCGCATCTTCGGCGGCGCCTACGATCATGCCCCCCCTTCGGAGCGACCGAAGTACGGGGCGTTGAACTTCCGCCGCCTGCCCCACGGGGCCTCGGCCCGCTTCGGCTCGGCCCACCTGCGGCTCAGGCCGGAGGCGCTCGCCCGGACGACCTTCTGCCACCCCGACAGCTACTACGAGCCGGCGAACTTCGGCGTCGCGGCCCGCGGCTCCGCCCTCCTCGCGCTGGCTGCGGCGACCCCGGCGGAGGACGCGCTGGACGACTATGTCGAGGCCCAGATCCACGGGCCGCTGGAGCTCGCGAGAGACGTGGAGGCGCTCGTGCTCGATGTCTGTTACCGCGACACCGAGGTCGAGCGAGCGGCCGGTGCGTTGGGATGCCCCGTCGAGTGGCACCCCGGCTTCCGTCTGAGCACGGAGGAGCTGGAGCGCCACCCGGACTACCGTGGACCCGAGTACGTGGCGCTGGGCCTGGTGCTGGCGCGCGATGGCTGGCTCGATCCCCGGATCATCGGGGATGCCGCTCGCACCGGCCACCACGATGAGCAGGCCCTCAAGCGCCTCTGGCACTGCCTCGCCCGCTTCGGCGCCCCCGAGCCGCTCTGACCCGGCGGGCGGCGACCACGCCTACGGACGTCGGCTCACCCGGAGCGAAGCGGCTGTCCTCTGGTCTCATTTCTGACGGTGGGGGCGTTGGCTTCTGGGCCCCCTTCCCCGCTGCCGCGCGCCCTCCCCCCGCCTCGGGGGGAGGGCTCCGAAGTCTGCGAGAGTAGAGTCGTACTGGAGGACTTCCGCGGTACCAGTTCGAGCACCAGTCTTCGATCCCCAAAGCCCTCCCCCCGAGGCGGGGGGAGGGCGCGCGGCAGCGGGGAAGGGGGCCCAGAAGCCAACGCCCCACCGTCAGAAATGAGACCAGAGGACAGCCGCCTCGCTCCGGGTGAGCCGACGTCCGTAGGCGTGGTCGGTCGCCCCGTCGCTCCCCCGCCGCTACCGCAGCGAGCGCACCACCTCGTCCGTCTTGCGTACCATCGCCCCCGCGTCGCCCTCCGCCCCGTAGCGCACCGCCGCATACGCCCGGATCGCCGCCGCGCTCTCCTCCCTCAGCCCCGGCGCCAGCACGTCGCTCGACGACACCCTCGCCGCGTAGCGCTCCAGCGTCTCGTCCGGCGCCCTCGCCACGCCCCTCGCCGTGAGCGCCGCCGACAGCGCCTCCCAGCACGGCAGCGGACCCTCCTGCGCCAGCGCCGCCTTCGTCTCCGCGGCCTCCCCCCTCGCCCGCCAGGTGCGCCAGGCCAGCCAGCCCACCAGCAGCACCAGCGCCACCCCCAGCCGCTGCTCGGTGGTGCGCCGCTCGAACCAGTCCTTCGACTGACCCGCCATCACCGCCAGCCCGTCGCCCAGCGCGGCCCACCAGCGGCTCTCGTGGCCCACGTTCTGAGGGACCTCCGACTCCGGCGTGGCGTCGAGCGTCACCCAGCCCCGAGCGACATCCCAGGCCTCCACCCAGGCGTGGGCGTTCTTCTCCCGCACCACGAAGTAGTCCCCCAGGGGGTTGCGCTCGGCCACCCGATAGCCCCCCACCACCCTCGTCGGAACCCCCGCCGCCCGACCCAGCAGCGCCAGCGACGAGGCGAAGAACTCGCAGTGCCCCTGCGGGTGCCGGTCGAGGAAGTCGATCACCGGGTCGACCCGCGGGGTGCGCTCGAACTGAAGCGCGTAGCGGTAGCGGGTGCGGAGCGCGTCGGCGATGCGCTCCACCCGCTCGAAGGGCGTCGTGGCCCCCGCGGAGAAGCGCTCCGCGATCTCCGTGAGCCTCGGCCGTATCGCAGCCGGCACCGAGAGGTCGTCCACGCCCGGCGGCGAAGGCGCCATCGCCACGCGCACCCCGGGCCGGAACCACACCCGCACCGCAGGATCACCCGGGATCGAGCGCACCACCCCCAGCGGGTCGACCCGCACCGCCCCCTCCTCGGTAGAGAGCCCCGTCGCCCCAAGCGGGATCATCACCCAGCCCCGCACTCCCCCCACCCGCTCGACCATCACTGCGTCGCGCTGACGGAGCGGACCTGTTCCGACCCGGAGGATGGTGTGCGCCGGACCCCGGCTGCTGCGCCACCGCCCCCGGTCGTAGCGGTCGTACACGGCCCCTCGCACCCGGTCGACGCCGCGGCCGTACACCCGCAGCACCATCTCCTCGGACTGCAGCATCGAGCTGAGCGCGCCGAGCTCGAGGGCATCGTCGAGCCCGGTCGTCGCAGACTCTCCGTAGGCCTGGAGAAAGCGCTGCATCGCCAGCGTGTGTAGCCTCGGCAGCCCCCAGCCCATCAGCAGCGTGAAGGCCAGGGCGCCCGCCCCGATGGCCACGCCCGCCGCCCTCGCGCGCGCCCCGAGCAGCCTCCACGGAGGCCGCGTCGGGTCGTCGTAGCGCATCGCCAGCAGCCCCGCCCCGAGGGTGAGCGCCGCCATCGGGAGGAAGTACCCGTGCGCCCTCACCTGACCGACCGACAGCAGCGTGAGGACGTTGAGCGCGAAGCCCGCCCTCGGCCCCCCTTCGGGACGGGCGAAGGTCAGCCGCACCAGCGTGGCCATCGCCAGCGCCGTCGCCGCGATGCACCACACGCCCCCCAGCGTCTGGGTCTGCGGCGCCGAAGGGACCAGCAGCCCCGCCAGCACCCCTCCCAGCATCGCGCCGAAGACCAGGGTGAGCCGCTGGGCGCTCGGTCCGAGGGCGAAGGCGGGGCCCGCGGCGAGGGTGAGCCCCGCGGCGGCGAGCAGGCAGGCGCCGTGGATGGGCTGCCTCGTCGCCATCACCACCGCGAGGGCCGCGAGCGTGGGAGGCAGCCCGTGGACGGCCCGGGCCCTCACGCGTGCACCGCCTCGCCGCGCAGCACGGCGTCGTGGGCGAAGAGCGACACGTCCCCGGGCGCCTCGGGGCGGGGCTTGCGGGCGTCGTAGACGGCGAGGGTCCTGCTGGCGATGCCGAGCGCACGCAGCCGCGCCCCGAGGCCCTGGTGGCTCTCCGAGGGGGAGACCGTGAGCACGAAGGCGGCGGAGAGCCGGCCCGCGTGGGGACCCAGCGCGGAGAGCACGGCGTCGGGGTCGAGGGGCGGTCCAGGGTCGACGCAGGCCAGCACGTCGAGGGTGGGGCCGAGGAGGTCGGCGCCCGCACCCCCGTGGGCGTTGAGCTCGTGAAGACGTCGGCCGACGATCACCAGGTCGACCAGGGTGTCGTCGCGGCCGAGGGTGGCGGCGAGGCCCGCGGCCAGGGAGATCAGCGCGTCGAGGACGGCGGGGTGCGCGGCGCCGGAGGTGTCGGGGTCGACCACGATGGCGACGCGGCGGAAATACTCCTGCTGGTATTCGCGCACCACCGGGAAGCCGGTGCGGGCCCAGCTCCGGGCGTGGAGGTCGCGGATCGGGTCGCCCGGCCGGTAGGGTCGCACCCCGCGGAGATCGAAGGACTCGCCGGTGCTGGTGACCCGAGGCACCCCGCCGGGCTGGTGGCGGGCGAGCGTCGGGGTGCGGAGGCTGGCGATGCGGGCCACGGGGGGCACCACCACGAAGCGGCAGCCGGAGCTGTACACGGAAGGCCCCTCGCAGAGCCCGAAGGGGACCAGGGCGCTGACGCGGAAGGTGTCGAGGTGGTGCTCGCCGCGGGAGCGGAAGCGGGCGTGGCAGGTGACCGTCTCCTGCGCCCCGGGAGCGAGGCGGGCGATGACCGGGGGCTCGCGGGTCCAGGCGCCGTCCCAGGGGAGGAAGGGGCCGTCGACGCGGAGGCTGGTGCGGGCGCGGTCGCCGGTGTTGTGCGCCGTGATGGCGAAGGCCACCTCCTCGCCGACCGCCACCCTCGGAGGAACCCTCACCGTCAGCACCACCCCGTCGACCCGGACGAAGACGCTCGCCGCGAGGGAGCACCCGAGGGTTCCGACCAGGGCGGCCCACACGAGGTGGGCGTCGGAGCGGTCGACGTCGAGGCTGATGACCGTGCCCAGGAGGGCGAGGCCTGCGGTGAGCTGCCCTTCGGGGGTGAAGCGCTCGTAGAGCCGGAAGAGAGGGAGGAGCACCCGGCCGGTGCGGGAACGTCGGAGGCGCTCGCGGTCCTCCGCGCGGCTCGGGATGAGCACGTGGTTGAGCCGCTCGAAGTCGAGGTCGGCCACCGCGTCGAGGGCCAGTCGGCGCTTGGGCTTCACACCGGGACCTCGACCCCCTTCACGATGGCGGCGATGAGTCGCTCGGGGGAGGTTCCGCCGTAGCGTGACTGGGGGGTGAGCATCACCCGGTGGGCGAGCACCGGCGCGGCGAGGGCCTGCACGTCGTCGGGCGTGACGTGGTCCCGACCCGCGATGAGCGCCCTCGCCTGGCAGGCCCGGAAGAACGAGAGCGCCCCTCGGGGGGAGGCCCCGAGCGCGAGGTCGGCGTGGTCTCGGGTGGCGGTCACCACCCGCAGCAGGTAGCGGGCGACGGGCTCGCGGACGAGCACCTCGTGCACGGCGGCCTGGAGCGCCAGGAGCGAGTCGCCGTCGGCCACCGGGCGCAGGTCGTCGAGGGGGTCTCGGCGCTGGCGGGCGTAGAGCATCGCGATCTCGTGGTCGGCCGAGGGGTAGCCCACGGAGAGCCGGAGCATGAAGCGATCGAGCTGGGCGTCGGGCAGGGGGAAGGTGCCTTGCGACTCGATGGGGTTCTGCGTGGCGAGCACGAAGAAGGGCTGAGGCAGCTGGTGGGTGGTGCCGTCGATGGTGGCGCTGCCCTCGTTCATGGCCTCGAGGAGCGCGCTCTGGGTGCGGGGCGACGCGCGGTTGATCTCGTCGGCGAGCAGCACGTGCGTGAAGATGGGGCCGCGGTGGAAGCGGAAGGTGCCATCGCGGGGGTCGAGCACCTGCGCGCCGAGGATGTCGGAGGGCAGCAGGTCGGGGGTGAACTGCACCCGGGTGCAGGTGACGTTGAAGCAGCGGGCGAGGGCGCGAGCCAGGGTGGTCTTGCCGACGCCGGGGACGTCCTCGATGAGCACGTGCCCGCCGGAGAGCACCCCCACGAGGAGCAGCTCGATGGCCTCCGGCCGGCCGGAGAGCACCGAGGCGAGGCGTTCGCGCAGGACCGCGACGGTGCTGCGCAGGGCGGAGACTTCAGGGGTGGCGCTCATGAACGGCCCTCACGGTAGCACCGGACGCGCAGGGTGAACGCCGGAGCGAGGCGGCGCATTCTCGCGAGGAGAGCGGAGAGGGAGGCGCGCGACCGCGCTACCAGTTGCCCACGACGGGGAGGTCGTCAGAGCGGCCGAAGGCGACGACGCAGCGATCGACGGAGCAGCCGTCGTAGGTGCCGTTGTCGTTGGCGTCGAGCGACCAGCCCGCGGTGCTGGGGCGGAAGACCCCGATGGACGATCGCCCGATGCCCGCCCAGTCGCCCACGACGGGGCGGTCGCCCGCGAGGCCGAAGTTGGGCGTGCAGCGGTCGATGGTGCAGTCGTCGAAGATGCCGTTGTTGTTGCGGTCCATCGTCCATGTCTGGTTGGACGGGCGGAAGATGCCGACGGCGCTGCGGCCGGTTCCCGCCCAGTCGCCCACGATGGCCGTGACGCCCGTCTCGCCGAAGGTGCCGACGCAGCGATCGACGGCGCAGTCCTGGAAGACGCCGTCGCCGTTGAGGTCGAGGCCGAAGGAGCGCTCGGGTCGGTGGAAGACGCCGATCGCGCTCCGCCCGTTGCCCGCCCAGTCGCCGGAGAGGGGCTGGTCGCCGACGGAGCCGAAGCCGGTGATGCAGCGGTCGACGGAGCAGCCGTCGAAGCTGCCGTTGTTGTTGAAGTCGAGGGTGAAGGTGCGGTCGCTGGTGCGATAGGTGCCGACGGCGGTGTGGCCGGAGCCGTTCCAGTCGCCGACGACGGGGACATCGCCCGTGGCCGTGAAGGACGGGAGGCAGCGGTCGACGGCGCACCCGTCGAAGAGGTCGTTGCCGTTGACGTCGAGGGTGAAGGTGCGGTCGCTCGGACGAAACACGCCAATGGCGCTGCGACGACGGACGGGACCGGCATCGATGGCAGCGGGTGCATCGACGGCGATGGGGACATCGACGGCAGCGGGGACATCGAAGGCGATGGGGACATCGAAGGCGATGGGGATATCGAAGGCAGCGGGTGCGTCGAGGGCAGCGGGTGCGTCGAGGGAGGCGGGCGCGTCGAGGGCAGCGGGTGCGTCGGCGGTGGCGGGTGCGTCGACGGAGGCGGGTGCGTCGACGGTGGCGGGTGCGTCGACGGTGGCGGACGCGTCGACGGAGGCGTCGACACCGGGCAGCAGCGGGACCTCGGCGCGACAGCCCGACAAGGCCCCCAGCAACCACCACACGCTGTGCTGGCGTTTCATGATGCGGAGGTGTCTCGCCGCCTCCACGGGCCGTCAAGGAGCCGCGCCCATCGCTACCCCGATACGAGCGCGAGGCCGTCGGCGGGGACTCCTCGCCGTCGACCTCGCGGTCGTACCGGGGAAGCGATGGGCGCTCCGCCGAGATGTGGAACCGAAAGCGTTTCGAACCCGCGGGGCACCGATCCCGAACACGGCCCGCCGTCCGCTCCGACCTGCTCCACAATGCGCCCCATGCGCGTCGCCCTCGCCCAGCTCAACCCCCGCGTCGGCGACCTCGCCCGCAACGCCGCCCTGGTCGTCGAGGCCCTCCGCGCGGCCCACGCCCAGGGCGCCGCGCACGTCGTCACCCCCGAGCTCGTGCTCACCGGCGCGCCGCCTCGCGACCTCCTCCTCGACGACCGCTTCGTCGACGACGCCCTCGCGGCGATCGGTACCGTCGCCGAACGATCGCCCCCTGGCCTCACCGCCTACGTCGGAACCATCGCCCGCGCCTCCTCCCGCACCCCAGGACACCCGGGGCTCTACAACGCCCTCGCGGTGATCCGCGACGGACGCGTCGTCGACACCATCCGCAAGCAGCTCCTGCCCGCGTACGACGTCTTCCATGAACCCCGGTGGTTCGTCCCCGGCGGGGGAGGCACCCTCGTGCGCGACGGCCTCGGCCCGCTCGTCTGCGAAGACCTCTGGGACGACGGACACCCCACCCACCCCGGCGCGGCGCTGCGGGCCTCCGGGGCGAGGGTGCTCGCCTGCGCCGCCGCGTCGCCCTTCCGCTGGGACGCGTACCCGCAGCGCGTGGCCCACGCCGCGAGGCAGGGCGTCCCGGTCGCCTACGTCAACCTCGTCGGAGCGCAGGACGAGCTCGTCTTCGACGGAGGCAGCTTCGTCACCGACGCGCATGGTCGGGTGCTTCATCGCCTGCCCTTCTTCGAGGAGGCCGTGGAGACCTTCGAGCTCGACACGCTCGACGGCGACGAGGCGCCCGCGCCGCCTTCCCGCGAGGAGCTCGGCTTCGGCGCCCTGGTGCTCGGACTGCGCGACTTCGCCAGGAAGAACGGAGTGCGCCGCGCGGTGCTGGGACTCTCCGGCGGCGTCGACTCGGCCCTGGTCGCCTGCATCGCGAAGGAGGCCCTCGGAGGCGCCAACGTCCTCGGGGTGGCGATGCCGACGCGCTACAACGATCCTCGCTCGACGAGCTGCGCCAGGGAGCTCGGGGAGGCGCTGGGCATACAGGTGGAGGTATTCCCGGTGGAGGCGATGGCGAGCTCGACCTCGGAGGCGCTGGGGCCGTGGCTCGACTCGCTGGGCGCCGCGAGGCCAGGCGACACCTCGCACGAGAACATCCAGGCCAGGGTGCGGGCCATGGTGCTGCTCGCGGCGGTCAACCGAACGGGAGGTCTGCTGCTCAACACCAGCAACAAGACCGAGCTCTCGCTGGGCTACGGCACGCTCCACGGCGACCTCGCGGGCACCCTCTCGGTCATCGGCGACCTCACCAAGCCCGAGGTCTATGCGCTCGCTCGCTGGTACGACGCGGCCCACGGGGTGATCCCGGCCTTCGTGATGGAGCGGCCGCCGAGCGCGGAGCTGCGAGAGCATCAGGTGGACCCCTTCGACTACCCGGTGGTGGCCCCGAGGGTGGAGTCGCTGGTGCAGGGCGCGCCCCTCCCGGACTGGGACCCGGCAGACCGGGCCGCGACCGAGCGCACGGTGCGCCTCGCGGAGCACAAGCGCTGGCAGTCGGGCGTGGTGCTGAAGGTGAGCGAGCGGGCCTTCGGGACGGGGCGGATGATGCCCATCACCCGGGTGCGCTGAGGGCAGCGCTACGGGCGCTCGATGCGCACGGTGGCGGGCTCCTCGGACTCGGCCTCGCTCCTCGGGCGCACCGTGCGGGGATCGCTCGCCGGGAGCCCTTCGAGGTGGAGCGCCGCGAGGGCGTCGATGAAGTCCTCGGCGCTCTGGTAGCGGTCGTCGGCGCTCCTCGCCATCGCCTTCATCACCACCTCGACCAGCGCCTCGGGCAGCGAGGGGACCCTCGAACGCAGCGGCACCGGCGCCCCGCTGCACGCCTTCATCAGCACCTCGGGGATGGTGGTCCCCTCGAAGGGCAGGGCGCCGCTCAGCATCTGGTAGAGCATCACCGCGGTGCCGTAGAGGTCGACGCGGTGGTCGATCTGCGCCGGGGTGAAGACCTGCTCCGGGGACATGTAGTAGGGCGTCCCGAGGGTGGTCCCGGCGGGCGTGAGCGGCGAGCTCCGCTGCTCGAAGAGCAGCTTGCTGGTGCCGAAATCCAGCACCACCGCCTGCTCCCCTCCCCCCTCCATCCTCCGCAGGAACACGTTTCCCGGCTTCATGTCCCGGTGCACCACGCCGTGCGCGTGGGCCACCCGCAGACCCTCCAGCACCTCCCTCGTCAGCGCCACCGCCCTCGCCGGGGAGAGCACCCGCTCCGCCTCCAGCGCCGCCTGGAGCCCTCGGCCCTCCAGCAACTCCATCACCAGGTAGGCCGTGCCGTCGGGGGCGATGCTGCACTCCCAGGTCTGCACCAGGTGGGGGGAGCGCATCGCGCTCGCGGCGTTGGCCTCGCGCACGAAGCGCTCCAGCGCGTCGTCGCGGTCGGGCAGCTCGGGCTTGAGCAGCTTGATCGCCACCGCCTCGCCGCCGGGCTGACGGCGGGCGCGGTAGACCGTCCCCATGCCCCCGCCCCCGAGCAGGCGATCGATCTCGTAGCGGCCGATGCTCGCGCCGCAGGGGCCGTCGCGGGTCGACGTGCCGAGCGCGGGACAGGAGGAAACGTCCGCCGGGTGCTCCGCCCCGCACGCTCTGCAGTACGCCATCGCGACGGCAGTATACCCTCCGGCGGCCGCTGCCCGAACGCCACGATGAACCCCACCGCCATCCCGCTCCGTGCCCAGCTCCTGCGCGTCCGGCTGCCCAGCGGACGCGCGCTGCTGATCCCCGTCGCCGACCCTCGGCACGCGCTCGTCCACGAGGACGCCGACGCCCTCCTCGAGGCGCAGCTCTTCCTCTCCGAGTGGCTCCGCACGCAGCCCCCCTCGGTGGTCGCTCGCTTCGTCGCCAACCCCGAGGCCCGCGTCGAGCTCGTCCCCGTCGCCCTCTCCCGCGAGGACCTCCCCCGCCGCTTCCGCGACCCGGTCACCGCCGGCGTCACCTGCGTGGTGCTCCCCGACGGCGCCCGCTCGTGGGTGCTCGTCGCCCCGCTCGGCACCGTCGTCCACGTCGCCCCCGGCGAGTCCGTCGCAGAGACCGTCGGCGCCGAGGTCGCCCTCCTCATCGACGCCTGGGAGCTCTCCCCCGCGCGACGCCTCGAGCTCTTCCCCTACGCCGACAGCGAGCTCGTCCACGTCGACCTCCTCGTCGAACGGAGACAGGGCGCCGGCGCCCCCGGCGAGCGCGCCGGCGACCTCGCCCGCGCGGAGGAGAAGACCGCCGCCCTCGAGGCGCTGCGCTCCGTCGCCACCGCCCTCCACGACCAGGACGCGCCCGTCTCCCTCTCCCACCGCGACGACGCCCTGCGGATGCTCTCGGCCCTGCTCGACGGCACGCAGCGGCAGTCGGTGCTGCTCACCGGCCCTTCGCTCGTCGGCAAGTCAGTGCTGCTCCGCGCCTGGATCGCGCAGCGCAAGTCCGAGGGGCGAGCGCCGCTGGTCTTCCTGACGAGCGGGGCGCAGCTCCTCGCGGGGATGAGCGGGCTCGGGCAGTGGGAGGAGCGATTGCGCAAGCTCCTCGACGCGGCCGAGCTGCTCGACGCGGTGCTGGTCTTCGACAACCTCGGCGAGCTGCTCACCGACCGCCCCACCGGCGGCGTCAACCTCCCGGCCGCCCTTCGCCCCGCGCTCGAAGAGGGCAGGGTGCGCCTCGTGGGAGAGCTGCGCGACGAGCTCGTCGACGCCGCCGAGCGCCACCACGGAGGTTTCCTCGGCAACTTCACCCGGGTGCGCCTCGACGCCCTCAGCGCCTCGCAGACCCTCGACGCCCTGCGCGAGGGCATCGCCCTCGACGCCCGCTCCCGCCCCGACCGCCCGGCGCTCACCCCCGAAGGGGCCGAGACCCTGGTCGAGCTCGCGACCCGCTACATGGCCTACGACGCCTTCCCGGGGAAGGCCTTCCGGCTCCTCGACGAGCTGCGCGCGGTGGTCGAGAGCGACCGCGACCTCAGCCGCGCCGACGCCCCGACGCTCGACCGTGAGCTGGTGCAGCGGGCCTTCAGCCGGCAGAGCGGGATACCGCCGTTCATCCTGAGGGACGACCTCGCCATGGGCGTCGAGGAGGTCACCGCGACGCTGCAGCGCAGGCTCGTGGGGCAGCTCGCGGCGGTGCGCGCGGTGGCGCAGACCCTCGGGGTGGTGAAGGCCGGGATGCAGCGAGGAGGGCGGCCGCTGGCGTGCCTGCTCTTCGTGGGTCCGACGGGGGTGGGCAAGACCGAGCTCGCCCGCGCCGCGGCGCACCTGCTCTACGGCAGCGACGAGCGGATGATCCGCTTCGACATGAGCGAGTACACCGACCTCGAGGCCGCCGACCGGCTCATCCGGGGGACCCACGGCGCCGAGGGGCTGCTCACCCGCCGCATCCGCGAACAGCCCTTCGGGGTGCTGCTGCTCGACGAGGTGGAGAAGGCCCACCCCGCGGTCTTCGACCTCCTGCTCCAGGTGCTCGGCGAGGGGCGGCTCACCGACGGCCGCGGGCGCACCGCGTACTTCCACAACGCCATCATCGTGATGACCAGCAACCTCGGCGCGACGGGTCTGCGCGACCCGGTGGGCATCGCCGCGGCCCCCCTGGACCTCGCGGCGCACTACCTCCGCGCCGTGGAGCGCAGCTTCCGCCCGGAGTTCATCAACCGCCTCGACCGGGTGGTGCCCTTCGACGCGCTCGGCCCCGCGGAGGTGCGCGCGGTCGCCGCGATGGCCGTCGCGAAGCTGGGGGTCCGTCGGGGCTTGCGAGGCAGCGAGGCCACGCTGTCGGTTTCCGACCGGGCGCTCGACCACCTCGCGGCCCAGGGTTACTCCCACCGGTATGGCGCCCGCGCCATGCGACGCCACCTCGAGGACCACCTCGTGGCCCCGCTCTCCCGCGTCCTCGACGACCGGCTCGACCCGGGCGCCGCGCTCTCGGCGGTGCGGGTGTCGCTGCCCGACGAGGCCCCGGAGACGAGAGCACCCGGCCAGCGCACCGAGGAGACC
The DNA here is from genome assembly GCA_004297725.1 of Myxococcaceae bacterium. Lineage (GTDB taxonomy): Bacteria > Myxococcota_A > Polyangia > Polyangiales > SCUS01. The sequence continues at coordinate 19,887 of SCUS01000062.1, read as the reverse complement.
GTCGACGGGCTGCGCTTCGAGCTCTGGAGCGCGGCGCGGAGGCAGCGGGCGGAGATGGCCGAGCTTCAGGGGGTGCTCGCGGCGCACCGCCGCTGGGTCGACGCGGCGATGCAGCTGCCTCGCGTCGACGCGATTCGCAGCCAGATCGAGCACCTGCGGGCGCAGCTCTCGTACCGGTCGAGCGCCGCCGGGGCGGCGAGCGCGCGCGGCGAGGTGGCCGCGCTGCAGCGGGAGCACCACCGGCTCGACGCCCACTGGACCGCGCTCACCACCCTGCAGCGGGAGCTGTGGACCCTGGAGGAGCTGGCGCTCGACGCCGCGGTCGACCGCGACGGAGCCCGGGGGCTGAGGGACGACGCCCGGGCGGTGAGGGAGCGCTACGAGGCCGCGCTGGCCTGGGCGATCCTGTCGTCGGTGACGGGGCGCAACGCCGCGGTGCTGATGGCCTCGGAGATCGACGACACCCGAGGGGTCGAGCGCTGGCTCGCGGCCCTCGACGAGCTGGCGACGGCGCGGCGCTGGACCGTCGACGCCCACCTCCAGGGGATGGTCGCGCAGCGGGAGGACGAGTGGCCCGCCGACCGCCGGTGGGGCCCGCCGAGGCGGCTGCGCGCGGTGCTCGACCTGCTGCGCGACGAGGGCGAGCGCGACGCCCGGAGCGTGCTGCTGCTGGTGGAGGGCGTGGACGCCGGGGTGCTGCTGGCCCTCGAGGCGGGGGTGCACCTCTGGCGCGAGGGCAGCGTGCGCTCGGCGATCGAGCTGCGGCTGCTCACCCGCTCGGACACCATCGGCGAGAAGCAGTGGTCCCACCCCTCGCTGGTGCCCCCGAAGCCCACGGAGTTCGAGGCGCACCAGAAGCGCTCCCCCGCCCGCTTCGTGCTCGCCGGGGAGCGGGTGATGGTTCCGGGCGGCCGCAGCGTGGCGCTGGAGGGAAGGCACCCGCTGGCGATCATCGAGCGGGTGGCCTGCCAGCACCTCGTGGCGCTGGAGCTCGACGAGGGCGCGCCCCCCCTCGAGGAGCTGATGGAGGGCCCGCTCGACAGCGCGGAGTGATGTATCGTTGCGCCGGGCCCACAACCGCATACCCCGTCTTCTCCAGCTCAGGAGGGTGAATTGCCCATTCCTACGTTGCCCCAGGACGACGCGTTCCCGACGATTCGCAAGCAGCTCCTCGCGCATCGCCGCGACGAGCGCCGCTACGACTACTCTTCCCCGGTCGGGGTCGCCTGCCTCGCCGAGCTCCAGCTCACCGACAAGCCAGGCCCCGACTACCTGCTGAAGATCGCCGAGTCCAACGGCGCGGTCTCTCATCACCACGTCGGGCAGCGCGTGGTCTCCTACCGCGACTCGCAGCCCGCCACGCCCGTGCAGGTCGGCCTCTACGCCGCCATGAGCGCCGTCGAGGCCGCGCGCTCGTTCTGGGACGCCACCACCACCGCCGCCGCCAACACCGCGCGCCGGCCCGCCTCCTCCCTCGACGACTACGCCGACTTCACCGAAGGCCTCGAGCCCATCCCCCTGGCGCGGCGCCTCCGAGAGCGCCCCTCCGAGCGGGACGCCCTCTTCGGCTGGCAGCGCCTCGGCGGCCCCAACCCCTTCGCCCTCTCACGGCTCCGCGACGACCGCCTGCCCGACCACTTCCCCGTCCGAGAGGAGCACTTCCGCCGCGCCCTCTCCGCGCTCTGCCCCGACGGCTCGCCGGGCGACTCGCTCTCCCGCGCCCTCTCCGAGGGCAGGCTCTTCCTCTCCGACTGCGCCGCCCTCGACGGCGTCGCCACCACGCAGAACCAGGGCCGCCAGAAGTACACCGCCGCCGCCATGGGGCTCTTCCTCCGACCGCTCGACCGCTCCTCGGCGCTCTTGCCGGTGGCGATCCAGTGCGGCCAGGCGCCCTCCTCCGCGACGCCCCTCTTCACGCCCGCCGACGGCTGGCGCTGGCGCCTGGCGCAGTGCTTCCTCTCGCTGGGCGAAGGGAGCATCCACGAGGCCGCCGAGCACCTCGGGCTCACGCACCTCCTCGTCGAGGCCTTCGCCGTCGCCGCGCGGCGCAACCTCGCCTCCGCGCACCCGCTCACGGCCCTGCTCGAACCCCACTTCGAGCACACCCACTTCATCAACTACACCGCGCGCCACAGCCTCATCGCCGACGGCGGAACCCTCGACCAGCTCATGCCGCAGCCCATCGCCGCGACCCGCGCGCTGGTCGCCTCGGCGCTCTCGAACTTCGACGTGGGCGCCGGGGACCCTCGCTCCAGGCTGCGCGCCCTCGGCCTGCTCGACGCCGACGCGCTGCCCGAGTGCCCCTACCGCGAGGACGCCCTGCCCCACTGGGACTCGCTGCTCCAGTGGGTCGGCGATTACCTGCGAGTGTATTACCGCGACGACGCGGCGATCTCCGCCGACGCCGAGCTTCAGTCCTTCGTGGCCGAGCTCTCGGCGCAGGACGGCGGGCGCCTCCGCGGCGTCCCGGAGGTGCGCTCTGTCGACGCCCTCACCTCGCTGGTCACCCTGGTGATCTTCACCGCCTCGGTGCAGCACGCCGCCGTCAACTTCCCGCAGTACCCCTTCATGGGCTACGTGCCGGGCATCCCCGCGGGCCTCTACGCGCCTCCCCCGACGCTCGCCACCCCCGACGCCGAGGCCTCGCTCCTGGCCGCCCTGCCGGAGTCCGACCTCACGGTGCTCCAGGCCTATACGGTCTATCAGCTCTCGGCGATCCGCCTGAAGCCCCTCGGGGGCTACGCGCCCTTCGCCGACCCTCGGGTGTCCGACCCCCTCGCCGCGATGCGGTCCCGGCTCTCCTCGCTGGAGTCCGCCATCGGCGACCGCGAGGCCTCCCGCCCGCTGCCCTATCCCTACCTCCTCCCCTCGCTCGTCCCCGCCTCGATCATCATCTGAGCCGACCGCGCACCCGGAGCCCCCGCGATGAACCTCTGCCTGCCCCACGACGACGCCGCCCCCGAGGCCCGCCGCGCCGCGCTCGCCGCCGACCGCGAGGTGTGGCGCTTCGACCCGACGCAGCGAGGCCTCCCCCTCGCGGCGAAGGTCGACGCCGAGAGCTACTCCAAGCCCTTCGCCCTGCGCTACGTCGAGACCCGCACCATGCTCGCGACCACCCGCGCCGCGGCCCGGCTCGACCCACGGCTCGCCAGCGAGCGCCAGGCCGCCGAGGCGCTCTCCCGGGAGCCCTCGACGCCTCCCCTCAAGGAGGACGGGGTCACCCTCGCCGGGATGGTCTCCGTGCGCTCCATCGATCACTACGACGCGCTCTTCGACGCCCTCCCCTCGCCGGCCACCCGCCCGTGGGCCCGGGACGACGGGTTCTTCGCCTGGCAGCGCCTCGCGGGCTGCAACGCCACGCGCATCCGTCAGCAGCGCGAGGCCGACCCCCGCTTCCCGGTCACCGACGCGCACCTCCTTGCCGCCGTCGGGGGCGGTGACTCCATCGACCGTGCTCGCTCCGAGGGGCGGCTCTTCGGGCTCGACCTCAGCCCCCTCCACGGCCTGCCCCAGGGCAGCACGCAGGGCCGCCCCCGCTACTCCAGCGGCGTGCTCGCCCTCTTCGTCCGCGCCCTCGACGGCAGCTTCCGCCCGGTGGCCATCCAGGGCTCCCCGGTCGCGGGCTCTGCCATCGTCACTCCTGGCGACGGAGAGCGGTGGCGCCACGCGAAGCTCGACGTGCAGGTGGCCGACAGCATCTGGGCCGGGGCCGTGATGCACCTGGGCTTCCACTCGCTCTCCGCGGCCTTCCAGGTGTGCGCGGCGCGCGAGCTCGCGCCCGGCCACCCGCTGCGCCGGCTGCTCTGGCCCCACTTCGAGATGACCACCCCCGCCAACGAGACCATGAAGGACGCGGTCATCGGTCCGGGCGGCTACTTCGACGAGCTCATGGCCCCGACCCGCGAGGCCGCCGTCGAGCTCGCGGTGAAGGGCCTCCGAGGGCGATCCCTCGCCGACCGGGCCCCGTGGCGAGACCTCGCGCTGCGCGGCACCGAGGGCCTCGCCTCGCTGCCCGAGTACCCCTACCGCGACGACGGGCTGCCCGTGGCGTGGGCCCTGCGTCGCTGGGTCTCGGCCTACCTCCGGCTCTGGTACCGCGACGACGCCGACCTCGGGAGGGACACCGAGCTCGTGGCCTGGCACCGGGCCCTGAGCGCCCCCGACGCGCCGGGCCTGACGGGCGTCCCCTCCATCGGTCGCATCGACGACCTGATCGACCTGGTGACCACCTTCCTCTACGAGATCACCGCGGGGCACGCGGTGGTCAACTACGCGGGCTACGACTACTTCGGCTGGCCGGAGACCTTCCCCACCGCGCGCTGGTCCCCCTCGCCAGAGGCAGGCGCCGCGCTCACCGAGGAGGACTACCTCCGCGCCCTCTCTCCCGTCGGGGTCGCCGACCGGATGCTCGACCTCACGCTCCCGCAGCGGCAGCTACGGCTGAACACCCTGGGCGCCTACCCCGACGGGTGGTTCGGCGACCCGAGGGTCGAGGCCCCACTGAGCGCGCTGCGCGCCGAGCTCGAAGCCATCGACGCCGCCACCGCGGCCCGAGACGCCGCCCGCCGCTGGAACTTCCCCTACCTGCGCCCCTCCCGCCTCGCGCAGTCGATCCACGTCTGAAGCATCGCCCGAGAGGAGAGCCTCATCACCGTGTACGAGCACGCCGAAGTCCTGCACGAAGGGCCGCACAACCGGGTCACGCGCGCCTGGCGCCTCGCCGACCGGCTGCCTGTGGTGATCAAGCAGCTCCGTGGCGCCTGGCCCGGTCCCCGCGAGCTCGCGCGCTTCCGACGCGAGTACGACATGCTCGCCTCCCTCGACGGGGCGGGCGCTCCGAGGCCCATCGCCTTCGAGCTCCATGACGGCGTCGCGCAGATCGTGATGGAGCAGCTCCCTGGCGTCTCCCTCGAGGCCCTGATCGCCTCCGGGCGCCTCCGGGTGGAGGACTCGCTCCCCCTCGCGCTGCGCATCGCCGAGGCGGTCGAGCTCGCCCACGCGAGGGACATCCATCACCGGGACATCAACCCCTCCAACCTCCTGGTCGACCTCGCCTCCCGCTCGGTCTGGCTCATCGATTTCGGCCTCTCCTCCCGGGTGACCCACGGCGTCGCGGGCCCCCGGCCCCTCTCCTCGCTGGAGGGCACCCCGGCCTACCTCGCGCCCGAGCAGACCGGCCGGATGAACCGCGCCGTCGACGCCCGCGCCGACCTCTACGCCCTCGGCGCCACCCTCTACGCCCTCTTCTCCGGCCGCGCCCCCTTCGTGTGCGCCGACCTGCTGGAGTACGTCCACGCGCACCTCGCCCGAGAGCCCGTGGCCCTCTCCTCCGAGGCGCCGGAGCTCCCCCCGGCGGCCGCGGAGATCGTGATGACCCTGCTGCGCAAGCGCCCCGAGGAGCGCTACCAGAGCGCCGCGGGCGTGGTGCTCGACCTGCGCCGCTGCCTCGACGCCCTCGGCCGCACCCCCTCCGCCGAGCCCGTCTCCCTCGCCGGACGCGGGCTCTCCTCCCGCCCCGAGTTTCCCCAGGACCTCCACGGCCGCGAGGACGAGCTCGCCCGCCTCACCGAGGTCTTCGAGGAGGTGGTGCACGGCGCCCGGGGCGTCGCCCTGGTCTCCGGCGAGCCCGGCATCGGCAAGACCTCGCTGGTGTTCGAGCTCCATCGCCCGGCCACCGTGGCGGGCGCCCGGGTGCTCCAGGGGAAGTTCGACCAGTACACCCGGGATGTTCCGTTTGCGGCGCTGGCGCAGGCGCTCGATGGCTTCTTCACCGACGCGCTCTCCGAGACCCACGACGCCGTCGACGCCTGGCGCTCGCGGCTGCTCTCCGCGGTGGGTCCCAACGGCAGGGTGCTCACCGACCTGGTCCCCGGCGCCGGGGCGCTGCTGGGCCCTCAGCCCCCGGTGGAGGAGCTCGGCCCCACCGAGGCCGAGCAGCGCCTCCAGGAGACCTTCCGCCGGGTGATCGGCGCCGTCGCGGGCCGAGGCCACGCGGTGGTGCTCTTCCTCGACGACCTCCACTGGGCCGACCTCCCCTCGCTTCGCCTGCTGGAGACCCTCTTCCGCGACCCCTCGCTCGGCCACCTGCTGCTCATCGGCGCCTGGCGCGACACCGAGATCGACGCCTCGCACGCCCTCGCCCCCACGCTCGACGCCCTGCGCGCCAGCGGGGCCATGGTCGAGGCGCTGCACCTCGGCCCGCTCCGGCTCTCGGACTGCGAGCGCATCCTCGGCCACGCGCTTCACGTCGACCCCGCCGAGACGCGTGCGCTCGCCGCGGCGCTGCACGCCAAGACCGGCGGCAACCCCTTCTTCCTCCGTCGCCTCGTGGAGGAGCTCGGCGACACCGGCGCGCTGCGCTTCGACCGCGAGTCCCTCGCCTGGCGATGGGACCTCGCGGCCCTGAGGGAGCGCGCGATCACCGACAACGTGGTGACCTTCCTCCGGCAGGACCTCGGCCGCCTCTCCGGCGACGCCCGCCGCTGCCTCTCCGCCGCCGCGTGGATCGGCTCGCGCTTCGACCTGAGCCTCCTGGGCGAGGTCACGGGACTGCCCCCGGCCGACCTGCTCTCGGCCCTCCGAGGGGCCATCGAGCGGCGCTTCGTGGTGCCCCTCGAAGACGACTACTGGGACGCCGCCGCCGCGCTGGGTCGCAACTTCGCCTTCGCCTTCGTGCACGACCGCATCCAGCAGGCCGCCAGCGAGCTCGTCTCCGCGCCGGAGACCACCCGCACCCGGCTGGCGCTCGCCCGCGCCATGCTGCACCGCCTGGGCTCGGTGGTGGCCGAGCCCGAGCTCTTCCGCATCGCCGAGCACTACAACGCCGCCATCGCGCTGGTCGACGACCCCGACGAGGCGAGGGCCGTCGCCGAGGTGAACCTCGAGGCCGGCCGGCGCGCCATGCAGAGCGCCGCCTACGCCCCGGCCAACCGCCTGCTGGAGGCCGCCGTGACGCTCTCCGGGGACGGCCTCTGGGAGCGCGACCCGGCGAAGGCCCGCTCGCTCTGGCTGCTCTCGGCGCGCGCGGCCTGGCTGGTGGGCGACCTCGCGCTCATGCGCTCCCGGGTCGACGAGCTGCGCGCGAGGCCCGGCAGCGCGGTCGAGGGCCTCGACGCCGAGTGGGTGCTGATCCAGTCGCAGATCGCCCGAGGGGAGCTGCACGAGGGCATCACCGCGGCGCTCCGTGCGCTGGAGGGCGTCGGGGTCTCGCTGCCCAGGCACCCCAGCATCGAGCAGGTGCGCGCGGGCATCGGCGCGGCGCTCGGGGCCATCGGGTCGCGCAGCACCGACGAGCTCGCGGCGCTGCCCCTCTGCGACGACGCCGTGGAGGAGGCCGCCCGGCGGATGATGGTGGGCATCTCGTCGGCGAGCTACGTGGTGACGCCCAACCTGCTGCCGCTGCTCAGCGTGGAGCTGGTGATACGCAGCGTGGCCCGAGGGGTGTCTCGCGAGTCGAGCTACGGCTTCGGGGTCTTCGCGCTCAGCCTCTGCGCGGGCTGGCACCTGGGGCTGGGCTACGAGTACGGGCGCCTCGCGTTCAGGCTGCTCGACCGCCTCCCCGACGCGGCCTCCGGCGGTCGCACCCGCCACGTCGTCAACCACTTCGTCCGCTCGTGGACCGAAGCCCTACGGGACATCTACCGCGAGACCCCCGACCTCGCCCGGGCGCTCATGGACGTCGGCGACCTCGAGTACGCCGCCTGGGTGCTCGAGGCCCAGGCCGTCTACGGCTACGCCTCGGGCGTCTCCCTCGACGCCCAGTCCGCCGCCCTCGAGCGCGCGGTCGCCCTGATGCGCCAGCACAAGCTCCACGCCGCGCACGAGGCGACGATCCAGTTCGTCCAGCTGGTGCGCTGCCTTCGGGGCGAGGCCGACGACCCGTCGCGCCTCGTGGGGGCCGACTACGACGAGGCCGCGGCGCTGGCCTCCTACCGCGCGAGCGGCTACCGCGCCGGGGCGCTGGTGCTCGCGGTGTGCATGCTCTCCGCCCGGCTGATCTTCCGCGACTACGTCGGCGCCGAGGAGGCCGCGAGGCTGGCCTTCGAGTTTCGCGACGGGGCGCTGGCGATCGTCTACCAGTGCTCGATGCGGGTGCAGGCCGCGGTGGCGGTGCTCTCCTGCCTCGACGGACTCGCCCCGGAGAACAGGGCGTCCCGCATCGCCGAAGCCCGAGGCTGGCGCGCGGAGGTGGCCGCCGCCGCGGAGCGATCGGGGCACAACGCCGCCCACCAGCTGGCGCTGCTCGACGCCGAGCTCGCCCGCGCGGAGGGGGACGTCGGGGCCGCCATCGAGCGCTACGACGACGCCATCGCCCGCGCCGCGGCGGGAGGCTTCGTCCACGACGAGGCCCTGGCCGGGGAGCGGGCGGCGCTCTTCCACCTGGGGCGCGGGTCTCGCCACGTCGCCAGGGCCTACCTCCAGGAGGCCCGCTTCGCCTGGCAGCGCTGGGGAGCGACCGCCAAGGTGGTGCAGCTCGACACCCTCCACGGCGAGCTGCTGGCCCCGGCGGAGCGCTCGCTCCACGCGCCGCGCACCTTCGAGCGCAGCACCGAGCTGGCGGGCGCGACGCTCGACCTGGACACCATCCTCAAGGCCTCGCAGGCGATCTCCGGGGAGGTCGAGCTCGCCGGGCTGCTCACCCGCGCCATGAGCATCCTGCTGGAGAACGTCGGGGCGAGGAAGGGCGTGCTGCTGCTGCGCTCCCGGGGCGTGCTGGCGATCGAGGCCGAGGGGCTCGCGGAGTCCGGCGCGGTGGAGCTGCTGGGGGCAGCGGCCTTCGAGGACGGGCTGAGGGTCCCGCCGACGATCGTGCGGAGGGTGTGGCGGCGCGGGGTGGCGGAGGTGCACGACGACGTGGCCGACGCGCCGGAGTCGGCGCACGACCCCTACCTCCAGCGGGTGCGGCCGCGCTCGGTGCTCTGCGCCCCGGTGCAGCACCAGGGCCGTGCGATGGGGGTGCTCTACTTCGAGAACGACCTCTCCGCGGGGGCCTTCACCGAGGCGCGGGTGCGGGTGCTGGAGGTGCTCGCCCCGCAGGTGGCCATCTCCGTCGAGAACGCCCGGCTGCACGCCGCGCAGGACCGCTTCGTGCCGTACCAGTTTCTCCGCAGCCTCGACCGCTCGGACATCGTGGAGGTGGAGATCGGCGACCACGCGCAGAAGGAGGTGTCGGTGTTCTTCTCCGACATCCGCGGGTTCACGTCGCTGATCGAGCGGCTCCCGGCGGCCGAGGCGCTGGTCTTCATCAACTCGTACTTCGCCACCGCGGAGCCCGCGATCCAGGGCCACGGCGGCTTCATCGACACCTACCTGGGCGACGGGATCATGGCCCTCTTCGACGCCGCCGGGAGCAACGCCGACGACGCCGTCGCGGGCGCGATCGCGATGCACCACGCGCTCGAGCGCTTCAACGCCGCGAGGCTCAAGCAGGGCCTCAGGGCGGTGCGCACCGGCATCGGGATCAACACCGGCACGGTGATGCTCGCCACGCTGGGCGGCGGTCGCTCGCTCAAGTGCGGCGTGGTGGGCGACGCGGTCAACCTTGCCGCGAGGGTCGAGGGGCTCACCCGCCGCTACGAGGTCGGGGTGCTGATCTCCGACGCAACACTATCCGCGATGCGCGCCCCTTCGAGGGTGGCCAGGCGCCGGGTGGGGAGGGTTCGGGTGAAGGGCCGGGAGCAGCCGCTCACGCTCTACGAGGTGCTCGACGCGGAGCCCGAGCGCTCCCGCGACGCGCGCCACGCCACGCTCGACCGGCACGAGGCGGCGGTGGACGCCTTCTTCGCGAGGGACTTCGCGGCCGCCCAGGCGGGCTTCGCGGACTGCCTCTCGGCCTCGCCGGAAGACCCGCTGCCGCTCTACTTCCTCAACCGTCTCCGGGGCCTGATCGCCGAGGGCGCCGCCCCCGACTGGGACGGCGTGGAGACCATGACCGAGAAGTGACCTGGACTCCCGGTGGAGGCTGATGGGTCACGGACAGGGGAAGAGCCGGTCGAGCGTCGCGACCGCGGCCGAGACGTCGAGGGTCTCGGGAGCGGCTGCCGCGAAGAGGGCCCCTAGGCGGTCGGCCTCCGCGGGGCTGCGCGCCCTCGCCGCGCGGTCGAGCAGCGGGGCGATGACCTGCGCGAAGGCGAGGTGCGCCGGGCGCTCGGCGGCGGAGGCGCCGGGCATCGCGAGCAGACGGGAGCGCAGCACCGCCACCACGCCGCGGGTGAGGGCGCGGTCGAGCTGATCGCGGGCCCGCTCGCGCAGCGTCGGGTTGGCGGCAGGGGTGGCGCGGTCGAGGTCGCGCCAGCAGCGCACCGCCAGGAGGCCGTCCCAGATGCGGTCGTGGGCCGCGGGCTCCGCGGCCAGGACGTAGCGGGAGAGCGCCGCGTGGCGGGCCTCGCCCCGCTGCACCCCGCCGGTGTAGTAGGCCCAGGAGGAGTCGCAGTCGGCGGTCGCCGTCGAGCAGGTGAGCGACTCCTTGTAGACCGACAGGTAGAGGAACCACAGCAGCGCGGCCTCGACCCGGGCGGCCAGGACGCGCGGCGGCGCGGCGGTGGCGCCGAGCTGCCCGTCGCGGAAGCTCGCCGTGACCAGCGGGAGCAGCCGGGCCGGTCCTGCGCAGTAGTCGGGGTAGGCGGCGGCCACCGTCGCGACGCGGCAGTCGTTGCCGGCCGCGGGCTGAGGGAAGTGCTCGTCGGTGCGCCTCACCAGCCGCGAGTCGAGGCCCTCGGCCTCGAGGTAGATCATCCGGGCGGCGGTGAACTCCTCCGGGCTGGGGTCCCGCGTCGGATCGAAGAAGCCCGATGGGCGGCCGCCGGCCTCGTCCCGGTGGATGCGCTCGAAGGCCGTGGTGCGGGCGATGGAGCTGGTGCTCATGTCGAAGCGCACGTAGAGCCCCGGGTCGCTCACGCACGAGGGCCACGAGTCCGTCGCCGACATCCTCGCGCGCGGGGTGTAGTCCGTCGCCGAAGGAGCGCAGCCGGGGGCGCCCGCGTCGGAGCGGTCGTCGGCGCCGAGGTCGCTCCCGACCTCCGGGGTCGCGTCGCGCGCCACGGCGTCGGAGCCCGCGTCGGAGGGGGTGGCGTCGGGAGCGCCGGTCTCGCAGCCCGAGAGCAGGGCCACCGAGAGGCACCAGGAGTAGCGGCGATTCGTGGAGGATTTCATCGTGCGCACAGGTCTTCAGTCTCCGCGGGTTGCGCCCTCGGCGCGAGTGGTCAGAGCCGGGTGGAGAGGGTGACGAGCAGGCTGCGGCCGGGGCCGTTCACGCTCGAACCGTGGACCCGGTAGGGGCTGTCGAGCGCGTTCTCGAAGGAGGCGCCCACCCGGAGGTGGTCCCGCCAGCGCCACCCGGCGCGAAGGTCGACGACGGCGTAGCCGGGCGTTCCTCCGGCGGGGATGCGGGCGTCGCCGAGGTCGGAGGGCGCGAGGCGCGTCTGGTCGGCGGCCCAGCGGAGGGCCGCGCCCAGGTAGACCCCGGAGGGCGCGTGGCGCCAGCGGGCCTCGACGGTGCCGTTGAGCGGGGGGATGCGAGAGAGCGGCACCCTCGGCCCCGAGGTGCCCGAGAGCGAGGGCCCGTCGCCCCAGGCCCAGGCCACCGTGGCGGCGACGGAGACGCCCCTCGGGAGCAGCACCCTCGCGGCCCCTTCGGCGCCCAGCAGCACGGAGGTTCCGTCGGCGTTCACCAGCTGGAAGCGCGACCACGAGGCGTCGCACTGCGGCGTCATCGCGGGGCACTCCGCGGAGGAGCGCAGCGCCCGGGTGATCGCTCCGTCGAGGGTCATCGCGTAGCCCCAGGCCTCGAGCTCGAGCCACGGGAAGCGCACCCTCGCGCCGAGCTCCCAGGTCAGCGAGCGCTCGGGGCCGAGGGCGACGTTCTCGAACTGGAAGCCCGGGCCCGCCTGCTGGCGCGAGGTCAGGTCGTCGAGGTTGGGCACCCGGAAGCCCTGGTCGACGTTGGCGAAGACGCGCAGCGCGGCGCCGGGGTGCCACTCCACGCCCGCCCGCCCGAGGGCGGCGACGGCCGAGGAGTCGACGGGCTGCGTGGCGCTGGCCGCATCGCCCGACGCCGAGGCTCCGGCCGCCGCGACCCGAGCGCCCGCGCGCACCCGCAGCCGCGGACCATACGAGAGCTCGGCCTCGGTCCAGGCGCCGCCCTGCAGCATCGTCGCGCCGTCGGCGTACTGACCGCGGGCGTAGGGGCGGGTGACGCCGACGTCCGTGAAGGTGATCCACGAGGCGCTGGCGACGGCGTCGCGGTAGGCCTCGACCCCGTAGCGGAGCCGAAGCGAGAGCGGGCGGGCGTCGGTGCCCGCGAGGCGCAGCCGTGGGGTGGCGGCGCGCAGGGCGACGCCGAGCGTGTCGACGTCGTCGAGGAAGCCGTTGGTGGCCGACGACAGCGGCCGGTCGAGGCGCCTCCGCTCGTGGGAGCGCTGGTAGGAGAGCACCACGTCGAGGTCGCGAACGCGCCGGCCCGCGTGGCCTCGCAGGGCCGCGTAGGCCATGGTGCGAAACTGCTCCTCGTAGCGCAGGCACTCCCGGTCGGATCCATACGCCGGCGGGCAGAGGTCGGTGCGGGGCGCGTCGTACTGCCGGTAGCCGTAGACCGCGGCGACGGCCTGGAGGTCGTCGCGCAGGCGCACCACCGCGCGGGCGTCGAAGGTGCCTTCCTGGAAGCCCGTCCCCCGCTGGGTGCGACCGTCGGGCTCGAAGTAGGGCACCGGCGGCGCTCGCCCCGTCGCGAGGTCACCGATCGCCCCGGAGGACTCCAGCGCCCCGACGCCCCGGTACCCGCCGCCCACCAGCACCGCGACCGAGCGACCGAGCTGCGCGTCGAGCTCCGCCCTCCCTCCGAGCTCCCCGTCCGCCGTGCCGTAGCGCCCTCGCAGCGCGGGGTGAAGCGTGAGCCCGGAGCGCGACGGGTCGAGCGTGGGGCTGCGGGGCGTGACCAGCACGACGCCGCCGATCGCGTCGGAGCCCCATCGCACCGAGGCGCTGCCGCGCAGCACCTGCAGGGCCTCCACGCTCTGCGAGTCGACGGTGAAGAAGTGCTGGTTGGGCCCCTGGCGATAGACGCCGGTGTTCAGCCGCACGCCGTCGAACATCAGCAGCACCTGCTGGCCCGTCACGCCCCGCACGAAGGGGCTCGCCTGACCGTGGGCCGTCTGCTGGATCGTGACGCCGGGCACGAAGCGCAGCGCCTCCGGGGAGGAGCGGGGGGCGCGCTCCTCGAGGTCCGCGCGGGTGACCTCGCCGTGGCTGCGGCCGCGGGTCTCCTCGGAGCTGCGCGGGTTGCGCACCGTGGCCGCGCCGCCCTCGAGGTCCTGCGCCTGGAGCGAGCGCCCGGCGGCGAGGAGCGCGAGCGCCGGGAGTGACGAACGGACCTTCACTGGTACGCGAGGATCGTCCCCCAGTAGCCGACGACGGTGACCCGCCGGTCGTCGCTCGCGGCGACGGCGGTCAGGTCGTCGCCGGTGCCCACCGGGAGCGAGCGCCAGTGGGCGCCGTGGTCGCGCGAGTGCACCACGCGGCCCGCGAGCCCGACGGCCCAGACGTCCGCTCCCGCCCCGGCGACCGACACCAGGGTCTCCTGCACGGGCGCGTCGACGCGCGTCCAGCGCAGCCCGTCGGTGCTGCGGATCACCGCGCCCTCGCGACCGACGGCGTACACCTCGTCGGCGTCGCCCCAGAGCGCGAAGAGGTCCCCCTGGACGCCCGACTGCACGGCCTCCCAGTGCGCGCCTCCGTCCGCCGTGTGCATCAGCGCGCCGCGCATCCCGCAGATCCACGCGTGGCCGTCGTCGCGGCCCCAGACGCCCATGAACCCGCGGCCGTCGCTCGCGGTCACCGGCGCCCAGCGCTCTCCCCCGTCGGTGCTGCGCAGCACCACGCCGCCGCGCCCCACGATGAGCCCCGCGCCGCGCGATCCCAGCCACACCGCCGAGAGGATCTTGTCGTCGATCGGCGGCACCAGCGTCCAGGCGCGGCCCTGGTCCTCGCTGCGGAGGATGGTCCCGTTGTCGCCCACCACGACCAGGGTCCCGGCGCCGTCGCCCGCGATGCCCGAGAGGTTGACGTTCATGCCCGAGGGCATGCGCTTCCACCCGTGGGCCGGATCGCGGCAGAGGATCACTCCCCCCGCCCCCGCGGCGCACGCCACGCCGTCGCGCCCCCGCCACACGGCGTGGAGCGAGCCGCGGTGCCCGCCCAGGCGAGCTCGCCACGGGGCGTCGCCCGAGCGCTCGGTGATCACCCCGCGGGGGCCCACCGCGACCAGCTCCCGATCGCGCGCGGCGAGCGCGACGAGGTCGGAGGTGGTGTCGCTGCCCTCCCTCATGAACTGCACCCCGTCGCGAGCGTGCAGCAGCGCCCCGGCGGCGCCCGAGACGTAGACGTCCCCGCGGCCGCGGCCGGTGACGGCGAGCAGGTCCTCGGTGACGCTGCGGGGGAGGATGGTCCAGCGGGAGCCGGCGTCGTTGGAGACCAGGATGGTGCCCCCGGCGCCCACCACGTAGGCGTCGTCGGGGCCGCTCGCCCACACGCCGGTGAGCGAGGTGGTGAGGCCGGTCTCCACCCGCGCCCAGCGCGCGCCGCCGTCCGTCGAGCGGAACACCGCGCCCCCTCGCCCGGCCGCGAGCGCGAGGCGCCCGTCGGTCCAGGCCCCGTAGAGGTCGGCGTCGGGGGGGGAGGCCGCCGGGGTCCAGCGGGCTCCGTCGTCCGAGCGCAGCGCCGCGCCGCCCGCGCCGACGGCGAGCACCCGGCGGCCTGAGGAGGTGACCGACCAGAGATCCGCGGCGGTGCCGGAGCGGACCCGCTGCCAGGACGCGCCATGGTCGGCCGAGCGGAGGATGAGGCCTCGCGCGCCGACGACCACCACGCCCTGGTCGGTGCACGCGACGCCGTGCAGGTCGCCTCGCTCGCCGGTGCGCACCGGGCGCCAGGCGCCGCGGGCGTCGCGGGTGAGTACGGTGCCGAGCTGACCGACGGCGAAGGCCCGGCCGCCGCGCTCGATGCACGTCGCCGCCAGCCGGTTGCCCTGCGGAACAGGGTTCTCCCACCGCCACGAGCGCCCCGCCGGAACGGGGCGGCGTCGACACGCGGCGGAGCTGAGGAGGAGGAGCGCGAGGAGGAGTCGGGAGGGAGGAGTCACGAGGGCGGGAGCGGATTCAGCGGGGGCAGCGCCAGCCGAGGTTGAACGACTGCAGCACCGGGGTGCCGCCGCTCTCGGCGGCCTGCATCGAGATGGTCAGCCGGAAGTGCCTCGCCGGCGCGACCCCTGCGGCCACGAAGGCGGCCGCGGCGTTGGTGGGCGAGGTGTCGCGCGGGGCGAGGGCGAGGGTCACCGGCGTGGCCGCGCCGAGGGCCCCGGTGGTGCTCGCGGAGCGCGCCGCGAAGCTGATGGTGGTGCCCGCCGGGGTGGTGGAGTTCCAGGTGAAGGTGGTGAGGAGCGGGGCGTCGCAGCCGAGGTCGATGGTCTCCTCGTAGGTGCCCTGGGCGATGCTCACGCGCCGCACCGAGCCGGTGAAGTCGGAGTACGAGTAGACCTGGTTGGCGCCGAAGAGCACCACCGAGGAGTTGGTCTCGGGCGAGTAGCGGATCAGCGCCGACGGGGCGAGGTAGTGGGCGAGCCACACGTTGCCCACGCGGTCGACGCCCACCGCCGAGGGGCCGTTGAAGTTGCCCGGCATCGGCACCCGGGTGATCGCCGACCCGGGGATCGTCCCGTCCGGGACGAAGGCGTTGGAGTCCCAGTAGAGGAGGCCGCCGGAGAGGCTGTCGCCGGGGGTCGCGTAGGTCATCCACACGCGCCCGTCGGCGCCGATGGTGATGCCTCGCCCGGAGGTGCCGGTGCCGGTGACGTAGCCCGTGGTGTCGACGCGGGTCCAGGAGTTGAGCGCCGGGTCGTAGGCGATCGCGTCGCGGCACGACCAGCCCGCGAGCCACACCCTCCCTCGCCCGTCGGAGGTCATCCCGTAGGCCCCGGCGCAGCTCGAGATGCGCCGGGCCAGCGGGTACGGAACCACCGGGCCCACGGTGAGCCCGATGGTGTCGACGGACTGCAGCGCGCCGTTCTCGAGGGTGCCCACCCAGAGCCGACCGTCGCGGGTCACGACCATGGCGTAGGGGTTCACCGAGAGGGGATAGGTGCCGAGGGTCGCGCCGGTGCGCGGGTTGAGCCGGTACGCCGCGCGGGTGTTGTACCCGCCCACCCAGATGTACCCGAAGGGGTTGGCGGTGTCGCCGCGGTCCGTCGCGATGGAGCGCAGCACGGCGTTGGAGGGGCCCACGTTGGTGGTCCAGAGCACGCACTCGTCCTGGCCGTAGGGGCGCACGTCCGTCGGGCCGCTGGAGGTGTCGATCATGCCGTTGCCGTTGCGGTCGATGCAGTTGACGCGCTCGGCCGCCAGCTTGGTGACGCTGCCCTGCGTGGCGAAGCCGCGGCTGGCGACGTAGGCGTCGCCGTTGCCGTCGACCACCACGCGGCTCGGCATGTTGCAGCCGTTGTTGTAGCAGCAGAGCCCGCGGCACTCGCCCGACGACAGGCCCACCCGGTAGCGCGCGACCTCGCGCTGCCCCGCGGCGTCCCACTTGCCGATGGTGCTCTCGCCGGTGTTCACCACCCACAGGAAGTCGAGGTTGGTCGTGGTGGACATCCCGCTCACGATCAGCCCCGTCGCCGGGCTGGACGCGGTGCCCCGCTGCCCCGCCCCGTCGAAGGGAGCGCCGCCGACGCCCACGGTGCGGTCGCGGCACTCGAGGTCGCAGCCGCCGCAGGTGTTGCGGATGTCGTTCTCGCAGCCGTTGGCCGGGTTGGAGTCGCAGTCGCGGAAGGGCGCCGTGCACGACGCCACGGTGCAGGCCCCGGCCGAGCAGCCGGGCGTCCCGTTGGCCGTCACGCACGCGTTGCCGCAGCGGCCGCAGTGCGCGACCGTCACCCGGAGGTCGGCCTCGCAGCCGTTGTTGGGGTTGCCGTCGCAGTCGGCGAAGTTGGGCGCGCAGGCGAACCCGCAGACGCCCCCGGTGCAGCTGATGGTGGCGTTGGCGCGCGACGGGCACGCGGCGCCGCAGCGGGCGCAGTGGCTGAGGTCGGTGTTGAGGTTGCGCTCGCAGCCGTCGGTGCGGTCGGCGTTGCAGTCGGCGAAGCCGGGCGAGCACGTCTGCACGCAGCGCCCCCCGTTGCAGCTCGCCGCCGCGTTGTCGTAGGGGCCGCACGCGCTGCCGCAGCCGCCGCAGTTGTCGGGGTCGAACTGGGTGTTGGTGCAGGTGCCCGAGCACACCGTCTGCGCGGGGCTGCACGAGGCCGCGCAGGCCCCGCCGGTGCACACCTGGCCCGCGCCGCAGGCGGTGCCGCAGGCGCCGCAGTGGGCCCGGTCGGTCTGGAGGTCGCGGCACGAGCCCGAGCAGCTGGAGAGCCCCGCCACGCAGGAGAGCTGGCAGACGCCGGCGCTGCACACCTGCCCTGAGGGGCACGCGGTGCCGCAGGCGCCGCAGTTGGCGCGGTCGGTCTGCAGGTCGCGGCACGAGCCCGAGCAGCTGGAGAGCCCGGCCACGCAGGAGAGCTGGCAGGTGCCCGCGCTGCAGACGAGGCCCTCGGCGCAGGCGGTGCCGCAGGCGCCGCAGTGGGCGCGGTCGGTCTGGAGGTCACGGCACGAGCCCGAGCAGTTGCTGAGCCCGGGGCCGCAGGAGACCTGGCAGCGGCCCGCGCTGCACACCTGGCCCGCGGGGCAGCTGGTGCCGCAGGCGCCGCAGTTGGTCACGTCGGTCTGCAGGTCGCGGCACGAGCCCGAGCAGTTGTTGAGCGCCGCCACGCAGGACACCTGGCAGGCGCCCGCGACGCAGACCTCGCCGGAGGCGCAGGTGGTGCCGCAGGCGCCGCAGCCCTCGCGGTCGTTGCGCAGGTCGCGGCAGATGCCGCTGCACTCGGTGAAGCCCGCGCCGCACATCGTCTGGCAGGCGCCGCGCACGCAGAACTGGCCCACCGCGCAGGTGTTGCCGCAGCCGCCGCAGTGGCGCACGTCGTTGGAGGTGTCGACGCAGGTCTCGGTGCCCGCGTCGCCGGCGGGGCAGCGCACCCGGAGCTCGGCGCAGCTCACCCGGCAGCGGCCCTCGAAGCAGCCGAAGCCCTCCTGGCAGGCGGCGCCGCACGCGCCGCAGTTGGCGCGGTCGCTCTGCAGGTCGGCGCAGTAGCGCGGGCTCCCGGCGTCGCCCGCGGCGCCGGAGCACTCGGTGCTCGTGCCGGTGCACATGAAGGTGCACACGCCGTTGGAGCAGACCTGGTCGGTGCCGCAGGCCATCCCGCAGGCGCCGCAGTTGGCGCGGTCGGTCTGCGTGGCGACGCAGCGCAGCCCCGCGCCCCCGTCGCCGCCGCCCGCGCAGAGCCGCTCGGTGCGCGCGCAGTCCGGAACGCACGCTCCGGTCTGGCAGACCTGGCCCGCGGCGCAGGCGATGCCGCAGCCGCCGCAGTTCGCGCGGTCGGCGCTCGGGTCGACACAGCGCCCGACGCAGGAGGCGAGCGGCGACGGGCACGCGGCGCCGCTGTCGACGCCGATGTCCGCGACGGCAGCGTCCTGGGCGCCTCCCACGACGGAGCTTCCGTTGCAGCCCAGGAGGGCGGAGAGCGCGAGCGCGGAGGCCAACCAGAGTATCGATCTGCTCATCGTCGCGCATCATAGGCCAGGGACGCGCCGCACCGGCCATCCCTTCCGCGAGTTTCGAGGGCGGCCCACCCACGAGCTTCGGCTGACGGGCGCCGCCCGGCCTGCCTATAGTGCCGCGGATGTTCTCACGGCCATGGGCGTTCATCCGTCGGGTGTTTCACGCCTTCCGGCACAACCAGGGGATGCTGCTGTCGGGCGCGGTGGCCTACTACACGCTGCTCTCGATCGTCCCTCTGATCGTGGTGCTCCTCGCGGTGCTCTCCCACTTCATGGACCGGCGCCGCCTCCTCGACGTGGTCACCGAGAACCTCGAGCTGGTGATCGACGGCCAGGCCCGGGTGGTCACGGCGCAGGTGGCGGCCTTCCTCGACGCCCGCGAGGTGGTCGGCGTCGTCAGCGGCGTGGTGTTGCTCTTCTTCAGCAGCATGGCCTTCACCATGCTCGAGAGCGCCATGCAGGTGATCTTCTTCCACCGCGTGGTGGAGCGGCGCCGTCACCCGCTGGTCTCCGCGCTGATCCCCTATGCCTTCATCGTGGTGCTGGGCGTCGGCCTGGTGCTGGTCACCGGGATCAGCGGCGCCCTCGACGTCGTCTCGCACAACACCGTCCGCGCGCTGGGCCGCAGCTTCTCCCTCGCTCGCCTGCCGCACCTGGCGCTGCACGGCCTCGGCATCGTCGGGATGGCGATGCTCGTCACCTCCCTCTACATGGTGATGCCCGTCGGTCGCATGGCCCTGCGCCACGCCCTCGCCGGCGGAGCCGTCGCCACCCTGCTCTGGGAGGTCGTGCGCTACGTCCTGGTCTGGTACTTCGCGCACCTCTCGATGGTGAACCTGATCTACGGATCCTTCGCGACCACCATCATCGTGCTGCTCACCCTGGAGGCGGGCTCGGTGATCCTGCTCTTCGGCGCCCAGGTCATCGCCGAGCTGGAGCGCGCCGCCGTCCCTCCGGCGTCCCCGCCTCCCGACCCCGACGACCTCAACCTCGTCGACTCCCCGACGCCCCCTCCGCCCTCCGAGGGCGCCTCCTAGCGAGGGCCTCCCACGACGCGGCGCAGGGGCCTCCGTCACCAGGACGGGGCCCCTGCACCCTCGAGAGCGCGTCTACGAAGGGACGATCAGGCGTTGTTGCGGACGCGGAGCGCGGCGAGCTCGTTGAGGTAGCACTCGAGGTTGGTGTACCCGGCGACGCCGGTCATGGAGACGGAGACGGTGGTGCCGTTGTGGTCGGCGACGCTGGGGTT
>SCUS01000061.1 GCA_004297725.1 Myxococcaceae bacterium | reverse complement strand
GATGGGAAAGAGCATCATGCCAACAACCGAAGCACGTCGCTCGCAGCGTCAAGCGCCGCGCTGGTCACCCCGGCCAACTCGTCCGTCGGCTCCCTTCACCCCGACGGGCCCATGAGCCGGGCGTCCAATGACCCCACCGCCGAGGCGCTGTCCGAGGTCGGCCCAAGAGAACGTCTTCCCCGCCACCGCGAACGCCATGGAGCCCGAACGCAATTCTACTGCGTCGCGTAATATTAATTAGGTAAACTCGCGTACTTACGAAGGATGAAGGGGACGGAGATGGCGGATCGGACGCTGAATGGCGCTCTCCCTCGACGATCACTGGATGCGCCTCGTCTACCTGAACGGGCTCATGGTCCGGGTCGGCGGCAAGCGCTCCCTCTACCGCACGCACCGGAGCATCGAGGACGACCAGCTCGCAGCGGCCCTCGTGATCGCCGTCGGGCGACTCCCCGAGCGCTGGGTCGCAGCCTTCGCCTGGATGCAGTCGGCGAAGCGGATCACGGTGCCCCACCCCGACGATGCCGTCGCCGCGATCCTGGGCGACTCCGCCGAGGTGCCGAAGGCCCTGCTCGAAGAGGCGCAGCGCGCCGTCCTCCGGGACGGCGATCTCACCCGCTTCGGAGTGGTGCAGGCCATCACCCTCGTCGCGCACCAGACGAACCAGGACCCCGACGTGCGCTTCGCCATGGAGCGCCTCGCCGGGGACTACCTCGCCGCGACGCACGCGACCCCGGCGGAGTGACCAGGACCGCCCCTTTCTCTTGCCGGGCTTCCGTCTTACGGAAGCCCGGCTGTTCTATTTGGGCTCTCTTATCACTTTCGTGGAAGCACGGCGCGAGGGCATCGCTCTGAAACGCCTTGAATCCGAGGCGATCCTCGCGGCAGGCAAGGCGTTCGACCCCCCTGTTGGATGGTACATCCAACAGGGGGGTATCCTGGGCTTGCGATCGCCACCAGGAAACCCCTGCCATGCGCGCTGCCACGCCCGGGCGTGAAGAGGAACGGTTGAGGGCGAGTCCGTGGCGGTCCCGATGCCTGGGAGTGGCGGCGTCAGCCGCCACTCCCAGGCCTCATTCGGTCATGGGAAAGGCGACAGCGTCGCGCAGCACCTCCTGATGGCCTTCAGTACTGGCCATCTGCCTGCCCGCGAGTAACATGTGAAACCCCATGTTGATCCCAGTGTGCGGCACAGTCCCCACGAGCCAGGTCTCGCCAGCGTGGAGTTGCGGAGGGTAGTATGTCAGTTCGAAGCACGTGGTCGTATTTGGATCATCCTCGCGTTGCCCGCAGGTCGCCGTTCCAGGCAGCCGAAAGGTGAGAGTGCGCTGTTGATTGAGCGTGGGTTGATTGCTCGTGAGCACCGTAGCGGTGACTTCCGAACCTCCTTCAAGCCGCGCGATATGTCCTTCAGGGTCGGCTTCCATTCGGTAGTAACCGCCAGGGATGGGCTGGACGGTCTCGATGCGCACGATCGCGTAGCCCGCGCGGTCTTGCTGGGCGTAATGGAACGCATTACGCACCGCGATCGGTTCGCTCGCGAGACGGCGAACCTCGGGCGTCGCCGGGCTGGATGAACGGTCCCCGGCGCCATCTGCGAGCTTTGCGCACGAAGTGAGGAGGGCGAGAAAAAGAAGGTTTGCTTGAGTCTTCATCACTTGTCTCCTACGTCGATCACGGCAGATGGGCCATAAGCCAGACTTCATTCGCGCCGCCACCGACGAAGGTGACAGCACCCCCTTCCGTGGTATTATTCGAGCCAGCCACGGTGCTTCCCGACGGGAACCCCGGAGTCTCTGGCCACCCGACAAATCCAGGAGGAGGATCGCTGCTCCCCGCCAAACGCCACATTGCCCGAATCGCGTTGTAGTTCTTCGAGACGTAGACGATCTGGCCCCGGCTGGCGTCGTACGCAGCCGAAACGTCGTATCGAGAGGTGGTTTGCATGCCGTTCCACAAAGGAAACGAGTACGAATGGTCCAGGAGGGGATTACCTGAACCATCGAAGTAGAAGACCGACTCCCTCAGGGTGCCAACTCCCGTTCGAGCGCTAGAATACAACGTGTAGCAGTAACTGCCATCACACGTCAGACCAATCCCATCCACGGCGTACTCTTCGCCAAAATCAGACTCACTCGACCAGTTGATCCCATCGCTGCTCGAAACAATCTGCACACGCCCATTGGGATTGTTGAAGCCGCCTACGTTGTCTCTCAGACGGACGTAGGACAAATACCACCTGTTCGTGTTGGTGCTATAGGCGAGTCCCACTCGATGGGCTGTCCGAATGCTCGGAAAGTAACTCGTCCAATTAACACCGTCCGTGCTGTGCATTACTCGAAGGAAGCCTTCGCTTCCGCTGGTCTGCTTCGGGTAGGCTACGATGAATCGTCCATTACCATACGCTACGACCGGGCCTGCCATGGCGTTGTCCGGGGAGGTATAACCGGAAACCCATCCGGATTGATACTTCCAGACCGAAAGCGAGTTGTTGAAATTGACCGATGCTTGAACGGTGAACCCGGTGCCGCCTGAAGGAGCACCCCACGCGATGCCCGGCGTGAGATTCGTGCCCGTCCCCCAGCTTACCACATGGGTCCAGGTGGTCGTGTTGGTGGTACTGTAGACTCGTGTGGCCCCACTCGGTGTGGATGCAGTGTAGGGGCAGGTCCCTGAGCGCAAACCCTGCCAGTCATCGAGCCAGATGTTGTGGGCATGCCCCCAACCGTCGGATTGTGTCATCACCGTAACCGCGCTAGCACTGGTGTCTCCCCCCTTGCCACAAGTGCCTGGCGAATCGAGAGGATGAAGAAAACCGAGGGCGTGGCCAGTTTCGTGGACGCCGATTGAGATGATATTGTCGCTTCCGCTCGTTAGAGGTCGAGAAGCAGACAAGTAGATCTTGTTGTAGAAATCGACGTACGAGGTGACGCAGTTGCCGTTCATGACCGCAAGGGTTCCGGGCCTTGAGCCGAACATCCGGTAGTTAATGCCACCGCTGGTCCCAGGAGTAGTTCCAGAGACGTAGGTGGGGTATGCCAACCTAACGTTCACCCCACCGGTAGTGTTCCACGGACGTCCCATCTGCTCGACCAACCAGAACATCTGCTCGAAGGTGAAGCCGAAATTCGTTGTCGTATCCGCCAGCACATAGACCGGAATGGTACCCGACGCCCATGCACAGGACCGATTCCAGGCCCACGCGGACGGCGAAGCAAGGACCACAACCACGGCGAGGACCACCGCAGCGAATGCTTGCCCGCGTCGTGGCAAGGGAGGTGTCGTTGCTCGCCGATGTTGAGGTTCTCGGGTTGGAACATGAATTGAGATGTGAGACATTGATCCTTCTCCTTACGGTTGATGGTTCCAGAAGCAGGCAATAGGGTTAGGCGGCCAGGGCAGATTCTACAGTTCACCCAACATTCACTCTGCCTCACACGCCGAAAGGAATTTGTCGGATTTGTCAGCTACTCAAAGCCACTGGAATTCCAGTTCTGCCGTGCACGCTGAAATGGTTGGCGCCACCCTCGCCACCCCCTTGCACCATCTCGAGGCAGCCATCCCCATGCCGCTTCCTCGCCGACTTCAGTGGCGTACTATGTTCCCAACCAACCCAGATATGGTTCGCGATTCATGTTCAGGCTCGGCTAAGGCATTCCACATGTCAAGGGTGGTCTTACAGAAAAATGGGTGCGCGACTCTTTTTCGTCCGCGGCCGTTGGGACGGGCCGACGGTGAGTGCAGCCCGGTAGGAGGGACGTACCACCGACCTCCACCTCGAGCACCGCACCCCCATGGAAGCACGCCTATAGAACACCCCTCGGGTTAGTTGTCGCTGAACAAAGCTGCTCCACGGCAGACCTGAGCATGCCGTCGCGATCGCCCGCGTAACCTGGTGACGCAGCGGTCCGTGCGCTTTCCTTCTTGCTGACGTGTTGCTCCTCCGACCCTCTGCGCCGCGGCACCCGATGGACGAGCGCGGCGTGACCTTCGCCACGAAGGGCGGCGGGCAGTGCACGCTCCCGAGCGGCGAGTTCCTCCGGCGCTTCGTCGACCACGTTCTCCCCAAGGGCTTCACCCGCATCCGGCTCTACGGGCTGCTCGCGCCCTGCCACGCGACGACAACGTTGGAGCGGGCGCGCTGGTGCCGACGACCACGACCACGGCACAGGCCCCGGCGGCGCAACCCCGGAGGCGCTCCCACTACAAAACACGAACCCGATCGAAGGGGCGGTCCCAAGCGTGGAGCCCGGCCGCCATGATCTACAAGTGTAGTACTACGTGATTCCGAGTCTGATCACCGCTACCCGACCCCATCATGCCAGATCGCGAAGCAGTCCTACGCCCCAGTGGGCAGTCGGGTCGCCCCAGTGAGTGTGTCGAGGAGCGCTCAGGGTGGTCGCGCGGAACTGGCTCCATTCATCTCTCGTTCATATTCAGCCAACCGCGGTGACGCGTCGGTACCGGTCGCCGTCTCCGTGTGGAGTTGGTACTGAAGGCGTCCGAAGTGGATCACCGGCAGCAGTACTGCAAACAGGATCCAGCGTCGCGCTCCGACGCGTTCGGCGAAGAGTTCGTCGAGTTCTACGACGACCAGCACGACAAGAAACATCAACGACAGAAAGATGAATCGATAGGCATAGATCTCGCACTCAAGCGGCCGGACGAGCCTCGTCAGTTCGATCCAGTTGGTACCCCACCCGCAGCTCAGCCAGGCCAGCGCAGCCCCGACGAGCACCAGCAGTTGCTTCGACCGGGTCTTGAGTGGAGCGCCCCAGTCGGAACGGAGTCGAAATGCGACCGAGAACAGCGCCGCGGCTGCCACGACGACAAACCACCATCCCATGAAGACGGAGCCATCCCAGAAGGACGTGTTATACCGGGGCACGAACGGCTCGATGGGACTCGGATCCGTAAGCAGACCGAACAGGTCATCGATCACCAGCAGTCCCGAGCGAACCTCTCGGTGGAATTGGTGATACGCCCGGGCCGACGCGTACAGTTTCGGCCCTGCGAACGCGGACGCCGCGATCAAGAAGACAAGGTTGTACGTGGCGATACGCATCGCGCTCATTCCCTGCACGAGCATCGCGAGCAACGTCACCCCAGCCACGCTCAGCATCGTCCAGAGGAACACGTGGAGGCTGCCCTGATAGATCATCAGGGCGCAGATTGCCGACGCGGCGAGAACGCTCCGCTTCCGCCGCCCGGGGTCCAGAAGAAAGTAGGCGACCCATGGGCACAGCAGGATGTTGACGTGCGGAGTGTATCCGACAGCGTAGTGCGCCATCATCCACGGATTCAGCGCGGTCAATGCGACCAACGCGAGCCGGAAGGCGGGATGAAGGCCCAGCCGACGTCCGAGCATCGTGACCCCCAAGCACCCCAATGCGCTGTGAGCGACGAACAGCACCTTGATGAACACCGGAACCGAGAGAACTCGCAGCAGCGGCACAAAGGGAGAAAAGGTAAATACCTCCGGATTCGCCCAGAATGAACGCGTGGGACGCAAGGCCGGATAATCTACCGAGACAACGAAGGAAGGGATTGCGTTGAACGGACCAGGCAGATGGCCGCCGAGCAGCGCCAAGCGGATGTGGGTCAAGTAGAAGAGTTCCTTGACCCAGTCGGCGGTGCCGCCACCTGGCCGTGAGACGTACTTGGCATTCCAGAATGCGCAAAGAACGAGCGCGAGAAAGAGATCGAACTGGCGCCGGAGGAACGATCGCAAGCGATTCATCTTGGAGGCTCACTGTTGGGAGGTGCCCGGCGCGTCAGCGAGGTGAATTCTCGCACACCGCCCGGCACCGTGGGGAGGAGTAGCGACATGTCTCCGCCCCTAGCACGTACGCGGCTGATGTTCGACGGCGCAGTCGTGGATGCCTGCGAATGACGGGCGGAACGCCCCGTAGGGCGGGCTGACCCGGTCCCAACGCTTCGGTAGACTTGGCGTTGGGAGTACAGCCGCGGCGTGTCGGCGACCGCCTCCCCGATCCGAACGCCTGCCACCGGGCCGCCGCGCGGGGCGGCCGGCGTCGCTACCTGAACATTCGGTCTGGACATCAAGCGGCGTCGTCCAAGCGATGTTGGTCGCCAGGGTCTTGCAGGCGCCGCCGGGACGAGAACTTCTTGGCGACCAACCCGTGTTCGGCGTCAAGAGTCGAGCGCGGGCGAGATGCCGGACGTTCGAGCGGCGTCAGAGTGGACGGTCTCGAAGTTTTTTCGGAGAGCGGGGTGTTCGTCCGAGGCGTCGGGAACAGCGAGCTCGGTACCGTGCCTTCGAGTCGGCGAACGGCTTCACGACGCCGGGTGTCGACGAGGTGGAGGTACCGGCGGGTCGTGTTGATGTCGCTGTGGCGCAGAAGCTCGGCGACCGTCGAGAGGTCGGTGCCGAGGCTGAGCGTCAGCGTCGCGGCGGTGTGCCTCATCGTGTGCGGGGTGATGTGCTTCGCCGAGCCCATCTCCTTCCGGATGCGCGCAATCATCGACTCGACCGCGCGGATGGAGATCCGGGTGCCGCGCGCCGAGAGGAAGAGCGCCCTCTCTCGGGGACGCTGCCCACGTTCGTCGATCCACGCACGGAGAAGCGTGACCGCCGGGCGGTTGAGCGGGAGATCGTGGACGGTCCCGCCCTTGCCTCGAACGGCAACGAGCGTCGCGCCTTCGAGATCCACCTGTTGGAGATCCAGGCCGATGGCCTCGTGAACGCGGAGCCCGACCTGGGAGAGCACCGCAACGAGCGCCAGGTTTCGCGAACGAACGGGAGCCCGTGAGCACCCCGCGGTCACTTCGAAGAATTTCCCGAGCTCGGCGGCCGTCAAAACGGCCGGGTCTTGCGGAGCTTCGCGGACGAAGGGGATGCCTTCGGTGGGATCGGTCATCCACCCGAGGTGAGGGCGTGCGAACGCGACGAAGGATCGGATCGCGGCGAGGTCGAGGTTTCGAGCCGACGCCGCGCGCCGTGATCCGTCTCGCCTGGGGCGCGCAAGGAACGCTTCGACGTCGGTCAGCGTGAGCGTCCCGGTGTCCTCCGCACGGCACGAAAGGAGGGACTTCAAGATCGCCCCGTAGGTCGTGGCCGTGCGGGGAGCGAGGTGGTCCGAGAGCAGGGCCCGGACGAAGGCGTCGATGGATTCGCGCATGCGCGGAGGGTGAACCTCGCCACCGTACCGGGCGCGGTCGACCTCGGGAAGGCTGCGGGGCGCGGCACGGCGACGAACACGGGTTGGTCGCAGTGTCACCCCCCGTAACCGCTCCCGATCGAGCGATCTCTTCCACCACAACGCGCCCCGAAAGGAGCGCGTTTGTCGTTCCCGCGGGGAACGGCGCGGGGGAAGGAACCGGCCTCGCGGGACGAGCAGGGGAGTCCATCATGCGCCAGATCGGCATCGCCACCGTCATCGCCTTCATCGGTCTCATCGCAAGCGCCTGTGGCTGCACAGCCGCTCCGCCGGCTTCGGCGGACGCTGGGCAGGACACGTCTCCAGGCGCGGACCTTCCGGCGGTCGTCGACGCTCCCCTTTCGGTCGACGACGGCGCGCTTGAGGCCGGTGCCCTTGATGTTCCAGGCGCCGACGTGCCCCCGGCGGTCGATGTTCCAGCTCCCTGCACGGCCAACGCGGCGTGCGCTGGGAGCACCGAGGGCCCCGCGTGCGACACCGCCACGGGCCGCTGCGTGCCCTGTACGGCGACGAGCGACCTCTGCCCCGCGGGCCAGTACTGCGTGCCCGGGATGAACCGCTGCGCGCCTGGGTGCCGTGACGACCTCGCCTGCCGCGAGACCCGGGACGGCGGTGTGGTCGAGCGCCGCTGCAACCCCGATACGCGCGCTTGCGTCGACTGCCTCCGCGACGAGCAGTGCGCGGCGGGGAGCCTCTGCCTCGGAAACATCTGCGTGCCCGGCTGCACGGCGACCCGGGCGTGCCCGTCGGGGCAGACCTGCTGCGGCGGTGCGTGCGCCGACCCGCAGACGAGCACCGCGAACTGCGGCGCCTGCGACCGGCGCTGCACCATCACGAACGGTGTACCCGTCTGCCGGAGCGGAGCCTGCGGTCTCAGCACCTGCACCGCGCCCTTCGCGGACTGCGACGGCAACGCGATGAAAGGCTGCGAGACCAACACCGCCGCCAGCGGGTCCCACTGCGGCGCCTGCAGCTCCGCCTGTGCCGCTCGCCCGAACAGCACCGTGAGCTGCGAGCTGGGGTCCTGCCGCTACTCCTGCGGGGCTGGCTTCGGTGACTGCGACGGAAACGCCGCGAACGGTTGCGAGACCGACCTCAGCACGACTCCGGCCCACTGCGGGCTGTGCGGGCGCGAGTGCTCTCTCTCGAACGCCACAGCGGGCTGTGCGCTCGGGGCCTGCACGGTCGCTTCGTGCGCCCCTGGCTTCGGCAACTGCAACGGCAATGCGGCCGATGGCTGCGAGGTCGACGTGCGGACGAGCCTCGCAAACTGCGGCCTGTGGCGGATAGGGCGCTCTCCGAGGCTCCTCCATCACCTCGACGAAGGCCTTCGGGGTCTCGGCGCGCAGGAGGGCTTCGGCGTCGGCGGCCTTGGCGGGGTTGCGGCACGCGAGGACGACGTGGGCGCCCTTCGCCACGAGCACGCGCGCGGCCTCAAGGCCGATGCCTGAGTCGGCGCCGTTGATGACGATGACGCGACAGGTCTGGTCGGGAATCTGCGCGGTGGTCCACGGGAAGGTCATGGCGCGGGTTCTACGCGGGGGAGCGCGCGGGCGCATCGGGTGGCCCAGGGCGCCGTTCGGACCTCCTGGGCGCGGCGACGCGGTTGCTACCAGACCGCAGCACGCCGTACCCATCGAAGATCTCCTCGTTGCTCACGAGTCCGACGTTTTCCGCGAGCGCCTGCGCGATCAACATCCGGTCGAGGGGATCGCGATGGGCCCCGGAGGGCTTCCTGCGCGATGAGGCAGGCGGCGACATCCTCAGCGACGGCGAGCGGGTGGCGGACCGCGCCCGACTCCCACCGGTCGAGCACCGTGGCCACGGCCAGAAGGATCGCAGCCAACGAAAGGTCGTCCGGGTAGAGCACGAGCGTCGGATGTAGGCGGAGGTGTTCTGGGCGCGATCGGAGGGGCTTGGGTCGCGTCCGGGAGCGTCCGAGGAGCGCTCGTGGGGCTGATGGTGGCGTCGCGGAGGCACCGGACGCCCATCGACGCGGGGATGAACGGGTCGCTGGTGCCTCCCGGCTAGGGTCGAAGGGCCTCCGACCGCCTTCCGGACGCCACTGCCCGAGGAGCTGAGGGCCGCGCTGGGCACCTGACGCCGCTCCGTTGGGCCGCGGGCTTGGTGAAGTCGTGCGCGCCTGGACGCGTCGCGAACCGACGCGCTACCGTCACTCTGTGATCTTCCCGACGCCGGACGACCGCCTCGTCGACGCGCGGGGGCGCCTCACCTTCCTCTGGGACGTCGACATCACGCGGGAGGAATTCGAGGAGCACCTCCGCGACCCCGACCCGATGGTGCGGGGCTACTGGATCGGCAAACTCCTCCGACAGGCGAAGCCCGATGACGTGCCGAGGTTCGTGCGGGTGCCCGACCTCGCCGCCGACTGGGCTCACTTCGAGCGCTTCCTCGGCCGGTCGCGAGACATGTGGGCGTGGCTGCTGAAGGTCGGCTGGACGGGTGAGTAGCCTCACGCCGCTGCAGGCTCGTGCCCTCGCGCTGCTCGCGGGAATCACACCCCCGTGGAC
Organism: Myxococcaceae bacterium; assembly: GCA_004297725.1. Taxonomy (GTDB): domain Bacteria; phylum Myxococcota_A; class Polyangia; order Polyangiales; genus SCUS01. The sequence continues at coordinate 1,798 of SCUS01000061.1, read as the reverse complement.
GCTCACCGGCGGCGGCGCGCTTGCGGGTTTCCACCTCGGACATCGAACGACGCGGGACCTCGACCTGTTCTGGCACGGCGCCCGTGCCCTCGATCACAACGCGGATGAGGTGGCCCGTCGACTCGTCGCGGCCGGCCTGTCCGTCGAGGTGGAGCGCACCGCTCCCGCCTTCCGACGCTTGCGGGTGGCCGACGCCTCGGAGGTGCTGCTCATCGATCTCGTCGCCGACCCTGTGGCGGTGATCGAGGAACCCCAACCGCAGGACATCGATGGCGTGCAGATCCTCGTCGACACGCCGCACGAGATCCTCGTGAACAAGCTGACGACGCTGCTCTCCCGCTCGGAGCTGCGTGACCTCGTCGACGTCAGGGCGCTGGTCGAGGCGGGGGGCGACCTCGAGCGCGCGATCAAGGACGCCCCGCGCAAGGATGGTGGCTTCTCGGGGCCGACGCTCTCGTGGCTGCTGGGGCAGCTCCCGCTGGAGCAACTGGGCGCGACCGCGGAGCTCGTGGCCTTCCGCGACACGCTGTTGAAGCGCCTCCTCGCTGGCCCCACAGGGTAGGAGCGAGAGACGAGCGCGACCGAGGGGGCGGCGAGCGTGGGGTACGTGCTCGATCCAACGGCCACGGCGAGCTGCGCCTGCGCAACACCCTCAACGTCCGCATCCCTCGGGCGTCAGGAGAGGCCGTGCTCGCAGCGGCGCCCGAGGTAGCCGCGTCCACGGGATCGGCCTGCCACGAAGGTCACGAGCGCGCTTCCGCGATCATCCTCGCGATGGGCGTGACGCCCGATGCGGCGCTCGGGTCGGTGCGCTTGACGCTGGGGCGCGGCACGGCGGAGGGCGACGTGGAGCGCGCGGCGGACGCCCTCGCGCGATCGTGGCGCCAAATCGCTACCGGGTAGACGACGCCAACCCATCGTGAACCCGCTGGTCTCGCGCAGATGGTTGCGCACGCAACCAGTTGCACCTATAGACCTGTCACGATGTCGAAGGCTCCCACCGCGGCTCAGAGCGATGAGCTCCGCCGCCTCATGCAGCGGATGTTTCGGCGCTTCGGCGTCCTCGCCAGCGACCAGACGCCGTGCGGCAAGCCCCTGTCGATCGCCCACGCCCACGCGCTGATGGTGCTGCTCGCGAAGGGGGAGACCTCACAGCGCGACCTCGGCGCGGAACTCTCCATCGACAAGAGCAACGTCGCTCGCCTCTGCGCAAAGATGGTCGAGTCCGGGCACGTGATCCAACGCGCGAACGAGGACGATGGTCGCAGCCGGAGGGTGTCGCTGACGGCGCGCGGTCGGCGCCTCGCGCGGGAGGTCGAGGCCGCCAGCGGCGCGCGCTTCAGTGCGTTGCTGGCCGGAGTGCCCGCGGACCAGCGCACCCAGGTCGTCGAGGCCCTTCAGCACCTGGTCGCCGCCCTCGACGCCCTCCCCGCGTCGCCCGTCACTTCGAACGAAGGAGACCCCGAATGACACGCCCTACGCTTCTCGCCTTCGCCTCGCTCGCGCTGTCGATCGGCTGCGTGCGCGAGGCGCCCCACGCCCCTCCCCGCGCATCGCAGCCCCAGCCCTCCGCGCACGAGGCGCTCGACCGCATGGACACCCGCGCCCCGGTCCCGCTGCTGCCGATGATGGCCAACCACCAGAAGCAGAACATGCGCGGTCACCTCGTCGCCGTGCAGGAGATCACCGCGGCGCTAGCGACCGACGACTTCCCCGCCATCGAGCGGGCCGCGAGCCGCATTGGCTTCTCCGAGCAGATGGGCCAGATGTGCAGCCACATGGGCGCGGGCGCGCCGGG
>SCUS01000060.1 GCA_004297725.1 Myxococcaceae bacterium | reverse complement strand
ACGCCCAGCACGCGGAACAGCTCCGCGTACTTCGTGTAGGCGCCCCCGAGGCTTCCGCGCAGCGCGGCGCCCCGGCTGAGGCCCAGTTCGCGGGGCGTGGCGCCCGCGACCTCGAGGTGCAGGCGTTCGGTCTTGTGGGTCATATCGGTCCTTCTGATGATGGCGGTGGGGGCGGGCGATCAGGCGTCGGCGCCCATGAGCGCGTCGCGGAGGCCGCGCTGCGGCTTCCAGCCCGGGCGCGGGGCCGAGGCGATGAGCAGTCGGGTGTAGGGCTGCTGCGGGTCGTCGAGCACCTCGTGCACGGTGCCGCGCTCGATGATGCGGCCCGTGCGCATCACCACGACGTCGTCGGCGATGTCGCGCACCACCGACAGGTCGTGGGTGATGAAGAGGTACGACAGGCCGTGCTCGGCCCGCAGGCGCTTGAGCAGGTCGAGCACCTGCGCCTGCACCGAGACGTCGAGCGCCGACACCGCCTCGTCGAGCACGATGATCTTCGGCTCGGCGGCGAGCGCGCGGGCGATCGCGACGCGCTGCTTCTGGCCTCCGGAGAGGGCGGCCGGCTTCGCGTCGGCGTGGCGCTCGGTGAGGCCGACCTCGGCGAACAGCTCGAGCACCCGCGCCCGGCGGCCCCGCTTGTCGAGGTCGGGGCGGTGCGCGCGCAGCATCTCGTCGATCGTGGCCGACACCGGCAGCGAGCGGTTGAGCGAGCCCTGCGGATCCTGGAACACCATCTGCACGAGCGCGGCCCGCTCCCGCAGCCGGCGCCGCGCGGTGGTGGGCCGCACGTCGTGACCGGCGATGCGCACGGTGCCCGAGTCGGCCGACTCGAGCCCCACGATGACGCGGGCGAGGGTCGACTTGCCCGATCCGGACTCCCCGACCACTGCGAGACAGGTGCCCTCGCGCAGCTCGCAGGAGACGTCGTCGAGCGCGGCCACGCTGGCCTTGCGGCCGAGGTGGAAGGTGCGCTTCAAGTGCTCGACCTCGATGATCGCCGTGGTGCTCATGCGCCGGCCTCCTCGCCGTTGATCCGGTCCGTCTCGTCGTTCCCGCCGCCGCCCTCTCGCAGCGGCGCCGGTCCGGCACCGCCCGCGAGGAACGCCGCCGGATGCCCCTCGGGGTAGAGCATGGGCCGCGCCGCCATGAGCTTGCGGGTGTAGTCCGTGCGCGGGCGATCCCGGATCTCCTCCGGCGTGCCGATCTCGAGGATCTCGCCGTCCTTCATCACCGCGAGCCGGTCGCACACGGCGGCGGCGAGGTCGAGATCGTGGGTGACGAAGATCATCGAGAGGCCGTGCTCGCGGCGCTTCTCGTCGAGGATCGCGACGACCTCCGCCTGCGTGGTCACGTCGAGGGCGGTGGTCGGCTCGTCGGCGAGCAGCAGCTTCGGGTCGCCCGAGATCGCGCCCGCGATCACCACCCGCTGCAGCATCCCGCCCGACAGCTGGTGCGGATAGGAGCGCAGCACGCGCTCGGTGTCGGCGATCCCCACCTGGCGCAGCAGATCCGCGGCCCGCTCGCGGGCCTCGGCCCGGCCCATCGACCGGGCGTCGCTCATCCCCTCGACGAGGAAGCGCCCGACCGGCAGCACCGGGTTCAGCGCGCCGTGCGGGTTCTGCGCGATGAGCGCCAGGTCCTCCGCCCGGATGCGGCGCAGCGCGTCGCCGCCCGACGCCAGCAGGTCGGTGCCGTCGAGCGCGATCGTCCCGTCGACCCGCGCGCCGTCCGGCTCGATGCCGAGGATGCACTTGAGCGTCATCGACTTGCCCGAGCCCGACTCGCCCACGAGGCCGAGCGCCTCGCCCTGCGCGAGCTCGAGGGAGTTGCCGTGCAGGATCTCGGTCTCGTGCCCCGTGTCGGGGTCGACGACCGTCAGTACCAGTCCGTCGATCTTCAGCATCAGCGTGTCCTTCCCGAGGCGCGGCGGCCGCCCAGCTGCTCGCCGACGTATCCGAAGGCGGCGACCGTGATGACGATGGCGAGGCCGGCGAAGATGCTCTGCTCCCAGTAGCCCTGCTGCAGCGAGGCCTGCCCGTTCGAGACCATGAGTCCCCAGTCCGGGGTGGGCGGCTGCACGCCCAGGCCGAGGAACGAGAGCGCGGCGAGCTCGATCATGGCGTAGCCGAAGTTGATCGTCATGCCGGTGAGGATCTGGGTGCGCACGTTGGGCAGGATGTGCCGCACCGTGATGACGAAGCCCGAGATGCCCTGCAGCTGCGCCGAGGCCACGTAGGGCAGGTTGCGCTCGCGCAGCGCGACGGACCGGATGACGCGCGCCGAGTAGGGCGTGAAGCCGATCGCGAGCGCGATGGACGCGGTGAGCAGCGAGGGGCCGAAGATCGCGACCGCGAGGATCGCGAGCAGCATGTTGGGGAACGCGAACAGGATGTCGAGCATACGACTGATGAGCGCGTCGACCCGGCCGCCGAACCACACGGCCGTGAGCGCGAGCGTCGTCGCGAGGAAGGCGGTGACGAGGATCACGATCGTGGGCCCGATGAGGCTGGTGCGCGCGCCCCAGATGATGCGCGACAGGATGTCGCGGCCCGACTGGTCGGTGCCCATGAGGTGCGCGAGGCTCCAGGCCTCGTGGCGCGCGGTGACGCTGCCCTCGTAGGGGTCGTAGGGTGCGATGACCGGGGCGAGGATCGCCATGAGCACCACGAGCGCGATGATGCCGAGGCTGATCAGCCCGACCGGCCCGAGGCGCTTGGCGAGGAGCCGCCAGCCCGAGACCGGCACGTCGTTGCGGTGCTTGCGGAGCAGTTGCACCGCCACGGTGTCCTGGGCGCTCGTGTTCGCGCCGGGATCCCGCTTCATCTTCTGCTGAGTCATCGTGCTGCCGCTCCCTTGCTCAGCCGGACGCGTGGGTCGATCACCGCGTAGAGCAGATCGACGATGAGGTTGATGAGGCCGAAGGCCAGCACCATGATGAGCGCGATGGCCTGCACCACCGCGAAGTCCTTCTTCTGCACCGAGTTCACGAGCAGCGAGCCGATGCCGTCGAGGGTGAACGCGTACTCGATCACGAACGCGCTCGCGAGCAGACCCGCGATGTTGGTGCCGAGCACCGTGGTGACGGGCAGCATCGAGTTGCGGATCGTGTGCCGCCACAGCACGAACTGCTTGGGCACACCCCGCGCGATCGCCATGATCACGTGCTCGGATCCCTGCTCCTCCCGCACCGCCGTGCGGGTGATGCGGGCCACGACGGCGATGCCGGGGAACGCGAGCGCGATGGCCGGGAGCGTGAGGTGCCAGAGGCGATCGGCGAAGCCCTCGCCGGATCCGGAGACCGGGAACCAGCCGAGGTTCGAGCCGAACACGAACATGAGCACGAGCGCCGCGAAGAAGGTCGGCACCGCGAAGCCGAGGTTCGAGCCGAACACGACGAGCTTCTCGAAGGCGCCCGAGCGCGTCGCGGCGAGCACGCCGAGCCCCACGCCCAGCACGGTGATGAGGATCGCGGCGAAGGCCGCCAGGAACAGCGTCGTGGGCAGGCGCGACGCCACGAGGGCCGACACGTCCTGCTGGGTGAGCAGGGAGCGGCCGAGGTCGCCCTGCAGCACGTCCATCAGCCAGTTCCAGTAGCGGATGAGGAAGGGATCGTCCAGCCCGTACTGCGCACGGATCGACGCGAGCACCTCGGGGCTCACCGTTCGTCCCTGCACGAGGAACTGCTCCGGGCTGCCGGGGGCGAGGTACATCCCCGAGAACACGATGAAGCTGGAGACGACGAGCACGGCGGCGAGCGCGCCGAGCCGTTTGAGCACGTAGGTCATGGACGATCCCTTCCTGCGGGATTCGGCGTCTACTCGGCCGAGCCGAGGTCGGCGGCCCAGGGGTAGTAGAGGTAGACGAACGACGCGGGCGCACCCGTGACGGAGCCGTCCATGTAGAGACGGACCGCGAGGTCGTTGATCGGCACCCAGGGCTGCTGCTCCATGACGAGCGCCTCGGCCTCCACGGTCAGCTCGGCGCGGCGCTGCGGATCGCTCTCGGCGAGTGCGGCATCGAGCGCGGCGTCGATCTCGGGATCCGAGAACCCGGCGTAGTTCTGGTCGCTGCCGGTCTTCGCCACACTCACCAGGTGCAGCAGCGGCTCGGGCGCGCTCAGGTAGTTCGTCGTGACGAAGCCGTCGAAGCCCTCGCGCGCGGCGGGGTCGGAGAAGAACGATCCGAACTGCGCGCTCGGCACGCCGGTCGGCTCGAGCGTGATGCCGAGCTCCTTGGCGCCGTTCGCCATCTCGTTGAGGATGTCGGCGTAGAAGGAGCGCTCGCTCGGGTAGGCGATCTTGATGGGCTGCGTGAGATCGACGTCGGCATGCTCGAGCTCGGCCTTCGCCTCCTCGATGTCGTAGCTCAGATCCGGCAGCTGCTCGTCGCGCAGCTCGTCGACGCCCGAGATGGCGTCCCAGGGAGCCTGCGGCACCACGGAGCGCGACGGGGTGCCGGTGCCCTCGTAGACGGTGTCGGCGATGGCCTGGCGGTCGGTGGCGCGGGTCAGGGCGCGGCGCACGGCGGGATCGCCGAACAGACCGTTGCCCGTCGAGATGATCGCCATGATCTGCATGCCCTCGCCGTAGTAGAGCGAGCCGCTCGTGCTGCTCGAGAGCTGGCCGAGCGCCGGCAGCGGCACGTCGTACGAGCCCTGGATCTCACCGGTCGAGAGGCCGTTGGCGATGGCGGTCGGGTCGACGACGAAGCCGATCTCGACCTCCTTCGCCTTCGCGGCGCGCTCGGCGTTCCAGTAGCCGTCGTAGCGGGTGAGGGTGATCGACTGCCCCTGCTTCCAGTCGCCCGCGGTGAACTGCAGCGGGCCCGTGCACATGACGCCGGTGTCGGGATTGCCGTAGTTCTCGCCCGCGGCCTTGCGCTGCTCCTCCTGCACGACCACGCCGAGCACCGTCGACAGCGACGACGGCAGCAGCTGGTCCGGGGTCTGCAGCGTGACGGTGACCTCCCAGTCGCCGGTCTGCTCGACGTCGACGATGTTCGCGGTGACCCCGCCCGTCCAGTAGCTGCCCTCGGCCGGATCGTTGTGGCGCTTCAGCGAGTAGACGACGTCGTCCATCGTCATCGGCGAACCGTCCCAGAAGGTGACGTCGTCGCGGATGCCGATCGTCCAGGTGAGGCCGTCCTCGGTCTCCGCGCCCGTGGCGAGGTTCGGCTGCACCGAGAAGTCGGGCTGCATCTGGAAGAGCGGCTCGCACAGATTCGAGACGATCGTGTTCTCGGAGTAGTTGAAGGCCTTGGCGGGGTCGAGGCTGGCGAGCTCGCCGTAGGTCGAGTTCCAGGTGACGCGGTCGATCTCCCCCGTCGCCTCGGGCGTGAGCTGCACGAGCTCGAGGCCGCTGCCGCTCTCGGCACCCTCCTGCGCGTCACCGCCTCGGCTTCCCGAGGCGCAGCCCGCGAGCGCCAGACCCGTGATGGCAAGCAGGGCGATGGACGCCCTCGTCTTTGCGAGTTTCACGTGAGTTTCTCCATTCGAAGTTTCGTCGTTGAATCCTCTTGATCCGACACCTCGCCGGATGAAGACCCACGAGGATGCTAGCACCCAAAACGGTTTGTGCAAAACGGTTTGGGACTACCGTTCCGATCACGGGATCGCCGCCCGACCGCCGTTTCCGGGACTCTCAGAGGTGCCGGACGGGATATCCTGACGAGGTGCAGCAGAGCGGCAGACCGACCATCAAGGACGTGGCGAGGGCGGCGGGGGTCTCCCCGACGACCGTCTCGCACGCCCTCAACGGCAAGGGGGTCGTTCGCCGGGAGACGGTCGAGCGCATCGAGCGCATCGCGACCGAGATCGGCTACCGCCCGAGCGCCATCGCCCGCGGACTCCAGAAGTCGCGGCTGGGTCTGCTGGCCCTCGTGATCCGCCCCCTCAACACGCTCGACACCTTCCTGCCCGAGGGCGTGGACTACTTCCTCCGCATCGCGGGCGCCGCGTCGCTCAGCGCGATGGAGCACGGCTACAGCATGATGCTCGTCGACGATCCCACGCGGCCCGGAGTGCCCTTCAGCGCGCTCGCGGCCGACGCCTACATCGTCACCGAGCCGTTCGAGAACGACCCCGTGCTCACCATGCTCTCCGAGCAGCGCATCCCCTTCGTCACCGTCGGGGCCGATCCCGCCCGCCGCGGCCTCTTCCCCGAGATCGACGAGGGGGCCGAGCATCAGACGCGGCTCATGCTCTCCCACCTCGCCGAGGTCGGCGCGCAGCGCATCGCGCTCGTCACCGGCACCGACCGCAACGACTGGAACCTCGGCTCGCAGCACACGCTCGCGGAGTGGAGCGCCGCCCGCGGGCAGCAACCGCTCATCCTCTCGCTCCCCGAGGTCGAGGGCGAGCGGGTGGGCGACACCGTCATCGATCACTTCTTCGGCGGCGATCCGGCGGAGCACCCCGACGCGATCTTCTGTCTCACCGGCCGCCACGCGTCGGGCGTGACGACCGCCGCGATCCGGCGCGGCATCCGAGTGCCCGAGGATCTGCTGGTCGCCGCGGGATCCGGCGCGGCGCAGAACCGCACCTCGCGCCCCACCGTCACCACGCTCGACCTCCGCCCCGAGGCGATCGCCCAGCTGGCGGTCGAGGTCGCGGTCGGCCTCGCGGACGGACGCCCCGTCGAGCTGCCGATCGCCGCCCCATCGGCGACCCTCGACGTGCGGGAGTCGACCACCCGGGCCTGAAGAGGGCCGGACGGCTCCGTCGCTCACGCCCCTGCCGTCGCTCCCGCCCCTGCCGCTCCCGCCCCTGCCGTCGCTCCCGCCCCTGCCTCCAGGCCCGCTACCGGCGGGCGTGCGCCCGACGCGCGCCTGCGCGACGACCTTCGCGCGTCAGTAGTTGTCACCAAACAAGCGGCGAGGTGGCAACTAGTGACGCGCGAGGTGCGAGGAGCCGCAAGGGGGCACACGCCGCAGGGCGCCTCGCACTCGCGAGACGCCCTGCGGCGGGGCAGGATCTGATCCCGAACCCGGAACGAAACCCGGGTCGGAACCCGGGATCGACTACTTCTGGTTCTTGAGGCGCGAGGCCGCACGCGCGCGCAGCGAGGCCTCGAGCTCCACCTTGCGGATGCGCACCGACTCGGGGGTCACCTCGACGCACTCGTCCTCGCGCGCGAACTCGAGGCACTCCTCGAGGGTCAGCTTGCGGGGCGGGGTCATCGACTCGAAGGTATCGGCCGTGGAGGAGCGCATGTTGGTGAGCTTCTTCTCCTTGGTGATGTTCACGTCCATGTCCTCGGAGCGCGAGTTCTCGCCGATGGCTCTGTTGCAAAAATCGTGAAGCTTGAGCATGCTTGGCGGAGATTGGACGGACGGAACGATGACGGATTTCAAGTGGCGCCATTTCCAGGGTGATGTGATCCTGTGGGCGGTGC
>SCUS01000059.1 GCA_004297725.1 Myxococcaceae bacterium | reverse complement strand
GCCACGGTGTGCACCACCCAGCCGACGGACTACTCCGGCAACGCGAACTTCACCTGCCCCCGGGCGGGAGGCTTCACCGACCCGACCTTCGGCACCTACTGCCTCGTGCTCAACCAGTACGCGTGCTCGGGGTGCCCGGGCGCCTGCAATGCGGCCTGCGCGTACAACCCCCTCTCGCTCCGCAACTGCGTCGGCTCCGAGACCGCCCAGCCCTGAACAGACCCGCCCTTGCGCCTCCTCGCGCGTCCCTCCTGCATGCGATAGCGTCCCCGTCGCGATGACCGCCGCGGGCGACATTCTCGGGGGCAAGTACCAGCTCCTTCGCCTGCTGGGCGAAGGCGGCATGGGCCAGGTCTTCGAGGCCATCAACCAGAACACCGAGCGCCGCGTCGCCATCAAGACCCTTCACGCCCAGTGGGTGACCGACCCTTCGGTGGTGCAGCGCTTCCTCCGCGAGGCCCGCGCCGCCACGAGGATCAGCCACCCCAACGTGGTCGACGTGCTCGACCTCGACGTCGATCAGCCCACCGGCGCCCCGTACATCGTGCAGGAGTTTCTCGCGGGAGAGAGCCTCGAGGCCCACCTCGAAGCCCGCCCCGGCCAGCGCCTCCCGGTCGATGAGACCCTGCGCATCCTCGTTCCGGTGATGGAGGCGCTCGTCGCCGCGCACCGGCTCGGCGTCGTCCACCGCGACCTCAAGCCCGCCAACATCCTGCTCACCCGCGACCGGGCCGGCGCGCCCACCCCGAAGGTCATCGACTTCGGCATCGCCAAGCTGATGGAGTCGCAGGCCGACAGCCTCCGCCAGACCGCCACCGGAACCCTCGTCGGAACCCCCAGCTACATGTCCCCCGAGCAGGCCGCAGGCGTCAGCGACCTCGACGCCCGCACGGATGTCTGGTCCCTCGGCGTGGTGTTCTATGAGCTCCTCACGGGCTCGCTCCCCTACGAGGCCACGAACTACAACCTCCTCGTCGCCAAGATCGTCTACGAAGAGCCCACCCCCATCCTGGCGCGCGACCCTTCGCTCCCGCGCGACCTCGTCGCCGTCGTCACCAGCGCCCTCCAGAAGAACCGCGACGCCCGCTTCCCCACCATGCAGGCGCTGCTCGACGCCACCGTCGCCTGCGACCTCTCGTCGACCATCACCCTGCCGCGGCTCTCGGCCCCACCCACCCCGGCGATGCCGTCCGCCCCGGCGGTCTCCGTCGCGCAGCCCACGCTCGCAGGCTGGTCCGCCGAGCCCGCCGCGCCGCCGCGCCGCACGACCACCACCATCGCGGCGCTGTCCGTGCTCGCCGCCGTGCTCGTCTTCACGGCGGGGTTCCTGATGTTCCGGCCCGCGCCGGTCGTCACCGTGCTCGCCACGCCCACGCCGCGCATCGTCACGCCAGCGCCCCCACCGCCCACGCCGACCCCCATCACAGCACCCGTCGTCGCAGCGCCCGTCGTCGCAGCGCCCGTCGTCGCAGCGCCCGTCGTCGCAGCGCCCGTCGTCGCAGCGCCCGTCGTCGCAGCGCCCGTCGTCGCGGCGCCCGTCGTCGCAGCGCCCGTCGCTGTGCGCCACGCGCCGTCTGCTCCGTCGCAGCGTCCCCGCCGTTCGCATCCCCGCTCCACCCCCAACGACTTCGACCGAGGCTACGAATGAACCTCCGCGCCTCCATCCTCGCCGCCGCCCTCGCGCTCACGCCCTCGCTCGCCTTCGCGCAGCCCGCGGCTCCCGATGCGCAGGCCCGCGCAGCCTTCGACCGCGGCATCGCCGACGTCGACGCGGGCCGCTTCGCCAACGCCGTCGCGGCCTTCGAGGAGTCCTACCGGCTGCGCCCCGCCGCGGTGGTGCTCTACAACCTCGCCTCGGCGTACACGCGCATGGGCCGCCACCAGCAGGCCATCGCCACCTACGAGCGCTACCTCTCCGAAGGGGGCTCCCGCCTGCCCCCCGACCGCGTTCAGTCGGTGCGCGAGCGCATCGCCGTGCTCCGCCGCGAGCTGCCCGTGGTGGTGCTGCGCATCCGCCCGGCGCCCTTCACCCTCACCGTCGACGGCCGCCCGCAAGCCGTGACGGGCGATGAGCTCACGCTCGATCCCGGGAGCCACCTGCTCGTGGCCACGGCGCCCTCCCACGCCCCGCAGCAGCGCGAGGTGCAGCTCGCCCCGGGCGGGCGCGTCACCTGGGACACCGAGCTCACCGCGGAGCGCGCCCCGACCGCGCCGACGCCGACGGTGACGCCGACGGTGACGCCGACGGTGACGCCGAGACCCGCGCGGGTCGCGGTCACGCCGCACCCGTCGCAGCCCGACCGCCCTGCGCCTTCGGCCGAGCCGGCGATCACCTCGCGCTGGTGGTTCTGGACGGGCCTCGGCGTGGTGGTCACCGGCGGTACGCTGGCGGCGCTCGGAGCGGCGGGCGTGTTCGATACGACGCAGCCGCCGGTCGGGGGCACGGCGTACGACGTGTCGGCGATCCGCTGGTAGCGGGTACGAGCGCGAGGCCGCACTGGGTAGGCGGGCCGGTCGCTCCCCTCCCCCCCGCCGCGGCCCCCCGTCAGATCGGCACGTCCACCCGCTGCACGATCTCGTGCACGATGCGCTCGGCGTCGTGGCGGCGCGCGTCGCCCGGCAGCAGCCCCGGGTCGGCCCCCTGCACCCGCACCCGATGCGCCAGCACCGGCACCGCCAGCTCGCTCAGGTCGTCGGGGATCACGTAGGTCCTCCCCTTCACGATCGCGCGCGCCTTGGCCGCCCGGATGAACGCCAGCGCCCCGCGCGTCGACACCCCCACCGCCACCTGCTCGTGCGAGCGCGTCGCGCTCACCAGGGCGTACGCGTAGTCCACCACCGACGACTCCAGCGCCACCGCGTCGACCTCGCGCTGCGCCGCCACCAGCTGCGCCAGCGTCAGCACCGCCTCGATGGTGTCCACCGGCTCGGTGCCCCCGCGCGTCGACAGGATCTGCTTCTCCACCGCCGCCGCCGGATAGCCCACCGCCGTCCGCAGCAGGAAGCGATCGAGCTGCGACTCCGGCAGCGGGTACGTCCCCGCGGCGTCGTCGGGGTTCTGCGTGGCGATCACCGCGAAGGGCTCCTCCAGAAGGTGCGTCACCCCGTCGATGGACACCTGCCGCTCGCTCATCACCTCCAGCAGCGCGCTCTGCGTCTTCGGCGTCGCCCGGTTGATCTCGTCCGCCACCAGGAAGTGCGTGAACACCGGACCCGGCCTGAACTCGAAGCGCCGCTCGCTGGCATTGTAGACGTTCACCCCCAGCAGCTCCGAGGGCATCAGGTCGCTCGTGCACTGCACCCGGCGAAACTCCGTCCCCAGCGCCCTCGCCAGCGCCCTCGCCAGCGTGGTCTTGCCCACCCCAGGCACGTCCTCGATCAGCAGGTGGCCCCGCGCCAGCAGGGTGATGACCGAGCGCTCGACCACGTCGGGCTTGCCCGAGAGCGCCACCGACACCGCCCGGAAGAGCTTCTGCGCCACCTCGTGGGCGACCGGCGAGATGTTCGCGTTCTGCTTATTTCGTGCGGTCTCAGCCATTGCGTATGTCGTCCCCGGAGGGCTCGACGCTCTACCACGGGATCATCGCCCCGAACCAGCGCCCCTCGCCCGCCCTCCAGCTCAGCCGCATGGGAGGCGCGCCCGCAGGGTGATCCTCCCGTCGACCGAGTCGTCGGCCTCCAGCGCGCCGCCGTGGAGCGCGATCACCCGCCGCGCCACGCTCACCGCCAGCCCCAGGCCCACCGGAGCCCTCACCCCCGCCGGCGGAACCTCCAGCGGATCCTCCAGCCACGCCCGCAGCTCCCTCGTGCCGGGCACCACCAGCGTGATCGCGCAGCCCCCGTCCGGGTCGGTGCGCACCTCCGCCCTCGCCCCCTCCGTCGACGCCGTCCGGGCGAAGGCCAGCAGCGCCCCCAGCGCCTGCGCCATGCGCCCCCGGTCGACCACCACCGTCGCGTCCAGCGAGCCGTCCACCCGCAGCCCCTCGGCCGACGCCCCCGCCTCCCCGAGGCGCTCCAGCGCGATGGCCCTCGCCGCGTCCAGCAGCTCCCTCAGCGACACCCGGGAGCGGTCGAGGGTCATCCGACCGGCGTCCAGCCTCGCCGCGTCCAGCAGGTCGTCGACCCGGCGCAGCAGCTCGCGGCCGCCGCGCGCCAGCGCCTCGACGCTCTCCACCTGCCCCGCGGTCAGCGGCCCGTCGACCTCCGCCCCGAGGATGTCCGTGAACCCGATCAGGCTGTTGAGCGGACCCCGCAGGTCGTGGCTCACCCCCGCCAATACGAAGCTCCGTAAGCGCGACCCCTCCAGCCTCGCCGTGATCGCGCGCCGCTGGTCCGCCCGCATCGCCGCCATCGCCGCCTGCGCCGCCGCCCTCGCCGCCCCGAGGGCCTCCCCGCCGGGCTCGCCCGCCCCCGCCGAAGCCATCTGCTCGGCCACCTCGTGCAGGTCCGCCCTGGCCCGACGCCCGAAGGCCGCCCCCACCAGCGCCCCGACGGTGCCCAGCACCGCCGCGCCCACCAGCGAGGCCGGAGCGCTCGACGCCGTCCACCCCAGCGCCGCGCCCGCCAGGGTCAGCGGCGCCCCCAGCGCCAGCGCCGCCCTCCTCGGGAGCCCCTCGACCAGCGAGCGCCCGCTCATCGCGCTCCCCCTTCCCCCTCCAGCGGAACCATCCCCGCCGGGAGCGTCACCGTGAAGGTGCTCCCCCGGTCGTCGTTGGCCTGCGCGGAGAGCGTCCCGCCGTGCACCTCGACGAGCCCCAGGGTGATCGCGAGCCCGAGGCCCGCGCCCCGCGCCTCCGCCGTGCGCCCCCGCTCGAAGGGCCGAAACAAGCGCTTCAGCTCCCCAGGCGCGATGCCCGGACCGTTGTCCCTCACCGCCACCGTCAGCGTCGCGGGCTTCACCGCGAGGGTCACCGTCACCGCGCCCCCCGCGTGCTCGATGGCGTTGAGCACCAGGTTGGTGAGCGCCCGACGGATGGCCACCGCGTCGACCCACGCCTCCGCCTCGGACGGACCCTCCCAGCGCAGCGACACCCCCTTGGTGCGCGCCACCCCCTCGGCCTCGCGCACCACGTCCCTCACCACCGCCGCCACGTTGGCCCGCACCCTGGTCACCGGGAAGGTTCCGGTGGTCATCGCCGACAGGTCGAACACGTCCTCCACCAGCGAGCGCAGGTGTCCCCCCGCGTTGGCGATGGTGTCCACGTCCTCCCGCTGCGCCTCCGTGAGCGGCCCGTCGACCTCCGCCGCCAGCAGCTCGGTGAAGCCCACGATCGAGTTGAGCGGTGTGCGCAGCTCGTGCCGCAGCGTGGCCAGCCACGCCTCCCTCCTGCGCTCGGTCTCCTCCAGCCGGGTGAGCGCCTCCCGGTGCCTCGCGCGCTCCTCCGCGAAGCGCCGCCCCCACGCGTCCACCGCCCGGTGCAGCGCCCCGTCCCCCGATGGGCCCGGTGCCTCCGTGGCCCCCGCGGCCATCGCGCGCAGCCGCTCCGCCGCCGCCGCCACCTCCGCGCGCACCGCCTCCGCGACGACGCCCGCGAGCCACCACCCGAGGGCCCCCGCGAGCACCGCCAGCGCCAGCGCGCCGCGCGCACCGATCGCCAGCGCCAGCGCGGCCACGGGCACGCTGGCGATCAGCACCGCCATCCGCAGCGACCGTCGCAGCGCCTCGGGGATCACCATGGAGAGGGACATCATGGCACCACCCCGGTGTCCGCCGGCGAGGAGATCGCCGTAGAGTGCCCGCCACCCACGATGAGCGCCGACCCCGCCGCCGAGTCCCTGACGCAGTACCTCGCCCGCCGGCTCGTCGCGGAGAAGGGCTTCGTCCCCGGCCACGTCGCCGAGGCCGCCGAGCTCGCCGCCGCCGTCGACCACGTGCTCACCCTCGACAACGGCACCGGCTTCGTGATGCTCGCCCTCATCGACCACGACCGCCGCGACGGCGCCGCGTCCCGCAACTTCACCCTCACCCAGCCAGACCTCGTCCGCATCGGCGCCGCGTGCCTCCGCTACGCGCCCACCTTCAACGGCGCGAAGCTCCCCGTGGGCATCCAGCTCTGGCACATCAACGCCCCCGCCTCGCCCGAGCGCCGGGAGCGCCTCGCCGCCCTGCACCGCTCGCCCGGCCTGGAGAAGGTCAGCGTCGCGGGCTTCATCCTCGACCCCTCCGCCACCGATCCCTCGCAGCGCGTCTGGACCACCCTGCCCTGGTACAAGTCCAGCCACCCCGGCGCCCGCTGGCTGCGCTCGATGCTCTCCTCCCCGCGCCTCTCCGCGGAGGAGCTCGCCCGCTCCCTCGGCGTCGCGGCGGGCGACCCCTCGGTGCACCGCCCCGCGCTCACCTGGTCCATCATCGCCGCGCTCACGGTGATCTACGGCGTCGAGCTCGTCGCCCGACCCGCCGGGGCATCGGGCTTCTCCCCCGACATCACCACCCTCATCTCCCTCGGCGGCCTCGCCCGCGACCTCGTCACCGAGGGGGGCGAGTGGTGGCGCACCCTCACCGCGGCCTGCCTCCACGGCAGCCCCCTGCACCTGCTCATGAACGGCGTGGCCCTGTTCATGGCCGGCGTCGTGCTCGAGCACCTGCTGGGCCGCGCGTGGCTCGCCGCCCTCTTCGTCGTCGGGGCCCTCGGCGGATCGCTCATGGGCCTCGCCATCAACCCCGGCCACCTCGTGAGCGTGGGGGCCTCCGGCGCCATCATGGGACTGCTCGCCGCCGCCCTGGTCTCCGCCATGCGCCTGCCCGAAGGCCCCGCGCGCAGCAGCGTGCAGGGGATGATGGCGCGCGTGCTGATCCCCTCGCTGCTGCCGCTGGCCTCGGCGAGCGGCGCGCGCATCGACTACGCCGCGCACTTCGGCGGAGCCCTCGCGGGCGCCCTCGCGGGCTTCGCGCTCTGGAAGACCTGGGACGTCGGCAGCCCGACCCCGCGCGGCCGGCGCGTCGCGCTGGGGATTACCCTGGCGGGTATGCTCGGCCTCGCCTGGGGGGTCTACGGCGTGGCGCAGACGCGGGGCGTGGCGACGGCCCTCGCGCCGCAGGACGAGATCGCCCGCCTCGCGACCGGAGAGGCCCCTCCCGCGGCCCTCGACGCCCTGGTGCGACGCTGGCCCCGGGACCCTCGGGTGCGCTTCGTCCGCGCGGCGGCGCGCATCAACGCCGACAACCCCGCCGGGGCCGAGGAAGACCTGCGCGCGGCGCTGGCCGAGGATCGCGTGCTGCGGACGGGCTTCCGCGACCGGCGGCTGGAGATCGAGGTGCGCACGCTGCTGGCCCAGGTGCTCGCCCAGCGGGGTCAGGACGCCGAGGCCCGCGCGGTGGTCGCGCCGGTCTGCCACGAGGGCCCCGGGGGGCGGGCGCCGACGGGGCTCTCGATGCTGGGGTACTGCGAGCGGCCGTGACGCGGCAGGACTTGCGAGCGCCCGCGGGTTCGTGAGAACCGGTGGGCTACAGACGACATGGAAACCGCTGAAGTCTCCGAGCGAAGGCCGGTGCGTTACTGGGTGGGCCGCGCGGTGCTGACCGCGCTGGGCTGGCGCGAGGAGGGCGTGGTGCCAGACCTCGACAAGTACGTGCTCATCGCGGCGCCGCACACGTCCAACTGGGACCTCCCGATCACCCTGGGCATCGGCTACACCCTGGGCATCGACATCGTGTGGATCGGCAAGCACACGCTGTTCACCGGTCCGCTCGGTCCGTTCTACCGATGGCTGGGCGGCATCCCCGTCGACCGCAGCACCGCGCAGGATCAGGTGCAGGCCCTCGCCTCGCTCTTCGACGTCGAGGGCAAGCGGATCATGGTCGTCGCCCCGGAGGGCACCCGCACGAAGCTCCGCTACTGGAAGTCGGGCTTCTACTGGATCGCCCGCACCGCGAAGGTGCCCATCGGCCTCGGCTACCTCGACTTCCGCCGCAAGCGCGGGGGCGTCGGCCCGGTGATCGAGCCCTCGGACGACGTCGACGCCGACGTGGCGCGCATCCACGAGTTCTACGAGCGCATCACGGCGAAGTTTCCGGAGGAGTTCAGCAACATCGAATTCCGCCCGCCGGGCGCGAGCGCAGAGCGCCCGAAGCGCCCGAAGAAGGGCGTGCGAGGGAAGATCTCGGGATTGCTCCACGGCATGGGCTGGACGTAGGCTCCGCGCCCCTATGGCGAACCTCACCCTGGCCCAGATCCGTCTCCAGCTCGATCAGGTCGCGTCGGAGTACGACGCGCGCTTTGCCGGGCAGTCGCGCGTGTCCCGCGACCTCAACGACCTCAACAGCCTGGTGCGTCGCACCCAGCAGCTCCTTCAAGACCTCGAGAAGCTCCCGAAGTCGAAAGACCGCGCGGAGGTCGAGCAGGCCGCCCGCGACGCGATCAACCTCTACGACGCCGAGCGCAAGGAGATCATGAAGGCCCGCAGCCTCGGCCCGGGCTTCGAGGAGTTCTCGACCCTGCGCGGCGAGGCCAACTTCATCTTCTCGAAGTACCACCGGCACTTCTCGGGCAAGGCGCGCAACACCCGCGACCTCGGCCTGCTCGCGGAGATGATCGCCGACCTCGAGACCGTCGGCGAGTCGATGAACGAGCTCGCCCCCGAGCTCAAGGGCCAGCCCGGCGTCCAGGAAGACCTCACCCTGGTGGCCGACAACCTCAAGATGTACCGCGCCGAGCAGGCGGAGATCATCGAGGCCCGCGCCATGGGCACCGACGACGAGCAGGCGAGCGCCCTCGCGGAGGTGGCCAACGCACAGTTCAACCTGTACGAGGCGCACTTCGCCGGGAAGTCGCGCGCGACCCGCCGGCCCGAGCTGCTCCAGCGGATGATCGACAACCTCACGGAGACCCTCGAGCGCATGAAGGCCCTGCGCACCAAGGGCCTGCGCGCCGAGTACAACGAGCAGAACATCGGCATCGTCGAGCAGAGCCTCGGCACGTACCGCAGCGAGCTCGCGGAGATCCGCAAGGCCCGGCAGACGACCAAGATCACCGACCTCCAGGGCATGCTCGGCGGCGCGGCCAACGAGGTCTTCGAGGCCTACCGCAAGGCCTTCGCGGGGCAAGACCGGCGCACCCGCGACCTCGACCTGCTCACCACCATCTGCGACCAGCTCGGCGAGATCGGCAAGCAGATGGCCAGCCTCGGCGCCTTCGAGCCCACCGACCAGAACAGCAAGAACCTCCAGATCGTCACCGACCAGCGCGTCCTCTTCGAGCGCGAGTACACGATGATCGAAGAGGCCAGGGCCCAGGGCATCCACTGACCCGCAGCGCGCGCTGACGGCGCTACGGCGTCGGCAGCGCGCGAGCCTCGTCCCTCAGCGCCTCGAAGCGCGCCATCTGCACCAGCGCCGTCACGTCGCCGCCCCGCACCGCGAGGTCCCTCCCCCGCCGGGAGCGAGCCGCCAGCCGCCCCAGCGCCAGCGAGAGCTGCGACGCGACGCGCCCGCGGGTCTCCTCCCCGAGCGACGCCCCGCTCGCCCTCAGCCGGATGAGCGCCGCGTTGATGTCCGCCACGTCCGCCGCGCCAGCCCGGGAGAGCACCCCGATGGCCACCACGTTGGGCCGCCGCGCCTCGGCCCAGCGCTGCAGCGCCGCCACCGCCGCGGCCTCGTCGCGCGCCGCCGCCGCCAGCGGCCTCGGCGTGGGCGCGACCGCACCCAGCGGGCTGAACAGCACCCGCTCCCCCGAGCGCAGCGCCCGGCTGGCCACCGGCCGCAGCACCGCGTCGAGCTCCTGGATCTCCACGTCGAGCAGCACCGGGTGCTCGGGCGTCTGCCGGCGGAGCGCCGCGACCTGCGCGGGCGTCAGCCTCGTGGCCCGCGCGGGTGGCGCAGGGGGCGAGGGCCACACGGTGACGCCCTCCCCGGACGCCGCGACGAAGGTGCTCCCGTCGTCGGCCACCGCCACGGTGCAGCCCCCGGCGCTGACGATCACCCGCCCCGCCGGCGTGTCGACCCGCACCGCGTCGGCGCTGAGCGCAGGAACCTCCAGGGTCGCCACGCCCAGGCTCAGCACCAGCGACGCCCCCTCGTGACCGGCGGCCTCGGCCACGCTGTTACCATGCAGGGTAATCCGCCCCCCGGGCTGCACCGCGAGCGTGGCGCCTCCAGGGCCCGAGACCAGCAGCGAGTCACCCGGCATGATCGACTGCCCCACCGCGGCGGCCCCGACCCCCGCGTCGGCGTCGCGCCCGGAGAGCCGGAGGGAGCTGTCCAGCGTGGCGGCCCCGGTGAGCTGCACCAGGGTGAGGCGCACGGCCTCAGGGCGGGGCGACGGGGCCGGAGGAGCGCCCGCGTCGGGCTCCGGGTCGACGCGCACCACCATGGAGCCCGCGTCCACCGGGGCGGCGACGCTGTGCCTCGGACCGCTGTCCCGGGGCGTGTTGCGAGGCGAGCACCCGAGGGCCAACAGCAACAGGAGCCCGCCAGACTGGGTGCCGCGCATGGAGGGTGTCCGTTACCCCACTGCCCTGGGGGCGGTCGAACAACTGACGGGTTCCGCCCCTGCGGGGATGCGTTACGCTGACTACAACTCCGATGCGCCTCGCCATCTGCCTCACGCTGATGCTCGTGACCCCGCTGGCCGCCGCGCAGGAAGGCCCTCCCCCTCCCCCTGGCGACGTCACCGACGTCAACGCCGCCGCCGCGGCCTTCCAGGAGGGGCAGCGGCTCCAGCTGGCGCGCGAGTACGCCCGGGCCGCGGAGTTCTTCGAGATCGCCGACCACTCCGCCCCCTCCCCCGCCGCGCTGCGCAGCGCCATCCGTAGCCACCAGGCCGCCGGCCACGCGGTGCGCGCCGCCACCCTGAGCCTGCGCGCCCGCTCCCGCGACGCGGCCGACCCGCAGAGCGCCCAGCTCGCCGACGCGGTGCTCGCCGAGGCCGCCCCGAGGCTCACCCGGGTGCACGTCACCTGCTCCCCCGGGTGCACCGTCACCGTCGACCGCCTCGCGGTCGGCGACGGCACCGGGGAGTCCCACGCCTTCTTCGTCGAGCCCGGGCCCCGCACGCTGGAGACCCGCTGGGCCAACCGGGGGACGCGCTCCCGCTCGCTCGAATGCGCCGCCGGGCAGAGCGTCGAGCTCTCCCTCGACGCCCCTCCCCCGGAGCCCGCTCCGCCGCCGGCCCCGACGCCCGCGGTGACCCCTCCGCCTCCAGCGCCCGTCCTCGCGGTCCTCCCGCCGCTGCCCACCCCCCCGGTGGTGCGCCCCAGGCAGCGCCCGCTCCCACCGCTGGTCTTCTGGATCGGCCTCGCCGCCACCGCCGCCAGCGCCGGGGTGCTGGTGTGGTCGGGCCTCGACACGCTCTCCGCCCGCGACGCCTATGTGCAGAGCCCCACCGAGGCCGGCTACCACGACGGCGCCTCGCGCGAGGTGCGCACCGACGTGCTCATCGCCAGCACGGCCGCGCTGGGCGTGGCGACCGCGGTGGTGGGCGTCTTCTTCACCGAGTGGTCGGGCCGGGGGGCGGAGCGCTCATGGCTTCGCACCGCGCCCTCGCTGGGACTGAGAGATGGTGGGCTCCAGGTCGGGGTGGTACGGTCTTTCTAGCGGCCGCGCGGGAGCCGTAGCGAGTACCTCCGATGACCGACGAGACTGCGACACCTGAGCGGGAGATGCTCGACCGTTACGAGCTCATCGCGCCTCTGGCGCGCGGCGGCATGGGGAGCGTGCACCTGGCGAGGCTGCCCGGGGCGGGCGGCTTCCAGCGGCTGTACGCCATCAAGGTGATGCACCCGCACCTCGCGGAGGAGACCGAGTTCGTCGGGATGCTCCTCGACGAGGCCCGCATCGCGGCGCGCATCCACCACCCCAACGCGGTGCCCATCGTCGACGTGTGCCACAGCTCGCGAGGCTTCTACCTCGTGATGGACTACATCGACGGGGTCACCCTGGCGCGGCTGCTCTCCGCCACCGCGGCGCTCCCCTGGAGAGAGCGCACCAGGGCGGCGATCCGGGTGATCCTCGACGCGCTCGCCGGGCTTCACGCCGCGCACGAGCTCACCGACGACGAGGGCAACCCCCTCGGCATCGTGCACCGCGACGTCTCCCCGCAGAACATCATGGTCGGCGCCGACGGCGTCGGCCGCATCACGGATTTCGGCATCGCCCTGGCGGCCTCTCGCATCGTCGCGTCGCGCCCGGGGCTCATCAAGGGCAAGCCCTCGTACATGTCCCCGGAGCAGGTCTCGGCGGCCCCGGCCGACCGGCGCGCCGACGTGTTCGCGATGGGCATCGTGCTCTGGGAGGCGCTCACCCACGCGAGGCTCTTCCACGCGGAGATGGAGGTCGGCGCGCTCATGCAGGTCATGGCCGCGGAGATCAAGCCCCCGAGCAGCATCGTCCCGGAGGTTCCCGCCTCGCTCGACGCGGTGTGCATGAAGGCCCTCGAGCGCCCGCTCGAGCGCCGCTGGGAGAGCGCCCGCGCCATGGCCGACGCGCTGGAGTCCGCGGCCTCCGCGGCGGGCCTGCTCGCGAGCACCCACGAGGTCTCCGACGTGCTGCGCGCCACCTTCAGCGACGAGTTCGCCGCGCGGCGGGCGCTCATCCGCGACCACGCCCGGGGCTCCACCTCCGCCCCTCGCGGCCGCAACGCCCTCGACGAGCTCGGCACCGGGCCGACGGACTTCGTGCGCACCCCCGCGAGGGTGGGCGACAGCCGCAGCATCCCCGCCATCGAGGTGTCCTCGCACGGCCACCGCGCTCCGGCCGCCGCGCCCCCGGCCGCGGTGCAGACCGACCCGGTGGTGTCGCCGCCGCCCCGCCGCAAGACCTGGGTCGTCCCGGTGCTGGGGCTCTCCGCGGGCGCGCTCGCGGTGGCCGTCGGTCTGGCGCTGGGCCGCACGCCCGAGGTCCCCTCCCCCAACGTGCGCCCCGCCGCGCCCGCGCCCGTCCCGACGCCCGTGTCCCTCCCCCTCGCGGCGCCCGTCGAGGCCACCGTTCCGGCGGCCGTCGTCGCCCCCGAGCCGGTCGTGCCCGACGCGTCCGTGGCGGCCCCGCGGGCCGTCGCCGCGCCCACCCCGGCACGGGCGCCACGGCGACCCGAGCGCCCCGCCCCGCGCCCCGGCACCACCGCGCCGGCGCAGCCCGCGATCGAAGAGAACCCCTACCTCCGGCGGTGAACACCATGAGACGCCACCCCAACGCCCGACGGCCTCGCATCGCGCTCCTCGGGGCGCTCGCGCTCGGCGACTGCGTGGTCTTCGACCCCGAGCTCTACCAGCAGAACGCCGCGGGCATCACGCTCGCCGACCGCTGCGAGAACCCCTCCTCCGTCCCGGTGGTGCAGCCCGCGCTGCAGCGCGTGGTGCAGGTCGACACCAACGGCCTCGGCGACCAGTACCGCGAGTTCGCGGCCTGCACGGGCAGCGACCTGCCGGGCAACGAGGGCTTCTTCGCGGTGAACATGCACCCCGGGGAGACCTGGCACTTCCACATCGACCCGGTGACGCCCGACGCCGACCCGGCGATCTACGTGCTGCCCGTCTGCACCACGCTCCAGTGCTCGACCGCCGGCGCGTCGGACCTCTGCGGCGCAGGGCGCAGCGAGCACTTCTCCTTCCGCCCGGTGACCGACGGGGTGCACCTCATCGGCATCGACAGCAAGGTGCGCGGCGGCGCGGCCTACGCCGTCACCGTGGTGCGCCCGGTCTGCGGCAACGGCACCATCGAGCACGGCGAGCCCTGCGACGACGCGAGGCCGCAGTCCGAGGTGGAGTGCGTGCGCTGCCACAAGGTGCTCTCCCGCGCGATGGCGAGCGAGGCGGGCGTCGCCAACGACGACTACGTCAACGCGATGCTGCTGCGACCGGCGGCGGGCGCGCCGTTGCAGATGTTCCCGGTGACGGGGACCGTGGGCGGATGCGACCTGGACATGTTCAGCTTCGACGCGGCGGAGGGTGACGCCATCACCGCGACGGTGACGCCCCGCAACGGCGCCACCTGCCCTGCGGGGCTCTCGCTCTCGATGCTCCGCTCCGACATCGCGACGCCCCCCGCGCTGACGGACGTGCCGGTGGCGGTGCCCGGGGCGACGGTGACCATGACCGACGGCTGCCCGACGGTCACGCTGCCGAGGGCGGCGAGGGCGTCGACGTGGTTCCTCCAGGTGACGGTGCGGCCCGCGCCGACGGTGGAGTTCCCCTACACGCTCACGGTCGACGCGCGGCGGCCGTAGCGCCGCCCGACCCTCAGCCTGCGCGCCCGTCGGCGATGCGCGCCACCCTCGTCGGATCGGGCGGCGGGAGCGCGACGGTGAGCGCCTCGATCTCCGGCAGCGCGCGGCGCACCAGCGCGCTCACATCCGCCGCCGCGAAGGGCTCGTCGAAGAGCAGCAGCACCATGTAGACCCCCGCGAAGGACTCCGCCGCGGCGAAGGGCGGCTCGACGCTGCGCAGCAGGTGCAGGTGACCGCCCCTGCGCAGCGGGCGCTCTCGCGTGGCCTCGATCACCAGCGGGACCGCCGCCTCGGCGAGCGCCTGCCACCCGTCGGGCAGCGGGCTCGACGCGCCGTAGTCCTGCCCGGTGGTGTCGAGCACGAACGCGCAGGACGCGCCGCACCACCCCGCGAGCAGGGTCAGACGTTGATCGAGTTCCTGTCGCTGATGGGCTGTCACGCTGCGATCGTTGCGCCGCCGCGCCGCGCTGGCAAGCGCCTCAGTCGCCTCGCACGATGCGCGCCGCGCCCCGCCCCGCCAGCCACGCGGCGACGCGGTCGGCGATGTCGCCCTGCACCGCGATGGAGGTCTCCTCCCGCTGCGCCGCGGTGCCGAGTCCCTTGCGCAGCTCCCTCGCGAGGGCGTCGAGCGCGGCGGCCTCCGCCCCGTCGGGCCACTGCACCACCGTGACGGTCTTGCCGCCGCGGCCCTTGCGCTCTCGCCTCACCACGACCTTGCGGGAGAGCAGCGCCGCCACCGGGTCGACGGGCTCCACCGGGGCCTGCGCCGCGGGCCCCTTGGGCTCCCCGAGGGGGAGCGACCCGCGCAGCGCCGCGAGCTTCGCGAAGGGGTTGTTGCCGGGCTTGGAGGGTGGATCAGCCATTGGGGGGGGGCTCACATCCCGTTGTCGCAGCGGACGCCTGTCTGCACGCGGAAGTACGCCACGAAGGCCGTCGGGCCGGAGAGGGTGTTCGAGCCGCCGACCGCGAGGCCCTCGTGGCAGCCGGGGCGCCACGCGACGTCGTTGAGCTGCGCGCTGGACGGCTGGGCGTACGGCGCCGCCGCGAGGTCGGGCATCCTGACGTCGGTGATGGCGTCGGGCGTGAAGAGCTCATACCGGTACTCGTAAGCGCGCCCGTAGCCCCCGAAGGCCAGGGCCCGCGCCCCGTCCGAAGAGAACGACACCCCGAAGGCGCCGAGGACCTGCGGCGAGCTGAAGCCCACCGCCCAGACCCCGTCGCGGTAGCGGTAGAGCCGCTGCCCCGAGTAGCCCACCGTCAGCGCGACGTCGCCCTGCGGGCGCGCGGCGATGCGGGCGACGTTGCCGATCGCTCCGGCGCTCGCCACGGACCTGACGGTCGGCGACGCCGAGTCGATCGCGGTCACCGAGAGGATCTGCGCCGTGTTGGTTCCGCAGACGATGGAGAGGGCGGGGTCGCCGAAGCCGTCGGTCACCCACGCCACGTCGCTGCAGCCCGTGCTCGGCGCCAGGCCGTAGCCCACCAGCACGCCCGCGCGGGTGCCGTCGGCGGCGTAGCGCCAGACGATGAGCGAGCTCGTCCCCGAGCCCAGCAGCACCGCGCGGCGGCCGTCGGGAGACCAGCGCAGGGACTGGTAGGTGCCGGGCGAGTAGGTCTCCGTGCTGCGCTCGGCGATCATCGCGGTGGCGTGGTCCCAGACGAAGATGCGCCCTCGGGCGGTGGCTCCCGACCCGGTGTTGCCGAGAAGCAGCGCGCGCGAACCATCGGGCGTGAACGACACCCCCCGCCAGGAGACGGTCGAGCCCACGGACCCGACCTGGACCACCGTCCCCGCCGCGGCGTCATAGCGGAAGACCGTATTGCTCGCCGACAGGATCAGCGCGTACCCGCCGCCCGGATGCCACGCCGCGGCGACCGGGGCCACCAGCGTTCCGGGCCGCACCGCGGTGTATTCGTAGACGCCCACCGCCGCCGGTCCGACCGGGGCGTCCGCCATGCCCGCGTCGAAGCCCACGTCGGTCCCGATGTCTCTTCCGACATCGAAGCCCACGTCGAAGCCCACGTCGGTCCCGATGTCTCTTCCGACATCGAAGCCCACGTCGGTCCCGGCATCGAAGCCCACGTCGAAGCCCACGTCGAAGCCCACGTCGGTCCCGACATCGAAGCCCGCGTCGAAGCCCGCGTCGGTCCCTACGTCCAGCGGCTCGCTCCCTCGATCGACCACGACGGGCGTGTCGCCGACCTCCGGGCGGTCATCCGTCGGGCTCGGCTTGATGCAGTACCCGTTGGGGTTGCACGTCGCCCCGCCTTCGCAGTCGCGGTCTTCGAGGCAGTCGCGCATGCAGCGGTTGAGCTCGCAGCGCGCGTGCTCGCCGCAGTCGGAGTTGAACGAGCACTCGACGTTGGCGCACGACGACGCCAGGAGACCCGCGAGCAGCGCGACCGCGACGACCCTCATCCGACCGCTCACTACCGAGGAAAGGTTCCGCCGCGCGGCATGCCGGTGATGGCGGGAATGGCGGGCATGGTGTCCCGGCCCACCACGCCGGGGTACTCGTCGAAGAGCTGCGCGGTGAGGTCGTCGGCCACGAGCTGCTCGCGCGCCTCGCCGAGCTGCGACGAGGTCTCTCTCAGCCGCGCCGCCAGCACCGACACGATGTTCCAGAGCATCTTCACGGCGGTGTCGCTGGACTCGCGCAGCACGCGGAAGAAGTCCGCCCGGGCGATCTCCAGCAGCCGCGTGTCGTCCTCGGCCACCACCGTCGCGCTGCGCGGCGCCAGCTCCACCAGGGCCATCTCGCCGAAGTGCTCCCCCGGCCCGAGGCGGGCGATCTCCATCTCGCCCTTCTTCACCACGCACCTGCCCTGCACGATCAGGAACATCGCCTCCCCGGGCTCTCCCTCGCGCACCACCTCCAGGCCCGGCTCGACGTCGCGCACCTTCGCCGCGGCCTGCAGCACCAGGATCTCCCTCGGCTCCAGGTGCCGGAAGAACGGCAGCGCCGAGAGCGTCGCGTACGAGCGCGTGAGCTCGGCCACCACCCGCTGCCGGGTGTCCTCGTCGGGCAGCGTGACCACCACGGCGGTGACGTTGTCCGCGCCGCCGCACTCGTTGGCGTAGTCGATGAGCCGCTGCGTGGCCGCCTCCTCGGTGACGCCCTCCAGCAGCGGGCGCAGCGCGTCGTCGGTGTCGAGGTAGCGGTGCAGCCCGTCGCTGCACAGCACGAAGCGGTCGCCCGGCGCCGCCAGGATGTGGAAGGTGTCGACCTCCACGTTCTCGAAGACCCCGACCGCGCGGGTGATGGCGTTCTTGTGGGCGACCTTCGAGAGCGCCTCCTGGGTGAGCTTTCCCCGGCGGCGCAGCTCGTTGACCACCGAGTGATCCTCCGTGAGCCGCCGCACCTCGGCGCCGCGGATCAGGTAGGCCCGGGAGTCGCCCACGTGCGCGAGGAAGCACCGCCGACCGACCACCAGCATCGCCGTGAGCGTGGTGCCCATGCCCCGTCTGGCGGAGTTGGCCTGCGCGGCGGACCACACCTCCGCGTTGGCCGCGCGCACGGCGTTGGCGAGCATCAGCTTCACGTCGTCGGGGCGCACCCCCGGGTCTTGCCGGGCGAGGGCGTCGATCATGCTACGGCCGCGCTCGACCTCGGCGGCGACGCGCTGCGAGGCCATCGCGGAGGCCACCTCGCCGGCCGCGTGCCCGCCCATCCCGTCGGCCACGATGTACAGCCCGAGGGCCGTGTCGCAGCGGAAGGTGTCCTCGTTGTGTTCGCGACGTCGACCGACGTCAGTGCGGGCGGAGAGCCGGTGCGCAGCGGTCATGGCGGTGCCTTCGCGGTAACACGCCGGGCGTGTACGCGTCGAGGCAGCGCAATGGGCACGAGGGAGGGGAGAAGAGGAGGTCGGCGGGGCGGAGGGACACCAACCCCCCCCCCGAAGGAGGGGAGAGGCGCCCGCGGGGACGCTGCGGTCTAGAAGAGGTTGCTGAGCTCCGGCGCCGCGAGCTTCTTCTGCTCGGCGATGCGGGCCACCGCGCGGAGGACGCGCAGCTTGTACGGGCCGGAGAGCGACTCGCCCTTGAGGGCCTTGGTGAGGCCGGGCAGGGTCACCGGGCGGCCGGTGCGGGCGCGCTTGGCCTTGGCGGCCTTGGCGGCGTCGTCTTCCTTGCCGCGGGTCTGGCGCTTGGCGAGACGGATGGCGCGGTCTTCCGGCTGCAGGGTCTCGATCTGCTTGGAAGCGACGAGAATGCGGGCCGGGTCAATCTTGTTTTCGGTGAGATACCCGGCCAGCTTGGACTGCGAACCGGTCAACAACGATGCGAGCTTGCTCATGGAAACACTCCTCAATAGGTCGGGCGGGGACGTCTACCTTCGATCGAACGACGGCACAAGCCCCTCCCCGGCGCTCCTTGCGCTGGCGCGGCGCCTCCGCGATCCGGCCGACCCGCTGCGCGCCTCCGCCCTCGACGCCCTCGCGGCCGACGGGGCGCTTCACCCGGCGCACGCCGCCCTCGCGCTCGATCGGGTCACCGCGCGCTACACCCCCGACGCCCTCGAGGCCCTCGCCTCCCTCGAGCTGGCGGGCAGGCGGGTGCGGGTCCTCCTCGCCGCCTCGGTGGCCACCGCGCCGCTGCGGGCCCTCGCGCTGCCGCTGCTCCGCGGCGCCGCCTCGGTCACGGTGAAGCCCTCGCGCCATCAGCCGCGCTTCGCCCCGCTGCTCACCGACGGGCTCGCGCCCGATGGCGCCTTCGACCACCTCGTCGCCTACGGCTCCGACGAGACCCTCGCGACGCTGCGCGCCTCGCTCCCTCCCGGCGTCACCTTCGAGGGCCGCGGCCACGGCTTCGCGCTCTCGATCGTACGCACCACCGACCATGCCCTCGCCGCCGCCCGCGTCGCCGAGGACATCGCCTGGTACGACCAGCGCGGCTGCCTCTCCCCGCAGGCCGTGATCGTCACCGGGAGCGACCCCATGGCCTTCGCGGAGCACCTCCACCGGGCGCTCACCGAGGTCGCCGCGACCCTTCCCCCCGGCCCGATGGACGTCGGGCTCGGCGCCGCGGTGATGCAGTGGCGGGGCGTACACGCCGCGACGGCCCTTCGCTTCTGGCGCGGCCCCGACCACGCGATCGCCCTCCACGACACCGCCTCCATCGGCTCGCCCGGCGCCCGCAACATCACCGTCGCGGGCCTCGACGACGCGGGCTTACACGCCCTGGTAAGACGCCACGGCCCCCACCTCACGGCGCTGGGCGTCGACGGCCCGGCCGACGACCTCCGCGCCATCGAGGGCTTCTCGGGCCGGGTGGTCGCCGCCGGAACCCTCCAGGACCCTGCCCTCGATGGCCCCGAGGACGTCCGACCCGCCCTCGGCCTGGCGCTCCGCGGAGGCCATGGAGGGCGGGCGCGTGACTGACTCAGGGGAAGATGTCGCGCTCTCGGTAGGCCGCCTGCAGGCGCTCCAGCGCCACGGAGTAGGCCGCCAGGCGCAGGTCGACCTCCTTGGCGCGGCTGAAATCCAGCACGTCCTTGTAGGCGCGCTTCATGGCGGTCTCGAGCCTGGCGTCGACCTCCTCGAGGTCCCAGCTCTCCGAGCGCTTGTTCTGCACCCACTCGTAATACGACACGGTCACGCCCCCGGAGTTGGCCAGCACGTCGGGGATGATGGTGATCCCGCGGTCGAGCAGGATCTTCTCCCCCTCCGGCGTCGTCGGCCCGTTGGCGCCCTCGACGATCAGCCGGCAGTCGAGCAGGTTGGCCTCCGACGGGCCGATCTGCCCCTCCAGCGCCGCCGGAATGAAGATGTCGCACTTCGTCGCGAAGAACTCCTCGCGGGTGATCGCCTGCCCGGAGGGATAGCCCGCCACGCTGCCGTGCGTCTTCACCCACTCCGCCAGCTTGTGTCGATTGAAGCCCTCCGGGGACTTCATGTATCCCGAGTGGTCGCCCACCGCGGTGAGCGACGCGCCGTAGCGCCCCAGGATCGCCGAGGCGTGCGATCCGACGTTGCCGTAGCCCTGCACGATGTACGTGCTGCCCTCCAGGTTGAAGCGGTGCTCCCTCGCCCACTCGAGGATGCAGTGCACCACCCCCTGGCCGGTGGCCTTCTCCCGGCCCAGCGTGCCGCCCGACACCACGGGCTTGCCCGTCACCACGCCGCGGTTGGCCTGCTTGTTCACGTGCCCGACGGTGTTCATGTACATGTCCATGATCCACGCCATCATCTGTGACGTGGTGCCGACGTCGGGCGCGGGGATGTCGTAGTCGGGGCCGATGTTGCTGCCCAGCGCGTGGGTGAAGCGCCGGGTGATGCGCTGGAGCTCGCCCGTCGAGTGGCTGCGCGGGTTGAACTTGATCCCCCCTTTGGCGCCGCCGTAGGGGAGGCGCATCAGCGCGCACTTCCAGGTCATCATCGAGGCGAGGGCCTTCACGTCATCGAGGGTGACGCTCTCGTGATAACGGATACCGCCCTTGAAGGGGCCGAGGATGTTGCTGTGCTGGATGCGATATCCCTTGAACAGCTTCACCTCGCCGGTGTCCATCCGCACCGGGAAGTGCACGATGACCTCGTTCTTCGGCTGCGAGAGCATCAGCTCCACCGCCGGGTCGAGCTGCACCACCTTCGAGGCCTTGTTGAGATACTCCTGGATGACCTTGAAGAACTCGTACTTCTCGTTCGACATCACCGCTCGCTTTCTCCGGCGCTCGCGCTGAATCCCACGGAGCGCAGCTCGGCAGCCTCAATGGGGCGGCGTTCTCCCACCGCCAATCCCCACCGGTCAAGCTGGCGTACCCGCGGGCTTTTTTCGTCTCCCTGCGTCATCCGCGTCAACGCCCCCGAAGCCCCCGTGGCGCGCCGCTTCGGGGTCGTGGTAGGGGGTTGCGCCCATGAGCAGGATCTACCGTTCGTTGCCGCCCGCGGGCACCCCGATGGGCATCGCGTACTCCGGCGGCCTCGACACCCGCTGCGCCGTCGCCTGGATGTCCCGACACGGCATGAAGGTGCACGCGTACACCGCCGACCTCGCGCAGCCTGACGAGGCCAACCCCGCGGACATCCCCCCGACGGCCATCACCCACGGCGCCGTCGCCGGTCGCCTGGTCGACTGCCGCGACGCGATGGTGCGCGAGGGCCTCACCGCCATCCAGTGCGGGGCCTTCCACCTGTCGTCGGGCGGGAGGAAGTACTTCAACACCACGCCGCTCGGCCGCGCGGTCACCACGCTCGCCATCGTGCGCGCCATGAAGGAAGACGGCGTCAACGTCTTCGGTGACGGCTCGACGCACAAGGGCAACGACATCCAGCGCTTCTACCGCTACGGCATCCTCGCCAACCCCGAGCTGCGCATCTACAAGCCCTGGCTCGACCCGAAGTTCGTGGGCGAGCTCGGCGGCCGCAAGGAGATGTCGGAATACCTCCTGGCGCACGGCCTGCCCTACCGCATGGGAACCGAGAAGGCCTACAGCACCGACGCCAACGTCCTCGGCGCCACCCACGAGGCCAAGGACCTGGAGTTTCTCGACAAGAACATGCGCATCGTCCACCCCATCATGGGCGTGGCGTTCTGGCGCGCGGACGTCGAGATCGCCCCCGAGACGGTGACCGTGGGCTTCGAGAAGGGCCTGCCGGTGAGCCTCAACGGCGATCGGTTCTCCTCGCAGTTCGACCTCTTCCTGGAGTGCAACCGCATCGGCGGCCGGCACGGCCTCGGGATGAGCGACCAGATCGAGAACCGGGTCATCGAGGCCAAGAGCCGCGGCATCTACGAGGCCCCCGGCATGGCGCTGCTGCACCTCGCCTACGAGCGCCTGCTCTCGGCGATCCACAACGAGAACACCCTCGACCTCTACGCCACCCTGGGCCGACGGCTCGGGCGCCTGCTGTACGAGGGCAAGTGGTACGACCCCGAGGCCAACCTGCTGAAGGACGCCCTCACCCGCTGGATCGCCCCCTCGGTGACCGGCGAGGTGACCGTCGAGCTTCGCCGCGGCGAGGACTACACCCTGCTCTCGACGCGCGCGGAGTACATGGCCTACGCCCCGGAGAAGCTCTCCATGGAGCGCGTCGAGGCCCCTGCCTTCACCCCCGAAGACCGCATCGGCGCCCTCGAGCTGCAGAACCTCTCGGTGACCGACAACCGCGCGATGCTCATCCACCACCTGCGCAGCCTGCACGGGCTCGGCGGCGGTGAGACCCCGGTCATCGGACAGCTCCTCGCCGGAGAAGTGTCCGAAGGCGACTGAGCGCTCCCCCTCCCCCCCCCGCTCTCCTTCAATGGATGATCGGGTTGCCCCGCATCATCAGCCCCTGCCCCGCCGAGACCAGCTCGTTGCTCCCGCTGGTGGTCCAGTACATCAGGTAGCGCGAGGCGCCCGCCATCGTGGCGGGCGTGTCGGTGAGGTTGTCCACGCCGCCCCAGAGCGAGCAGTCCGCCTGCCCCGCCGTGGTGCAGGCGGGATTACGCTCCATGGTATGCCAGAGGCCGAGGTAGTGGCCGCACTCGTGCGCGAGCACCTGGGCCAGCAGGTCGGTGCGGCCGAAGGTGTTGTCCCAGCTCGCCACCACGCCCGACGACACGGTGCCGAAGATCCCCGGCGGGCCGTTGATGCCGCCGGCGATGCCGATGGCGTTCTCCAGGCCCGCGGCGGAGGAGATGCCCCGCACCAGGAAGATCGGCAGCACGTCGCCGGTCATCCCGGAGCTGCGCTGGAAGAGCGCGCGAAGCTCCTCCTGGCTGTCGATGGTGGCGAAGCGCGCGGCGTCCGCGGCGCTGAGGTCGGCGTAGCCCTCGACGGCGAGGTTGACCCCCACGCTGGCGTAGATCGCTCGCATCCGGGAGAGCGCGCTCTGGAGGCGCGCGTTGCGCGGGGCGGCGGCGGCGTTGAGCCCCGCGATGCCGCCCATGATCACCCGTAGCCGCAAGGTCCAGCCGTTGGCGGCGATGCCTCCGGGGGCGCGCTTCACCCGCACCATCGCGCGCATCCGGCGGCTGGCGACGGGCGACCCGCTGCGGTCGTTGAGCAGCGCGTGCGACGAGCGAAACACCCCCGGGACCATCGGCTCCATGGTGCGCCCCGGGAAGGTCGCCCCGTTGATCTGCAGCCGCGACGGGAGCGTTCGCACCTGCTGCTCCCTCAGGGTGTTCCAGCTACGCAGGTCGACCAGGGTGCGACCGTCGGGAGCGGTCACTCCGGTGACGCTGGCGAAGAGGTCGGGGCCGGCGAGGTCCTGCGTCACCCAGGTGAGCGACACGGTGTCCGGCGGAGCGACGACCTGCAGCGGCAGGGTCCCGCGGTCGACGCTGGCGAGGCCCTCGAAGAGCACGTAGTCCTCGACGGTGACGCCGCTGATGGGGTTGGCGCGGCACACCTGCACGCTGCGCGCTCCCACCGGCTGCGCCCCGCAGCGCCAGCCCGCGGCGCACACGCTGTCGTCGGCGCAGGGGTTGTGGCAGAGCCCGTCCAGGCAGAAGCCCGAGAAGCACTCGGTGTCCTGGGTGCACGCCCCCGCGGGATCGACCTCGGCGCTCACCACCTGGCCGCACACCAGGCGGCCTCCGCCGGGAGCGCGGTCGAGCACGCAGGAGAGCTGGCTGTTGACCGCGAGGCAGGTCTCGTCGTCGACGCAGGGCTGGGCGCACCCCGCCACGACGCCAGGGGTCTGCGCGCACAGGCCCGAGGCGCACTGCTGGTCGCGCGTGCACGTCTCTCCCAGCGCGAGGTCCGTCGGCTCGGGCGGGGGCACGTCCACCATGGCGACCGGCACGTCCACCGGCGCAGGCGGGACGTCCACCGCCGCGGGCGCAACATCCACGGCGGCGTCCGGGACGTCCGCCAGCCCGGTGGGGTTCTGGGTCACCGACGCGCCGCAGCCGAGGCCGGCGAGCGAGAGGAGCAGGCAGATGGACGGCCGCATGGAGATGGCTGTGTGGGCGCGGCGATGAACTCGGCTGCGGCCATGATTGGAGCAGCGATCGCGCGCGACGGCCCGGACTATACTCGCCGGGTGATCCGCGCGGTGACCGGAGCAGGCGCAGACATGACGGAGCCACCCGCGCTACGGGTGGGCCCGAGCCTGGGGGTGGGGGCGATGGCCGAGACCTTCGTGGCGCAGGACGCGGACGGAGTGACGCGGGTGCTCAAGCGCATGCACCGGCACTGCGCGTACGACCCGGCGCTGGTGGCGATGTTCGAGCACGAGGGCCGGCTGCTGGGGCGCCTCGATCACCCGGCGATTCCAGCGGTGCGGGCGCAGTACCGTGACGCCTCGGGGGTGCCGCACCTGCTGCTCGACCACGTGAAGGGCCGCGGCCTCGACGCGGTGCTGGCCGGGGGCCGGGTGACGCAGGCGACGGCGGTGGCCTGGGGCGCGCAGCTGCTCGACGCGCTCGACCACATCCACACGCGCCCGGATGAAGCGGGCGAGGCGCTGGAGGCGGTGCACCGCGACGTGGCGCCGGGCAACGTGATCGTGCGCGACGACGGGGCGATCTCCCTCATCGACTTCGGCATCGCGTCCAGCCGATGGCGCGACGACCCGGAGCGCGGAGTGCTCCGCGGGACGCGCGGGTACATGGCCCCGGAGGTGGTGACCGGAGAGGGGATCATCGACGGGCGCAGCGACGTGTTCGTGGCGGCGGTGCTGCTCTACGAGATGCTCACCGGGCGCAGGCTCTACGCGGGCGGAGCGACCGAGGTGATGCTGGCCATCGCCGAGGGGCCGGTGCCGTCCGCGCGCGAGGTCGAAGCGTCGGTTGCGCCGTGGCTCGACGCGCTGCTGGAGCGCTGCCTGGCCAAGCGCCCCGAGGAGCGGCCCACGGCGAGCGAGGCGCGGGCGCTGCTGCGGCTGGGTCGCTGAGCGAAGGCCCTCAGCCGGGCGCGACCGTCGCGATCATCCGGCTGAACCCGAGCGCCACCACGCGGCCGTCGTCGAGCGCCAGCAGCGCCCCGTAGCGGCACTTCTCGATCAGCAGCCCCTCCGCCTCGCCGCCCCCCTCGGTGGCGAAGCGCGCCCTCCTCCCGGCGGGCATCGCCGCGAAGCGCCGCACGTCGCCCGCCATGCGCCGCCGCAGCGGCGAGAGCTCGACGTCGTCCAGGGCGACCACCCGGGAGCGCTCCACCCGCCGCACCACGCCCGCGGAGACCATCACGTCCACCGTCGACGCGTCGGCGTGCAGCACCACGCCCTCGTGGGGCTCGGCGCGCACGAAGCGGCCGATCATCGCGGCGTCGACGTCGTCCGCGTAGGGCCCGCCCAGGCTCCGGCGCGCCTGCTCGAGGTGCGGCGCCGCGGGCCTCGTCGCCCCGGCCGTCAGCCCCGCGAAGAGCGGGAGCGCCCGTCGTCCGTTGCCTTCCACTCCGCTCACCCCATCCATCCGGCGAGCACCGCCATGGCCGCGCGGAGGTCGAGCGCGCTCACCTCCGCCGAGTGCGCCTCGCTCGGCGCCACCGCGGGGTGCGTCTGCCCGGGGCGAGCCACCTGGATGGTGCGCCACCCGAGGGCTCGCGCGGTGATGAAGTCCTTGGCGGGGTTGTCGGCGACGTACACGCAGGCATCGTGCGCCACGCCGAGCGCCTCGGCCACCGCCCGGTACGGCACCTCGCTCGGCTTCCAGTGCTCGCGGCCGAAGCTGTCGCTGTAGACCACGGCGTCGACGCGCGCCGCGAGCCCGAGCGCGGCGACCTTGCCCTGCTGCGCGACCAGCCAGCCGTCCGTGAGCACCCCGATCTTTACCTTACCCCGTAAGTTCTCCAGCGCCTCGTGGGCCTCCGGGAAGAGGGCGATGTCCGGGAGGTGCTCCCGGTAGCGCCGCACGCACCAGGGGACGAGGCCCCGCAGGTCGTCCTCCGCCACGCCCGACCGTCGCAGCGCCTCGTCGAAGACGTCGCCGCGGGCTCCCGCCGCCGCCACCGCCGCCGCCCGCTCGCCGAAGCCCTCGATGCGGTGCTCCCTCGCGAGGGCCTCGCCCACGGCGCGGAAGCCCGAGGCCACGTAGGTCGCCTCGGGGAAGAGCGTGTCGTCGAGGTCGAACACCACCGCGCGGATCGTCACGCCGCACATATACCCCACCGGGGCCGCCCGCACCGGGGGCTGTGGTAGCGTGAGGGGCACATGGCGAAGAGCGAAGCTTCGGGGTCGAAGGGCGCGCGCAATCCGGGCGGAAGCGCGCAGGTCGATGTGGCTGATCCGGCGCTGATGGTGGCGCTGTGCGGCCCGCGCAACGAGCACCTGCGGGTGCTGGAGGTGGAGACCGGGGTCACCATCGGTCAGCGCGGGCATCAGGTGCACATCCAGGGCACCTCGGCGGAGGAGGTGGCCTTCGCCGAGCGCGTGGTGGCCGAGCTGTGCGAGTCGATCCGCGACGGCAACGAGATCAACGGCAACGACGTGGCGCGCGCCGTGCGGCTGCTCAAGGAGCACCCCGAGCTGAAGCTGCGCGACGTGTTCCAGGACGTGGTGCTGGTGAGCGCGCGGCACCGCATCATCGCGCCGAAGGGCCTCGCGCAGAAGCGGTACATCGAGGCGCTGCGCGCGCACGACATCGTGTTCGGCATCGGCCCCGCGGGCACGGGCAAGACCTACCTCGCGATGGCGATGGCGGTCGCGGCGCTGATGCAGAAGAAGGTCAAGCGCATCATCCTGACGCGGCCCGCGGTGGAGGCGGGCGAGAAGCTGGGCTTCCTCCCGGGCGACCTCGCGGAGAAGGTGAACCCCTACCTGCGCCCGCTCTACGACGCGATGCACGACATGATGGACCTCGATAAGGCCCAGGCGCTCATCCAGCGCGGGCAGATCGAGGTCGCGCCGCTGGCCTTCATGCGAGGGCGCACGCTCAACGAGGCCTTCGTGATCCTCGACGAGGCGCAGAACACCACGTCCGAGCAGATGAAGATGTTCCTGACGCGCCTGGGCTACGACTCGAAGGCCGTGATCACGGGTGACGTCACGCAGGTCGACCTCCCCGAGGGCCGCAAGTCGGGCCTCTCCGACGCGACCAACCTGCTCACGGGCACCGAGGGCATCGCGTTCTGCACCTTCACCGACGTCGACGTGGTGCGACACCCGCTGGTGGCGCGCATCGTCCGAGCCTACGAGGCGCGCGACAGCGCGCTGAGCCGCGGGCGCGCCATGCGCGAAGAGAACCGCGCGGCGGCGCGCGAGACCGAGTAGCGAGCGACGTCCTCTCCAGTGACCTCCCGGAAGTCCATGCTGCGCCTCGCCTCCGCGATGGCCATGGCGATGGCGATGGGGAGGACGGCCAGCGCGCAGGTGCGCTTCCGCCGCCCGCTCGGGCCCGCGCCGGTCATCAGCTACGGCTACGACAACAACGGCGGCGCCGCGGGGTGCCGCGACTACAACTGCGGGTCGCGCTGCTACGACGGGCACACCGGCACGGACATCCCCGTCCCGCTGGGGACGACGGTGCTCGCTGGCGCCGCGGGCACCGTGGTGGCGACGAACGACGGCTGCGCCAACTACGGCGGCCTCGGCAACACCTGCGGAGGGCGCTGCGGAAACTACGTGCAGCTCCAGCACTCCGACGGCACCCGCACGATCTATTGCCACATGCAGCAGGGCTCGCTGATGGTGGGCCGCGGGCAGTCCGTGGGCTGCGGTCAGGCCATCGGGCGATCGGCCTCGTCGGGAAGCTCCACCGGGCCGCACCTGCACTTCGGCTGGCAGCGCGGCGGGGTGTCGCTCGACCCCTTCACCGGCGGGTGCAGCAACGGCGGCGGTCGCTGGGTCAACCAGGGTTCGTATCCCAACTCCCCGGGCGACAGCTGCGAGGGCCCGCCCCCTCCGCCGCCCTGCACCCGCCGCGAGGGCCCCTTCGGGTGGAACTGCAGCGGACCCATCGCGGGCATGACCTGCACGCTCATCGACGAGCCCGCCGACCCGCACACCTGGGGAGACAACTACCTCTGCTCGGACCTCGACCGGGGGCTGCGCTGGTCGTACTCGGGGCCCATCGCGGGGATGCGCTGCATCGCCGTCAACGAGTCCTCGGAGCCCGCGGCGCACACCTGGGGAGACAACTACCTCTGCGCGCCGTCGTGGCTGCCGTACACGTTTCGCTTCAGCAGCGCTGGGCCCATCGCGGGGATGTCGTGCGTGCAGTGGACCGAGCCCGGCGACCCGCACACCTGGGGCGACAACTACCTGTGCTGGACCCGCGACCCGAGCTGCGTGCGCCGCGCGGGGCCCTTCGCGTGGAGCTGCTCGGGGCCGCAGCCGGGGATGACCTGCACGCAGATCAGCGAGTCGTCCGACCCGCACACCTGGAGCGACAACTACCTCTGCGCCGAGCGCGACCTGGGGCTGCGCTGGTCCTCCGCGGGCGCCATCGCGGGGATGACCTGCACGGCGATCACCGAGGGCTCGGAGCCCGCGGCGCACACCTGGGGAGACAACTACCTCTGCGCCCCGACGGGCTCGGAGTACTCCTTCCGCTGGAGCAGCGCGGGCCCCATCGCGGGCCATGACTGCCTCGCCTGGTACGAGCCCGGCGACCCGCACACCTGGGAGGACAACTTCCTCTGCTGGCGACACACCCCCGTCGCCCAGGACGCAGGCGCTCCGGTCGACGCAGGCGCTCGCGACGCCGGCACCATCCGGGACATCGGCACCATCCGAGACATCGGGACCATCCGGGACATCGTCGATGTGTCCGAAGAGCCTCCTCGTGACGCTTCGGTGGATGTTCCGATCGTCGAAGATGCCTCCTCGCCCGTCGACGACCTGCCCGAGGACGACGTGCAGATCGAAGACCCGCTGATCGAGCTCGAAGCGCAGCCCGGGTGCGGCTGCCGCGCTCCCGGCGGAGAAGCCCGCGACGCGTCTCGGAGCCCCGCGGCGCTGCTGCTCGCCGCGCTCGGTCTCGTGCTGCGCGCCCGCCGAAGGCCCCTCCTCCGTCGGCGCTGACGCCGACCGGGCGCCGTGGCGTCGGCGGGGGCTCTCGCTGGTCAGGCCGTGGGGAGAAGCGATAGCGTCGCTCACCCCTCCGATGATCGATCGTCGCCCGCTCCTGCTCTGCTCCGCGCTGATGGCTGGATGCGTGGTCGACGCGGAGCTCGGGTCCCAGAGCTCGGACATCGCGGTCGCCGGGCCGTGGCAGCCGTCGGCCTCGACGCGCGCGATCGCGGCCACGCAGCACGTCACCGTCGTGGAGCCGCCCGCGGTGTCTCCGCTGGGTCGGTGCACGTCGACCAACGCCTTCGCGTGCTCGTGCACGCACCCCGCGTGCACCCCCGCGCACCCCGGGACCCGCGACCTCAACACCTTCCTGCTGCGGCGATACGCCTTCCTGCGCCCGGGCGGCACCTACTGCTGCCGACAGAACAGCGCGACGACGCGGGTCCCTACGCTCTCGGTGCACGCCACCGGGCGGGCCATCGACCTGATGGTCCCGATGGTGGGCGGCGACGCGGACAACACGCTCGGCGACCAGGCGGCCAACTGGCTCGTCGAGAACGCGGAGTACATCGGCATCCAGCGCGTGGTGTGGGACCGCGCCTTCTGGAACGGCGAGCGCGGCTTCGGCCTGCTGGGCTCCGCGTCGCTCTCACACACCAACCACATCCACGTCGAGCTCAGCGTGGCGGGCGCCGCGCGTCAGACGCCCTTCTTCACCTCCGGGGCGTCGATGTCGACGACCTGCACCGCGCGCTGCGACGGCGCTCGCCTCATCCGCACGGACTGCACCTCCGTCGACTGCGCGTCCACCGGCGCCCCCTGCCTCGCCGGGCCTCCCCCGCGCTGCGGATCGCCCCCGCCCGCGGAGCCCGCGGAGGCCCGCCTGGTGCCCGGCGCCGCGCTCCCCGCCGTGGCCGCGGCCGCCGCGCCCGGGCGCTTCACCTTCATGGGGCCGCACCGGCTCTTCGACACGCGCACCCCCGAGGGCAGCGCGCGCCTCCTCCGCTCGGGCGCCGCGGGCCCGCTCACGCCGGGCTCCAGCGCAACCTTCCGCGACTGGTCCTCCCTCGGGCTCCCGACGGGCGCGACGGGCGTGTGGCTCAACGTCGCCACCCTCGGCGTCGACGCCCCCGGCTACGCCACGGCCTTCTCCGCGGGGCAGCCTCGCCCCCCGACCTCCACGGTCAACTACGTCGCCGGCGCCGCCAACGCCAACGCCACCCCCGTCGCGCTCGGCGCGAGCGCCGGCGTGACCTTCGAGGCCCTCAACAGCGCCCACATGATCACCGACGCCTACGGGGCCTTCTCCCCCTCGGGCGCGGGCCTCGTCCCGTCGGGTCCGACCCGGGTGCTCGACACCCGCTCCGACGTCGCGCTGGCCTCGAACACCCCGCGGGCCATCGACGTCCGGGCGCCCGCAGGCGCGCTCGGGGTCGTCGCGAGCGTCACCGCCATCGCGGGCCCCGCCGGGGGCTTCGTGACGGCGTTTCCGTGCGGCGCACCGACGCCTCCCACCAGCAACATCAACGTCTCCCCCGGGGCCGTCGTGACCAACACGGTCGTCTCGACGCTCGGGCCCGGCGGACAGCTCTGCCTGCTCTCGAACGTCGAGACCCACGCGGTCGTCGACGTGACCGGCTTCTTCGCGCCGTCGAGCGGGCTCACGTACACCGCCCTCTCGCCGCAGCGCCTCCTCGACACGCGGCAGCCGACCTCCCTCTTCACCGGCCGGCTCGGCGCGCGTCAGGTCATCGAGCTCCCGATGCAGCGCGTGCCGGGCATGCCCGCGAGCGCGGTCGCGGTGGTCGCCAACCTCACGGCGGTGTCCGCCTCGGGGCCCGGCTTCGTGACGGCCTTCCCGTGCGGCACCCCGGTGCCCGGAACCTCCTCGCTCACCTTCCCGGCCGAGACGGCGGTGGGCTCTCTCACCGTCTCGACCCTCGGCTCAGGCTCGCTCTGCGTGTTCAGCAACGTGCGCACCCACCTCATCGTCGACGTGCTCGGCGTATGGACCGGCGCCCCGACCGCGCCAGTCGCTCCCCCCGACTCGCCCGACGACGGCGATGACGTCGCGCCCGACGCGGGCGCCGCCCTCGCGGACGCGGGCCCTCCCCCAACGGACGCAGGCGCGCCCTCGGTCGATGTGGGTGTCGGCGTGACGGTGACGGACGCTGGCGATGCCGCCGCGACCGCCGACGCCTCCGTCGATGTGGCGAGCGAGGACGCCGCGACGCAAGACCCGGTGCTGACCGGAGGCTGCGGCTGTCGCGCGGGCGGAGCGGGCCCGCCGGGCGTGTCGCTCTCGCTGGGAGCGATGCTGGCGATCGCATCGCTCGCGCGCCGACGACGCCCGACGGCCGAGATCAGCCGTCGCTCATCTCACCCAGGATGATCTGCACGCTGTTCGCCGACGGGCTCCCCGGCGGAACCATCCGCAGGTACTCGATGTAGAGCCGCCTCGCCTCGGCGGGGTTGCTCCCTCGCTCCAGGTCGGCGAGCTGCCGCGTGCCCTGCACGAACCAGCTCGGCGTCGGGTTGAGCCCCGCGCCCAGCGAGCGCACCTGCTGCAGCGCCGCCCTGGCCTCGCCCTCGCGCCCCGCGTCGCCGAGCAGCCGACCCAGGTTGTAGAACCAGTCGCCGTGCCTCGGGTCGTGCGAGATGGCGATCTGGTACAGCCGGATCGCGTCGTCGCGGCGGCCGAGCGCGTCGTCGATGTCCGCCCAGGTCGCGTAGGCGTCCCAGAAGGTCTGGTCGAGCTGCGTCGCGCGGTTGATGTCCACCAGCGCCTGCGCCGCGGCGCCCTGGCGCACCCTGATCTCCGCGCGCACCCAGTACCCGCGCGGAAACGCCGGGTCGAGCTGGATGGACTCCTCCGCGAGCTGCAGCGCCCGCACGATGTCGCCCGATCGCCGGTGCGCCTCCGCCGCGAAGGCCTTGAACTCCGCCCGCTGCGGGTTGAGCTCGATCGCGCGGTCGAGGTAGTGCACCGAGTCGACGTAGTTGCCGGCGCCCAGGCGGGCGCGGCCCATCAGGTACTGCGCCTCCGCGTTGGTCGGCTGGTTGACCACCACCGAGCGGAGCATCTGGTCGGCGTCGCCGAAGTTGCCCAGCGCCACCAGCGTGGCCGCCACGCGGTTGATGAGCTCCGGGTTGGTGGGGTCGCGCGCCAGGGCCTCGCGGAAGGTCGCGAGCGCCTCCGGGAGCTCGCCGCGCGCCTCCGCGAGGCGGCCGCGCGCCAGGGCGAGGCCGGGGTAGTCGGGGTCGATGCGCGCCACGGTGTCGAGCCGCCGCGTGGCGTCGTCGAGGCGCTGCATCCTGCGGTACACGTCGCCCAGGGCGAAGTGCGCTCGCACGTCCTCGGGGTCGCGCTGCAGGGCGATGCGCAGCTCCTCCTCGGCGCCGTTGACGTCGCCGCGGGCGAGCCGGCCGTGCGCGAGCGCGCGGTGGATCGCGGCGTTGTCGGGCACCCGGGCGCGGGCCTCGACCAGCACCTGGTCGGCGGCGTCGTTGCGCTGCATCGCGATGAGCAGCTCGGAGAGCGAGACGTACGCGTCGAGGTTGTCGGGCTGCAGCCGGATGGCCTCACGAAACGACTGCTGCGCCAGCGAGCGCTGGTCGCTGGTGGCCGCGAGCGCGCGGCCGAGCCAGTAGTGCAGCCGCCCGTCGTTGGGGTGCTCCTGCACCGCGGGCTCGAGCGCGGCCTTGGCCTCCGCGGGCTGGTTGAGCGACAGCGTCGACTGCGCGATGCCGATGATGGCGTCGAGGTTCTGCGGGTCGGCGCTGTGGGCGTTGCGGAAGCGCGCCTGCGCGTCGGTGAAGTTTCCCTGGCGGTACAGGATCGACCCGATGCCCACGAGCGCCGTCGCGCTGCGGGGCTCGAGCTCGAGCGCCCGCTGGAAGCGCGTCTGCGCCACGGAGACCCGGTCGCGCGACATCTCGATCTGCCCGGCCACCACGCACGCGTCGGCGCGCTCGGTCGGCGAGGCGTAGCTCACCGCGGAGCCCCGGGCGGTGGTGCCCACGAGGTCTTGCAGCAGCGAGAGCGCCCGGGCGTGGCCCTCCTCGCGCTGCCCCAGGATGCGCGCCAGCAGCACGCGCGCCCCGGGGTGCCGCGCCTCGTGCTGGAGCGTCTCCTCGGCCAGGCGCCGCGCCGCGGCCACGTCGCCGGTGGCGAAGTGCGCCTGGGCCAGCAGGTAGCGCGAGCGCGAGGTGGGGTGCCGCTGCCGGCCCGCGGTGGCGTAGCGCAGCCACTGGGCGTGGTCGTTGAGCTGGGCGGCGGCCATCGTCGCGAGGTCGCGCCCGTTGGGGTCGTTGCGCGCGAGGCGAAGGGCCTCGCGGGGGTTGTTCCTCGCCAGCGCGTCGGACGCCTTCGCCAGCGCCAGGAACTGCATCCCCGGAGGGGCGTCCGCCAGCTCCGCGAGCAGCGTGCGGGCGCGGCCGGTGCGAGACGGGTCGGCCCCGAAGCGCAGCACCACCAGGTTGTTCGCGTAGACGATGTACGCCTTGAGCTCGCGCTCCTTGGGCACGCGGCCGAGCGCCTGCTCGACGCGCCGCAGCCCCGCGATGGCGCGGTCGTAGGTGTCATGCTCGATGAGCCGGTCGACGTACTGGATCACCCGCGTCGCCGCGGCGTGCCGTTCGGGCCCGTGGAGCTGCTCGTCGAACCAGTTCTTCCCGAAGGCTCCGTACTCCGTGGTCGCGAGCGCCGCGCCGCCCAGCACGCCGACGCCCAGCACCCCGAGGGCGCCGTAGAGCGCGTACTGCATCCAAGGGCGCCGGGGCCCCTCGCTCGTGGCGGTCGCGCGGCGGGTCTCCTTCTTCGCCGGGGTCTGCTTCGCCGGGGTCTGCCTCTGCGGCTCTGCGACGGGGCGGGTGTACGGCTGGCTCGTGGCCCCGGGGAGCGCGTCGAACTCCTGACCGATGTCCATCCCACGGCTTTGCGGCGGGAAGGGATTGCCCTGGAAGGTCTCCGCCGCGGGGCTCGGAGCAATCGGCTGACCGATGACGTCGCCCAGGTCGAGCTCGCCGTAGTTCACTCCGCCGTGCCGACCGACGCGCTCTCCGCGGTCGTTCATCGGCATCGCGTACTCCTCGCGCACGGAGTGCGACGGGGCGCGCACCGACGGGAGCGCGGCGTCTCCAGCGAGCGACGGGAGGTCATCGGACTCCGTCATGGTGAACGCGCGGCGCTCTACGTTGACACGCCCGAGCACCACCTGGCGCGGGTTGCTCGCCGGCAGCTCCGGCTCGAGCCCGGGCAGCTCGGCCGCGCCCATCGGCAGGCCCGCGGCGTTCATCGGCAGGTTGGCCGCACCCATCGGCAGGCCCGCGGCGTTCATCGGCAGGTTGGCCGCGCCCATCGGAAGACCCGCGGCGTTCATCGGAAGACCCGCGGCGTTCATCGGAAGGCCCGCGGGGTTCATCGGAAGGCCCGCGGCGTTCATCGGAAGGCCCGCGGGGTTCATCGGAAGGCCCGCGGCGTTCATCGGAAGGCCCGCGGCGTTCATCGGAAGGCCCGCGGCGATCTGCGGAAGACCTGCAGAGATCTGCGGAAGACCTGCAGAGACCTGCGGAAGACCTGCAGAGACCTGCGGAAGACCTGCAGAGACCTGCGGAAGACCTGCAGAGACCTGCGGGAGGCCCGTATAGCCGTGGTGGAGCGCAGGCAGGCCTGCGACCGGGACGGGCAGGGCCGCCGAGATGCCGGGCAGACCCACCTCGTCCGGGGGGATGGGCCGCGGGGAGGGTCGGCCCGTCACGGCCTGCATCTCAGGCCGCAGCTCGGGGAGCATCGTCAGCGTGGACTTGACGTTGGCTCCGGTCGGCGGCGCGGCGGCGGGGACGCCCGCAGAGGCGGGAGCGGCAGCGCGGCGGCGAGCCTCGGGCTCGGCCGGGGCCGGGAGACCGACCTCGGAAGCGGGAATCGGGAGGTCGACGGAGAGTTCCCAGGTCGAGTCGCTGGAGCTCAAGGAGAGGTCGGGGGGAGGGGGAGGCGTGTGGCCGATGAGCTCGGCGGCGAGGTCGGCGGGCACCTGCGGTCGCGCGCCAGGCCCTCGCCCCGGCAACGGGGGAGCCGCTCCCTGGATCGTCGCCCCCGGCATCGGGATGGGCGGCGGGGCCTTTCCGCCCGCAGAGTGCGGCGCGAAGGGCATCGGGAGCGGGACGGACCGTCCCGTGTCAGAGCTGGGTGGAGCACCCGCGA
The DNA here is from genome assembly GCA_004297725.1 of Myxococcaceae bacterium. Taxonomy (GTDB): domain Bacteria; phylum Myxococcota_A; class Polyangia; order Polyangiales; genus SCUS01. Next base: position 54,131 of record SCUS01000059.1, on the reverse strand, counting down.
AGCCGATGGTCTCCGGGCGCTTGACCACGAAGGTGGTCTGGCACTTCGGGCAACGCATGGTCATCCCGTTGCGAGGCACGCGACGCTCGTCGAGCTCGAAGGGATTCTGGCAGCCTGGGCATCGGACCTCGAACATCGCTCACCATCCACCGCCCGACATCGCGGGCTCTCGTTGCGAGACCGGAGTGCGCCGACTAGCGCATCACTCGGTTGCGCCCTCCCTGCTTCGCCCGATACAGCGCCTCATCCGCGCGCTGGAACAACTTCTCTGCATCGTCGGCGTCCCTCGGAAACGCCGCCACGCCGATGGAGATCCCCGGCCGCAGCGTGACGCCCTCCCGGGCGTACGCGTGGGCGTTGACCGCCGCGTGGATCTCCTCGGCCACCGCGAAGCCCTGCTCCAGGTCGTGCTCGGGCAGCAGGGCGCAGAACTCGTCCCCCCCGAAGCGCGACCCGAGGCCCCTGTCCCCGAGCACCTGGCCGATGACCCTCCCGGTCTCGCCGATGGTGTACGCCCCGAAGAGGTGGCCGTGCCGATCGTTGATGGCCTTGATGCCATCCATGTCCATCACCAGCAGCGTGACGCTCTTCCCCTGCGCGGTCGCCGCGGCGATGCTGCGGGCCAGCTCCATGTCGAAGCGCCGCCGCACGAAGAGCCCCGAGAGGTCGTCGATGTGCAGCAGCCGCTCGAGGTGCGCGTCGTAGGCCTGGTCGAGCGGGTCTTGCATCTCGAAGCGCAGGATCGTTCGCCCCAGGGTGATGCGATCGCCGTGCGCCAGCGGGTGCTCGGAGCAGCGGGTGCCGTTGACCTGCGAGCCGTTGGTGCTCCCCAGGTCGACGAGCACCCACGCGTCGCCGCGGTCTTCGATGCGCGCGTGCCGCCAGGAGACCCCGGCGTCCGGGAGCACCACCTCGCAGGTGGGATCGCGCCCCAGGGTGGCGTTGCCCGAGAGCCTGGCCCGCGCGCCGACCGCCCCGCCGGACATCACCACCACCGACGGGCGACGGGCGTCCTTGATGGCGTGGTGGAGCTCGTCGCGGAGCGAGCGCCCATCCTCCAGCGGAATGGTTCGCAGCGACTCTGGCGTACCATTGGCCTGGCGATCGACCACTGTGTCGCGAGGCGAGGCGGTTCGGGGTGGGGCACCGGGGCTACGGCGCTCGTCGGGCATCGTCACCTGTTCGAACCGTACCACCCCTCCCCGGAGGGCTGCATCTCCCATCTCACGATCGGCTATCGTGGCCTCGACAATCGATGACCACGACGATTCACGTGCGCACGCCGACCGGCGTCCGCCATACGTCCGACCTCTCGGAGGTCCGCGCCCTGCTGGATAACGAGGAGGTCTTCTGGATCGACACCTCCAGCATCGACGAGCCCCTGCGCCGGCTGATGACGGAGGTCCTGAAGCTGCACCCGCTGGCGGTGGAGGACATCCTCCTCGACCGCCCGGGGCCGAAGGCGGAAGACTACGGCGACTACCTCTACCTGGTCATCCACGGGGTGGAGTGCATCAAGGGCGACGTCGAGAACATGGTGACCGTGGAGCTCGACGTGGTGCTCGCTCAGCGCTGGCTGCTGACGCACCACCGCGGCCCGCTGAAGGCCCCCGACGAGGTCGCCGAGGAGTTCGCCCGCAACCACAAGGTGATGGAGCGCGGCCCGGCCTTCGTCGCCCACGCCGTCATCGACCGCATGGTGGACCTCTACCTCCCGGTCACCGAGGCCTTCGACGAGCAGATCGACGCGCTCGAGACCGACGTGGTCGAGCGCACGTCGACCGACATCGTTCCCCGCATCTTCCGGCTGAAGCGCTCGCTGCAACAGCTCCGACGGTCGGCGATGCACCAGCGCGAGGTGCTGCAGCGGCTGTCGCGCGGGGAGTTCGAACAGATCCCCGAGCGGGCGCTGCCCTTCTACCGCGACATCCACGACCACTTCGTGCGCGTGGTCGACCTCGCGGAGGGCAACCGAGAGCTGCTCTCCGCGGCCCTCGACGCGTACCTGTCGCAGACGTCCAACCGGATGAACGAGGTGATGAAGACCCTCGCGCTGGTGTCGACGATCATGCTGCCGCTCACGTTCATCGCCGGGGTCTACGGGATGAATTACGACCACATGCCCGAGCTGCACTGGCGCTACGGATACCCCTTCGCGCTGGGGCTGATGGCGCTGGTGGGCACCGGGATGGGGCTGTGGTTCCGCTACAAGAAGTGGCTCTGATGGGGGTATACGTTCGGCGCGGATGAGCGAGAGCGACCGGACGATGACGGTGCCCCTGCGGCGCGCGGCCCCGCCGCCCACGCGCTACGTGGAGGTGGTGTCCCCGGGGGTCCCGTCGCCGTTTCGGGCGCGCGAGGGCGTGGTGCGCGTGGGCCGCGACGTCGGCAACGAGATCGTCATCCAGGACCCCTTCGTGTCGCGGGTGCACATCGAGATCCGCATCTACCCCCACGGCGTGGAGGTGGTCGACCTCGACACCAAGAACGGCACGCACTACCAGGGCGCCCGCATCCGCGAGCTCAAGGTCAACGGCGAGGTCACCCTGATGCTCGGCAAGCAGGTGAGCCTCAGCATCCGCGTGGGCGACGACGCGCCCTTCTCGGACGTCACCTCGCCGGCGATCATGGCCCCGCCGCCGACGATCATCCCCCCGGTCGCGAGGGCGGCCGCGCGGGGCGAGCGCACCGAGCTCATCGGCGACTCCGCCGCGATGCAGCGCCTCCGCAGCGGCATCGCGAAGATGGCCCCGTCGCCGCTGACGGTGCTCATCGAGGGCGAGACCGGCACCGGCAAGGAGGTCATCGCCCGGGCGCTGCACCAGCAGTCCCCGCGAGCGGGCCGTCCCCTGGTGGTCTTCGACTGCGCGTCGGTCTCGCCCAACCTCATCGCGTCCGAGCTGTTCGGCCACGTGAAGGGCGCCTTCACCGGCGCCGTCGGGTCCGCCGAGGGGGCCTTCCGACGCGCCGACGGCGGAACCCTCTTCCTCGACGAGATCGGCGAGCTGCCCCTCGACCTGCAGCCCGCGCTGCTGAGAGCGCTCGAGGCCCGGCAGGTGAAGCCCGTCGGGGGCGACGCCTACCGCGCCGTCGACGTGCGCGTGGTGGCCGCGACCAACCGCTCCCTCGAAGCCGAGGTGCAGGCCGGCCGCTTCCGCCAGGACCTCCTCTTCCGCCTCGCGGTGGGTCGCATCAAGGTCCCGCCGCTGCGCTCCCGGGTCGAGGACATCCCCGCGCTCGCCCAGCACTTCGCCCGCGCGGTGGGCGGCGCCTCGATCGCCCCCTCGGTGCTCGCCGCGCTCGCGTCGCGCCCGTGGCGGGGCAACGTGCGCGAGCTGCGCAACGTCATCGAGCGCGCGGTGATGCTCAACCCCACCCCAGGCTCGGCGGTGACCAGCCTCGACGACGACGACGACCACGACCTGGTGATGCCCGACACCCTGCGCGTCGGCCTCGGCGCGCCGAACGTCACCCTGGAGGCCGAGGTGCCCTTCCAGGACGCCAAGCAGGCCGCGGTCGAGCGCTTCGAGCGCGACTACCTGCTCAAGCTCTTCGAGCGCTCGGGCTACAACCTGTCCGAGGCGGCGCGGCGGTCAGGGGTCGATCGGCGCTACCTCCGCGAGCTCTTCAAGAAGCACAACCTCGATCCGACCACGCTGCGCGCCCAGCGTCGCCCGTGAGCCGGACGATGCGCAGCGGCAGCGTCGCGTCGGCCGACACCACGCCCTCGCTCAGCCACGGGGGCAGCGCCGAGAGCGCCTCGCGCAGCACCGAGCGCACCGAGGGCAGGTCGTTGGCCCACGCGATCACCGGCCCGTCGCCCCACGCGGCCAGCACGTAGCCGTCGTTGGCGGGCGCCCGCTCCCCCGCGGCGCCGCGCACCTGGCGCGTGCTCACCTGCAGCGCCCAGAGCACCCGCTCCTCGCCGGGGACCTTCCACGACGACCAGATCGCGCGCGACGACCCGCCCCGCACGCCGATGCCCCGCACCTGGCGCGGGGCGCCGCGGCGGGCGAGGTCGGGCAGCACCGCGGTGTAGAAGCGCTCGCGCAGCACCGGGCGCCGCGAGGCCAGCGCGACGGCCCGCGGGTGCAGGCCGGCGGAACCTTCGATCCAGCGGTACGAACCAGTGGGCGGGAGGGGCTTCGTCGCGGTGTTCATGAGCACGGAGCCTAAGGGTCTCGCGGCCCGGAGCGCCACGGCACCATGGACATATCCCGTCACATCGCGTGACATATTCTGTCTCGTCAAGGGCGAGGCCTCGAAGAAGGCACGGAGCGATGCTCGATGGGCGCCCTGGGACAGGTTGTTGGTGATGTCTCTTGGCGCGACGAGGCTGCTGGTGATACGGTCGGCTTGATCGTGGTGCGCCTGTCATCGACTGATGCCGCGGTTCGCTTCGCAAGAGCGTACGCGGTCATGGGTGATGAGGGGCCAACGACCGCGATGGTCGTCAGGTGGAAGTCGATCCCAGGAATGGTCCTGAACACGCGAGTGTTTCTGGCGGCGAAACCTGAGCGCGGGCGCATGCGGCGTACCGACGCTCCACTTCACTCGAAGGCTCGGAATGTGGACCGGGATCACTCCCGGCGTCCCTCGGGCTGCGGCATAGCCGCGGGAGGTAAAGGCGCACAATGGGCAATCATCAATCTCGTCTCTCCAATGTAGGTTCAGTGCCCAAGGTCGGCGGGTAAGCCCCCGCTCCCTCCGCGGTGACGCGGTGGGCGTTGGTACCTCCGCAGGGGACGCTCCAAGGCTTACGGCCGGAAGGAGCGTCCCCTGTGTCTATTTTGGGTCCTGGGGTTTCGGAATAGCCCCGCACGCCCGATGGTTGCGCGACGGTCGACGATCGGTTACTCCGTGCGACTGAAACACCCCCCGATGCGCTCCCTCCTCCTCGCACTCTGCGTCGCCTTCGCCGTGATCCTCACGGGCGGGGCCGCGTCTGCGCAGCAGGTGCAGGCCCGTTGCTACGGGGTCCTCGCGAGCCATCTGCCGTTGGCCAACGACCAGGTGAGCTCCCCCGTGAAGGCGGCCAAGCCGCTCATCGCGGCCCTCCCCGCGCTCCCGTCCCACTCCCAGGCCCCGACGCTCTGCAGCGATCCCACGCAGCCCGGCTGTCAGGTCGATCGACCCGACGCCCCCCGATCCAACGGCGGTAGCTGGGACATGCACCACGAGCCCGTCGAGCTCATCAGCCACACCCTCGAAGTCCCCCCGCAGGCGGTCGACGTGTTCGACCCGGCGGCGCAGTTCCATGGCGGTCCGCGCGCAGGTCAGGCGCGGTCTCCGTGGCGCCCGCCCAGCGCCTGAGCGCAGTCGATCCCTCGCCATGGACGCGCGACCATACCCTGTGGTCGGCGATCGTCCGCGAGGCGTCGGCTGCGATGGCGGGCGTCGCGACCCACCGGGTGTTACGCCGGTGGGCATCGCTCGCGCCGCGCCATGGAACTCCCACCACTGACGCCAGCGAACGTGCCCGGTGCGTCGTCGTGGAGGGAGCGGGGAGAGCCCGCGCACCGGGCACATGAGTGTCTTCTTCCGCACAGGCTCCGCGCGAGGACGGTCAGCGTCGCGCGTCGCCTCCTTCGGTTACTGACCATGGAACAGAGGATCTTGTGAGCAAGGGAGCATCTGCCATCTCCATCATCATGGCGCTGGTGCTCGGGTTCGTGGTGGGCAACATCACGGGCTCGAAGGCACCTGCAGAGCCCGGCGGCGAAGTCGCCGCCGAGGCCACCGCCAACAACGCCAACGGACCCAACATGGTCGACGCCGAGCGGATCCCCGTCGGCAACTCGCCGTCGCTAGGCCCCGCCAACGCGCTCGTCACCATCGTGGAGTTCTCGGACTTCCAGTGCCCGTTCTGCACGCGCGTGGAGGACACCCTCCACCAGATCCGCCAGCAGTACGGCAACGACGTTCGCATCGTGTGGAAGAACGCGCCGCTGCCGTTCCACAACAACGCCGTCCCCGCGGCCGAGGCCGCCATGGAGGCCTTCGCCCAGGGCGGCAACGCCAAGTTCTGGCAGATGCACGGGCTGCTCTACCAGAACCAGCAGAACCTCGACACCGCCACCCTGGAGCGCCTCGCCCAGCAGGTCGGCCTGAACATGGCGCGCTTCCGCACCGCCATGACCAACCACACCCACGTGGCCTCCATCGACCGCGACAAGGCGCTCGCCCAGGCCGTCGGCGCGCAGGGCACGCCGAACTTCTTCATCAACGGCACCCAGGTCACCGGCGCCCAGCCCTTCGACCGGTTCAAGACCGTCATCGACCAGGTGCTCGCCCGCGCGCGCACCATCCAGCCGCGCAACCGCGTGTACGCCAACATGGTCGCCGACCCCGTCCCGGGTGAGGCGCCCGCGCAGCCGCAGCAGCCGCAGCAGCGCCCGGCCGAGCCCGATCCGGCGCAGGTCCTCCGCGTTCCGGTGGGCAACTCGCCGGTGCAGGGCCCCAACACCGCCCTCGTCACCGTGGTCGTCTTCTCGGACTTCCAGTGCCCCTTCTGCTCGCGCGTGAACCCCACCATGGACGCGCTGCGCACCCGCTACGGCAACGACATCCGCATCGTGTGGAAGAACGAGCCGCTCCCCTTCCACGACAAGGCCCGGCCCGCCGCCGAGCTCGCCATGGAAGCCTTCGCCCAGCGCGGCAACGCCGGCTTCTGGCAGATGCACGGCATCCTGTTCCAGAACCAGACCGCCCTCGACCGGCCGGACCTCGACCGGTACGCCCAGCAGGCCAACCTGAACATGGCCCGCTACAACGCCGCGATGAGCGCCCACACGCACATCCCCGCGATCGACGCCGACCACAACCTCGCGCAGCAGCTCGAGGCCAATGGCACCCCGCACTTCTTCATCAACGGCCGCCGCCTCGTGGGCGCGCAGCCCGAGGACGCCTTCGTCCGCCTCATCGACGAGGTCAAGACCAAGGCCGAGGAGTTCATGCGGTCGCACCCCGGCACCACGCGCGCCAACCTCTATGAGCGCATGATGGCCGAGGCCGACACCACCATCCGCCGCACCGGCGGCGGCGCGGCGGCGGCGGCCCCCACCCCGGCGGCCCCCGCCGAGGACGAGAACCGCGTCTACACCGTGCGTGACAACCCCCGCGCCCCGAGCTTCGGCCCGGCCAACGCCCGCGTCGTCATCCAGCACTTCTCGGACTACCAGTGCCCGTTCTGCTCGCGCGTCGCGTCGCAGATCGCCCAGATCCGCCAGCGCTACCCCACCCAGGTGCGCTTCGTGTGGCGTGACTACCCCCTCCCCTTCCACAACAACGCCATGCTCGCCGCGGAGGCCGCCCAGGAGGCGTTCGCGCAGCGCGGCAACCAGGGGTTCTGGCGCTTCCACGACCACCTGTTCGAGAACCAGCAGCACATCGAGCGCGCCGACCTCGAGCGCTACGCCCAGGAGCAGGGGCTCGACATGGCCCGCTTCCGCGCGGCCCTCGACGGCCACACCCACCAGGCGCGCGTGCGCGACGACATGGCCGCCGCGGACGCCTCGGGCGCCCAGATCGGCACCCCGGCCTTCTTCATCAACGGCAAGTTCTTCGCGGGCGCCCTGCCCTTCGAGGAATTCCAGCGCCGCATCGACGCCGCCCTCGCGGCGCCCGCCGCGCGCTGAGCCGCTCGTAGCCTCTCTCTCCCCCCGTCACTCCCAATCCCCCCCGACGTAGCTCCTCCGCCCCACCCGCGGACGGAGGGCTTTACCGTCCATGTAAATCTTTGCCTCCGCGCACGCGCACAGGTGCCTGACATACCCTGTCAAAAACCTGTTGACTTCACAAAAGCCCTTGACTAGACAGGCGCGGAACAGCAGCCGCGGCTCCGGGGAGACGCCTCCCCTGCGGGCTTCGGCAGCGGGGTGCACTGCGCGATGTCCATGCAGATCCAGACGAGCCCACGGTCCGTCATCGAAGAGGTTTCGTATCGACGGGAGGGCATCCACGTCAGCCTCATCGTCAACCGCCGACAGCGCACCGCGCGCCTGGTGGACTTCCTCGCCGGCAACTTCCCCCTGAAGCAGCAGCGCCTCGACGAGCTCGCACGGCGCGAGGGCATCGCGCGCATCTACACCTTCGTCGAGAAGGAGGAGAGCCTCGGCTGGGCCAAGGTCGGGTTCGCCCGCGAGGGCTCCATCCCCGGGTACTACAAGCGCTCCGACGCGTACCTGATGGGCCGCGTGCTCAGCGACCCGCCGCTCGTCGACGAGGACGGCGCGCCCCTCACGCCGCCCGCCGACACCGCCGCCGCCGAGAAGGTGCTCGTCCAGGCGCGCAAGCTGGTGGCCGAGATCACCGCCGTGAAGGGCCTCAAGATCGAGGTGCTCAACGACCTCCAGGCCACCGCCCAGGGCATCGCCCCGGCGCGCAACCGCAAGACCGCGGCGTGGTTCGACGAGCGCTTCCTGCGCTCGGGCGACCGGCTGCACGTCGTCGGCCGCGGGCGCACCACCTCGCAGGTCGTCACCGCCGAGCTCCAGGAGCCCTTCGGCAACGCCTACGTCCAGATCCCGATGGTGCCCACCAAGACCGACGAGGCGCGCGTGCTCTCCGGCGCGATGCACGGGCTCCACGAGGCCCTCAAGGCGCGCGACATCGGCTGCACCTTCGCCATGACCCCGGCGGACAGCCCCCTGCTCGGGGCCGTGTTCCTCGGCGCGGGCTACCGCCGCACCGGCGTGCTCTCGAAGCACCTCGCGCCCGGCGAGCGCCGCGCCGACGCGATGCTCTGGGTCCGCCGCACCGCGGGCGACGGCGACAGCGCCTGAAGCCTCGCCGCCTCCTTCCGCTCCCCGTCAGCACTCCCCCCCCATCGACCTCGTCGCCGCGCTCCCTCTCCGGGGCGCGAACGCGCCGTCCGCGCCAATACCGCAATGGCGCGTGATCTCTTCGTGATAGCGTCACGAGTTCCCGTGACTGTCAGCATTCCAGCGCAGATCGGGCCGTATCGGGTCCAAGGGGTGATCGGGCAGGGCGGGATGGGGGTGGTGTACCGCGCCGTCCACGAGGAGACGGGCGCGGTGGTGGCGCTCAAGACCGTGCGGGTCACGAGCGCCGACCTGCTGGCGTCGATCCGGCGCGAGGTGCTGGCGCTGCGGAAGGTCGCGCACCCCGACGTGGTTCGCATCGAGGAGGTCGGCGTCACCGACGTCGGCCCCTGGTACGCGATGGAACTCCTCGAGGGCGAGACCCTCCGCGATCACCTGTCCAGGCTCTGGGGCCTCGGCGCCGACGCGATGCTCTCCGAGGCCGACGCCCCCACCATGGACCTCTCGCAGAGGGTCTCGGCGACGACCGGCCGGGCGTCCCCCTCGTCGGTGCCCCGCGGGGCCTCGCGCTCGGCGGCGGCGCTCGGCACCCTCGACGACACCCTCACGCTCTTCCGTCGGCTGTGCGTCCCGCTCGCGTTCGTCCACGGGCAGGGCATCGTGCACCGCGACCTGAAGCCAGCCAACGTGTTCCTTCGGGTCGACGGCACGCCGGTGCTCGTGGACTTCGGCGTCGTCGCCACGGCCCACAGCGCCGCCGGCCGCGAGGTGGTCGACGTCGGCGCGCAGATGGTCGGCACCACCGGCTACATGGCCCCGGAGCAGATCTCCGGCGAGCGCGTCGACGCCCGCTGCGACCTCTACGCCCTCGGCTGCATGCTCTACGAGGCCCTCACCGGGAGCGTCCCCTTCGTAGGGCGCACCGCGATGGAGGTCGTGGGCATGCACCTCATGCAGCCCCCGGAGCCGCCCTCGGCACGGGTCGACGGCGTTCCCCCCGCGCTCGACCACCTGGTGATGCGCCTCCTCGCGAAGTCGCCGCGGGAGCGCATCGGGCACGCCGACGACGTGGCCAGCGCGCTCTGGGAGATCTCCCGGGGCCGGCACGGCAGCGAGGCCCGGCTGTCGACCCCCATCGTCAAGCCGTCGGCCTACCTCTACCGCCCAGGGATCATCGGCCGCGAGGAGACCATCGCCTCGCTGCAACAGCGGCTGCGCGACCTCGGCGAGGGCCGCGGGGGCATCGTGCTGCTCGGCGGCCAGAGCGGGGTCGGCAAGACCCGCATCGTCGCGGAGATCGCCCAGCACGCCGGGCGCAGCAACATGCTCGTGGTCGCGGGCGAGTGCGTGTCGCTCCCGCGCGCCTCGGGCCCCGAGCCGGGACGCACGACGACGAGCGGGTCGCGCCCGGGCCAGACGATCGACGCGGGGGTCGAGGGCCGGGGGTCGGCGCTGCACCCGCTCCGGGGGTTGTTCCAGGCGATCGCCGACCGGTGCAGCGACGAGGGCGCGGCGACCTTTGCGAAATGGCTCGGCACCTGGGCCCGCGTGCTCGCGCACTACGAGCCCTCCATCGCGGCGGTGCCGGGCTTCGCGGCGGTGCCCGAGCTGCCGGAGCTGCCCGCGCCGGCCGCGCGGCGGCGAGCGCTCGAGGCGGTGCGCGACACCCTCGCGGCGGTCTCCAGGGACGAGCCCCTGATGCTGGTCATCGACGACCTGCAGTGGGCCGACGACCTCACCATCGCCCTGCTGGCCTCGCTGAGCCCGGCCTTCTTCGCGAAGCACCGCGTGCTGGTGCTCGGAACCTTCCGCGACGACGAGCTCGGCGACACCCTGCCGCGCCTGCTGTCCTCGGAGGCCGTGACGCTGGTGAAGGTGGACAGCCTCGCGGGGCGCTCGGTGTCCGCGCTGGTGTCCGACATGCTCGCGCTCGCCGAGCCGCCGCCCGTGCTCGTGGACTTCCTCGCCGAGCGCTCGCAGGGCAACCCCTTCTACGTCTCCGAGTACCTGCGCATGGCCATCGCCGAGGGGCTCCTCAGCCGCGACCTCGACGGCCGCTGGCTGCTCGACGAGCGCGGGGCCGCGGCGCTGCCCTCGCCGGGCTCCCTGCTCGACCTGGTGGGGCGCCGCCTGCGAGGGCTCGCGCCCGACGAGCGCGCGGTGCTGGAGTCCGCCGCGGTGCTGGGACGCGAGGCGGAGACCGCGGTGATCATCGCCGTGTCGGGCCTCGGCGAGCACGCGGTGATCGACGCGCTGCGCGAGCTGTCCAACCGACAGATCCTGGAGGAGGCCGGGGGCGATCGCTTCAGGCTGGTGCACGACAAGCTGCGCGAGGCGGCCCGGCGAGACCTCACCCCGGAGCGGAGGAGGGTGCTTCACCTCCGCGCCGCGGAGGCCCTGGAGGCCGCGCTGCAGCGCGACCCCGAGCTGGGGATGCTCCACGGCGACCTGGTGATGCACTGGCGCGAGGCGGGCGAGCCGGGGCGCGAGGCCTTCCACGCGGGCCGAGCGGGGGAGCGCTCGTACCGGGACGGCGCCTTCGCGGACGCGATCCGCTTCCTGAAGGTCGCCATCGCGTGGCACCGGGGCAGGGCTCACGACGACGCGGCCCGGCTCGCCATGGCGCGCTGGTGCTGGCAGGCGGGCGACGCGAGCTTCGTGCTGGGGGACTTCAAGCAGGCCGAGCGCTGGCTCGTCGCGGCGATGGAGCCCTACGAGCCGTGGGTGCCGGAGACCGGCGTCCGGCGGGCGAGGTTTCTGCTGGGGCACGTGCTGGAGCAGGTGCAGCACGGGATGCGGACGCGGCGAGCGAGCGCAGGCGACCGGGAGGGGCTCACCATCGCCGCGCACGCCGCGGGCAAGCTCGCCCACGTGGCGATCTTCCGAGGCGACCGGGCGGGGGTGCTGGCCGGCAGCCTCGCGGCGGCGAACCTGGCCGAGCGCGCGGGCGACGCGCACGTCGACGCCCTCGGGGCGCTGGGCTACGCCGCGGGGACGCTCGGTCTCGACGGGCTGGCGCAGCGCTATTTCAACCGCGCTCGGGCGGCCGCGGCGGCGCCCCTGAGCGAGGAGGGCGTGACGTGGCGGGGGCGCTCGGCGGCCTCGCTGCTGGAGTCGGTGTGGCGCATGGGCCGCGACGAGAGGGGGAGGGCGAGGGCGCTCATCGACGGGGCGATCGCGCAGACGCGCTTCACCGGCGACCGGCTCGACGAGGGGCTCTGCACCTCGGTGCTGGCGATGCTGCACTGGTACGACGGGCGCATCGACGCGATGCGGGACGCCGTCGCGGTGGCCATGGACGCCCTGGGCGACGACATGTTCGGGCAGCGGGCGGCGCTCATCCACACGGAGGCCTTCGCGCACCTCTCGGGGGGCGACCGGCCCGCCGCGAAGGCCGCGCTGGCGACGCTGGGGAGGCACCCCGACCGGGCCGACGCGCTGGTGCGGTCGCTCAACCAGGCGATGCAGGCGGCCGTGCACCTCGGGGAGGGCCGCCTCGAGGAGGCCGTGGCGCTCGCCGACGAGGCGCTGCACGGCGTCGGCACCGAGCGGGCGATTCCGTCGACGGCGGTGCACCTGTGGGAGGGCACGCTGGAGGTCTTCCTGGCGGCGCAGCGCGCGGGGCTCGACCGGGGGAGGTTCGCGGCGGCGGTGGCGCGCACGCAGCGCTGGGCGAAGATGCAGCCCGTGGGGCGGGTGCTGGCGACGCGCTGGGCGGGGCTGCTCGCGTGGTCGAGCGGCGACACGACGACGGCGGGCGCGCGGTGGCGCGAGGCGCTCGGCCTGGCGCGCGAGGACGGGCAGCGCGGCGAGGCGGCGCACGCGGAGGCGCTGCTGGCGCTGCACGTGATGCCCGCGGGGCGGGAGCGGGACGAGGCGCTGACGCGGTCGAGGGCGCTCTGGGAGAAGAACGGGGCGAAGGCGAGGCTGCAGTGGCTCGACGGGTACGCGCGGGGGTGATCAGCCGCGCGGGTTCAGGCGGGGCATTCGAGAGAGCGCGAGGCCGGTGACCGAGGCCGCGCCCGCCGAGCTCGCCGCGGCCATCGCGGCCCTCATGGTCGCCCCGGTGGTGACCACGTCGTCGACGACCACCACGTGCGCCCCCTCGATCGCCCTCGGCCCCGCCGCGCGGAACACCCCCGCCACGTTGGCCTCCCGCTCGCCCCGCGCGAGGGTGGTCTGCGTGGGCGTGTCGCGCACCCTCACGAGGCCCTCCGCCAGGAGGGGGCAGCCCAGCGCGAGGGCGACCGGGCGGGCGAGCTCCATCGACTGGTTGTACCCGCGCTGCCGCAGCCGCCGCGGGTGCAGCGGCACCGGGATCACGCAGCCCACCGGCCGGGCGATGCCCGCGGTCAGCGGGAGCAGCAGCGCGCCGAGCCGGGCGGCGCGGGTCGGGTCGCCGTCATACTTGGCCCGGTAAACCGCCCGCGCGAGGGCGCCGCCGTGCTCGTGGGCGACGAGGATGCCGGGCAGGGGGTCGGGCGCGTCGAGCAGGGACACCGCGCAGAGGTCGCAGAGGGGGAGGGCGACGGGCTCGCCGCACGCGACGCAGCGGCGCGGGGCGAGCAGGTCGGCGAGGGCGAGCGCCCGGGCCGCGAGCCAGGAGAGCGGGGCAATGCGCATGGGCGCCTTGTCGGGAGAGGCTGGAACGCACGTTGCGAGCGAGGGCGTGCTACACCGCTGCCTCGCCATGGCCACGCCTCGCCCCGCAGACGGGTTCAAGCTCATCTCCGAGAACCGCCGCGCCTCGATGCGTTACACGGTCGACGAGGTCATCGAGGTGGGCATCGTGCTGACGGGCGCCGAGGTGAAGAGCCTCCGCGCCGGCAAGATGGAGCTCGGCGACACCTACGCGATGGTGCTCAACGGCCAGCTCACGCTCATCAACGCGTACATCGCGCCGTACAAGTACGCGACCGGCCCGAAGGTGGAGGAGAAGCGCGCCCGGCGGCTGCTCGCGCACCGCGCGGAGATCGACCGCATCGACGGCAAGGTCTCGCAGAAGGGCCTCACGCTCATCGCCCTCAGGGCCTACTTCAAGGACAGCAAGGTGAAGATCGAGCTCGGCCTCGCGCACGCCAAGGACGGCGCCGACCGCCGGCAGGAGATCAAGCGCCGCGAAGGCGACCGCGAGGCCCGGGCGGCCATCAAGCGGAGGATGCATTGAGCGGCCTCATCCGATGGTCCGGCGACGGCGAGGCGACGGTCGTCGCGGTCGACGCCATCCAGGTGACGGTGCGCTCGACGCGGCCGTTTCCGCCCGGCGCTCCCGCGCAGGGCACCCTCGACGAGGCCCTCCCCTTCACGCTGAAGGTGGCAGGGTCGCGCAAGGAGGCCGACGCGTTCGTGGTGCGCGGCCGCCTGGTGAGCGCCACCGTCGCCGTGCGCGAGGCCTTCGCCCGCGCCGCGACCGGCGTGAACCCTTCGTGACCGCCCTCCTCGTCGACGCGCACTGCCACCTCGACCTCCCCGCGTTCTCCTCCGACCGTGACGCCGTCTGGGAGCGCGCCCGCGCCCGGCACGTCACCCGCGCGGTCGTCCCCGCGGTGCGCCCCGACACCTGGCGCGCCACCCTCGAATGCGCCCTCCCCCGGGAGCGCGTCGTGGCCCTCGGCATCCACCCCCACGCGCTGCTCACGCTCCCGCGCGCCGCCCTCGACCGCGGCCTCAAGGAGCTCGCGGCCACCGCGCAGGCCCACCGCGACCAGGTGGTCGCCATCGGCGAGTGCGGCCTCGACGCGTCCCTCGACCCCGCCATCGTCGACCCGATGTTACAGCGCCAGGTATTCCTGGCGCAGGTCGCCGTGGCCGCCGCGCTCGACCTCCCGCTGGTGCTCCACGTGGTGCGCTCGCACGCCCTCGCGCTCACGCTGCTCCGGTCTGTTCCGCTGCCGTCGCGGCGCGGCATGGTGCACAGCTACTCCGGCGGCCCCGACCTCGTGCGCGCCTGGACCGAGCTGGGCTTCCACCTCTCCTTCGGCGGCGCCATCACCCGGCCTCGCGCCCGCAGCCCCATCGACAGCGCCAAGGCCGTCCCCGACCACCGGATGCTCGTCGAGACCGACGCGCCCGACCAGCTCCCCACGGGCGTCGACCGCTCCGACCGGCGCTGCGAGCCCTGCGACCTCCCGGTGATCGCCCAGTCCCTCGCCACGCTCCGGGGGCAGACCCTCGAGCACGTCTCCCAGGTCACCACCGACAACGCCTGCGCGCTGTTCGGGTTCCGCTGAGCGGCGATTCACCCCGCGGACATCCCCACGGCCCAGCCCATCGTGTAGCGCGCGTTCACGTCGCAGCACGGCACGAAGCCCCCCGTCCATCGGTAGGCGTCCACGCCGAAGGGGCCGAAATACCCGACCTCCCGCAGCGCCCGCAGCACCTCGCCCATCGCCTCGTCCAGGCTCCGCGACTCCTCCCCGGTGAGCGTCCCGGGCTCCGCGAGCGCCGTCGACTCCCACGCGCCGAACGCGTCGCAGCGCTGCACCGTGAGCGCCCCGAGGCGCGCCTCCCCCCCGCGGCCGAGCTCGCCGTGCAGCCCCACGTCGAGCGTGCGCGGCACCTCGGGCTCCACCTGCAGTCCCTCCCCCGTCGCCAGCGCGGCGTCGACCCAGCGCGCCACGTGCGGATCGTCCGCCCCCTCCCTCCAACGGCACCGCCCCCGCCCGTTGTAGGACCACGCCCGCTTCATGAGCCACGCGCCGGTGGGTGATCCCTCCGCGACGGTCTCTTCATACTCCGCGCGCGTGCGCACATAGCGAGCGCCCGGGAGCGACCCCAGCCGCCCCTCCATCAACCCGCGGTGGTTGGCCGCGCGCAGCACCTCCGCGGAGGGAGCCTCCGGCAGCCGCGCCCCGGCCCTCGCCAGCGCCCTCAGCGCCCTCGGGGTCGGGCACCACGCCGCGCCCTGCATCCCCCGGCCCGACCGATCGGGCGGGGCGAACTCGTCCAGCCGCAGGTCGCCCGGGGCCAGCAGCGTGGTGCGCTGCGCGAGCTGCTCGAAGCGCGCGCGGAGGGTGGGCGAGGGGGTCATCGCCCCGGGGCGGGCGAGCTCGTCCTCGGCGTCGAAGTTGAGCACCCACAGCCGGGGCTCGCGGGTCACGAGCGCGGGGCCTTCGGGTCGAAGCGCACGCTGGCGAGCTGCTCGATGAACGAGGGGTCCATCCCCGCGCGGGCGCGGCGCTCGACGTCGAGGGGCAGGCCCCGGAGCAGCACCGGAGAGAGCGGCGGCGGCAGGTGGGCGCACCATGTCGCGAAGTCGGTGTCGCCCGCGAAGCGCTTGAACCAGTGGAGGGCGAAGCGCACGTGGGGGAGTTCCTCCTCGCCGATGAGGGTCTGCAGGTCGGCCCCGCGCTCGTCGCCCGCCTCTCGCAGCCACCGGGCGTATCGCATGCTGTGATCGAGGTTGGCGGCCTCCAGCCCGAGGCCCATCACCGCGCAGAACTCCGCCGGCCCCTTCGCCGCCGGAACCCTCTGCCAGAACCAGTCGCGCACCCCGAACTCCCCCAGCGCGCAGCCCAGCGCCTCCAGCGCCTCGCGATACAGCACCATGTGCCGCACCTCTTCCAACAAGATGCTGGCGAGCCCTCTCCGGAAGGCCGCGGGCGTGTCGGCAAAGGCCACGATCGCCCAGGCCATGAGCTCCGCGGCCTGCAGCTCGTGGTGCATGAAGGTGTGAAACAGCCACGCCCGCTTCTTCGGGTCGCGCAGCGCCCCGGCCTTCGGGCTCTTCTCCGCGCGCTCGATGCGGGTGAACTCCCGGGGGCGCCCGGGGCGCAGCGCGGGACAGGCCGTGGCGATCGGGTCGTTGTCGGTAATGGAGGGGGGTGGCGGAGGCGCGAACTTTACCGACAACTCATCGGACAAGAGATACGCCCGCGCCCACTCGTGGAGGGCGTTGGTGGTCACGGAGGAGCGCCGATGCAGCGGCCGCCGATGCAGGTCTCGTTGTTGCCGCACATCATCCCCGTGCCGCACTCCTGGCGCTGCAGCGACGGGACCCACTGCGCGATGTGGTTGCCCTGGTCGATGTTCTGGAAGGGGAGCCAGAACGCGGGCGTGCTCGGGTCGCCGCCGCGCGTCGTCGGGCGGAAGGCCGCCATCCAGAGCTGCGAGGTGCGGTCGCCCGGGGCGCGGCCCTGCTGCTGGATGCGGAGCCCGTAGTCGCGGCGGCTGGTGAAGGTGAACCACAGGAGGGGCTCGTCGACCTCGCCGCCGGTGCGCTCGACGAAGGGCGTCCACTTGGGCCAGGAGTTTCCGTTGGCGTCTCCGCCGTCGGCGCGCGTGAGGCGGATGGGCTCTCCCCCCGTCGAAGGGGTCACCCAGAGCTGCGCGCCCAGGTTGCTCGAAGACCCGCCGTCGGCGCGATTGAAGATCACCCAGCGGTTGTCGGGAGAGAAGGAGGGATAGTAGTTGTTGATCCCGGTGCTGCGGAGCAGGGTGGTGGCCGCTCCGAAGGCGGTGCCCGACCAGGGGATGAGCATCAGGTCGGAGGCGCCGGAGTGGCCCGTCGGGCCGAAGGGCGGCGTCACCTGAGGGCGGGAGAAGACGGCCTGCGTGCCGTCGGGCGACCAGTCGGGCATCGAGCCGGTGGTGCCGCCCGCGAGCCCTGGGACGGGCATCCCGTTGGCGCCGTTGAGGAGCGCCAGGCGGACGCCGTCGGAGGCGAGGTAGCGCGAGTTGTCGGGAGAGAAGCTGCCGAAGCTGGCGTTGAAGGGAGTGCCGAGGGCGTTGCGCGTCGCCACGTCGATGATCGGGGTCGCCACGAGGCCGGGGATGGGGCCGCGCCCGGCCCACATGCGCGTGCCGTCTCGGGAGAGCGCGTGGCAGCCGACGCAGTTGATCAGGTCGCCCCGGAGGAAGAGCTCGGCCCGCGCGCCCGCGGTGCCCATGTCGTAGCGGACGATGCTGCCCGACGAGGCCCACCAGTACACGGCGCCGCGCAGCGAGTCGCGGGTGACGCCGAGGGTGATGGGCGCCGAGCGGCCGACGGGGTTGGCCTCGGTGGAGGCGTCGGGGGAGCGGGTGCCGCGGACGGTGACGACGACGTTGCCCCGGCCGCGGGCGGCGTCGGCCACCTGGGTGAGGTCGGTCTCGTTGAGGGTGAGCGCGCAGCCGCCGCCGACGGAGACGCAGCGGGTGTAGAAGCGGGCGACGGTCACCGCCCCGGCGAAGGAGACCTCGAAGAGGTCATTGCCCGAGCCGGGTCGGAAATGGATCTCGAATGAAGGCAGGTTGGGGGGAATGATGGTCTCGTTGTCGGGATAGACCAGCGACGGGGCCCCGGCGGGGTCTTCGGCGCCGTCGAAGCGCGCCGGAGCGTCGGTGGGGGTGCCGGGGCGCACGAAGTCCCGCGTGGTCTGCACCGGCGGCCGGTCGACCGCGACGCCCGCGTCCACCACCGGCAGCTCGCCGGTGTCCACGGGGGTTGCCCGATCGGCCATCCCGGTGTCGCGAGGCCCCGCGTCGGCGCGGAACACCCTCGGCTCGTCTGCACAGCCGAGCGCCCCTACCGCCGCGATCACCACCGCACTCGCTCGCATGACGCTCATGTCTGGTCGACGCTCCACCGTGGACTTTACCGGGAAGCGACTCTTGCCATATCCCGCCGCGCGCTGGCAATGTCCGCCGCCATGCCCGCCACCCGACTCGCCGCGTCCGCAATCATTCTCGTGCTCGTCGGGTGCGGAGACGATCCCACGCCCGCTCCGACCCTGGACGCCGGCGCGGACGTCAGCGCCGTCGGGATGGACGCCGCCGCGAAGGTCGACGTCCCCTCCGGCGCGGACGCGGTCGACCCCTGCGACCCTCGGCGGCGGCTGCGCGACGGCGGGCTGATCGACCCCGACCCGAGCTGCCCGCTGCCCAACCTCATCCCCGTCATCGACCGGGTGCAGATCCAGACGCGGTCGTTTGCTCCGGGGTCGTGCGAGGTGCTGGAGGGCTGCACCATGCCGGGTCGCCGGCGCCTGCTGCGCTTCGACCTCATCACCCCCAACATCGGCGCGGGCGACCTGTACCTCGGGCCTCCGGTGATCAACAACCGCCCCGACGGTCGCTTCGAATTCGGCGCCTGTCATATGCACTATCACTTCCGCGGATATGCCGACTATCGGCTGATGTCCATGTCGGGAGACGCGGAGGTCGCCCGAGGGCACAAGCAGTCGTTCTGCCTGCTCGACAGCGCCCGGTACATGGGAATGGGCCGCGCGGTCTCGTCGCGGGAGGTCTACACCTGCGTCGACCAGGGCATCCACGCCGGGTGGTTCGACCTCTACGACCGGGCGCTCGACTGCCAGTATATCGACATCACGGACGTTCCCCCGGGGCGCTACCGGGTGCGCGCCCGCATCAACGAGCTCCGCGGACTGACCGAGTCCAGGTATGACGACAACGAGGTGTTTCGCGAGGTGGAGATCCCCGCGAGCGACCCGCCGGTGTCCAATGACCCCACGGACGCCTGCGCGGCGGACGCCGAGGGCACCGCCCGCGACTGCGGCTGGGTGGTCGACCGGGCGCTCGCCTGCACCCCGGGCACGCGGGTGACCGTGGGCTGCAACGCCGCCTGCGGCTCCGGGACCTGCGCGGGCAACCCCGCGCTGCGGGTGTGCGCGGGCGACGGTCCGTGCACCCACGCCAACGCCGTCGCGGAGAACGACGACGCCTGCGGCACCTCGTGCCCTTCGGTGAGCTTCATGTGCCCGCTCTTCCGCAACCGCTACACGGTGATGACCGGCGGGTCGCGCGCGGGCTCGGCCTACGAGTGCCACCTGGAGGCCGCCGAGGCGCGGCCCTGAGGGCGCTCACATCATCTTGCGAACCAGGTAGAACACCCACGATCGCAGCTTGTCGAAGAGCGGGCGCTTCTTCCACTGCGCGAGGTCGACCTCGCGGGTGGACTCCGCGAGGTCCTTGCGCATCGAGGCCTCGACGGAGGCGACGAAGTCGGCGTCGGTGCTCGCGAGGTTGGCCTCGAGGTTGTAGCGAAACGATCGGTAGTCGAGGTTGTAGCTGCCGGTCGTCGCCCAGTCGTCGACGAGCAGGGTCTTCGCGTGGAGGATGCCGGGCGTCCACTCGTGGATGTGGATGCCCGCCTCGATGAGGTCGGTGTAGAGCCACTCGGTGGCGTACTTCGCGGCGGGCACGTCGCTCTCGCCGGGGACGATCACCCGCACCTCCACGCCCCGCTGCGCGGCGTACTTCAGCGCGCGCTTCACCCGCATGTCGGGGATGAAATACGAGTTGGCGATGAGCACCCGGCGCTCGGCGCTGCGGATGCGCGTGAGGTAGGCCCGGCGGATGGCCCAGCGCGCGCCCCAGGCGTCGTGGCCGAGCACCGCGACGTGCGGCTGCGCCCGGCTCACGGCGGAGACGCCGAGCTCCTCCCTGGCGGCCTCGACGCGCTCTCGCGAGGTGAACACCCGGAGGTTCTTCGGGCACTCGCCGCCCTGCTTCGCCCAGGTCTCGAAGAAGAGCGAGCGCACCCTCCCGGCGGCCGGACCGGCCACCATGGCCACGTCGTCGCGCCAGCCCCCGCCGCCCTCGTCGGCGCACACCCACGGCAGCCCGAGGTTGAGCCCCCCGACGAAGGCCACGCGCTCGTCGACGACCAGCATCTTGCGGTGGTCGCGCTGGGACACCCGGCCCAGCCGAAAGCGCCTGCGCCACGGGGCGATGGGGTTGTACTCCAGCACCCGGGCGCCGGCGGCCAGCAGCTCGTCGTACAGGGTCCCGTCGGCGCCCAGCGATCCGATGGCGTCGTAGAGGAGGTACACCGCGACGCCCGCCTTCGCGCGCTGCGTGAGCGCCTCGACCACGGCCTTGCCCACCACGCTGGAGTCGAGCCAGTACATCTCCAGCACCACCTCGCGGCGCGCCGAGCGGATGGCCTTGAGCATCGCCGGAATCGCCTCGACGCCGTCGCGCAGCAGGATGATGCGCTCCCCGGGGGGGTAGAGCTCGACGGGGGATTCGGAGGTGGTGCAGCCCATCAGCGGTGATGCGAATAGAGCCGCAGCGCGTAGGCGCCAGCGGGGGTCGCGCGGAAGCGGTCGACCTCGGAGCGCATCGCCGCGGGGAGCTGGTCGCGGGCGCAGAGCCAGCGGTTGTTGCGCTCGGGGAAGAGGGCCGGAGAGGCGAGCGAGGCGAAGGTCACGTCGGCCGCGGAGAGACGGTTGCCCACGAGAAACTCCCTCCCGTCGGACACCGCCGAGGAGACCTCGTCGAAGATCTCCCGGGCGCGGGCGAGCGAGCGGGCGCAGCTCTCGGGGTTGATGTGGAGCCCTCGGCGGATGATCTCCCTCGCCACGGGGAAGCCCGCGCGCACCGCGAGGGCCTCGGCGAGCGGGACGTTCTGCTGCATCACCCGCCGGGTGTTCTCGACGTCGGGCAGGAGGTGGCCGTAGGCCCAGCGACGCACCGCGGGGCCGAGCTTCTCGTCGAAGCGGCCCTCCCAGCGCTCCACCTCGGCGCGGGCCTCGCGGTCTTCGGGGAAGAGGCGCTTCGGCTCCGGGAGGCGGGCGTCGACCCAGTGGAGGATGTCGGTCGAGTCGCCGAGGGTGCGGTCGGGGGTCTTGAGCACCGGGACGGTCTTCGCCCCGCCCGCGAGGCGCGCCGGGAGGTAGTGCGCGATCGGCAGGTGGGCCCTCTCTTCATAGAGCAGCCCCGCGCGGTCGAGGGCCCAGCGGGCCTTCTCGCAATAGTGGCTGAAGGGGATGGTCACGAGCAGGAGGTCAGTCACGGTCCATCTCCCAGATGTCGCCCCAGAGCGAGGCGCCGCCGTCGATGTAGAAGGTCGAGCCGGTCACGTAGTCGGCCGCGTCGCTGGCGAGGAAGGTCACCAGGTGGCTCACCTCCGCGGGGCTCCCGAGGCGCCCGGCGGGGGTCTGCTGCTCGGCCTTCACGACGAGCTCCGGGGGGTACCGGTCGGTGCCCGTCGACCGGATGGTGCCGGGCGCCACGGCGTTCACCTGGATGCCGTAGGGGGCCCACTCGACCGCGAGGCTCTTGGTGAGGTTGTCGACCCCGGCGCGCGCCGCGCCGGTGTGGGCCATGCCGGGGAAGCCTCGGGCGACGTTGGCGATGACGTTGATGATCCTCCCCCTGCGCTGCGGGATCATCGCCAGGTTGGCCACGGCGCTGGTGACGTTGAAGGTGCCGAGGAGGTTGTTGCGCACGACGGCCTCGAAGCCCTTCGGGGAGATGAGCTTCGCGGGCGAGGGAAACTGCCCCCCGGCGTTGTTCACCAGCACGTCGACGTGTCCGAAGCGGGCGAGGACCTCCTTCACGAAGGCCTCGATGGCCTCCGGGCTGCGGATGTCCACGGAGCCCGCCATGGCCTGGTGGCCCTTCGCGGCGAGGGCCTCGGCGGCGAGGGTGACCGGCTCGATGCGCCGCCCGCAGAGGGCGACGGAGGCGCCGAGGGAGGCGAGCTCCTCGGCGATGGCGAGGCCGATGCCGGTGCCGCCGCCGGTGATGAGCGCGACGCGACCGGAGAAGAGTCCGGGGCGGAAGGGAGAGTCTTCGCGGGTCATGGCGGCGGGCATTCAACCCTATTCCCGCCGGGGGCGCACCTGGAGTAGCGTCCCGGCCGCGATGGTGATGGACGCGTCCGATGAGCACGACGACGACGACGTGCTTCCGCCCGGCACCATGGTGGGTGGGCGCTTCAAGGTCGAGGGGCTCGCCACGCGGCTGGGGCAGCTCTCGGTGCACCACGCCCGCGACCAGAAGACCCAGCGTCTCGTGGCGCTCTGGCTCATCCCCTCCGGCGCCCTCCCCGACGCGCACGTCGAGGCCACCCGCAAGTCGGTGCGCGCGGCGGCCTCGGTGCAGCACGCCGGGCTCATCGCCCCCTTCGGCACCTCGGTGCTGCCCGACGGCACGCTCTGCGTGGCCACCGAGCCGCTGGGCGACTCGGCGCTGGCGGACATCATCGCCGCCCGCACCAGCGAGGGTCGGCCGCACTCGCCCATCGAGGCCTACGAGTTCGTGGCCAACGTCACCACCGCGCTCGACGCCGCGCACGGCTGGGTCGCGCACGGGGCCATCGCGCCGGAGATCATCCGCTTCGACGGCGGCAAGGTGCGCCTCGCGGGCCTCGGGCTGCTCACGCCGCTGGTGCTCCTCGACGCCGTGTCCACCCGCTACGTGGCCCCGGAGGTGCGCAACGGCCAGACGCCGACGCCCGCCTCGGACGTGTACTCGGTGGGCGTGGTGCTCTACGAGCTGCTCACCAACAAGCCCTTCGACCGGCGGGTGCGGCTCTCCGAGGCCGCGCCGGGGCTGCCGATCACCATCGAGGTGATCCTCGAGAACTGCGTGTCGCCCGACCCCGCCGACCGCTTCGAGAGCATGGCGGAGGTGCAGAACGCCCTCGGCGCGGTGGTCTCCCCCGACAAGGCCGCGGTGGTGCCGAAGCGCCCGGCGCCCGGGGAGATCCCGGTGGTGTTCGAGTACCCCGAGGCGTCGGAGATCCCGGTGATCTACGACCTGCCCGACCCCTCGCGCGCCTCCGACGCCGACCTCGGGTCGCTCCTGCAGGTGGCGACGACGGGCGACGCCGACCGGTGGATGTTCTCCCACGGTGGCCTCGACCACGGGCCGCTGTCGGCGCGCGAGCTCATCGCGGCGATCATCCGTCACGAGGCGCTGGCCGACGACCCGGTCACCAACATGGAGACCGGCGAGCGGCGCAAGCTGCGCGACTGGGCGCAGTACGTGGAGTTCGTCGAGACGGCGACGGACAAGCGCAACATCGACGCACACCAGGCGGCCACGAAAGACGCGCTGGCCGAGGCGGGTCACGCCCGGCGCGGCAAGGCGATCATCACCGGGGCGGTCGGGGTGGCGCTGCTGATGGTGGGCGGGGTGTTCTGGTTCACGGTGGGTCCGGGCGCGCGGCGCACCCGCTCGGCGGCGGAGATCGACAGCCTCATCGCGCGCGGCGAGCTGCGGGTGCAGACGACCAACATCGTGCTGCTCCCGCCGCCTCCGCCGTCGGCGCGTCGCGCGGGAGGCGGCGGCGGCGGCCACGGCGGGGGTTCGATGAGCTACGAGTCCGCGATGGCGCAGCCCATCGACTTCAACTTCGCGGGCGGCGGCGGACCGGCGGGAGGCACCCTCTCGGACGCCGAGATCGTTCGCCCGCTCAACGCGTCGCTCTCCCGCTTCGCCGGGTGCCTGGGGGACGGCAGCGCCCGCAACGTGACGCTGCGCATCGCCATCGGCGGCAACGGCCGGGCGATGGGCGTGACGGTCAACAACGGATCGGCGGGCGTGAAGGGCTGCGTGTCGAGCACGGTGCGCTCGCTCTCGTGGCGGGCCTTCGGCGGCCCGCGCATCGGGCTGAGCTGGGGCTTCGGGTTCTGAGCATGGCGCGCGCGCGGGCCCCATGGTGCGCCGCAGCGCTGGGGGTGCTTCTCGCGGGCTGCGAGGAGGTTCCGCTGTGGACGGGGGCCGCGGAGGGGGAGGCCAACCGCGCGGTGGCGGCGCTCGACCGGGCGGGTGTTGCGGCGCACAAATCGGGCACCTCGGGTCAGTGGACCGTGAGCGTGGCGAGGGACGACGTGGCGCGGGCGGTGACCACGCTGGGGGACGAGTCGCTGCCGCGGCGCGAGGCCCAGGGGGTGGCGGAGACCTACGCCGGCGGGGGTCTGCTGCGCGGCGTGGCGGAGGAGGCGCTGCGGGCCGAGCACGCGCGGGCGGGCGAGATCGCCCGTACACTGATGGCCCTCGACGGGGTGCTCGACGCGCGGGTGCATGTTGCGGCGCCGGAGGGGGACGCGCTCTCCGGCGACGACGGCGGCGTGCGGCCGCGGGCCTCGGTGTTGCTGCGGTGCAGCGAAGAGGTGGACCCCGCGGCGGTGCAGCGCCTGGTGGCCGGGGCGGTGGCGGGGCTGCGCCCGGACGACGTCGCGGTGGTGCGGACGAGGGCGCGGCGAGCGGGGCCGGGCGCGACGGCGGTGCTGGCGACGGTGGGGCCCTTCGCGGTGGCGCGGTCGAGCGCGGCGGAGCTGCGGGGCACGCTCGCGGGCCTGGTGGGGCTCATCGTGGCGATGAGCGCGTGGGTGGTGCGCTCGGAGTGGCGCAGGCGGTCGCTGGGGGTGACGTCGGGACGGCGGCGCGTTTGACCGTTGCTGCCCTCGGGGCCGATCCTCCGTACACTTAGCCCCACATGTTGTCCCACCGCGCGCGTCGAATCCTGCTGGCAGCCGTCGGCGATTTCATCGCCACGGGAGAGCCTGTCGCCTCCAAGATCCTGGCCCGTCAGCATGACCTCGAGCTCTCCCCGGCGACGGTGCGCTCGGTCTTCGCCGAGCTGGAGGGCGGCGGCTACCTCACCAAGCCGCACGCCTCCGCCGGGCGCGTCCCCACGGAGAAGGGCCTGCGGGTCTTCGCCGAGGCGATGATCGCCGTCGCCGAGGGCAAGAGCATCGAGGACGACACCGCGGCGAGCGCGGCCCTCTGGTCGGCGAGCGACCCGGGCTTCGACGCGGCGCTGCGCCACACCACGCGCGTGCTGGCGATGCTCAGCGGGTCGGCCGCCCTGCTGCGGCCGCCGCCGGGGGAGAGCTGGGTGCTGCGCGACCTGAAGTTCATCGCGCTGCGGCCCAAGGAGGTGCTCGCGGTGGTGGTCGCCACCAACGGCGCCGTGGAGAACCGCGTGCTCGCCGTCGAGGAGACCCTGAGCCCCGCGGACCTCGAGCGCGCCAACAACATGATCCACGCGAAGGTGCAGGGGATGACCCTGGCGCAGGTGCGCGCGATGCTGGCCCAGGAGCTGGAGGCGGGCCGCGCGGGGCGCGACCGGCTGGAGCGGGCGGCGCTCTCGCTGGGACAGCAGGCGCTGGCGTCGCTCTCGTCGCCGAGCGAGGTGCTGGTGGAGGGCGCCGCGCAGCTCATCGCGCGGCCGGAGTTCGCGAGCGCGGAGACCACGCGGCAGCTGGTGATCGCGCTCGAAGACCAGGAGCTGCTGCTCGATCTGCTCGACCGCACCATGGCCGCGCGGGGGCTGCAGGTGGTGTTCGGCGGCCTCGACAACGCGATGGGCAGCGACCTCTCGCTGGTGGCGACGAGCTTCGGCGCGGGGGCCATCGGGGTCATCGGGTCGACCCGCATGGACTACGGCCAGGTGGCGCCGCTGGTGCGGCAGGCGGCCACGCAGCTCGCCGACGTGCTGGGCGGGCGCACCACGAAGAACTGACGCCCCGGCGGCTTGCCCGCGGGGGTAGCGCGCATCTACGCTTGCTGGTGAATGGCCATTCAGTGGCCGAGGAGAGCGACGATGGCGACGCCGTACACCGAGTCTCACCAGATGTTTCGCAAGACGGTCCGTGACTTCTGCGAGCGCGAGCTGCGCCCGCACATGGACCAGTGGGAGGAGGACGAGCTCTTCCCGCGCTGGGTGTTCGAGAAGGCCGGCGAGCTGGGCATCTTCGGCGCGCACTACCCCGAGGAGCACGGCGGCAGCGGCGGCGACTACTGGTACTCCATCGCCAAGGGCGAGGAGCTTCCGCGCTGCGGCTCGGCGGGCGTGCCGATGGCGCTCATGGTGCAGAGCGACATGGCCACGCCGGTGCTCTCCGACCTCGGGAGCCCTGAGCAGATCGAGGAGTTTCTCAAGCCCGCGCTGCGCGGCGAGAAGATCGCGGCGCTGGGCGTGAGCGAGCCCGGCTGCGGATCGGACGTGGCCGGCATGCGCACCTGGGCGCGCAAGGACGGCGACGACTACGTCATCAACGGGTCGAAGACCTTCATCACCAACGGCACGCGCGCGGACTTCATCACGCTGATGCTGAAGACGCAGCCCGAGGCGGGGCACGCGGGCATCTCCATCGTGACCTTCCCCACGGACGTGAAGGGCTTCCACGTCAGCAAGAAGCTGAAGAAGATCGGCAACTGGTCGAGCGACACGGCGGAGCTGTTCTTCGAGGACTGCCGCATCCCGCGGCGCTACCTGCTGGGCGAGGAGGGCGAGGGGTTTCGCTACCTGATGCAGAACTTCCAGAGCGAGCGGCTCATCGCGTCGGCCTCGGCCACGGCGGGCTCGAAGCTCATCCTGGAGGAGGGCATCGCCTACGGGCGCGACCGCAGCGCCTTCGGCAAGCCGATCATCAAGCGCGAGGTGTGGCAGCACAAGATCGTCGACCTCGCGACGAAGCTGGAGGCCTGCGAGGCGCTCACCTACCGCGCGGCCGAGGCCTACAACCAGGAGCGCTACGTCGACAAGACCGCGGTCAGCTTCGAGACCACCAAGCTGATCTCGATGGCCAAGGCCTTCGTGGGCGACGTGACCAGCGAGGTGGCCGACTCGATGCTGCAGTTCCACGGAGGCTGGGGTTACATCGAGGAGTATCACGTGGCCCGCGCGTGGCGTGACCAGCGCCTCTTCCGCCTCGGGGGCGGCACCACCGAGACGCTGCGCTACTACATCGCCAAGCTCATGGGGCTGTAGGCGCCACAGCGACGGAGAGGGGCGTGTTCGAACGGACCCTGAGCGTGAGCGAGGGGTCGCGCCCGCCCACGCGGCGGTCGTCGATTCTCGACGGTCGCGCGTGGGTGGAGTAGCAGACAAACGCGATGAGCATGAGCGACGCGAGCCCGACGGAGATGAAGAGGGTGCTGTTCGTCGCGCGGGACGACAACAGTTACCACGGCGTCGCTGGACTACTCTCCCATCGGAGGGATGTACGTATCAGCGATGGGAAGCACTTCGCTGAGCGTGGCGACGTAACGGCTGGTACTCGCACCTACCTCGTGACGGTATTTCGCAAGAACCGCCCCACTGTTCCGCTTGATCCGACAAATGACCTTGTTTGCCATATCAGCTCAGCAGGATATCCTATTTATTCACCAGACGAATTCCCTCAACACATCAAACTTACAACCTCTGGTCCAAAAGACCGATCCGACCGAACTCATCCCCAAGCGCTGCTAGAAGAGTACATCGAACGCGCAGCATTCCGAGGTATTCAGAAGGGATTTTCGCATCAACGAAGAGACGAGGATTTTGGATTCATCGTAAAGGAAGGCAAGGTCAATCCTACGGATCACCTGATTGTCCAAATTAGTGGGACCGTCGGCACCGACACTCCGACTGCGCCTCCTAAAGAACTCCAATCTCTCGCCGCCCTGATGGCGCAACTCGTCTTGAACGGATACGACAGCTACCTCACCGAGATCGAGTCCACCTCGTCGACTCCCCTGCTCCGACCTACGACCCCGATTCCCCATCTTCCGCCCGGCGTCTCTGGACTCCTGTCCAGCATCTCCATCGCCAACATCAAGACCCTCCCCCGCCTCCACTGGCCGCTCCCCGCAGCGCGCGCCGGATGGCACGTCCTCCTCGGCCCCAACGCCTCCGGCAAGACCGCCGTCCTCCGCGCCATCGCCGCGGTGCTCCTACCCGGCAACGAGCTCGGCGCCCTCCGCCAGGACTGGCGCCGCTGGGTCACCCTCGGCGGCACCAACGCGTCCGCCACGATCACCGTCGGCACCACCGACGCCGCGCTCGGCTGGCAGATCGACGGCGAGACGCTCACCAAGACCGGCCACACCTACGACGGCTTCTCCGCGGCCTACGGACCCTTCCGACGCTTCACCGGCGGCGACTCGGAGTACCAGCGCGAGTTCTCCGCCCACGCCCGACTCCTCCGGCACCTCTCGCTCTTCAGCGAGCGCGTCGCCCTCTCCGCCGCGCTCGACTGGCTCAAGGACCTCGAGTTCCGTCTCGCCAAGGGGATGCCCGAGGGCGCGCTGGCGGGTCTCGTCAAGCGCTTCATCAACGAGACCGGTCTCCTCCCCGGCGGCGCCCGCCTGGAGCGCGTCGACCCCAACGGCGTGTGGTTCCGTGATGCCAACGGCGCAGAGGTGCCCGCCGACGACCTGAGCGACGGCTACCGCGCGGTGCTCAGCCTCGCGCTCGATCTCCTGCGCCACCTCGCCGTCGGCCGCACGCCCGAAGACCTCTTCACAGAACACGACCAGCAGCTCACCGTCGCCGTGGAGGGCGTGGTGATCATCGACGAGATCGATGCCCACCTCCACCCGACCTGGCAGCAGAGCGTCGGCCCGTGGTTCGTGAAGCGCTTCCCGCGGGTGCAGTTCATCGTCGCGACCCACAGCGCGATCGTGTGCCAGTCCGCCGACTCGGTGCTGCTCCTCCCCACACCCGGAACCCACGATGAGCCGCGGATGCTCACCGAGACCGAGCTGCTACGCCTGCGCTACGGCGACCTCATCGACGCCTACGGAACAGGAGTCTTCGGCGAGGGGGTCACCCGCTCGCCCGAGTCGCGCGTGAAGCTTGCTCGTCTCGCGGCGCTCAACACCCTGGAGCTCGAACGGCCGCTCAGCGACGACGAGCGCGCGGAGCAGCTCGCCCTGCGTGAGATCCTCCCGTCGACCGCGTTCGTCGACGAGATCGCAGGCGACGCCTCGTGATCCGCGTGGTCGACCCCGGCCTCGACGTCGCGACCCTGACCCGGCTCCAGTCCTACCAGAGCGAGGTCGATGGCTCGGGCACGTACCCGATGCAGGTCGAGGCTGCGGCGAGGATGTACGGCGCTCGCGCTCGCAACGATCGGTCACCCTTTCGTGAGGTGCGCACCCTCCTGCGTGGCATGTGCAGCGGCGTGGAGCGCTGCATGTACTGCGAGGACGCGCCCGCCAACGAGGTCGAGCACGTGCGACCAAAGAGCCTCTACCCCGAGCTCGCCTTCCACTGGGAGAACTTCCTCTTCGCGTGTGGCCCGTGCAACGGGCCGAAGGGCAACCGCTTCAAGCTGTTCGTTCCGCCCGGTACAACGTCGGAGTACGAGGCGGCGCGCGTGAGCGGCGCACCGGTCGTCGCTCCACCGGCGGGGGATTCGCTGCTGCTCGATCCACGGGTGGATGACCCGCTGGAGTTCTTCAGCCTCGATCTCGTTGGGACGTTCCTCTTCGTCGAGCGTCATCCACTCGGAAGCCGCGAGCGTCGCCGCGCCGAGTACACGCTCGAGCTCCTCGGCCTCAACCGCCGAGACGTGCTGGTGAGGGCGCGCAGAACCGCCTTCCATCACCTCCGCAACGCCCTCCGTAGCTATGTCGTTGATCGTGACAACAAGGCCGCGCCGTCGGAGCTCGCAGCCCATGCGGAGACGGTTCGCAACACCAGCCATGCGACGGTCTGGGCCGAGATGAAGCGCCAGCATACAAAGATCGGTAAGCTCAACGAGCTCTTCGCCGCGGCACCCGAGGCCCTCGCCTGGCCGTAGCTGAACGCTCCCTCAGTGAACCCTCGGCCGTAGCGCCGAGCCCGCCAGTATCTCCGCCTCGCGCTGCACCAGGAACCCGATGCGCTCCCGGGCGCGCTCCTCCCCGAAGATCTCCTCCGCCAGCGACGCGAACAGCCGGTGGTGCCGCGCCTCCGACGCGAAGAGCTCGCGGTACCACCCGCGCATCGCCTCCGTGGGCGCGTGCGCCGCGAGCAGCCCGAAGCGCTCGCACGACCGCGCCTCGATGACCGACGCCACCGCGAGCCGGTCGAGCAGCGGCTCGCAGCGCTTGTCCGCGAGGGCGCGCTGCAGCGAGCGGGCGTAGACGTCCTCGGGGGGTGGAGTGGCCACGACGCCGCGGCGAGCGAGCTCCTCGAAGACCTGCGCGACGTGGCCGAGCTCCTCGGCGGCGAGGGCCGTGAGCTCGCGGGCGAGCCGCGGGTGCATCGGGTAGCGGGTCACCATCGCGGTCGCGTTGGAGGCGGCCTTGAGCTCGCAGTGAAGGTGGTCGAGGAGCACGGCGTCGAGGTCGGCGAGCGCGACCTCGATCCAGCGAGGGTCGGTGGTGGTGGCGAGTCCCAGCATAGGGGGGCGGTGATAGCAGCGATCGCGGCGGGCGGGAGTATCCTGCGGGGTCGCCGGAGAGGAGTGACGCGTGCCCCATCCCCCCAGCACCTGCACCATCGAGGTCGACCTCACCCGCGTGCTCTGGCTCACGCGCGGCTGGTGCTGGAACTACGTGTTCGTGCTGAAGCCCCTGGTGGGGGTGGGCGACGCGTGGGCGAACATCCAGTGGCGCGTCTTCGCCGGGACCCTCCCCGCGGCCGTGCCCCACACCGTCGCCGGGAGGATCGACGACTTCCACGTCGAGCGGGCCTTCCTCGCCACCACCTTCCTCGACCCGCAGCGCCGAGACATCCGCGGCCGCGCCGTGACGCACCACCTCGTGTGGTTCCCCCCCGACGAGCGCAGCGCCCGCTTCGTGGCGCCCGCCGATTGGGGCCCGCAGCTCGTCGCCGCCCTCGCGCCCGCCTTCGATGCCGCCTTCGCGCTCGACCTGCCCGGCCAGGACGACGGGGTCGACCTCGACCCCAGCTCCGAGGTCGCGCGCGTCTTCGCCCGCGAGCTCGCGCGCGTCCCCCCGCGGCTGCGCCTCACCGGCCCTGCGGTGATGGTCTACGTCCTCCGGCCCTTCGAGGCGAAGCGCATCGAGCTCCCCGCGTCGCCGCCGAAGTCTCCGCGCACCCTCGCCCGCGCACTCCTCGTCTGGGCCGCCACCTTCGCCGCGCTGCTGCTCCTCGCGTTCGTGTTGCGCCGCGGCTCGTAGCGCCCGCGCCGTCTGCTACGGTGCGCCCCTCGTGAAGAAGCTCTGGGCCTCCATTCCCCCGCAGGTTCGCAAGGTGATCGCCGCCGCGGTGCTGGTGCTCGGCGTCGTCGTCGTGGGCCACGAGCTCGGCGGCCACGCCCCGCGCGACGTCACCCTCCACGCCGACCTGCACCCCGTCTCCCGCATGGGCTTCAACGTGCGCGCCCTGCGCATCGAGCTCCTCGGCGACGACGGCGCCATCCACCGGCGCATCGAGCGCCGCGCCGAGCCCGGCGGATCGCTCGCCGTCGTCAACGCCCCCACCACCCTGCCCACCGGCCGGTGGCGGGCGAGGGTCGAGCTCGTCGGCGACACTCGGGTGCTCTCCCGCGAGGTCACCCTCGACGTCGAGGCGGGCCGCGCGGTGGAGGTCCCGCTGCCGGAGCTGTAAAGACACCGCGGCGGAGCCCACGACGCCACCGATCGAGGCCGCCGACCTCCCTCTCTTCCTGCTGTGTGAAAGGGGGAACTCGCGTGACTTGCGATACGATGGAGACAGTGGGCCTCGTACTGCGCGCGCTCCCGTCGATCGTCTCGGAAGTCGAGATCGTCGAGCACAAGGGGATCGGTCATCCCGACACCATCTGCGACGCCCTCGCGGAGACGCTCAGCGCCGCGCTGAGCCGTCTGTACCTCGAGCGCTACGGGACGATCCTGCACCACAACGTGGACAAGGCGCTGCTCCGCGGCGGCCAGTCGCGCCCGGCCTTCGGGGGCGGCGAGGTCCTGGCGCCCATCGAGATCTACCTCTCGGGGCGTGCGGTCATGGAGGTGGGCGGCGAGAGGCTCCCGGTCGAGGAGCTCGTCGTCGAGGGGAGCCGCGCCTGGCTGCGCCAACACCTGCACGCCCTCGACGCCGACCGCCACGTGGAGATCCACGGGCTCCTTCGCCCCGGCTCGGTAGATCTGCTGGGGCTCTTCGAGCGAGGGCTCCAGGCGCCCGTGGCCCTCGCGAACGACACGTCGATCGGCGTGGGGTACGCGCCGCTCAGCGTTCTCGAGCGCGTGGTGCTCGCCGCCGCCGCGCGGCTCGGTGAGCTCCCGGCGACCGCCCGGGAGGTTGGCGAGGACATCAAGGTGATGGGGATCCGCCGCGGCGGCGCCCTGCACCTGACGGTCGCCTGCGCGTTCGTCGATGCGCACCTGCGTGACCTCTCGGCGTACGTCGAGCGGACGCGGGCGGTGCTCCGGGAGCTGGAGACGGTGGCCAGCGCCGAGGCGGGCGCGCCGGTGACGGTCGAGGTGAACGCCGCCGACGACGTCGAGCACGGGCGAGCGTACCTGACGGTCACGGGGACCTCGGCGGAGGCCGGAGACGACGGGCAGGTCGGCCGCGGAAACCGCGCCAACGGGCTCATCACGCCGTACCGGCCGATGAGCCTCGAGGCCGTGGCGGGGAAGAACCCCGTGTCGCACGTGGGCAAGCTCTACAACGTGCTCGCCCACGAGGTGGCCGCGGATCTCGTTCGCTCGGTGCCCGGCGTGACGGCCGCGCAGGTGCGCCTCGTCAGTTGCATCGGGCGGCCCATCGACCAGCCCCAGGTGGTGCACGTGGAGGTCTGCCTCGCCGACGGAGACCTCGGCGCGGCGCACGAGGAGGTCGACGAGCTCGTCCGTTCGCACCTGTCGAAGATCGCCTCGTTGACCGATCGCTTCGTTCGCGGCGAGCTGCGCGTCTACTGAGCCAGCGCCAGACACCCTCGGCCTGGCCCGTGCAGAGATGCACCCGAGTGGGGGTATGCTTTCCGAGGGGTTTCAGCTCTCGCCGGTGCTCACAAGGTCAACCATGATGAAGAAGCCGCCGCTGACCAAGAAGGCCGTGAAGCCGCGGGGCGACGTGCCGCTCGTGCCCGCCCCGAGCCCTGCGCGCGAGGCGCGGTTTCCCATCGTCGGCATCGGCGCGTCCGCTGGCGGCCTGGAGGCGCTCGAGTCGCTTCTGAAGCCGGTGCCCGTGACCAGCGGCATGGCCTTCGTGGTGGTTCAGCACCTCGACCCGACGCACAAGGGCATCCTGGTGGAGCTGCTCCAGCGGAACACCCCGATACCGGTGGTGCAGATCGAGGACCAGATGCTGGTCGAGCGGAATCATGTCTACGTGATCCCGCCCAACACGGACCTCTCGATCCTGCACGGCGTGCTCCACCTGCTCCAACCGGCGGCGCCCCGCGGCCTGCGCCTGCCCATCGACTTCTTCTTCCGCTCGCTGGCCGACGATCAGCGCGAGCACGCCATCGGCGTCATCCTCTCGGGCATGGGCTCCGACGGGACCCTCGGCATCCGCTCCATCAAGGAGAAGGGCGGTGCGGTCTTCGTGCAGGCTCCGAAGTCCGCCAGGTTCGACGGCATGCCCCGCAGCGCCGTCGACTCCGGGCTCGCCGACGTGGTCGCGCCGGCCGAAGAGCTGGCCGACAAGATCGTCGCGTACCGCGCCCACGTCCCCTTGCTGGCGCGGCCAAGGGTCGACCTCGCGCCGAAGGAGCAGGGCGCCGTGGAGAAGGTCCTCATCCTGCTGCGCGCGCAGACGGGCCACGACTTCTCGCAATACAAGAAGGCGACGATCTACCGCCGCATCGAGCGGCGCATGGGCCTCCACCAGCTCAGCCGGATCGCCGATTACGTCCGGTACCTCCGGGATGATCCCTCAGAGGCCGAGCTCCTCTTCAAGGAGCTGCTGATCGGAGTCACCAGCTTCTTCCGAGACCCCGCGGCGTGGGAGCAGCTGCGAGACCAGGCGCTGCCAGCGCTGCTGGAATCCCACCCCGAGGGGGGCGTGCTCCGGGCCTGGACCGCGGGCTGCTCGACGGGGGAAGAGGCCTACTCGCTGGCGATGGTCTTCAAAGAAGCAGTGGAGAAGATCAAGCCTGCCAGGGACATCTCGCTTCAGATCTTCGCGACGGATCTCGACAAGGACGCTATCGACAAGGCGAGGCTGGGCGTCTATCCGGCCAACATCGCCGCCGACGTGTCGGAGGCGCGCCTCGCCCGGTTCTTCAGGCAGGATGAAAACGGCTACCGGGTCGGCAAGGAGATTCGCGAGATGGTGATCTTCGCGACCCAGAACCTCGTGATGGACCCGCCCTTCACCAGGCTCGACCTGCTGACGTGTCGAAACCTGCTCATCTACATGGACGCGGAGCTGCAGAAGAAGATCGTGCCGCTCTTCCACTACAGCTTGAATCCCGGAGGCATCCTGATGCTGGGGAGCTCGGAGACCGTCGGCGCGGAGACGGATCTCTTCGTCGCCCTCCCCGGCAAGACGCACCTATACCGACGGACGGGCGCCGCGCGCCGACGGACGGAGATCGCCGAGTTTCCCCCGACGTTCGGCCGGGCGGGCGACGCGACGATCCCACGCCAGAAGGCGCTCTCTACCGCCAGCCTCCAGTCGCTGACCGACCGGCTGATTCTCCAGCGCTACGCGCCCGCGGTCGTGCTGACGGGCGAGAAGGGCGACATCCTCTACATCAGCGGGAAGACAGGCAAGTACCTGGAGCCCGCCGCGGGCCATGCCAACTGGAACATCTTCGCCATGGCCCGCCCGGGGTTGAGCTACGCGTTGAATGAAGTCTTCAACAGAGCGGTGAGGCTCGGCGCGCCCAGCACCACGCGTGACGTGAAGGTGGGGACCAACGGCGGAACGCAGCTCGTGGACGTCACGGTCCATCCGCTCGCCGAGCCCGACGGGCTGCGGGGGATGGTGCTGGTGGTCTTCACGGACGTGGTGCGCCAGGAGGAGCGAGCGCCGGACAAGCCCGGGCGCTCCACCCCCGGCGGGCGCCGCCGCCTGACGGAGATGGCGCGGGAGTTCGACCGCACCCGCGAGGAGCTTCAGTCCACCCGCGAGGAGATGCAGACCTCGCAGGAGGAGCTCAGGTCTGCCAACGAGGAGCTGCAGTCGACCAACGAAGAACTCCAATCCACGAACGAGGAGTTGACCACTTCGAAGGAGGAGATGCAGTCGATGAACGAGGAGCTGCAGACGGTCAATCACGAGCTGCAGGCGAAGGTGGACGAGCTCTCGCGCGCCAACAACGACATGAAGAACCTCCTCAACAGCACCGACATCGCCACGCTCTTCCTGGACGACGCGCTCAACGTGCGGCGCTTCACCTCGCCCATCACTTCGATCATCAAGCTGATCCCCAGCGATACCGGGCGCCCCATCACCGACCTCGTCACCGACCTGAACTACCCCGAGCTGGTCGCCGATGCGCAGGAGGTGCTGCGCACGCTGGCGCCCAGGGAGAAGGCGGTCACCACCCGCGACGATCGGTGGTTCACCGTGCGCATCATGCCTTATCGCACCCTGGACAACCGGATCGATGGCGTCGTGATCACCTTCCTGGACATCACCACGGCCAAGAAGCTGGAGGCGAAGCTGCGGGCGAGCGGGGTCGACCCTCGCGGGGGGAGCGAGGGGTCATGAAGCCACCGCCCACCGATGCTGTCAGCCTCCGCGAGGCTGCGGAGGCGAAGCTGGCGACGTCTGGACACCAGACACCAGAGTCCAATGAGGCGCGGATCATCCACGAGCTGCAGGTCCACCAGATCGAGCTGGAGCTGCAGAACCAGTCCCTCCAGGAGGCGCAGGCGGAGGTGGAGGCGGGGCTCGAACGCTATACCGACCTCTATGATTTTGCCCCCGCAGGCTACTTCACCCTCGAGAGCAACGGCGCGATCCGCGAGCTCAACCTCGCGGGCGCGCAGATGCTCGCGACGGAGCGCGCGGGCCTGGTGGGGAAGCGCTTCGGGATCTTCGTGGCAGAGGCCAGCCGGGCGGACTTCCAGCGCTTCCTCGACCGGGTCTTCTCATCCGACACGAGGCAATACCTCGATGTCGAGCTCGCGATCGAGGGCCAGGGCCCGCTGACCGTCGCGATCGGGGCCACGCGCTCTCCCAACGGGCGGGAGTGTCGCGCCGTCGTGGTGGACATCACCGAGCGAAGGCGCGCGGAGGACGCGCTGCGAGCGAGCGAGGGGCGCTTCCGCCTCCTCGTCGAGGCGGTCTCGGACTACGCGATCTATCTGCTCGATCCCGACGGGCGGGTCTCGAGCTGGAACGCCGGCGCCCAGCGGCTCAAGGGCTATGCGCCCGAGGAGATCGTCGGCCAGCACGTCTCGGTGTTCTTCCCCGTGGAGGACCGTGGGCGCGGCGAGCCTGAGCGTCAGCTGAGGGTCGCCGCCGCGGAGGGTCGATTCGAGAGGGAGGGCTGGCGTGCACGGAAGGACGGCTCGCTGTTCTGGGCGAACGTCATCACCACGCCGGTGCGCGACGCAGGCGGTCGCGTCGTCGGCTTTGCACAGGTCGCGCAAGACCTGAGCGAGCGCAGGATCGCGGAGAGGAGGTTCCGGCTGATCGAGTGCGCGCCGGACGGCATCCTCCTCGTGGACGGTGCCGGCTCCATCGTCCACGCCAATCCGAAGGCGGCGACGATGTTCGGCTACACGCAGGAGGAGCTCATCGGCCTCGATCAAGAGGTTCTCGTGCCCGAGCGACTCCGGCTCCAGCATCGCGACCACCGGGCGCTGTATATGGCAGCCCCGACCATCCGCTCCATGGGCACCGCCACCTCTGCCGTGGTCGGGCTGCGGAAGGACGGGACCGAGTTTCCCGCGGAGCTCAGCCTCGGTCCGCTGGAGGGCCCCGACGCTCCCCTCATCATCGCGTTCGTCCGCGATGTCTCCGAGCTGCGAGAGATGCAGCGGAGACAGGTCCGCGCGGCCGACCGTGTGCTGCGGCTCCACACGCTCGCCGTGGCGCTGGGCGAAGCCGTCGACCTGGCCAACGTCGCTGCGGCGATCCTCTCCGGCGGCCTCGATGCGGTCGGTGTCCGCGCGGGTCTCCTGGCGCGGGTGGTCGAGGACGGGCGCAGGCTCGAGATCCTCGGCGAGACGGGCGCGGCGCCCGACGAGGTCGAAGACAACGAGGCGGTCCGCGCGCGGGACTTCGGCGGCGAGACCGTGGGCGGACGACAGCGCATCCCGGTCGATGCTCACCTCCCGCTCTGCGATACCGTTCGCTCGGGCGCCGCGATCTGGCTGCATGACCCCGCCGAGGTTCAAGCGATCTATCCCGCGCTCGCCTCGCTGTTCGCCAGATTTGGCGGTCACGCGATGGTCTGTCTGCCGCTGATCTCACGCGGCGCTGTCCTCGGGGTGCTCCGTCTGTCCTTCACCGAACAGCAGGCGTTCGACGACGAAGAGCGGTTCTTCTTGACCTCCATCGCACACCACTGCGCGATGGCGCTCGACCGCGCGCAGCTCTACGAGGAGGCCATCCTGGCTCGTGACGCCGCCGCGCATGCCACGATGATGCGCGACGAGTTCCTCTCCATCGTCGCGCACGACCTCTCAAACCCGCTGAATACCGTCCGCATGTCGGCGATCAACGTCCTCCGCGCCAGGCCGGGTGGGGAGATCGAGATGGCTCGAAAGGCAGCAGGGATGATCGGGGTCGCCGTGGAGCAGATGAACGTCCTGCTCCGCGATCTCAGCGACGTCGCCGCCATCGACTCCGGTCAGCTCCGGATCCGGAAGGAGGAGTCGGACCTCGATGAGGTCATGACCACGACCGCCGCTCTGCTGTCGCCGCTCTGCGCCGAGAAGGGGATCTCCTTCAGCTGCGACGCGAAGGCCCCCTCTCTCCGGCTGCTCTGCGACCCGAACCGCGTGCAGCAGCTGCTCGGTAACCTCGTCGGGAATGCGATCAAGTTCACCCCGAGAGGCGGCAGGGTCACCGTCGACGCCGCGCCCTCCGGGGCGGAGGTCCGGTTCTCGGTCGCCGACACGGGCCCGGGCATTCCCGCGGAGGTGAGCGAGCACGTCTTCGAGCGCTACTGGCGCGGCAGGGAGCGCGACTACACCAAGGGCGTCGGGCTCGGGCTGTTCATCGCCAAGGGCATCGTCGACGCCCACGGCGGCAGGATCTGGCTCGAGAGCGTGCTCGGCCGCGGCACCACGTTCTACTTCACCCTCCCCCTCGCGCCGGGCTGACGCCCGAGGCGGCCGAGGCGGCGACGCCCCACCCGAGATTCTGCGCGCATCAGCGCCGGGGCGGTTGCGCCCAGGGGGCATCGTCCCTTACACGGGCGCTCACCCATGCTGGTCACCTCGTCTCAGTCGGTGCGTTCGCTGGTCGTGCGGCTCAACAAGGGCGAAGACCTCGCCGAGTCCCTCGCCTCCCTCATCACCTCGCAGCGCATCACCGTCGCCACGGTGCAGGGGCACGGCGCCCTCGAGGCCGTCATCCTCGACTCCTACGACGCCCGCGCCCGCACCTACGGCGACGCCCGCACCTTCACCGGCCGCCTGGAGCTGATCTCCCTCCAGGGGCACCTCTCCACCCGCGAGGGTCACCCCGACCTCTACCTGCACGCCGCCGTCGCGCGCGACACCGGCAACGGCGTCGAGGTCCTCGGCGGCCGGCTCATCGAAGCCCAGGTCGTGGCCGTCGAGCTCACGCTGCTGCTCCACGACGACCTCCACCTCGAGCGCACGCCCGAGACCACCGGCATCCCCACCTGGCGCACCGGCTCGACCGTCCCGAGCGCCCCGGCGCGCCCCGCGCCCGCGCCCGCTCTCGCGACCGCGAGCTCCATCGCGGAGAGCGTACGCCCGCGGCGCATCACCACCGCCGAGCGCGCCGAGGCCGCCGCCCAGGCGCCCGCGCCCGAGGTGATGGTCGCGAGGCGCCCCGCGCCTGCGCCCGAGGTCGTGACGAAGCCCGCGACGCTGGCCGAGGCGGCCCAGCAGCTCCATGCGATGCCCGCCAAGCACGAGCGCACCGTCGACGAGAACGTCACCCCGGAGGTGGCCATTGGCGACGTGCTGCTGCACCCGACCCTCGGCGACGCCCAGGTGGTCGGCCTCAACGACGACCGCTGCGACATCAAGCTCGACCGCAGCGGCTCGGTGCGCGCCATCATGCTCGACTACTTCGAGGTCACCCCGCAGAGCCCGCGCGACGGCGTGAAGGTCTGGAAGCTGGTCTCGCGCAAGCCGCGCTGAGCGCCGGCCGCGCTCACACGATGCGGAAGGCGTCCTTCAGCGTGCAGCGGCGCTCGCGCGTGAAGGTGCGCGCCGTGGTGAGCCCCTCGCCGGTGGGCGACGCGATGGTCCAGGAGGTCCACCCCTCGCCGCCGACGCCGATGCCGTTGTAGTTGGGGCCGTTCTTCACGAAGATCGACGTGTTGATCGCGCGGGCCATGCGCGACAGGTTGTCGAGGTTGGTGCTCCACATCGTGGCGGTGTGGCCGTAGCCGTGCTCGATGCGCTTGGCCGCGGCGATGGCCTCGTCGACGTCCTTCACCCGCACCAGGCCCAGCACCGGCATCAGCAGCTCGTGCTGCACGAAGGGGTGCTTCTCGTCGACCTCGGCCCAGAGCAGCCGCAGGTCGTCCGGCGCGCTCTTCCCGATCGCCCGCAGGATCACGTTGGCGTTGCGCCCCACGAACTCCCGGTTGACGTGCCCGTCGGAGGTCAGGATCACCTTCTCGAGCGCCCGCAGCTCGCCCGCGCTGAGCTCGTGCGTGCCGCTCTCCTTCAGGGCCTTCTTGAACTTGTCGGCCACCGACGCGACGACGACGATCTCCTTCTCACAGGTGCAGATCACGTTGTTGTCGAAGCTCGCCCCCGCCACGATGCCCCGCGCGGCGGCCTCGATGTGGGCGGTCTCGTCGACCACCGCGGGGGGGTTTCCCGGGCCCGCGCTGATGGCCCGCTTGCCCGAGCGCATCGCCTCGGTGACCACCGCGCCGCCGCCGGTGACCACCACGATGCGCACGCCGGGGTGCCGCATCAGGGCCTGGGCGCTCGCGACCGTGGGCTCGGCGATGCACGAGATGAGGTCTTCCGGGCCGCCCGCCGCGACGATGGCGTCGGAGAGCAGCGACACGTACCAGGCCGAGGTCTCGCGGGCGAGCGGGTGCGTGTTGAACACCACCGCGTTGCCGCCGGAGACCATCCCGATGCCGTTGTTGATGATGGTCTCGGTGGGGTTGGTGCAGGGCGTGATCGCCGCGATGACGCCGTAGGGCGCGCGCTCGGTGATCATCAGCCCGTCGTCGCCGCTGGCCGCGATGGCCTCCAGGATCTCCGGCCCCGGGGTCTTGGTGATGGCCGCGCGGTTCTTGATGCGCTTGTCGTCGACGCGCCCGAGGCTGGTCTCCTTGACCGCCCGCTGGCACATCTCCTCCAGCACGCCCATCGCGGCCTGGCGCATCGAGCGCACCACCGCGCGGCGCGTCTCCAGGGGCATCTGCTCGTAGCGCTCGAAGGCCCGCCGCGCCGCCGCGACGGCCGTGTCGACGTCGTCGAACACCCCGCGGCGCTTCACCCGCATCGTGGGCGCGCCCCCGAGGCCCCCGGCGAGGGCGCGCTCGATGGCGCCGGGCGACGCCGCCACCCCCTGCTTCCGCAGCCGCTCGACCACCATCGCCACGATCTGGTCCACCGTCGGGTCGTTGCTCTTCATCGCAGCCGCGGACCGTAGCCCACCCGCGGAGCCCACCACAACCCTGCACGACACCCGCAGCCGAACACCGGCATCCAATGGTGATACCGTCCGGGCCGCCGCCATGCGCCGTCTCCTCGCGCTCCTCCCGATCGCCCTCCTCGCCCTCCCTGCGTGCCGCTCGCGCAACCCGCAGCCCGCCCTCGGGGTCGTGGTGCCGCTGGTGCCGAACGCCGATCGCGCGTCGGCCCGACCGTCGGCCCCGACCTCCGACCGCCCCGAGGCGACGACCTTCTCGCTCATCCGCGACCGGCCGCCCCCCACCGGCGCCCTCGGGGTGACCTTCGGGCAGACCGTGGCGGAGGTCACCGCCCTGCACCGCGCGGCCAACATCCCCTGCCGCCCCTCCGGCGAGTACCTCTTCTGCGAGGGCGCGCTCCAGCCCCTGCCCGTGCGCGTGCTGGTCACCTACGAGTTCTGCGGCGCGGCGCTCTGCTCCGTGGCCGTCGACGGCGCCCGCTCGGACGACGAAGACCTGCTCATGCGCGAGTACGACGCCCTTCTGGACTTCGCTCGCCGCTCGCTGGGCGCGCCCATCAGCAGCGCGCGGCGCATCGGCCCCGGCTGCCGCGGCCACCTCCCGCTCTGCCTCACCTCCCGCCAGTCGCAGCTCAACGCCCGCTGGTCGTGGCCCGACGGGCCGCAGATCGAGCTCTCCGTCGACCAGCTCGAAGACGACGCCCTGCAGGCCCAGGCCGCCATCACCTGGCTCTCCACCGAGCGGGTGCACCGCCCCGCGCCCGACCCGGTGCGGGACGCCTCCGTCGACGCCGCCGCCCGCCCGGACGCCGCCGCCCTTCCATGACGGGCCGTGGCGCACTCGCGCTGGCTCTCGGCCTCGCCCTCGCCTCGCCCCCGGCGCTCGCCCAGCAGGACCCCCGGCTGCAATGGCGCACCCTGGAGACCCCCCATTTCCGCATCCATTTCTACCAGGCGATGGAGCCCCTCGCCCGCCGCGTCGCGGTGATCGCGGAGCACACCGTCGAGCGCCTCGCGACGCCGCTCGGGTGGCGCCAGAGCCAGGTCACGCAGATCGTGCTGCGCGACAGCACCGACGACGCCAACGGCAGCGCCACGGCCATTCCCCTCAACACCCTGCAGCTCTTCGTCACGGCGCCCGAAGACCTCTCGGTGCTGGAGCAATACGACGACTGGCTGGAGAACCTCGTCATTCACGAGTACGCGCACATCCTCCACACCGATCACATCTCGGGGGTGCCCGCGATCGTCAACGCCATCATCGGCAAGCAGTGGGCGCCCAACCAGGTTCAGCCGCGCTTCATCCTCGAAGGCCTCGCGGTCTTCCAGGAGAGCCTCCACACCCGCGGCGGACGGCTGCGCTCCGCCACCTGGGACTCGTACCTCCGCGCCGACGCGCTCGCGGGAAACTTCCAGACCCTCGACCAGCTCACCGTGGGGCCCAACCGCTGGCCGCACGGCAACCTCTGGTACCTCTACGGCTCCTACCTCATGCGCTACGTGGTCGAGCGCTACGGGGCAGAGACCCTCAGCGCGCTCAGCCGGGAGTACGGGTCGATGGCCGCCCCATGGCAGTTGAACCGCGCGATCAGGAGGGTGACCGGCGCCACCTGGGAGGAGATCTATGAAGACTTCCAACGCGACACGGTGGCCCGCTACACCCGACAGCGCGACGCCCTGGTGGCCAACGTCCTCGAAGAGGGAACCGCCCTCACGGCGCAGGGCGAGTATGTCCGCAACCCGCGCTTCCTCCCGGATGGGACGCTCGTCTATGAAAGCTCCGATGGCCAGTCGGTCTCCCGGCTGAGGGCCCTCGACGCCAGCGTCTTCCGCGCACCGCCGGGCGCCCTGCCCCACCCGACGGACCTCAACCGCCTGGCCGGCCCATCGGGCTTCTCTCCGTGGGGCGATGACGCGCTGCTGGTCTCCGACTCGGACGTCTACCGCCACCTGTATTTCTATCACGACCTCCGCCGTTGGAGCCTCGCGCGCGACGACGACCGCTCGCTCTCGGTCACCGAAGACGACCGGATCACCGAAGGCTGGAGAGCGCAGCAGCCCGACGTGCACCCCGACGGCGACCACGCGGTCTTCACGGTCAACCACCGCGGCACCACCCGACTCGCGGAGATGTCCCTCACCGACCGCCGCCCGAGCGCCCTGCTCAACCCGAGGCCCTACGAGCAGGTCTTCGCCCCTCGCTACAGCCCCGACGGGCGCACCGTGGCCTTCTCGTTCTGGCGCCGCGGCGGCTACCGCGACCTCTGGACCATCGACCGCGCCACGCGCGCCCTCACGCAGCACACCCACGACCGAGCGCTCGACACATCGCCTTCGTACAGCCCTGACGGTCGCTGGCTCCTGTGGTCCTCCGATCGCACCGGCATCGCCAACATCTATGCGATGGAGGTCGCCACCGGGCGGGTGCGCCAGGTGACCAGCACCGTCCTCGGCGCGTGGCAGCCCAACGTCAGCCCCGACGGCCGCACGCTCGTCTATCTGGGCTACTCCCACCGCGGCTACGACCTCTTCCGACTCCCCTTCGACCCTGCCCGCTGGCGCGATCCAACGGTCGTCACGGAAGACCCCTTCGGCCGCGACCGCGACCGCGACCCGCACCCGGCCGAGGACGCCGCTCCCGACTTCCCCACCCGGCTCACGGCCTACGACCCGTGGCCCACGCTGCGCCCCCGAACCTGGTCCGCCGAGCTCACCACCGACGGCTTCGGACCACAGCTCGCGGTGCGGACGGAGTCTGCCGACGTCGTCGGGCGCCACGCCTGGAGCGCCCGCGTGGGCGTCGGCCTCGTGCGCGGCGACCCCCTCGTCGACCTCGGCTACGTCTACCGCGGAGCGCGCCCTACGCTGCGCCTCCGGCTCTATCGCTCCGTCGACGCGGGCGGCGGATATCGCATCGGGAGCCGCAACCCC
This sequence comes from Myxococcaceae bacterium, assembly GCA_004297725.1. Taxonomy (GTDB): domain Bacteria; phylum Myxococcota_A; class Polyangia; order Polyangiales; genus SCUS01. The sequence continues at coordinate 10,310 of SCUS01000059.1, read as the reverse complement.
ACCTGGGCCGCGGAGCGCCTCGGGGGCGAGAGCGAGGTGTCCATCGGCTTCCCCGGCCGCTTCGACACGCACGTCCTCTCCATGACCTACGACGCCCAGTGGGTGCGCGCCTTCGGCGGCCTCCCGGAGCTCGCCGGCAACATCGACCCGAGCAGCCCTGCGCCCGTGTTTCCCTTCGAGGGCTGGCTCGCGGGGCTGCGCTTCACCTGGAGCTGGTCGAACGCGCAGCGCTTCGCCTACTCCATCAGCAACCAGCGCGGCGTCTCGGCCTTCGCGTCGGTGCGCGTGCTCGACGACCTCATCGGCAGCAGCGTCGGCGGCATCGAGGCCTCCGCGGCGGTGTCGGGATACATCCCCATGCCCTGGGGACAGGACCGCCGAAGGCACATCCTCGCGCTTCACGCCGGCGCGGGCATCGGCACCAACGACCGCGGCGAGCGGGGCGTCTTCGCCGTCGGGGGCTTTCCCCCCTTCTCAGCCCAGAACTGGATCGACGCCTTCCGCTATGGCGTGCAGGCGGGCGGCGTCGCGCTCCGGGGATATCCCCCCTACGTGCGCGGCGGGAGCCAGTTTCAGCTCGTCAACGCGGAGTACCGCTTCCCCATCTGGCAGACGCAGCGCGGGGTCTCCACGCTGCCGATCTTCCTGCAGCGCGTCTCCGGGGACGTCTTCGTCGACGCGGGCAACGCGAACTTCGGCCGCTTCGACCCGAGCGCCGTCCTGGTGGGCGCCGGGGCCGAGCTGCTGGTCGACATCGTGGCGGGCTACATCATCCCGTTCTCCGCGCGCATCGGGTACGCGCGGGGCTTCATGGCCGAAGGGGATGACCAGGTGTACGGGCTGTTCAGCTCGCCCTTCTAGGGAGAGGGCGTGGCGATCTCGAGGTTGCGGAACGCGAACACCGTCGCGCTCTCGCTCTCCGCGCTGCCGCCCTGCGCCTGGAGCGCGATGTGGCCCGCGCCGAAGGTGTCGTCCTTCACGGTGATGAGCCGCACGTCGTTGGCGTAGAGGATGATCTCCGAGCCGGTGGCCACGACGCGCAGCCGGTTCTCCTCGCCGACGCCGGCCTTGAGGGCCTCGTGGCGGGTCCAGTCGATGAGCGCGGTGCTGGTGTTGGCGACGCGGCGGGTGAGCCGGTAGTACCCCTCGCCGTCGATGAAGACCCGGTAGTTGTCCTTGTCGCTCTTCGCCCGGAAGCTGATGCCCGCGTAGCTCTGGGTGGGCTCCTGCGCGCTGAGCAGGGCGACGGTGACGCTCACGGAGAAGTCCGCGAACTGCTGCTTCTCATACCAGTAGGCCGCCACGGAGGTCTCGCCGCCGGGGAGCGTGACCACCAGGCCGGGCGCGTCGAAGCGCAGCGGCGGCGTGCGGGAGGTCGCCGCGAAGGACCACCCCGCGGGCTCGGCCTTGAAGGCCTCTTCCAGCACCGTGGGCCACGCGACCGCGTCGTTCGTCGCCCCGTTCTCCACCGAATCGCTCATGCGTCCGCTTCCTTTCGCGTCTCTGTCGAAGGCACCGTACGGCTTCCGGCGCCGCAGGCCCGCGGGAGGATACCCCAACCCCGTCCCTCGTTGAAGCGCCCAGAGGAGCCCCGAAGAAAAGTTCTCCGGAGCTCCGGCGCTCCCCCGGGGGGGCCATGCCCCCGGCGGGCTGGCGAAGGCCCCAGGGTGCGAGGGCCATCCAACAACGGTGAACAAGGACATTCCGTGCATGGAGCGAAGCGCAACGGGTACGGTTGCCCGGTATCACGACCATTCAAAGTCGATCAGAACCTGTCAATGCACCTTGACTTGATTGTTGGTTGCGGGGAGTGTCCAGCGTTGAGAGGTGACCCAATGGCCGATATGCAAACCGACATCAATCGCATCCTGAACGACTTCGCCGCGCAGCTCCTGAAGGTGTTCCGCGAGGCCGTGGTGACGAGCCTCGGCGGTGGCGCACCGGCGGGCCGATCGCTCCCGGCCTCCGCCCCGAAGCGCCGCGGGCGCCCCCCGAAGGCCGCCGCTGCCGCCCCCGCCGCAGCCCGCAAGAAGACCAGCAAGCGTGGTCCGAAGAGCACCCCCAAGGAGGTCGAGGCGCTTCAGGTGCAGATCCTCGATGCCCTCAAGGGTGGAGCGAAGATGTCCGCCTCCGAGATGGTCAAGGCGTTGAAGGTTGACCCGGGTCCCTTCCAGTACGCCCTCGGCAAGCTGAAGAGCAGCAACCAGGTGTCGCAGATCGGCGAGCGCCGCATGGCGAAGTACTCCCTCGGCGGCGGCTCGAAGAAGGCCGCCAAGGGCGCCCGCAAGAAGGCCAAGGGCTCGGACGCCGGCGGCGACGACCAGGGCTGATCGAGCGACCCTTATCCCTTCACGCTCCCCGCGGTGAGCCCGCCTACCAGGTGGCGCTGCACGGCATAGAACACCGCCATCACCGGAACGCTCACGACCATCGCGCCCGCCGCGAAGCGCCCCCATGCGGCGTCGTGCTCGCCCACGTAGCGCTGCAGCGCCACCGGGAGCGTGAAGGCGTCTTCATGGGAGAGGAAGGTCGCCGCGAGGATGAACTCGTTCCACGCGGACATGAAGGCGAAGAGGCAGGTGACGGCGATGGCGGGGCGCGCGGCCGGGAGCACCACCTTGAAGAAGGCCTGCCAGCGCGTGGCGCCATCGACCATGGCGGCCTCCTCGAGCTCGCGCGGAATCGCCTCGAAGGCCCCGCGCAATTGGAACATCGCGAAGGGCAGCGCCGTGGTCGCATAGACCAGCACCAGCCCGGCGCGCGTGTCGAGCAGCCGCAGCCCGTCGAGGATGACGTACAGCGGCACCGCGGTCGCCACGCCAGGGAACATCTGTGTGGCCAGGAGCACCCTCATGCCCGCGCGGTCACCGACGAAGCGCATGCGGGCCATGGCATAGGCCGCGGGCGTGGCCAGGGCGACGGAGGTCACCGCGGTGGCGACGGCGACGAACACCGAGTTGAAGAGCTGGCGACCGAAGAGCCATCGGCCCGCGGCGTCGTGCTGGAGGGTGACCGCGCGGAAGTTGTCGAGAGAGAAGGCCTCGGGCCATGGGAGCGCGCGGGGGGAGGGCGTGCCGCTGGGGGAGAGCGCGAGGGTGACCACCCAGAGCACGGGGTAGAGCGCGAAGGCCACCGCGGTGAGGAGCGCGGCGTGCACCAGGAGCTCGATCCACCATGGAGTGCGGCGGCTCATGGGAGGGCCTCCGGGGAGCGACGCCGCGTGACCAGCAGCAGGATCAGGAAGATGAGGACGGCGTAGGCGGAGGCGTATCCGTACTGGGCCTGTCGGGTGAAGGCCCAGCGGTAGGCCTCGCTCACCAGGATGTCCGTCTCGCCATCGGGCTCTCCACCCGACACCAGGAAGACCACGTTGAACTGGTTGAAGGTCCAGACGGCGCCCATGGCCACGGAGGGCCCCATGGCGGGTCGGAGCATCGGCACCGTGACCTTCCAGAACTGCTGCCACGCGGTCGCGCCGTCGACGGCGGCGGCTTCATAGAGGTCCTTCGGGATACCCGCGAGGGCGCCGATGGTGACCACCATCATGAACGGAAAGCCGAGCCACACGTTGGTGGTGACGTTGGCCGCGAAGGCCGTGGAGAAGCGCGCGAACCAGCTCACGGGCTCTCCCCCGAGGGTCGTGAGCAGCGCGTTCACGGCGCCGAACTGCCGATGGAACATCCCCTTCCACGCGAGCGCCGTCACGTAGGAGGGCACCGCCCAGGGGATGATCAGCAGCACCCGATAGAGGGCCTTCATCCGAAGCAGCGGGCGGGAGAGCAGCAGCGCCAGCGCCACGCCGATGGAGACGTGGAGGGTGATGTTGGCAACGGTCCAGAGCACCGTGACCAGCAGCACCCGATAGAACGACCCGGTTGCCAGGAGGGGGCCGCCGCGCGCCGTGAGGATGTCGACATAGTTGGCGAGGCCCACGTAGTACGAGTGGCCCTCGCGGGTGGCGTAGAGCGAGGTGACCGCGCCGATGACCAGCGGCACCACCACCAGCAGCGCCAGCGTGACGGCGGCGTGGGTGACCCAGGCGTAGGCCGGCAGCGAGCGCCGGAGGTCACGGCGGAATACCGGGTCGCGTAAGCCGCGCAGGGAGTTGAGCACCAGGCCCATGGCAGCGAGGCCCACCGCGAGGAGCGCGAGCGTGGCGTCGCGCCGGCGGGGGAGGGGGCGGGTCACGTCGGTGAAGCGGTGCTCGGCCTCCTCGAGCGCCGTGCGCGGGGAGCGGTCGCCCCGGAGCGCCTTCAGGATCGCCTGCCGCGCGGGCTCGAACACCGCCCTCATGTGCGGGTGCGTGGGCATCGGGCGGGCGTGCGACGCGGCCTCGCGAAACACCGAGAGCACCGGGTCGCGGGCGAGCTCGGGGTCGGCGGTCCAGGCGTCGCGGGTGGCGACCACCTGGCGGCCGACGCGGGCGCGGATCACCGCGGCGGGCACCTCGGTGAGGGCCTCGGCGAGGGCGATGGCCGCGGAGGGATCATGGCTGCGCGAGGAGACGAAGGCGCCCTCGACGGTGGCGTAGGGCTCCATGAGGCGACCGCCGGCGTCGGCGAGGGCGGGCAGCGGGGCCACCCGAAAGGGGACGCGCGACCCGAGCTCGGCGGCGAGCCACGGGCCCGAGATGGCCGTCGCGGCGCGACCGGTGGAGAAGAGCTGGGAGACCAGCGCGCCGGAGGCCTCGTCGGGGATCACCCCCGCGCGGGTCATGGCGATCACCCGGCGCAGCGAGCGCTCGGCCGCGGGGCCGACGAAGGTGTAGCGCCCGGCGTCGTCGAGCATGGCGCCGCCGTAGGCGTGCAGCAGCGGCGCGTGGAAGTAGGCGCCCTGGGACTCATACACGAGCGGGTATGTTCCGGCGGGGAGGCGAGGGCGCAGGGCCTCGATGGACTCGAGCGTGGCGGGGGGCGCGGGGTCGGTCCAGAGGGTGGGGTTGATGAAGAGGGCGACGCACTTCACCGAGAGGGGGAAGGCGTAGAGGTCGCCCGCGGCGGTGAGGGCGCGCACGGCGGTGTCGTCGAAGCGCGCGGTGACGGCGGTGACGGAGGCGCGGGCGACGGGGGCGACGAGGCCGAGGGCGCGGTAGCTGGCGAGGCGCTCGTGGGCGTCGACGAAGACGTCGGGGCCGTGGTCGTGGGGGATCGCCGACTCCAGCTTGGAGGCGTAGGCCTCGAAGGGGACCGCGAGCACGTCGAGGGTGGCGGCGGGGTGCGCCCGGCGCCAGGCGTCGAGCACCTGGTCGAGGGCGGTCTGCTCGGCGCCGCGGTAGGCGTGCCAGAGCGTGAGGTGCTGCGCCGAGGCCGATGGGGCGGCGAGGAGGAGGGCGAGGGCGGCGAGGAGGCGACGGGGGGTCACGAGCGCCCCGGGTCGAGGGAGCGCTCCGTCGTCGGGTCGAAGAGGTGCACCGAGCTGGCGTGGACTCGCAGCGGCAGGCGCTCTCCCGGGCGGGGGAGCGCGGCGTCGCCGTCGAGGCGGGCGACGAAGGCCACGCCGCCGACGGTGCCGTGGGCGTAGGCCTCGAAGCCCATGGGCTCGACCACCTCGACGTGAAGGTCGATGGCCCCGTCGGGGTCGGGGATGACGTCGTGAGGGCGCACCCCGATGAGCACCGGACGGCCCGGGGGGAGGGTGGCGAAGCGCGCGGGGTCGACGGAGACGCGCAGGCCCGGGGCCTCGGCGAAGCGGCCGGTGGCGTCGATGGAGCCGTTGAAGAAGTTCATCGCGGGCGAGCCCAGGAAGCCGGCGACGAAGCGGGACGCCGGGCGCTGGTAGACCTCGAGGGGAGGGCCCTCCTGCTCGACGGATCCGGCGCGCAGCACCACGAGGCGGTCGGCGAGGGTCATGGCCTCGACCTGGTCGTGGGTCACGTAGAGCATGGTGGCGCCGAGGCTCGCGTGGAGGCGCTTGATCTCGACGCGCACCTGCGCCCGCAGCGCCGCGTCGAGGTTGCTCAGGGGCTCGTCGAAGAGGAAGAGCTGCGGGCGGCGCACCACCGCGCGGCCCATGGCGACGCGCTGTCGCTGGCCGCCGGACATCTCCCTGGGGAAGCGGTCGAGCAAGGCTTCGATGGTGAGCATCCGGGCGACCTCGGAGACCCGCGAGGCGATCTCCTTCGGGTCGACGCCCCGGAGCTTGAGGCCGAAGGCGAGGTTGTCGCGCACCGTGAGGTGCGGATAGAGCGCGTAGCTCTGGAAGACCATCGCGATGTCGCGGTCGCGCGGGGGAGAGCGGGTGACGTCGCGGTCGCCGAGGACGATGGTGCCGGAGTCGGGCTCCTCGAGGCCCGCGACGGTGCGAAGGAGCGTGCTCTTGCCGCAGCCCGACGGGCCGACGAGCACGGCGAACTCCCCCTTGGTCAGCGACAGGTCGATGCCTCGCAGGATGAGGTTTGGACCGAGCGTCTTGCGGATCCCTCGCAGGGTGACAGCGGCCACGGGCGCGGAGTGTTCCAGAAGTGCCCCGTGCTTGGGAATCCCATTCTCCTGCCTCGTGCGTGGCGTTCGGGCTACCGTCGGGCGTGCGCCGCCCCGTGCTGCTGCTCCTGCTCTGCGCCGCGGTGCTCCTCTGCGCGTGGCCCGCCCTCACCGGCGACCCCCTCCTCGACGACCTGCGCCTCGTCCCGCTGCGCCGCCCCTTCCCCCGCGCCGACGTCTTCGCCCAGCCCCCCCGCTGGCAGCCCGCGGTCGAGCTCTCCTTCCGCGCCGTGGCCGCGCTCTCCCCGCCGCGCTTCGTCGTCGCGGTGCAGCTCCACCACCTCGCCTCCCTGGCGCTGCACCTGCTGACCGTCTGGCTCCTGCTGCGGCTCGTGCTCGCCCGCCACCCCGGCGACCGGGTGCACCCCTGGCACGCCCTGGCGCTCGGCGCCTTCGCGCTGCACCCCTCGCTGCTGGAGTCCTACGGCCACCTCGCGGCCCGCGGCGAGGCCCTCTGCGCCGCCTCCCTCGCGGGCCTCGCGCTCTCGCTCCATCACGGCCGCGCCGCGCCCGCCCTCGCGCTCACCCTCCTGGGCGTGGCCGCCTCGCCCGGCTTCGCGCCCGCCGCCGCCGCGCTGGGCCTCGCCGCCGCGCTCGAGCAGCCCTCCACCCGATCGCGCCGCACGGCCCTCGCCATCGCGCTGACGGCGCTGCTCACCTCGCTGCTCACCTTCGGGGCGCGCCCCTCGCTCGACGACCTCCTCCGATGGTCCATGCGGGTCCCGAGGGCGGTGTCCATCGCCACCCGGGCGCTGGTGGTCCCCACGGAGACGGCCCTGCGGCTGCCCCACTGGGAGCTCAGCCTCCCGATGAGCTCCGCCGAGCGGCTCACCGCGGCGCTCCCTTTACTGGCCAGCGTATTCCTCTGGCGGCGCCAGGCCCGCGGCGCGGCGGTGCTGGTGCTGGGCGCTGCGCTCTCGGCGCTCCCGCTGGTGCGCTTCGCCGACTCGCTCGCCTACGGCTTCGACCGCTACCTCGCCGGCGCCGCGGTGCTGCTGGCCGTGGCGGTGCTGCGCGAGCCCTCGCCGACATGGATCGCCGCGCTCTCCTCCGGGACGCGGCGTCTCGTGGGCGGGTGCGGGGTGGCGCTGCTGGTGCTGCTGGGCTTCATGGCGCGGCAGACGGCCACGGGCTTCACCTCGGACGCGCACCAGCTCGACGCGATGACCCAGATGCGGCCGCGCGACCCGTCGGGGCACCTGCGCAACGCCTGGTTCGCGGCGCGCACGGGCGACGTGGTCACCGCGCGGCGCTCGCTGCGCAACGCCCGCCGCCGGGGCTCGCTCACGCCCACGATGGCCCGGGTGGCCCGCTCGATCGCGGCCGCGGTGGGGGAGGCGGTAGAGTCCCGCGCACCATGAAGACCATCCGAGCGGTGCGCATCCGGGAGCCTGGGGACCTCGACGTGCTGGAGCTGGGGGAGGTGTCGCTGCGCGATCCGGGCGTCGGCGAGGTGCGGGTGAAGGTGGCGGCGGCGGGGCTCAACCGCGCCGACCTGATGCAGCGCGCGGGCAGGTACCCGGCGCCGCCCGGGGTGGCGGCGGATGTTCCGGGCCTGGAGTACGCGGGGCTGGTCGAGGCCGTGGGCGCGGAGGTGCGCGGCGTGGCCGTGGGCGACCGGGTGATGGGCCTGGTGGCCGGCGGCGCGATGGCCGAGGCCGTGGTGGTGCATCACCGCGAGCTCATGGCGGTGCCCGAGGCGATGTCGCTGACCGACGCGGCGTCGATCCCCGAGGCCTTCGCGACGGCGTGGGACGCCCTGGTGCAGGCGGGCACTCGCATGGGCGACGTGGTGCTGGTGCACGCCGCCGCGAGCGGGGTGGGCACCGCCGCGACGCAGCTCGCGAGGGCCATGGGCGCGAGGGTGATCGGCACCGGGCGCAGCGCCGCGAAGCTGGCGCGCTGCGCGGCGTGGGGCCTCGACGAGGCGGTGGTCGCGGTGGAGGGGCGCTTCGCCGACGCGGTGCTGACGCGCACCGGAGGCGCGGGCGTGACGGTGGTGCTCGACCTGGTGGGCGGCGGTTACCTGGAGGAGAGCCTGCGGTGCGCGGCGCCGGGGGCGAGGCTGATGCTGCTGGCGACGACGGGGGGCGGGTCGGCGACGCTGCCGCTGGGGCTCGCGCTCTCCAGGCGGGTGACCGTGAAGGGCACCGTGCTGCGGAGCCGTCCGCTGGAGGAGAAGATCGCCCTGGCGAGGGGCTTCACCGCGGCGGTGGTGCCGGGCTTCGCGAGCGGGGCGCTGCGTCCGGTGGTGGACGCGGTGCTGCCGATGGAGCAGGTGCGAGAGGCCCACCGACGGATGGCGGGCGACGAGACCGTGGGGAAGATCGTGCTGCGCTGGTGAGGGAATACAGGGCCCTGTATTCGGGGGGGGGCCCTAGAGCAGCCGGTGGAAGTACCGGAGGTTGAGCAGCAGCGTGGTCTGCGAGCCGCCGTGCACCTCCTGGCGCAGGGCGGCCTCGACCGCGAACATCTGGTCGATGTACCCGAGGCCCGCGGTGATGAGGTGCACCGGGTTGTTGAGCCGGATGTCGTCGTAGGTGTAGCCGAGGCGCAGCGGGACCCGGCTGGCCAGCAGCTCGACGCCGCCCGACCAGCGGGCGCGAGGGCCGTCGGCGAAGGAGGTCACGTCCCACACCGTGTCGGCCACGATGTGGAGGGTGTCGATGGGGATGATCCCGATGCCGCCGCCGATGGAGAGGGGCGAGAGCGCCGTGTCGGGGTTGCTGAGGGAGTAGCCGGTGACGCCCAGGGTGAGCCACGACCAGGGCTTGAGCGCGATGCCCACGTCGACGGTGAAGCCCGAGTAGGCGCTGCCCCGCACGCCGTTGGCGGTGGGGACGCCCACGTAGTCGAGGTAGCGGCCGGTGACGCCGAGGCTCACCCCCTCGGCGAGCGCGGCGCCGAGGGCGATGCGGAAGTCGTGGTTGCGGGTGTCGCCGTCGAGCAGGGAGTAGTGGTAGGCGAGGCCCGCCCCCACCTTGCGCGTGGAGTCGACCACCGCGCCGCCGAAGGACCAGCGGCCCTGCGCCGGGTCCCAGAGCACCGAGCTGTCGACGTGGTAGACGCGCGACTGGCTCATGGCCGCCGGGTTGACGTAGAGCGCCGAGGTGCTCTGCGCGATGGCGTGGGTGCCGCCGCCGAGGGCCATGGTGCGGGCCGTGACCGGGGTCTCCGGGGCCGTCTGCACCTGCCCCAGCGCGACCGACGGGACCAGGGCCAGCGCGGTCGCACAGCACAGCGATCGGGCGAGGACGGTGAGCTCCATGACTGCCGCGGATAGAACGCCGCCGGGGGTGTGTCTACTTCCCGACCGGTTTTCCACAGGTCTCCCCACCGGCCTGTGGACAAACGCCTCCGGGCGCTCCCCCGCCTCTGGTCGATTTCTCGCGCTGGCAGCGTTCTTCCACGATGCTGCGACCCCTCTGGACCTGGTGTGTCCCGGGGCTGTGGAAAACGCTGTGGACAGGATGTTGTACCGCCGTGGGTGACGAGGCCAAGACGCTCTGGGACAAGGTGCTCGAGGCGCTCCGCGGCCGCGTGGGCGAGCAGATGATCGACAAGCTGCTGCGCCCCCTGGAGGCCCTCGACGCCGCCGACGGGGTGCTGCTGCTGCGGGCCCCCAACGACTTCGCGCGCGAGTGGGTGACCAAGGGCTACGTGCCCGTGGTCGAGGAGACCCTGCGCTACCTCACCGGCACGGCGTGGACCATCCACTGGGCCGCGAGCGCCAAGGCCGGCGCCTCGACCGCCCCCCGCGCCGCCCCGAAGCCCCCGCCCCCGCTGCCCCGCCCGGCCCCCGCCCGCCCGGCGCCCGCGGCCCCGGTCGCA
>SCUS01000058.1 GCA_004297725.1 Myxococcaceae bacterium | reverse complement strand
GGAGCTTCGCGTGCGCGGTATCCGCCACTGCGGCACGGATCTCCGGCCGGTCGAGCCCGCGACGAACTGCCGCTTCTGCGGTGGCGACTGCGACGGCTTGCACTGAAGTCCTGCCCAGGCTCTCTCTTCCGTCCCCCTCCGCCATGTCTGACCTTTCCTCTGCTCTCTCCGGTCACGAGAACGATGTGATCGTGATCGGCGCGGGCGCCGTCGGCGCTGTCGTCGCGGCGGTCCTCCGCGACAAGGGTGCGCGGGTGCTCGTCCTCGATGCGGGCGAGCGGCCGGACTCCGCGGACAGTCCGAAGGTCGCTCCACCGAACGCGGCGTGGCGCCATCGCTGCGAACCGCCCGAGGCCCGCTGGCTCCGCGAGATCGCGGTCGGCGGGCGCACGCTCGTCTGGGGGGCCTGGTGCGTGCGCGCGTGCGACCAGAACGTCACCGACGCGCGTCTCGCGGAGACCCCGTGGCCGATCCCCCTGTCCGCCCTCGACCCGCACTATGCACGCGTCGAGCGGATGCTCGGCGTCGTGGGCAACCGTGACGGGCTCGGTGTCGTTCCCGACGGCGTCTTCGCGGACTCCGTCACGCTGCACCCGCGGCTCGTGGAGCTCGGCCGCGCGCTCGACCTGCCGATCATCGCTGGTCGGCTCGCTCGCGTGAATGGGCGCCCGTGGCGCGCGACAGACGCCCTCCACGGCGTCGAGGTCGTGCCCCGCACGACGGCGCTCCGGGTTCTCGTGCAGAGGGGACAGGTTGTCGGCGTCGAGTGCCACCGGGGGGCTGGGGAGCGGGTCGTCGTTCGAGCCCGGCGGGTGGTCCTCGCGGCGTCGGCGGTCGAGAGCGCCCGGCTCCTGCGCGCCAGTGGCTGCGGGCACGATGAGCCGTTGCGGATCGTGGGCTCCCTCGTCGCGAGCCACCTGGTGCTCGTGCCGGGACGCACGGCGGACCTTCCAGGCGTGTCGTACTCCGCGTTCGTCCCGCGCTTCACCAACATCGAGGGCGGGGCGGCGCGGCCCTACGTCGGCGGCTTCAGCCTCGAGGTGGTGGGACCGTCCCCTGCTTCCGTCCTCGGCGACAACGTCGGGCCGATGCTCGGGGTCTCCACCGAGATGCTCGCCGACTCGACGATCTTCCAGGTGCACGCGCTGGGGACGATGCTCCCGTCATGGGAGTGCACGGTCCGCTTCGATGACTCGGACTGCGACACTCTGGGTCGTCCGGTGCCCGTCCTCCGTCTCGCCTCCAGCGACAACGACCGCTCGATCGGCGAGGATATGAACACAGCGTGCCTCGCCGTGGCAGGGGCCTTGGGGCCGGACGCGACCACGATCCCCTTCGTGCAGCCCGACGGCCTCGTGCTCGGGAGCGAGGTGCTCTTCGGTCGCGACGACGATCGAGACTTCGACCCGGAGGGTCGTCACCGCCGGGTCGCGGGACTACACGTCGCGGATGGACGCCACGCGCCGCTGGTCGGAGACCGCCACCCCACCCTCACCATGCTCGCGTGCGCCGTCCGCGCCGCCGACGCAGTGGTTGCCGACCTCGCGCAGTGACGCTTCGCGGACGCGCCGAGCGCGGAAGCTTCCCACTCCCTCTACAGCAGTGAACCCATGATCCTCCTGCGCCCACGCCTTCTTGGTCTGGTTGGTGCGGCCACCCTCTGCCTGGGTTGTGGAGGCCGCGAGGTGCCCGTGCGCTTCGCCGAGCAGTCGGCCCTCTCGACGGGTGCCCGCGAGGCGCC
>SCUS01000057.1 GCA_004297725.1 Myxococcaceae bacterium | reverse complement strand
GAAGCCATCGAGCTCGATCGCGACGGCCTGGCCGACGCCGAGCCGAGGCGCCTGGGCGTCGGGAACGTCGAGGATCGCCCACATCCGCGAGAGGTCGGCGACCTCCACGAGCACCTCTTCGGCGGTGACCTGCTGGCCCACGGCCGCGGCGCGAGCGACGACGACCCCGGCGCGCGGCGACAGCACCCGCACGGCCCGACCGGTGCCGCTCACGGCCGTCCCGGCAGCGACGAAGCCCGCGAGCGATGACCGTGCGGCAGCGTGTTCGGCCTCGGCGCGCTCCACGCTCGCGAGGCTGCCGATCCCTTCGGCCTGGAGCGTGCGCGCTCGTTGGAGCGCGGTCTCGGAGATGCGTGTGCGCGTTCGCGCGGCTTCGACGTCCGCGCGGGTGGCGGCCGCCGCGGCGCTGTCGAGGGTAAGCAGGAGATCGCCCGATCGCACCACCGCACCGACGCCGACGGCCACCGTTCGCACCACGCCAGGGACCCGCGCGGAGACCCGTGCGAGGCGCGTCGCATCGAAGGCGAGGCGCGTCGGCACCGCGACCTCGTCGGCGAGCGGACGGGTCGTCGCGGTCACCGTCTCGAGCCCTGCCTGCGCGGCGACGGTCGGCGAGGCGAGGCGCACCATCGTCCCGGGCGCGAGGCCCGCGCTGGCGTCACTGCGAGGGGTCCGATCGCCGTGTTCGCCCTGTTCCGCCGGGGTCGGCGGTGCGCCGCGGGGCCGCGGGGCCGCGACCCCCTGACGGAGGAGCTCGGGATGGCAGGCCGCGCACTGCGACTCCGGGACGCTGTGCTCACCGCACCAGTCGTGGCGCGCCTGGAACTGCGGGATCAGCTCGGGGTTGCAGCGCGTGCATTCGGACTCGGGGACGCCGTGGCTCCCGCACCAGTCGTTGGGGTGCGCCGCCGGGCCGCCGTGGAAGGTCTGCGCCGTCGCGGCCGCCGGCGCGGCGGGACGGGCCGCAGGTGCGGGGGTCTCTCGGCGCGAGCACGCCCCGACGAGGGCCGCGAGCAGCAGCCCTGCCAGGAGGAGCGTGCCGTGGCGCGCGGCGGGCCATCGTGCGAGGACGGCGGGACGGGTTCCCCTCCAGTGCCTCGACGCTCCCTTCGACGTGCCGTGTTGCTCGCGACGATCGCCCTCGCGTTGCAGGGCGCCCTGATCGCGCTCTACCTCCGGCGCGAGCGGTCCCCCGATGCGGGCGGCCTCGGGCCGCGCGTGGATCGACTCGACGGCCACGAAACGGCGCCCGCCCTCGAGTTCCTGCACCCCGACGGTCGCCCGATGGCGCTCGCCGACCTGCGCGGGCGCTCCGTGCTGGTCCACTTCTGGGCGTCGTGGTGCCCGCCCTGCCGCCGCGAGCTGCCCGCGCTGCTCGACGCCTACGGCCCGCGAGCGGACGCCCCGCTCACCCTGCTGCTCGTCGCGACCCGCGACGACCGCGCCGCCGTCGAGCGCTTCTGGGGGGTCCACGTCCCCGACCCGGTCGTCCTCGACCCCGGCGGCAACGGGGCGCGCCGGTTCGGCGTCACCACGCTGCCGGACACCTTCCTGGTCTCGCCCGACGGCCACCTGCTCGCCCGCTACCGGGGCCCGCAGGACTGGGCGAGCGCCGCCGTGCGTCAGCACCTCGACCGCTCGCTCCACCCGACGCGTTGAGGGGCTCACGCGGCCTCCGTGCGCACGGCGCGCAGGGCGTCGTCGAGCAGGGCCGTCACCGGTCCTTCCGAGAGGCGGTAGTAGACGAGGCGCCCGGCGCGGCGGCTCACGGCGAGCTTCGCCTCACGCAGCAAGCCGAGCTGGTGGCTCACCATGGACTGCGACGCGCCCGTGATCGCGACGAGATCGCACACGCAGAGTTCGGGCTTCTCCGCGCCGACCACCGAGCGGAGGGCCACCAGGAGGTTCATGCGGGTGGGGTTGGAGAAGAGGGTGAAGAGCCGGGCGAGCGCGGTCTGCTCGATGGCCGTGGGGAGGGCCGCCCGGGCGGAGCGAACCGCGTCGGCGTGGATGACCTCCACGTTGCACACCTGCCCGCAGGCGTTCTGGCAGCGCGTTGCCGCGCCTTGCGGGACACATGTGACGGACTCATCATATGAAGGTTCGCTCATGGATCGTTAGGCTACATGAGCCTGCTTTCGCTGCAAGCGCGATGACGCATGGGCCTGTCTTTATGTTTCCCCGCCCCGGAGGTCCCGATGACCACCCGCTCCTTCACCATCCTCGCGATGGACTGCCCGGCCGAGGAGGCCGTGATCCGTCGCTGCCTGGGCGCGCTCGTCGGCGTGACTTCGCTGTCGTTCGACCTCCTCAACCAGCGGCTGACGGTGGACCACACGCTGGCCTCCGACGCGCCCATCGTGGACGCCCTCACCGACGTGGGCATGGCCCCGGAGCCCGCCGCCAGGGGCGCCGAGGTTCCTCGATCGAGCGGTTGCGGAAGCGACGCCTGTGAGGGGTGCGCGCCCGGCGCCTCGGCTTCGGTGCCCGCCGCGCGAGCCCCGGCCGCGCGGGTCATCGCGTCGCGCGGGACGTGGGCGCGCCTGGCCGTTGCGGGCGCGCTCGCGTTCGGGGCCGAGGCCGCCGTCTGGGCGGGCGTGCGCGAGACCGCTGCGCTGGTCGTCGCCATGGCGCTGGCGTCGATCGCGCTCGGCGGCCTGCCGACGCTGCGCAAGGGGCTGACGGCGCTCCGCACCTTCACGCTCAACATCAACCTGCTGATGAGCACCGCCGTGCTCGGCGCGGCCGCCCTGGGTCAGTGGCCCGAGGCCGCCGTCGTGGTGTTCCTGTTCGCGGTCGCGGAGCTCATCGAGGCGTACTCGCTCGAGCGGGCGCGCCGCGCCGTGCGCTCGCTGATGACGCTCAGCCCCGACACCGCGAGCGTGAAGGGCGAGGACGGCGCGTGGCGCGAGACGGAGTCGGCGCGGGTCACCGCGGGCGCCACCGTGCGGGTCCGGCCGGGCGAGCGGTTGCCGCTCGACGGCGTGGTCACGGCGGGCGCCTCGTCGGTCGATCAGGCGCCCATCACCGGCGAGAGCGTCGCGGTCGCCAAGGGCGTGGGCGACACCGTCTTCGCGGGCTCGATCAACGGCGAGGGGCTGTTGGAGTTCCGCACCACCGGCGGCCGGGACGACACGACCCTCGCCCGCATCGTCCGCAGCGTGCAGGAGGCCCAGGCCCAGCGCGCCCCCACGCAGCGCTTCGTGGACCGCTTCGCGCAACGCTACACGCCCGCGATCTTCGGGCTGGCGACGCTCGTCGCCGTCCTTCCCCCGCTGCTCTTCCACCAGCCCCTGTCGGTCTGGGTGAGCAAGGCCCTGGTGCTCCTGGTGATCGCCTGCCCGTGCGCGCTCGTGATCTCCACCCCCCTCACCATCGTGAGCGGTCTCGCGGTCGCGGCGCGCCGCGGGATCCTCGTGAAGGGCGGCGTCCACCTGGAGCAGGGCCGCGCGCTCACGGTCGTGGCGCTCGACAAGACCGGCACGATCACCGAGGGGAGGCCCCGGCTGGTGGAGGTCGTCCCGCTGGTCGGCACGCACGACGAGGTGCTGCGCCTCGCCGCGAGCCTCGACGCGGGCTCGGACCACCCCGTCGCCCGCGCCGTCACCGCGGCCTGGTCGGGCGGGCTCGACCCCGTGGAGGGCTTCGCCGCGGTGCCGGGGCGGGGCGTGCGCGGGCGCGTCGGCGGCGAGGCGTACGCGCTCGGCAACCACCGCTTCGTCGAGGCGGAGGGCGCGTGCGGGCCCGGCGTCGAAGCCGCGTTGCGGGCGCAGGAGGCGCAGGGCCGGACCGCTGCCGTGCTGATGCGGGGGCGGGTGGCCCTGGCCGTGCTCGCCGTGGCCGACGTGCCCCGCGAGACCAGCGTACAGGCGCTGCGCGAGCTTCACGCGCTGGGCGTGCGGACGGTCCTGCTGAGCGGCGACAACCAGGTCACGGCGGAGGCGATCGCGCGCGCGGTGGGCATCGACGACGCGCGCGGCGAGCTGCTGCCCGAGGAGAAGCGCGCGGCGATCGAGGCGCTGCGCGCGGAGCACGGGAGCGTCGGCATGGTGGGCGACGGGGTCAACGACGCGCCCGCGCTGGCGGCCGCGACGGTGGGCTTCGCGATGGGCGCCGCGGGCACGGACACGGCGATGGAGACCGCCGACGTGGCCCTGATGCGCGACGACCTGCGGTCGCTGCCGGAGTTCATCCGACTCAGCCGGCGGACCGCGGCGATCCTGAAGCAGAACCTCGCGCTCGCGATCGGCAGCAAGGCGGTGTTCTTCGTGCTGGCCCTCCTGGGGGTGGCGACGATGTGGATGGCCGTACTCGCCGACATGGGCGCGACCCTGGTGGTCGTCGCCAACGGGCTCCGCCTCGTGGCCTCCGACGGCCCCGCCCTCCTCGACCCCCACCGCCCGGCGCCGACCGCTTCGCGCGCCTGAGCGCCGACCCTGCGTGCGAATCCCGCGGCGCGACCGACGGGGCGCGGTCACTCCGCGGGCAGTTCAGGCATCTCCGCGCGGAGGAACTCCCGCGTGCCCGCCGGGCCGGTCAGGTCGAGCCCGGGGGCCGCGTGGCCTTGTTCCCAGCGCAAGGTGAACGTCAGGAAGGGGCAGCAGCGCCGCTCCAGGGTGACCCACTCGGCCGCCTTCCGAAACACGTCGGCGGCGTCGCGGTAGCGGTAGGAGTAGCCCCCGGGCAGGCTCCGCGTCTCGACCGTCGCGGCCGCCAGCTCGCGACGAAGGTCACGCGAACGATCGCGCTCCTCGCGGCTGAGGGCCTGGGGCACGCAGGCGACAGGGATGGCTTCGGATTGCACGGCAGAACCTCCTCGGGAACAGCTCAGGGCGAGCGCCGCGAACCACGGCGTCCAGCGGGCGGGGACCATCATGCGGACAAAGCTGGACCCTTGACCCCACTCCAGGGTCAAGCGCCATGCTTCCACGCACGGCGAGGGCGATGAAGATCGGGCAGGTCGCACAGCAGGCAGGCGTCGGCGTAGACACCGTGCGCTGCTACGAGCGGCGCGGGGCGCTCGCTCGCGCGGCGCGAACGTTGTCGGGGTACCGGGCGTTCACCGCCGCGGACGTCGAGCGGATCCTGTTCGTGAAAGCCCTACAGACGCTTGGCTTCACCCTCGACGACATCATCGCGCTGCTGAACGCGGTGGACGCAGGCACGGCGAGATGCGCGAGCGAGCGCGTTCGTTTTGAGGCGGAGCTCGCGCGGGTGGACGCGCAGCTCCGCGAGCTCCGTTCCGTGCGCCGCCGACTCAGCCGGACCCTCCAGCAGTGCGAAGACGGCGCCTGCCAGGTGCTCCCCGCCGCGCCGCAGCGTCCCCGCGCGGGGCGCGCGTGAACTTCCTCCAGACGACCGCGCTCTTCGTCGTCACGGCGATCGCCGAGATCCTCGGCTGCTACCTCCCCTACCTCTGGCTACGGCAAGGTCGGTCCGGGTGGTGGTTGATCCCCGCGGCGGTGAGCCTGGCCCTGTTCTCCTGGCTCCTGACCCTCCACCCGACGGGCGCCGCCCGGACGTACGCCGCTTATGGAGGCGTCTACGTCGCCGTGGCGGTGCTGTGGCTCTGGCTGGTTGAGGGCCAGCGCCCGACGCGCTGGGATGTGCTCGGGCTCGTCGTGACGATCGGCGGGATGGCGATCATCGTTCTCGGGCCCCGCAGAACGTCCTGACGACCGGGCATGGCCCTTCAGGTCGATCGGGTGGTCGAGCCTCCTGCCGGGGCCTCGTGGGCCATCGCGGCTGCCGCCAGGCGCGCGGCCTCGCCCTTCGCGGCGGTATCGTCGGAGAACAGGCCTTGCTCGCGGGGCAGCGCGCCGGTCCCCCCGCCGCCCCAGAGGACGGCCCGCTGCGTAGGGTCGAGTTGCGCGCGGGGCTGGCGATCACCGCCGCCCTGGTCGAAGACCGACCAGATCAGCGAGGGCCCCTGCGTGCCCATCCCCTTCGGTTCCCAGCCCGAGGCTTGTCCCGTGCGCGCCCTGAAGGCGTGGCGCGTCGCCGCGGGGGTCCGGGAGGGCGCGCTCTTCCGGTCGGTCGATCGCCACGGCCGAGTGGGCGGCCGGCTCGACGGGCGCGACGTCGCCCGCACCCTCAAGGAGCTGGCGGCGCGTGCCGGGCTCGCCTCGGCGCTCGTGTCGGGGCACTCGCTGCGCACGGGGCTCGCGACCACCGCCGTGCTGGCCGGGCGGAGCGACCGCGCGATCATGGCGCAGGGACGTTGGAAGTCGCGCACGATGGTAGACCGCTACGTCCGCACCGCCGACGCCTGGAGGGACAACGCCGCCGCCGGGCTGTTGTAGCGGCCAGTCGCGGTCGATCAGTAGCTACCGGGCGAGCGCCAGACTTCGCTTCCGCTGTTCGGGTCGAGGATGACTACGCCGACGAGGGGGTCGATCTGGGCGAGCGGAATGCGGGTCAAGACCTGGACCACCTCAGCTTCCAACGACGCTCCGACGAACTGCGCGAAGGCGGTCTTGTTTTCGTGGGTGACGGTCATGCTCGCGGGCAGGGGAACCTCCGGGAAGGTCTGCTGGAGGAAGGTTCGACTGCCGGAGTCCAGGACGTATCGTTCGCCCGCCGCGCCGCTGTGGCGGAAGATGCGCAACGGGCCTGGCGGTCGAATCTGAAGGGGCGCAATCCCCTGCTGTTGCGTCACCGCCATCGCCACGGCTAGGACCAACTCGTCCTTGAGTTCTCTCAGCTCCGTGTCGGCTCTCTCGCGCCGTGAGGGCGTCACGTAGAAGCCCAGGGCCATGGGCCCGTGGGACCACGCGACGGGCCGCGGGGCCTCACGGGGCCATGCGAGCATCGCGGCGTTGAGCAGCTGGACGACGGTGCGCGCGGGAACGTCGTCCGCGACGGCGACGTCGAGGTAGCTGAGCACGGCGTTCCCCACGGCGGCGACCTGGGTAATAGTGAACATCAGCCGCCCAGGCATCCGGTCGGCGATGCGGTGGATGTCGGGTGCGCGCCAGTCGATGTCCGTCGAACCCCGGTGGCTGTAACCGAAGATGTTGACGCCTTCCTCGCCACCCGTGGATCGGACGCGCTGTGCGCCGAGGTACATCAGGCCGCCGCCTGCCACTCGCGCGGAGGCGCGTCGAGGCTCCCGAGGTCGTCGATGTCGAGGGAGAGTTCCATCATGGGGTGGGCCTCCACATGGTCGTCGTAGAGATCCGGCCAGCCGCGCCAGCCCTCGCCGTTCACCCGGTCTTGCTCGTCGGGCGTCAGCAGGGCGAAGAGGTCCTCCAAGGTGTCGAGGATCTCGCGGTCCTCCGGTGCCGCCCACGTCGGCGCGCGCCGGGCTTCCCGCAGTGCATCGACGAGCCTTTGGTATGTGTCGTGCGCGTCGCTCATGGTCCTCGATCGGGGGGCTCGGTACGAGACCAGCTCGGACGGGTCGCTTGGAGTACGGCCTGAAACTCCGGGACGGGGCACGGTTCACGCGCCTCGATCACGGCATGGTACGTCCGCGTGTCGATCGGGCCCAGTTGCAGCTTCGACGCGGCGTCGAGGGCGGTGCGCGGCAGCTCGTACAGGACGGTCTCGGGATGGAGACCTCCGAAGGCCTTCGGGCGCAGCGGCGCCATCATCCGGCGGTAGTCTCCGACGGTGACGGACAGGCCGCCCTGGCCCGGGCCGGCGTTCGCGCCTTTCACGTCGCTTGGACGCACGCCGAGCTGGTTGCGGCTGTCCCCGACCATGGGCGCCCCATCCTCGGCAGGAAGCATCGCGCGATACAGCGTGTTCATGACGGCTCCGGCAACTTATCACGGGCGCCTGACGGAGCGCGGGAGACGGGTCCTGGGCGGCGTTGTAGTAGAACGCAGCGCTCCCCTGCGTGCGAACGCGCCGACGGGCAGCCAGCACGGGGCCGGGAGGGAACGATGAGCGAGACCAGGTCGGCGGAGAACTTGAACCATGCACGCATCCAGACCGACGACGGGGACCGCCCACTCCTGGACTTCGCGACGGAGAGTCGGGAGGCGCGCGTGGCCTGCCACTTCCGCGACATCCGCGGCGCGTTGCTGCGGTACATCGCGCGGTACGACCACATGGTCGGCTGCGTTGCGTGGCTGACCGACCCCGTCATCCTTCAGGCGCTCGCGGCGCGTCGCGGCGTGGCGATCATCGTGCAGAAGGAGGACTTTCTGCGGCCCGATGCGGTGGACCGCGAGGGCCTTCGCCGCCTCTACGCCGCGGTCCCGGACACGCTGCTCCGGGTCCACTTCCGCGGGCTCCTGGGTGAGCGTGGTCACGGTAGTCGATGGGGATCTCGACCTGGCTGATCACGCTGGGTGATGTTCCAAGCGAAACCCCCTCGGCGAGCTTGATCAGCACGATCCGAGGGGGTCCCCTCCGTTCAGCCCTGGCAGGCGAAAGCAGGGGACCACTGTCCCACGGATTGTTGGCCGACCCCAGGCTCTACGACGCCTTGTTTCGCTTCGACGGCGACCTCACCTCGCCACCGACGCCCTGAAGGGCGGCTGCGTGTTGTGCGGCGGGCGACTGCACCGCGCCAACTACCCGCGCAAACCGCGGGGCAGCCCCGCCGCGCTCGGCCCCGACTACGGCCGGCGCTTCAGCTTCTGCTGTGACCGCGACGCGTGCCGCAAGCGCACCACCCCGCCGTCGATGCGCTTCCTCGGCCGCCACGTCTATCTCGCCGCGGTGTTCGTCCTGGCCTCGGCGATGCGCCACGGCATGACCGCGGTGCGCGCCGCGAAGCTCACCGCGTGGCTCGGCGTCAGCCGACGCACCCTCGGACGCTGGCGACGGTGGTGGCTCCAGACCTTTGTCGCGAGCGAGGTCTGGAAGCGCGTGTGCGGGCGGCTGATGATCGCGCCGAGCGGCGTGACCCTCAGCACGACAGCGGGGTGATCGACCTTCTCCCCGGGGCGGTCGTCGGACGGGTGGGCGAGCCAGCCGTAGTCGCGCTCAAGCAGACTCATCGTACAGGGGGACGCGATCCTGGTCGGGGTGCGTGGCGATCCTCTCGGCGATCCACGCGCTCTCGGCCGCCCTGGCCAGCGCGAGCTCCCCGAGGTCCAGGCGCTCGACCGAGGGCACCAGTCCGAAGGGTGCCTAGGTGCTCTCGACCCGCGCCTCGACCGTGCGCGTGTGAGGATCGACCGTCGGCGCCAGGAACGCGATCGTCCCTACGAGCGGCGCGGCGAAGCCGTCGAGCTCGATCGCCACGCCCTGGCCGACGCCGAGCCGAGGCGCCTGGGCGTCGGGGACGTCGAGGATCGCCCACATCCGCGAGAGGTCGGCGACCTCCACGAGCACCTCCTCGGCGGTGACCTGCTGGCCCACGGCGACCGCGCGCGCGACGACGACCCCGGCGCGCGGCGACAGCACCCGCACGGCCCGACCGGTGCCGCTCACGGCCGTCCCGGCAGCGACGAAGCCCGCGAGCGCTGCCCTTGCGGCGGCGTGTTCGGTCTCGGCGCGCTCCACGCTCGCGAGGCTGCCGATCCCTTCGGCCTGGAGCGTGCGCGCTCGCTGGAGCGCGAGCTCGGAGGAGCGGGTTCGCGTTCGCGCGGCTTCGACGTCCGCGCGGGTGGCGGCCGCCGCGGCGCTGTCGAGGGTGAGCAGGAGATCGCCCGGTCGCACCACCGCACCGACGCTGACGGCCACCGCCCGCACCACGCCAGGGACCCGCGCGGAGACCCTCGCGAGGTGCGTCGCGTCGAAGGCAAGACGCGCCGGCACCGCGACCTCGTCGGCGAGCGGACGGGTCGTCGCGGCGACCGTCTCGACCCCGACCTGCGCGGCGACGGCCGCTGAGGCGAGGCGCACGGTCGTCCCGGGAGCGAGGCCCGCGCTGGCGTCGCTGCGCGGGGTGCGGTCGCCGTGCTCGCCCTGTTCCGCCGGGGTCGGCGGTGCGCCGCGGGGCCGCGGGGCCGCGACGCCCTGACGGAGGAGTTCGGGGTGGCAGGCCGCGCACTGCGACTCCGGGACGCTGTGCTCGCCGCACCAGTCGTGGCGCGCCTGGAACTGCGGGATGAGCTCGGGGTTGCAGCGCGTGCACTCGGACTCCGGCACACCGTGGCTCCCGCACCAGTCGCTGGGGTGCGCCGCTGGCCCGCCGTGAAAGGTCGGTGCCGTCGCCGCGGGTCGCGGGGCGGGAGCGGGGGTCTCGCGGCGGGAGCAGGCACCGAACAGGCCCGCGAGCAGGATCAGCGCCGCGCACAGCGAGCGGCTCACGCGGCCTCCTTGCGGACGGCGAGAAGCGCGTCGTCGAGCAGGGTCGCGATGGCCGCCTCGGTGAGCCGGTAGTAGACCAGCCGCCCCGCCCGGCGGCTCGTGACGAGCCTTGCCTCGCGGAGGGCGCCCAACTGGTGGCTCACCATGGACTGCGAGGCACCGGTGATGGCCTCCAGATCGCACACGCAGAGCTCGGGTCGCTCGGACCTGAACGCGGAGCGCAAGGCGACGAGGAGGTTCATCCGCGTGGGGTTGGAGAAGAGCGCGAAGAGGCGCGAGAGCGCGGCCTGTTCGGTGGCCGATGGCAACGCCGCCCTCGCCACCCGAACCGTCTCGGCGTGGATGACCTCGACATCGCAAACCTGGCTGCAGGCGTCCCCGCAGCGGGTGGTCGCGCCCCGCGGAGAACACTTGATGGATCCATCATATGAAGGATTGCTCATTCGTCGCGAGGCTACCCGTTCGCCCAGCTTGCGCAAGGGCGCCGACGGGTGCGTGGTCGAAGCGCTTCGTGTCGCCGTCATCGCCCCCCTCACTGGCCGCACGCATGGGGCGTCGGCACCGCAATGCCAACGTGCCAAGCCAGACTGTCGCCCCCGTCGGGCGTCATCCGGGGATCGGGAGCCCCCGGGCTGACAGATACCCGTGCTCACCGTGGCGTCGCGGCGATCGACCGGATGGAACCCAAGGGGGAAGGGAGTCGGGCGCCTCGTGAGCGACAAACAACTCAGGCCGACGCGACGATCATGCAGCGGCGCGGTGGCTCACGTGAATTCGCGGTCGTAACCACCAGCCTCCTCGGTGAGGTGGCTCAGGTCGCGGAGCACCCCTTCCGCTCCGCGTCCCCGTGAAGGCTAGGACGTCCTCGATGCGGAGCTGGCGGTGACATTGCCGGTCTTCGTGAACGGCAGGATCGACCCAGACGCAACCCGTGTCTGGTCCGGGAGATCAGTCAATCATCGGAGAGAAAAGCGGTGGGAGGATCGAGGATCAGGAGGGGGAAGGACCGCCGCCATGCATACCACCGTGCATACCACCGAGGCGTAACGGGAGGGACGTCCCTGTGTGCTCCAGTAACGGAGTTGCCTCGGAAAGTAGCGCGCCGGCGCGCGCGGTAACGGTTCCGGGGCACTTTCCCAAGCTGAACGTCGCCGGTTCGATCCCGGTCGCCCGCTCCGAAATAAGCTAAGTAATACGGCCAGTTGAGCGAGGGAGCTCAGCTGGCCGTCTTCGTATCGCGGGGATGCCCCCCGCCATGCCCCCCACCCAGGGACGCTCCATCGTCCCTAGTGGCCGACCCCGACGCGTGGGCTTCGCGAAACCCACCCAGCGAGATCACCTTCGCGAGCCCGCTCCGCATCTCGTCGGGCGCCACGGTCGAGTAGTGCTGCTGCATGTCCTCGGTCGCGTGCCCGGAGATCGAGCGGGTCACGATGTCCTTGACCTCGGCCGCGCGAGCGAGGTCCTGGAAGGTGCGGCGCATCGCCCGGGGCGAGATGTGCTTCTGCAACCGCATCGCCTTGGAGACCACGGCGAAGGGCTTCTGGAGCACCGCCGGTGACCGGAACCCGCCCTGCTCGTTGGGGAAGAGCAGCTCGGACTCGGTCATCGGCCCCTCGGCGAGCGTGTCCACGTGCCACCGGAGGATCTCGACGAGCTCCTCCGGCAGGGCGAGGCGCTGCCTTCGGCCGGTCTTCGTGGTGTTCATCACCTCGTCGCCGACCGTCTGCGAGCGCCGCACCAGCAGCACGCCGTCCTTCCACAACACGTCGGGCGTCTCGCCGCCCTTGCGCAGCGGACGAAGCGACGACGGGCGCAACCCCGTCGCGAACCCGAGGGCCACCATCGCGAAGTGCTGCGGGCAGAGCTCGCGCATCTTCACGAGGAAGGGCCGGACCTCCGCGACGGTGAGCGCGTTGGGCTCCTCGTCGGAGTAGACCTCATGCTCGGACGTGTCGAAGGGCTCGATCCCGTTGAGCGGGTTGCGATCGAGCCGGAAGGCATGCACCGCGTCGTTCATGATCGTCCGGAGGATCCGCAGGTGATTGTTGCCCGTGGTGGGCGCCATCTTCCCCGCGTTGATCTTCGCGGCGGTCGCGAGCTGCCAGCGCTCGAAGTCCGCGAAGCGCAGCTGATCGACGTAGTAGTCGCCGAAGGCCGGAATGAGGTGCGTCTTGAGCACGCTACCCCACACGATCCGGTTCTTCGCCGACTTGATCTTCTTCGTCGCGATGCGGCGCTCGAGACACGACACGGCGAAGGCGCTCCAGCGCATCCGCTGTGGACTCGACTCGTCCGCCCCGCGGCGAACCTTCGACAGCTCCTCCTGCAGCCACCCGTACGCGGCCGCGCTCTCCATCTCCGGGAGGGCCCTCTGCACCTCCCGGGTCTTGCCCGTTCGCGGATCGACGGCGCGTCCGCGGACGAAGTACCCTCCCTCCTTCCTGCGCCAGACGCCCGGCTTCACCGGGTCGGGCGCGATCCAATAGTTCCACCGATTGACCCATTCGATCTTCTTCATTGTCGCCTCCTGGAGGAGGCGCACCCGGTCGTTCCGCCTCCGGCGTAGCACGCGGCGGCTCGCCGCACATGAACCGATCGAGGTCCTCGCGCAGGAAGACGAGGGAGCCCCGGCCACCCCGCCGACCCACCGCCCGCAGGCGCCTCTCCATCACCGCCTTGCGGATGGCCCCCGACGTCTTGAAGCCGCAGAACACCGCCGCCTCCGACGTCGTGAGGTACTTGCGTTCGGGCGTCACGACCGCCGCTCCAAGCTGCCGGCAGGACGGCTGACGATGTGCAGGCCCCACAGGGGCTGCTGGTCGAAGGCGCCGCGGATGGCATTCGCGAAACTCATGGCCGTGGGTTCCCACGCGCCTTCGACTGCGCCCGTTGGTTCCGGAACTCGCGAAGGTCCGGACCGCCGGACCGGGTCCGCCGCCGCGACCGGCGACAAGTCGGCCCCATCACCGCTTCCGCGCCCGTCACCGGATCGACCACTCCGGAGGACCCGATCAGGCATCCGCCGTTGTGGTGGTCACCTTCCGGTCGGCGCTGGGACGTCGGTTCGCAGGAGGCGCATGGCGTTCCGGACCGGGACACCCCACCAGAGCAGTGGGCAACGACGGCCGTGCAACCGATCGCGGGCGCTCGCAAGCGCGGCCCACAGCAGGCCTCGCCTCGAGTGCCCAAAACATCCACATCGGCTTCGACCGACGCCGACGCAGGCGCGCGCAGCCACCCCCGATCGGGTGGCTGTCCAGGTCGCCCCCCAAGTCATGAGTCCAGCAATTTCAATGACTTGCCGGCAGCCACCACCGGCAGCCACCACCGGCAGCCACCTCGGTTGGATGGCGGGAATAGGTAGCTCCGATTTCACAGCCACCTCTTCGCCACCCAGCGCCTTCCACAAAAATGTTGATGGCCGCGTAGAAGCGGAGATTTCGTGACGGTCCCGTCGGCGGCTGGGGGCGCAGCGCGCTGTCAGCCCATCGTTCCTCATAGCTTCGGCCCGAACATCGCGGGGGCGAGCTCGGCGGGTCTGGCCACGAGACGTCCCCTGGTTGCCGCTGCGGACGACGGGAGATGTAGTTGACGTCGAGCAAGCGGGACTACGACGCTGTGCCCCTGGCGCCAATGCCCGGCGGAGGATACCTGACGGCTCCCTACCTCGTCCTCGAGGGCGGTAGTCTTGAGCCCCCCTCGGCGAGCATGCTCGGCGCGGCCCGCGCGGGCGCCGAGCGGACTGCTCGACGTCGCTCTCGCCCGAGCGGAAGCGCCAGTCCGGTCGGTTGGACAGCAATCGGCGCGCCGCGCCGTCCTCACCTGGACGCATCAGCGCCGACGAGATTGAGTCCCGAGATGTTTGCGCAGGAAGGCGAGCGTCATCTCCCATGCCTCGTGACTGGCTGTCGGGTGATAATAGCGGGAGAGACCGAGGGAGAAGTACCCCGACGACTCGGCCGTTGGCTCCCGTGGCGGGTTCCTCCCACGTTCCCGCTCGAAGCCGGGATCAAAGAATCCTCGTCCGGCGCCCTCGAACGTGCAGAGCAGCGCCTCGCCGTGCGAGGAAGTAAGCTCACGTCGCAGTGAGTCACGCCTTTCCATCGTGAACCACGGGTCCCGATCGCCCATGAAGGTGAGCAGTGGCGCGCGAAGGCTTGGGACCGGTAGCTCCGCCGCGCCGTAGAATGCGATCGCAGCGCCAACCAGTGCGCCTTCGGATCCAAGCCACGCGTGCGTCGCCGCCGCGCCGGCCTCGAAGCCGAGCAAGCCGACGCGCAACGGCACGATATTGCGCTTTTCCCGTAGGTACTCCAGTGTTGCCGCGAGGTCATCGAAGATCTGCTTCTCCGTGCGATCTCGCCCATTCCGGGCGAACCGTATCAACCGCTCGACATCTTCCTCGGGTCTGATGCTGTCTCGCAGAAAGTGGGGAACGACTGCGAGATACCCAGCCCGCGCCAGGCGTCGCGCCACCTGCTTGACGTGGTCGTTCACACCGAACATCGAGGGGAGCACGATCACCGCTCGTGTCGGCTCGGTCTCCCAGTCGGGCTTCGCGACATAGAACGGTGGCGTCGCACCAGCACCACCAGGACGGATCGTGTCCGACTCCGCTCTCCGCGTGCCCGTGTAGCGATAGTCGAAGTAGTGAGCCACCTTCTCTGTTTCTACTCCCAAGGTCAGGAGCGCCAGTCGAGCTACCCCCTCCGGTGTGGGGTCAGTCTGAGTTTGGAGAGCCCGCTCGAGGCGCGCGTAGAACTCGCCCAGAGCCGGCGGAATCTGCTCGTTCGCCTTTCTCGAGGCTCGCGCTACTTCCGCGGCGGTTTTGCATGCGCTTCGAACCGCCTTCGGATGGAGCCGTTCAACCCAGAAGCCGAGCTGCGACGCCGCGTCTTCGTAGTCGCTGTCGTCCTCGTGGTCGCGGCAGAACTCCGTGCAGACGCGCAGGAGCCTCTCCTTGCCAGCGATTCTTCCAGAGTCTCCCTTCTGATCGAGCAGGCCGTCACCATCGCCCGGAGTGACAAAGTCCGGGAGCTGCGTCCGGATGTACTTCAGCGCCTCGCGCCCCATGTGTCCCGCGGCCTTGAGATCGCCATTTCCAAGCGCCAGTGCGAGCGCCTTCAGCACGAGGTGCGGGACAATCGCCGAGTCGTCGTCCGCCTCGATCTCGTTGCGATAGCGCTCCGATTGATACTCGAAGCTGAGCCATGGCGCCGCAGATCCCGACTCATGCGCTTCGCGAATCAGCGCGTCCCGAAATTTCTCCGTCGAGTTGGTGCCCAGAAAGAGACATTGGGAGTCGTCCCGGTGCCACTCGCCGTCCGATCGCCGATAGCGATGAAGCCGCCAGCTCTCGAGGGCAGTGACGTCGGTTCCGACGATGCGGATCTCGTCGTCGTCGCAGAGGGAGAGGCGGAAGAGCTCGCGCCGCGCCTGTGCGACCCCCTCAGTTCGAACGGGCTGTTGTCCGACCAGATGCTCGGGTCGCGGTGCGAGGGTGCGAGCACGCACGAT
Source organism: Myxococcaceae bacterium (assembly GCA_004297725.1). Lineage (GTDB taxonomy): Bacteria > Myxococcota_A > Polyangia > Polyangiales > SCUS01. The sequence goes on along the minus strand of SCUS01000057.1, from coordinate 81,466 downwards.
GGGTGCCTTCGTTCGCTTCGGAGATGACATGAGGCTGCAACCGTAGCGGAGCCGGGAGGAACGCGCGACTTCGGCATCTGTCTCGCCGCGAATCAGGCGAAAATCGAGCGCTTCCTGCGCCGCCCGATCGACGCGAGCACGAACTCGGCCGCCGTCCGGGGTCAGTCGGACGACGTCCGATCGGGCGAGATCATCGAGCTATCGCTGGGGAACGCGAGCGCAGCGGAATCCGAGGTTCGCCGCCCGGAAGTTCACCACGCCGCGGAACGACCGGAACGCCGCTCTCTGCGCGATGGCGCCGGTGTCGAAGGCGCCTCCCCCCCGATAGATAGACGCGCACCGCGTACGATCCAGCCATACCTCTAGAGGTGCTCAGTCCGTTGCCTCAGCGACCGTTGCAAAGGCCGAGACGGCAGAACTGTCCTGCTGCGCAGGAACTCCGGCAAGCGCCGCAGTGGTCCGGGTCGGTCGCGAGATCCACGCACGCGTCGCCGCAGAGGACGCGCTCTCTCGCGTCGCCGCAGCGCGGCCATGTGCAGCCGCCACCGAGGCAGAGCTCACCGCTCTGGCATGCTCGATCGCAGACCCCGCAGTGCCGCCGATCCGTGGCCACGTCCACGCACTCGCCGCCGCAGGCCATCGTCATCGACCCGCAGACGGGGGCGATGTCGATGGCGGGCCGAGCATCCTCGTGCGCGGCATCGGCGAACGCGTCGGGGAGATCCCCGGCGGGTCGTCGATCGTCGCCCGTCACATCCGCGCGCTCCTCGCCCTCGATCCGGTCGGCCAGAGCGACGACGTCCAGTGCGTCGAACACGTCGGCAGTGTCGAACGAGGTGCTGTCGAGGGCAGGAGCGCCCGCGTCCACCAGGGCGCCGCCATCGGACGCGTCGCCGTCGAGTACCAGGGTGTCCGATCTCTCCGGCCGATCGTCGGCATCGACGGCATCAACGCGGAGCACGAGGTCCGCAGGGACGTCCACGACGCCCCCCACATCGACGGTGGCCTCGGCCGCGTCACGCGCCAAGCCGATTGGACGCCTGGCGTCCTCGAGCCCGCCGTCAGGCTCCGAGAGGAAGAGGGGGTTGCCCAGACTGCAGGCGCTCAGCACGAGCGCGGCGAGGGCCACAGCGACTGTGCGGTGAGGCTGGCGCAAGACGAGCCGCTCCCGCCTACTGCGCTCGGAGCGTGAAGGACCAGCCTCCATTGCGGCAGCCCACCGTGTTGCCACCCGCGATGAAGGTCGGCATGTCGATCGGCAGCGGTCCGGCGTCGCAGATGCTCTCGGCCCCGACGACGTCGCGTTCGCTATACGAGACGACGAGAGCGGTCTGGAGGGACAGAGCCGTCACCGCCGGGAGGGCGAAGTTCCACACCGGCGCGAAGGTGTCGGTCGCCTCGGGCGTGCAGGTCTGCCGCCCGCTGATGGTGAGGCACACGAAGGGGTCGGGCGCGCCGCCGAGCGAGTCCCACGTCGCCCCGGCGCCGTTGCGCTCGGCGACCGTGCCCCGGGTGACGGTGACGACCCAGGATGACGCCGGGTTCACCTCGCAGCTGCCGGAGCCGCCGCACTGGAACCCCCTCCCGCACGATCCACAGGTGCCCCCGCACCCGTCCGGCCCACACGTCCGGCCGGTGCAGTTGGGAACGCAGGTGCAGTGCCCGCGCACGCAGCTCCGTCCCGTCGGACAGCCGCCACCGAGGTTGCCGCAGAACTGCCGATCGCAGTTCAGCCCCGGGTCGGCGCCGCAGTCGTTGGTGCCGCACGCGGGCTGACAGATCCTCGACTCGCACTGTCCCGCGGCGCTGCAGATGGAAGGCGCCGTGCAGGAGCCGCAGAAGTCGCCTGCACTGCTGGAACCGCAGACCCGACCCCCGCAGGGGTTGCCGGTATCCGCAGCGAGACCGCCATCGGCTCCAGCATCGGTCGTCTCACTCGGCGGTGGGACTGGATCCGGCCCCGGACAGCCGACGATCCCCAACAAACACAGCCACGCCCAGCACCATCGATGGTTCATCGCTTCGGCCCTCCTGCGCAGGTGCGGCGGTCGCCGCTGTGGCCCTGCGGCCGGAGGTGTGACCTGCTGGGGTGTTCAAGGTCAAGTATTGCCTTTGGCGTCAGAAGGCTGTCAGCGACAGGCCGAGGGTGGCATCGCGTGGTACGAAGCGGGGCGCGCGGCACCGCTCGGTCGGGTACGCGGGGACGGTGGAGCGCGTGGCCGTGAACGTCCGCCGCCTGCGGGAGGCGCGCGGGTGGACGCAGAACGAGGTCGCGTCGAGAGCCGACGGCATGTCGGAGCGGCTGTACCGCCTGGTCGAGAGCGGGCGAACGAACGTCACCGCTTCGACAATGACGAGGCTGGCGGACGCGTTCGGCGTGGACGTGGTTGAGCTCCTGGCGCCGATCCAGCCGACGAGTGCAGAGGCGACGGCAACGGCGACAACGGCGTCCCCAGATCTGACGCCCTACACGGCGGCCTCGCTCCTCCTCGACCCGAGGACGCTGTGGGAGCCGAGCGTGGTCCAGGCGCTGGAAGGCGTGCGACAGGCGCGGCGCCTCGACGCGCTGCGGAGCGTCGGGACCGACGTGGAGGAGGAGAACCTCCCGCCGGTGCGGATGGCTCTCGTGGACGCGATGTTGGCGCCAAGGAAGCGCTACCTGGACACCCTCCGGCTGGACGACGGAGAGCAGGGACAGCGGTCGCGGGTGAGCGCGGCAGCGGTGGCGATGCCGACGGTGCCCGCGGATGCGGACATCCGTCGCTTCCTCCTGGCGCTCCTGGTGGCCAACCCGAATGGGCTGTTGACGGGGGAGATGGCCGAGGCCGTGGAGAGGACGGGGAGGCGCCCACGCAAGAACGAGGTCCACGAGGTCATGCGCGCACTGCGGCAGGCCGGGAGTGTTGTGCGCGAGGGGCGGCGCGCCGCGTACGTCTACCGGCTGCGAGACGTGCCACCGAACTCGGCGCGCTGATCCTCCGCTTCGCGCATCGCGTTTTGCGGTTCCCCCGACGCGGCTCCCCCGACGCGGATTACCTGCGCCGCTGTTCTAGCGGACGATCGCTTTCCGCATCGTGAGGTGCAGCGCGCCCCCGTCTCGCTGGGTGGGGCCGCCCGCGTCGGCCACGAATCCCACCTTCCGATAGAACCCGATCGCGCGGGCGTGGTTCGCGCGCACCCACAGGCTCAACCTCAACCCGATGCATGCGCTTTGCGCCCGCGCGAGGTGCTGCTCCACCGCGCGGGGCGATCACGAAGGCCGACGCGATCTCCTGGGTCGAGAGGCCCACGACCGTCCCGAGCGCGAGCGCGGCGCTCTCGCCGTCGTCGAGCGCCGGGTGGCAGCAAGCGAACAGCAGCCCCAGGAGTTCGTCCTTCCACCCCCGCGCGACCGCCGGGTCGGCGACGGCCACGCGCGCCCACGGGCTCCAGTGCGCGAGAGTCTCCAGGGCGTCCTCGTGGGGCGCCTCCCGTCGCATCGCCCGCGCCGCGGCCGGTCGCGGTGGCGGTTCGCGGCGACGGTCACCAGCCACGCCTCGGGGTAGTCAGGCGCCAAAGCCCCGCCCTCGGTCCAGTCCTGGAGCGCCCGCTCGATTGCGTCGTGCACGGCGTCCTCGGCGTCGGGGAGGCTGCGCGTGAGGCGCAGCGTCTTCGCGAGGACGCGGGGGTAGAGTCGACGGAGTTCGTCCGCGTGCAAGGGTCCGGTCACGGTCCCCGCCGCCAGATCACGGGGCGCACCTCGACGGCGTGTGAACGATCGGGGCAGAGCTGCCGCGCCCGCGCGAGGGCCTCCGCCTCGTCCGCGCAGTCGACGACGTAGAACCCGACGAGCCACTCCTTGGTCTCGATGAACGGCCCGTCGGTGACGTCGTGCGCGCCCGCGCGGGGCCGCACGGTGCGCGCGGTCGGGGCGTCGTCGAGGCGGGCGACGAGGTGCAGATCTCCGCGCGCCGACGCCTCCTTCTGGAGGGCGCGGTGGCCCGCAAGCGCCGCCCGTTCTTCGAGCTCGGAGATGGGCTCGGAGGGCGGCGCTATGCGGTAGATGAGCAACGCGTAGGTCACCGCCATGCGCGGCCGACGATACCGCAGCGCCGGGTCGTCATCGACTCAGCCCTTCTGCCAGAGGGCGATCGCCGCGCCTCCGGGGTCGCGCACGACGACGAACTCGCCGGCGGGGCCCCGCGTCTTCGGCGTGACCACCTGAGCGCCCAGGCCGACGGCCTTCGCGGTGGCGGCGTCGACGTCGTCGACCTGCGCGTAGGGGAGCCACGCCGTCGTGCCGTCGTCCGAGGGGCGGAGGCTGGCGAACGGGCCCTTTTCTCCGACGAACATCGTCATGCCCCCGGGCACCTCGGTCGGCTTCCACCCGAGGAGACTCTCGTAGAAGGGCGTCGACTCGGTGGGTCTGCCGCTGCTGTTGTGAAACCAGACGAACGCGTTGGACATGGAACGCTCCTTCGATCGTTGGGCGCCCGTCGATCGGGTGCCTCGCGACGGAGACGTTTGGCGCCCCCACGACTACGACAGGGGCTCCCGACGAATTGTTCGGGGTGCCCCCGGACGGCAATCTACGGATTGCCGAACAGGCCTTTCAGGTCGGCGACGATACGCCGCGCGCGGGCCCGGCCGCCCGCCGAGAGCCGCGTCCAGGGGACGCCCTCCAGCGTGGCCACGACCCCGACGACGGCGTTGGCGTTGAGCCGCTCGGGGAAGCGCTCGACGTAGCGGCGGCAGACCTCCTCGGCGCCCAGGCGCTCGATCTGGTCGACCGTGGTGATGCCGATGGCGGCAAACTCGGGGAGGGTTACAGGGCCGAAGTTCACGACGTCGCCCAGCGGGGTCGGATCGCCGAAGCGACGCTCGGCCAGGGCGCGGGTGCGGGCGTCGGGGCGCTTCGCGGTCACGACGACAGCTCCCGGAAGAAGGCGTCGCTGGCCGCGTCGCCAGGGAACATCAGCTCGACCCGCAGCTCGGAAGCGGTGACCTCGACCGCGGTGTCAAAGCGCAGCACGGTCGAGACCGTGCGGACGACGCGCCCGCCGATCCGGAACCGGGGACAGACCACCGGCAGATCGTCGGGCGCGTGCGCCTCGGGGAGGAGGGTGCGCTGCGAGTGCGCCTCGGCGCGGCGGAGGAGCTCGAGCGTCGCGGGGTCCGAGGTCCGTTGGGCCTCGCGGCGCAGGCTGCGGACGCCGGCCCACGCGACGTCCTGCCAATTCTCGACCATCTCGCGGAAGGGCCCCGGGGCGAACCACAGGTCGACGATGGCCTCGGGTTCCAAGGCGCAGAGGCCGGGGAAGAGCGCCTCGCCCGTGCGGTTCGCCGCGAGTGCGCGCAGGCCGCGGGTGTAGACCCAGGCCGGGTACGGGTCGTGGCCACGGAGCACCCGATCGACGACGTCCGCGATGGGTCGCATCGCCTCCGCGGTGAGGGCGAGCGCGGGAAACTCCGGCGCCAGGCCGGCGGCCCCGAGCAGCGCGTTGCGCTCACGGAGGGGGACGTCGAGCGAGGCGGCGAGGCGCAGGACCAGCTCCGGCCCCGGCCGCGATCGCCCGGTCTCCAGGAACGAGACGTGGCGTGGCGTGGTGCCCGCCTCTGCGGCGAGGTGGAGCTGCGAGAGTCCGCGGCGCTCTCGCCATCGACGAAGGAGCTGGCCGAACGGGCTGGAAGGTCGATCGCCCTTGTCCATGGCGTGACGGTATCGCGAGCCCTTCAGGCGCGGAGCGCCAGGAGCATCGAGGCGAGGGCGATCCAGCTCGCGACCCATAGCAGCGAGCGCAGCCCGGGGACGCCCGAGAGATAGGCGGGCACGTACAGCACGCGCGCGACGAGGAAGCAGGCTGCGCCGTGGCTCGCCGACGGGCTGGCGGTCCGTTGCGCCACGTGGAGGAGCGCGACGGTCAGGAAGACGGGGAGGGCTTCGTGGAGGTTCGCGAGCGCCCGCGCGGCGCGCGCCCCAACTGCGGAGAGCGGGGGCTGGACGTCCCGTGGACCGAGCGCGAGCCGGAGGCGCTCCACGACGCCGGGGCCCGCGAGGAGATATCGGATCGTCGGCGCAAGCAGGGTCTGCGCGACGTGGAGGGCGAGGACGGCGAGTATCCAGTGGGTCACGCGCGGAGCGTCGGATGGTGCGGAGGCGGGCACCATTCCCGAAGCGGGAGTCAGTGGACCTTTGGGGTCGGAGCCTACGAGAGCTCGAGCACGGCGGCGCGCAGCGCGTCGAGGCAGGCCGACACTCGCGGGATGCGACCGCGGCCCTGCGGGAGGAGCGCGTAGACGTCGAGCGGCTGGAACCGGTGCCCCGGCAGCACCCGCTCGAGCAGCCCAGCCTTCGCCGCCTTCCGGCACTCGCGCGCGGGACGGATGCCGATGCCCAGGCCCGCGTAGGCGGCGTCCCCGAGGGTGCGGCTGTCGTCGGCCTCGAAGTTCCCGTCGACGCGGACCACCGTCTCGCGGCCCTGTCGGTCGACGAGCGTCCACTCGCGCTGCGGCGGGCTGGAGAGCAGCCGCAGGCAGCGGTGGCCGGAGAGGTCTTGCGGCGTGCGCGGGCGCCCGTGGCGATCGAGGTAGGCGGGCGACGCCGCCAGCACCCAATTGGCGCGACCCAGCAGCCTCCCGACGAAGCTCGTTTCGTGCGGCTGCCCGACCACGAGGGCGATGTCGAGGCCCTCGGCGGCGAGGCTCACCGGGCCGTTCACGACCCGAGTCTGCACGTTGAGCGCGGGGTGCGCCTCCAGCACCTCGCGGAGGCGCCCGAGGAACGCGCCCGTCGCGACTGGTCCCGGCAGGGCGATGCGCACGGTGCCGCGCAGGCCCTCTTCCTTCGGGTGGAGCTCGGACTCGGCGGCCTCAAGGTCGGCGAGGACCCGGCTGACGCGGACGTGCAGCACCGCCGCCTCGTCGGTCATCGCGACGCTGCGCGTGGTGCGAACGAACAGGCGCGCGCCGAGCGCCGCCTCCAGCCGCTGGACCCGCTGGCTCACCGCGTTGGTGGTGAGCCCGAGGCGCCGCGCGGCCGCGGTGAAGCTGCCCGCGTCGGCGACGGCGACGAAGGCGCGCAGCTCGTCGATCGAGTCGATGGGCATCGCAGGATTGTCACGCACTTCGTGACAGTCCTTCAACGGCGGACCGTCTACCGCGTGATGATTCCGCGGGCGATGCTGTCGCCCGTTCGGCCCTCCGCGCTCCCGCGGGCGAACGGATGCGAGGCACCTCCGATGGACATCAAGAAGCTCGTGACACTGACCTTCGACAAGAACGTGGGGACCGCCGACCGGGCGCTCCGGCTCGCCAGCGGCCTCGCCCTCGTCGGCGCGGCGTGGTGGCTACGGCCGGGCGCCGGATCCTGGGCGCTGGGCCTGCTCGGCCTGATGTGGACGGCGACCGGGGTGCTCTCCCGTTGCAGCATCTACTACCTGCTCGGTCGCTCGACCTGTCCTGCCGGTGGGAGTGGGTCTTCCGATCGCGATTGAGAGGCACGGGGGGCGTCGTTCCCCGGGCGCGACTCGCTCACCGCCCGGTTGCTCGCAACGCGCCAGAGCAGCTCGACCCGGCGCCCGCGCTGCAACCGAAACAATGACCGCCGGTCGCGATGCGCGCCCCCTCGATGGCGTCGAAGGGGTCGAGCTCCCAGATCGAGCGAGCGCCCGCGCCGAGAGGCAACTCGAGCATCTGGTTGAAGTCGCAGTCGTAGAGCCTACCGTCCCAGCCCACGCTGACCAGCGATCGGCACATCAACCCGGGCACCGTGGCGGCGTTGAAGTGGTTCACGAGCAGGCTCATGTACTCATCGAGTTGGCCGTCCCGTTGGAGCGCGTGGGCGAAGCGCTTGATGGGCATGTTCGTGATGGTCAATAGTTCGTGAAACTCGATGCCGAAGAGCCGCGACAGCTCTTCCTTGTATCGGAGCTCGAGCTTCCCCTGCGCGGGCGGCAGCGACGCGCCCACGGGGTTGTAGACCAGGCTTAGCTTCAGGTCCGAGCCCGGTCGGCCGTAGCCCAGCCGGTTGAGCACCCGCAGCACTTCGACGCTCTTGTCGAAGGCACCCCGCCCGCGCTGCCGCTCGACGTTCTCGGCGCTGTAGCAGGGAAGGCTGGCGACGATCTCCACCCCGTTCGCCGCGAGGAACGCAGGGAGATCCGACATCCCGGGCTCGAGCAGTACGGTCAGGTTGCATCGGTCGATCACCCTTCGCCCGAGCCGCCGGGACTCCGCCACGAGCCAGCGGAAGTGGGGGTTGAGCTCGGGCGCGCCGCCGGTGAAATCCACGACCTCTACGTCGGGCTGGCGAGCGAGCAGTTCGATGAGGCGCTCGGCCACGTCGCGCGACATGGCCTCCGTTCGCTTCGGCCCGGCGTCCACGTGGCAGTGGTGACAGGCCATGTTGCAGACCTTGCCGACGTTGATCTGGAGCGTTCGCAGTCGTTCTCGCAGCAGCGGTGCGACACCGTGATCGCGGAGGGCCTGCTCGAACGATGGTCGGTCGTCGAGCACGGGGAGGCTTCGGTTGGCAATGGTCGCGTCGGGCATCTCGATCTCCGGACCCACGGACGTGGCGTGGTGGAGGAGATGTCGCGAATGATCGCGCTTCGTTACAAATCGACCGACGATTGTAACGATCCGAGCTGGGAAGGCGAACGGAGTCGCGGCGCCCTGTGGTGCCACACGCCGCCGCTCGTGCGAGCCCCGGCCATGGAGCACCCCGACATGAAGACGAGTCAGCCCGCTGCGGAGCCGCAGGACCTCCAGGCGTTCGTGAGCGAGTACTACGGCCGATTGCTCGCCTCGAGCGCCGACCTGAAGACGAACGCGTGCTGCGCGGGCGGTACTCCACCTCCGTGGATCTCCTCGCGCCTCGCGCATGTCCACCCCGACGTCGCGAGCCGCTTCTTCGGCTGCGGCTTCCCGATCCCGCACGGGCTTCATGGCGCGACCGTCGTCGACCTCGGCTGCGGCACCGGGCGCGACGTGTACGTCATCGCGCAGCTGGTCGGCCCCGAAGGCAACGTCCATGGGATCGACATGACCGAGGAGCAGCTGTCGCTGGCGCGCGACACCGCGCCCTGGCACGCGGAGAGGTTCGGCTATGCGCGCCCGAACACCACCTTCCACCTTGGATATGTGGAGGATCTGCGAAGCGCGGGCATCGACGACGCGAGCATCGACGTCGTCGTCTCGAACTGTGTCGTGAACCTCAGCCCCCGGAAGGACCTGGTGCTCGCCGAGGCGTTCCGTGTGCTGAAACCCGGCGGCGAGCTCTACATCAGCGACGTCTTCGCCGACCGACGCCTTCCGCCGGAGGTCGCGAGCGATCCGGTGCTCTACGCCGAGTGCCTCGGCGGCGCGCTCTACCAGGCCGACTTCGTTTCGCTCGCCCGTCGTGCGGGCTTCATCGATCCGAGGGTCGTCAGCGCGTCGCCGATCTCGATTCAACACGACGAGCTCTCCGCCCGGGTGGGCGCTGCGCGATTCACGTCCGTGACCTACCGCCTGTTCAAGCTCGACGGGCTCGACGAGCAGTGTGAGGACTACGGTCAGTCCGCCGTCTATCTCGGGGGCATCGAGGGTGCCGGCTCGCTGTTCTGGCTCGACGACCACCACGCCTTCGAGCGCGGTCGCCCGGAGCGGGTCTGCGCCAACACCGCCGCCATGCTCGCGGGCACCCGCTTCGCCCGGTGGTTCGAGGTTCGCGGCTCGCGGACCACGCATTTCGGCGTGTACCCGTGCGGGCCGACGATGGCGGCGACGCAGTACAGCAGCACCACGAAGGAGGTGAGCGGTGTCTGCTGCTGAGACTGCACCCGGCGGGCGGGACGGTCGCCTGCGGGTCGGAGACCAGGGCCCGCCCATCGGACTTCGCTCGCTGCGCGGTGCACCCGTCGCCGTGCCCAGGGACAGCGAGCGGCTGATGCACCTCCAGTTTCGGCGCTTCGCGGGGTGCCCCATCTGCAACCTGCACCTCCGCAGCGTGGCGCGTCGCATCGACGAGATCACCGCCGCGAAGATCATGGAGGTCGCGGTGTTCCATTCGGAGGCCGCGACCATGGCTCCCTACCAGGGCGACCTCCCCTTCGAGGTCGTCGCGGATCCAGAGAAGGTCCTCTACCGCGCGTACGGCGTCGAGGCGTCGGTGCGGTCGCTGCTCCATCCCCGCGCGTGGGTGGCCTTCGCTCGGGGCGTCGTGGCGAGTCACCCGTCTGGCTCGATGACGGGCGAAGGCGGGCATGTGGGGCTGCCGGCCGACTTTCTGCTCGATGGGACCGGGCGTGTGCTCGCGCTGAAGTACGGCGAGCACGCCGACGATCAGTGGTCCGTGGACGAGATCCTCGAGCACGCCCGGGACGCACGCAGCAGCGGATAGCGTGCACGGCAGATCGTGCGCGGACTGACGCCGCGCCGACGCCAACGCGGGGTCTTCGGCGCCGAGGGAGTCGCCGTCAGCGTGGGGCGACGATGCGTCCGGGGGAAGTGCCGGTGGGGGTGAGGGTTCCGGCGCGCGAATGACACGCGTTGCAGTCCCCGTGCGGCGGGGGCGAGCCCATCTCGGCGACGGCACCGGCCCGAGGTCCGAGCACCCTCACCCGTCGGAGCGGGTAGCGGAACGCATGGGTGGTGAAGAAGTTTCCGACGGCGTTGGCGACGATGGTGACCGGGCGACCGGTGTCGTCGGTCACCTCGATCTGGACAGCGCCGTCGTGCCCGAGGCAGTCGTCCACCTCGTGGGGGGCGTTGAAGACCGTACCTGCGACCGTAAACAGCGGACCGCGGGCGGAGCGGGCGTGGCACCCGACGCAGTCGCGCCCGGGGTGCATGTGGGGATCGCCGCGGTCACCGTGGGCCCAGTACGTCTGGCGCACGCAACGCTCCGCCGCGGCGAGGTCCACGTCCTCGCGCTGCGACACGCGCAGAGGCTCGTCCGAGCAGCCCGCGACCGCGAGTGCCAACGTGCACGAGAGCAACGCGCTTCGAGCGAGGCCGAAGATGCCCCGCAAGGAGGGGATCAGTCGACGGTGCATGCGCTGACCTCAGAACTCGAGCGCGCCCGCAACGGTGAGCGCTGCGAAGGTGGCCAGGCCGACGAACACGTGGGTGGTTCGCATGGCGCGGCTGAAGTCGGCGCGGTCGTCCTGGTTGTCGATCCCGAGGATCTGCGGCCGTGCGGAGAGCAGCCCGAGTATCGGCAGGAGAACCATGCCGACGCCGTGCACCCAGGCCAGGGTCTTGTGCAGTCGAAGGGTGCTCTGGGCGCGTCCCTCGCCGGACGACGCGTTCTCTGGGTCGGGCGCGGCGATCGCGAGCACCCCGGTCGTCGTGTAGAGCGCCGTCGTCGTGAACGCGAAGCCGAGGTGGATGCCCGTGATCATCGACGACTGCTCGCAAGCGAACGCGCTCGGGTCGCTCGCGCAGTTGCCGCGACCGAACCACGTGTCCTGGTTCACGGCCTGGATGGTGCCGAGCACCTCGGTGACGAGCATCGTGCTCCACGTGGCGATCGCGAAGGCCCGATGCGTGCGCAGCGTGCGCGCACGGCTGCGCATCACGTACCGTGCGAGCGTGGCGTCTTCGCGCGCCGTCTCGCAGTCGATGTCGCACGACGGGCTGGCCACCTCCTCGGGCGCGGCCTCTTCGCCGCTCGTCGCGGGGGCTGCGGCCTGCGCTGCGCCGCCACCGGTTACAGGGACGACCGCGACCGCGGCTGGCGCGTCGGCCTGAGCGATCGACTGCCTGCCCGCTCCTCTACGACGACCGATGTCGAAGCGATCGACCTGGAGGCCCACCTCCGTGATCGACGGCGAGAACACCGCGAGTTCGTCATCGAGGCGCAGGGGTTGTGCGGGGCCGAGCGTCAACGAGACGCTCAGGATCAGCGTAGGAGCTACGAGCATGGTGAGTGGTGCCCTCGGTGCCCTTACGCGTTGCCGGGGCGGACGTTACGAGACCCCGTGAGATTCCGATGTCGGGTGAGCCGAAGGGCGCGAGCGATCCGATCGGGGCGATTTCTACGTAACGGGGAGCCGCCCTTCACGAAAGGGTCGCTGTCTGGTCTCAACCCCAACGGCCCGGAGGGAATCCATGCGTCGTCCTGTTCATTCCATGTTCGGAATCACCCTGCTCTGCGCGGTCGCCGTCGGCTGCGGAGACGGCGACCCGTCTGCCCCTGCGGCCGACGGGCTCGCGTACTACTCAAGTGCCGCGTCGGCGGCGCTCGGGGCTGTCGGCAACGGCGCGACGTGCGCGACCTGTCACTCGAACGATGGGACGCCACGATCCGGCGACACGTTCCGAAACATCGCGTACCGCACGAGCTTCAAGGGTGGCGACGCCCCGACGCTGCTCGACGCCGCGAACGCCTGCGTGACGGGCTGGATGGGCGGCACGGCCCTCACGGCGACGGACCCCCGATGGACCGCGCTGCAGACGTACCTGCAATCGATCTCCGACCGCTCGGTCACGACGCCCAACACCATGCGCCCCGAGGTGCTCGCCAACGAGGCGGCCTACGAGACGATGTATGCGGGCGGCGACGCCACGGCGGGTGCGCCGCTCTACGCCCGGTTTTGTGGCACGTGCCACAACAGCACACTCACGGTGAACATGTCGCGCGCGGTCTCGAGGGTGAACCTCCGCTCCTTCTCCGTGGGGCGCATCGCGCAGAAGGTCCGAACCGCAGGGCCGCCTCCGTCGGGCATGATGGACATGTCGGACAGCACCCCCGGCCCGATGCCCTTCTTCGAGCCCGACGAGCTCACGCCGACGGAGCTTCGCGACATCATCGCCCACGTTCGAAGCGCGATGTGACCCGGGCGGGTCTCACCCGCAACCAGCCGACTCCTCACACACCATGAACCCCACGGCCCTTTGCCCAGGGACCACTCGAGACCTCGGGCGGTCTCAGGTCGAATCCGTCGGAGGGCAACCGCACGCGTCGCGGCTCACGGCAGCGTCGGGACGGCGCGGCACGCTGTTCCAGATCGACACCGCGACGAGGAGCGCGAGCGCGCCGTACACCAGGCCGTCGACATGCGCGACGAACTTGCCCGCGAGGACCCCCACCGAAGCGACGGCGCCCAGCGCCAGAGGACCGTATCCTCGGCGCCGCGGCGCACGAAACGCTAGACCGCTGAGGGCGACCGTCAACGCAGCGGCCGTCAACGGCAGCAGCCACTCCGCGCGCATGAGGAACGGGACGCCCATCGCGCTCAGTGCCCCAGCGTACGCAGGCCAGCAGGCGGGACACGCCACCACGGGGAGCGCGGCGAGCAGAACGCCGGGCAGCGTCGCGAGCACTGCGAAGGGCGCGAACACCCGCCGGGAGGGCCTCGGTGGGCCGCGGAGCGCCGAGACGATCGCGCCGACGGGCGGCGCTCCTCGCTCCTCGCTGCCGGCATAGACGCGACACGTCGCGCCGTCCGATGGGAGCCCGCCGGATACGTCACGCCCATCGACCAGTACGGTCGGAGAGCCGAATCCGCGGGCGTGGGGGGCGACGTCGTGGGCGCTCAGGTCGTGCTCCCGCCATGCCTCCGCGAGCCCGACCTCGCGGAGCGCGCGACGCAGCTGCTCGCGGGCGGCGGAGACGTTGGGACAGTCTGGCGAATAGATCAGCTCGACGTCCGACATGGGCGACCTCTCCGATGTATCGCGGTTGTGCGATCTCCGCACACCGGTGGGAACGGGGCTCTGGGGCCGATGGTCAGGGCGTCCACGCGCGCGCCCGGAACGCCTCGTCGAGCGGCGTGACGGCGAGATGGTTGGTGTAGTTGCTCAGCGTCTTCATCGTGACGCCGACCAGCACCTCGAGCACCTGCTCGACGCGGTAGCCGACCGCGACGAAGGCCTCGACCTCTGCGGGCGCGTGACCTCTCCCGCGAACGAGCGCGGTGGTGAGCGCGCGGAGCGCCTCGAGCTTCGCGTCGCCGAGCGGCCGACCGTCCCGGAGGGCGTCGATGAGCTGCGGGTCGTCACGCTGCATGTCCCCGACCGTGCTGTGTACGGCGACACAGTAGCGGCAGCCATTCTCTCGGCTCGCGGCGAGCTGCACGACGTTGCGCTCCGTCGCCGAGAGGGTTCCGCGCTGAAAGGCGGCGCTCAGCGCGAGGTATGCGTCGAGGGCCGCGGGGGAACTGGCGAAGACACGATAGAGGTTCGGCATGAAGCCGTAGCGCTTCTCGATCGCGAGGAGGGTCGCTCGCACCGCCTCGGGCGCGGTCTCGACATCGATGAGCGGAAGTTGGGCCTGGGGCATCGGGGTGGTCTCGACTTTCGTTGGGTGTGCGGCCGGAGGTGTCGGGTCAGGGTCCTGGGGTTCGGGCGCGCATGCTCGTCGCGGCCGGGAGAACGAGCTCGATCTCGGGACCGGCGTGGATCTCGAAGTGGGTGGCCCGCTCGAACACCTCACCGTCCATCCCGAAGATGCGGGGCTGCTCGGTCTCGACGACGACGTGCCGAGCGACGTCCTGGGTCACGTTCTTCATCCCGAGACCGGCGCGGAGACGAGGGAGTTCGCGCAGGGCCCCGAACGGACCGAGCGCGTGGCCGATCAGGTGAAAGCACCCAGACCTCTCCGTCGCTCGAATGTAGGGATCGAAGCCGAACCCGAGTCCCGCCACCCCGCCCGCGGAGAGGTTGGTCCAGCTCGCGCCACCCCACGCGACGCCATCGACGGTGACCGTCGCCGCGAAGGGCTCGAAGAGCTTCGCCACCAACGAGTGACCCGTGAGCGCTCCCAGGGAAGCGCCCGCGAGCAGGCCCAGCGCTCGGGAGAGGCCTCCGCGTTGCTGTTGGTACACCTCCAGGAAATTCGCGAACAACCCGACGCCCCAGAGGAGCCCGAGTCGCGCGCCCGACCGGATCGTCGTGTGCCGCGCGCGCCTGAGCGTGCCGCCCGCGCGCAACGTATGGCCGAGCGATGCCAGAATCGACAGCGGCGTGCCGTGCGCACCTACGGACTTCGCGATCACGTTCATCGTCCCGCCTGGCACCAGAAGGATCGCGGGCATCGGCTGCGCGCCGAAGGCAGCCGAGATCCCGGAGAGCACCGTGGTCACGGTGCCGTCTCCACCGATCACGACGACCAGCCTCGCGCCTCGCTCGCGCGCCTCGACCGCAGCGGGTCTGGCCGCGTCCGCGCAACGCGTCTCGATGACCGCGACATCCGCCTGCAGCGCCCTCCTCACATCCGCGGTGGCAAGGCCAGTGCTCGACCCGGCGTTGCGGTTCAACAGCACCACGACGTCGCGATGGCTCATTCGCGTCGACGCGGGATCGTCACTCACCAGACGCAGGATTCGATCGACCACGCTGGCCCGTTCGCTGGACCCGGCACGATCGTTACAGTGTCGCCGTCGCAGACGAGCCGATTCGCCCTCGATGTACCGATCGGAGCCGCGAGGTGTAACGCCTTGCAGTCGGCGACGAAGAGGCTCCTGCGGCCGAGAGCATGGCCGTCGTGCAGACCTCCACGCCACAGGGCCTGCGGTGCAGTGGACCCGGTGGTCAACGACGTCCCTCCGAGACCCACATGATCGACCCGTTGCTCGTTGTCCCCTGCCTCCTCGTCGCGTTCGCCAACGGTGCGAACGACAACGCGAAGGGCATCGCGCCCCTCGTCGGCAGCGGTGCCGCGAGCATGAGTCGAGCGATTCGGTGGGGCAACGTGACGACCCTTCTCGGCGCGACCGCGGCCGTCTACGTGGCCCTGCACATCAACCAGGATCTGGTCCGCGCGTTCAGCGGTGGGGGGCTCCTGCCCGTTGATGTCCTTGTCCACGGCTCGACACCCGCGGCGATCGCGCTCGGGGCGGCCGCGACGGTCCTCGCAGCGACGCGGCTCGGCATCCCGGTCTCGACGACCCACGCGCTCATGGGCGCGCTCGTCGGTGTCGGCCTCGTGGAGGTCGGTCCGGGACGCATCGTATGGGCGAGGCTGGCGGCCAAGTTCGTCGCACCGCTCTTGCTCTCGCCCTTCCTGGCGGCCGTGGCGAGTCTCATCGCGTACTCGGTGCTGCGAAGCGCTCGGCGCCGCATGCGAGCGGCTGCGCCCTCGGAGAATCGGGCAGCGGCGTTGCGGGGAGCGCTGTGGGTGTCCACGGGGGCAGCGTCCTTTGCGCGGGGGATGAACGACGCGCCGAAGATCGCCGGACTATTGCTCTCAGCCGCGAGCCTCTCGCTCGTTCCGTCGTTGTTGTCGGTCGCCGGCGTGATGTTCTGCGGTGGTCTGCTCTTCACGACGAGGGTCGCGACGACGATGGCGCGGCGGGTGACCCGGATGGACACGGAACAGGCACTCGCGAGTTCGGTGGTGACCGCGACGCTGGTGATCCTCGCGTCCCGCTCCGGCCTGCCGGTCTCGACCACTCATGTCTCGGTCGGCGCGTTGATTGGCATCGGCGTCTCGAACAAGACCGCCGATTGGACCACCATCGGCGGGATCGTGATGGCCTGGGTCGCCACGCTGCCGCTTGCCATCGCGCTCGGGGCCGGCGCGGCCGTCGTGCTTCGGTAGGCGCTGTCTCCGACAGTTTGTCGTGGGCGTGACGGCGAGCGCGCGAGGCGGGTCTGCGCAGCTTGCCTCGCGGCGGTAGGAATGGAATCCCCTCCCGACCATCCCGTGCGTATGGCTGCGTCAAGGGCGATGGGGGTACGCGCGCACCCACGCGGGAGCATCGACCCGGTCGGCGATCGCGTCGAGGTCGTCGGCCTCGTCGATGTCCCGCTCGGTAGGCAGCTCGGCCCAGGTCGCGCCGACGGCGCGGAGGCGGTCTCGGGTATCGTTCGCGACCGTACCGGTGCTCCAGGCAAGGCCGTCGAAGACTGGCAGCGCCCGCGCGAGGCCGAGCAGATAGTACCCGCCATCGTACGCGGGTCCGAGCGCAGCGTCGTGAGTCGCGAGCAACTCCAGCGCCTCCGCGACCCGGTAGGACGTGAGCGCGAGGCAATCGGCGCCGACCAGCAGCGCGGGCCCGGCGCCGTCCGCGAACGCCGACTCTGCTGCCGCGGCGAGGCGAGTGCCGAGGTCGCCGTCGGGTTGCGCGAGCCAGCGGTCGACGGGGCCGAGCCAGCCCTCGACGAGCGGCCGCTGGTCCGCCGGCGTGAACGCGATCCAGAGGTCCCAGCGCGGATCGCGAAGCTGCGCCACGACGGTCGCGCCGCTCCACCAGTAGAGTTCGAGGGCGCGCGGTTCGCCCACCGTGGCCGCGAGCCGGGTCTTCACCTGACCGGCGACCGGGGCCTTCGCGAAGAGGATGACTCGCGGCCTCAACGCGACCTCCGCCGCCACGCCCACCATCCGTCGAGGGCGAGGCCCAGCGCGAAGGCCGCGGTGGTGAGCGCGAGGGGCCACCGCGCCGGGGCCCACACGCCGACGGAGTGGTAGCGGTCGATCACCTCGTAGCTGAAAGGGAGCGCGGCCAGCACTGCCAAGGCCGACGCGGAGGGGGCGAAGGCGCAGGCGACCGCGAGGGGCATCCCGTACCAGGGGTAGGCCACGGGGCTCACGATGAGCTGCACGAGCAGGGCGTCGCGGACGTTGCGAGCGAGCGGACCCGGGCGCACGGAGAGGCCGAGGGTGATGAGGGCGCCGGTGAGCGCGAGCGCCGGGCGGAGGGTCTCGTCGCTCGTGGGAAACCGCTCGTAGAGGGCGCTCCAGAGCGGGGCGGCGAAGTTCCAGTTGGCGGCGACGCTGGGGAGCGAGCCGGGAGGCGTGAGGCCGAGGGCGTTCGCGGCGGCGAAGGAGAGCGCGAGGGGCGCGAGCGCGAGGGCCGCGAAGAGGGCGCGGCGGGGCGCGCGGAATACGAACGCGGGTAAGATCCAGACCGGGAGATACTTCAACGCGATGGCAGCGCCGAGGCAGAGGGCGGCGGCGTTCCAGCGGTGGCGGGCGCTCAAGGCGAGGGCGGCGGCGACGCCGAGGGCGAGGAAGGCGTCGAGGTGGGCGCCGACCATGGACTCCAGCAGCAGCGTCGGGGACGCGAGCAAGAGCACGACGGCCACCCGCGACGCGTGGCGCGCCGCGGGCGCGGCGGTGAGCACCGAGGCCAGCGCGACGAGGGACTTCCACGCGAGCATCGCGAGCGAGGGGCCGGCGGACGCCGCGAAGGCGAAGAGGGCGACGGCGAGCGGGGGGTAGCAGGTCGCGACGTCGAGGTGGTCCGTGGGCGACGGGAAGCGGGCGCGCAGGCCGGCGAGCTCGGCGGCGAGCGGGGAGAGCGCGTAGGGGTCGCGGCCGGTGAGCGCGACGGCGCCGTCCCAGAGATAGCGCGCGGGGTCCGTGGTGGTGAACGCGGGGGTGAGGATGGTTACCAGTCGGGTAAAGACCGCGGCGCCGAAGAGAGCGCGCACATCGGCCGCGGACCGCACGAGGCGGGTGAGCGCGAGCGCGACGACGGTGAGCGCGACGTGCAGTGCGAGGTACGGGGCGACGCGGTGCCCCAGCGGGCGCGCGGCGACGAGCGGGCAGAGCGCTGCGAGGGCGACCCAGAGGGCCAGCGCCGGGAGCAGCGCGCGGGAGCGTGGGAGGTCAGCGCACGGGGTCATGGTCGGGGCCGCGGACCGCGCCGTTGAGCCAGGCGAGAATCATCCGGGTGGCGCCGAGGGTTCCGCGGAGGGTGCCGGCGACCTTGGGGGTGCCTCCGCGGCGGCGGCGCCAGGCGACCGGTACCTCAGTGATGCGCAGGCCCGCGCGGGCGGCCTTGATCTGCATCTCCAGGGTCCAGCCGTAGGTGGGGTCGCGCATGCCGAGCGCGTCGAGGGCGCTCTTGCGAATCGCGCGAAACGGCCCGAGGTCGGTGACGGTGGCGCCGAAGCGGGCGGTGAGCACCGCCGCCGCGAAGAGGCTGCCGGCGCGCTGCCACGGCGGCATCGCGCCGGGCTCGATGAGGCCGCGGGCGCGGGAGCCGATCACCAGGTCGGCGTGACCCGCAAGCACGGGGTCGGTCACCCGCGGAATGTCTCGCGGGTCGTCGCTGCCATCGCCGACCATGAACGCAAGCACCGGGTCGTCGTCGGGGTCGTCCGCGCGCATCCACGCCAGCGCTGCAAGGCACGCGTTGCCGTATCCCGCCGCGGGGGCCGCGACCACGACCGCACCAGCGTCGCGGGCGCGCCCGGCGGTGTCGTCGCGGCTGCCGTTGTCGATCACGATCACCCGACGCACGATCGCGCGGGGGACGCCCCGGACGACCGCGCCGATGGTGCATGCCTCGTCTCGCGCGGGGATGAGCACGTCCACGGCGCTCGCCGACGCGGGCCGCATCATCATGGCGTCGGCGTCGCGCTGTTTAGCGACCAGTCATACCGTCGATACCTCACGGTGCACGCCCCTGCGTCGGCGCCGCACGCCGCCTCCAGGGCCGCGCGCAGCGTCGGCGCCGCGTAGCTGCGCAGCCACGCCACGACGCCCCCGGCCCCCGCGAAGTCGTCGCGAAACCACTCGAAGATCTGCGCGACCCGCACCGCGCGCGCCGCCTCGTCGACCGCCACGTTGCTCGCCGCGTTCACGTACCCCCGCGCCAACGCGTCGAGCTGCCTGTCGAGCGCCCCGGGCACATACGCGCCGTCGTAAAGAGGCGGGCACGACCGCGCGCCGCAGTTGAGCGCCATGTGCACCCGCGGGTCGCGAAACACCGGCCGCACCTCGCGGTTCTCCACCGCGTCGAGGGTCAGCTCGCGCCCGTCGAGGCGCCAGTGCCGCGCGCGGAAGAAGCCCCCGTCGGGCAGGTAGGTCATCACGTTGCGCATCGTCGCGGGCGCCTCCGCCACGCCCAGCAGCACCGTCGCGTTGTAGGCGTTGAGCCAGTACGCCTTGCGCGCGTTGGCGCTCGCGAACGCCGCGGGCGTCGCCGTCGGGCCGTGCTCGCCCAGCCACGCGTGAATCAACCGCAGCTCGCCCAGGCGCTCGCGCACCCCGGCATAGTCGACGCCCCCTCGGCGCACCACCGCCCGCAGCAGCGCGCCGTAGCGCGTCCACACGTTGGCCGTCGTCAGGGGCGCGTCGGCCACCTGCGCGCCCGCCACCGCGGACACCATGCTCGCCGCCAGGCACACCGTCGCCGCGGTCGCTTGCTGCTTCATCGTCGCCTCCGACGCGGCCGCGCGCCGCGCGTCACTTCCGCAGCCGAAGCTGCACCAGCCCCGCGGCGGGCTTCGCCCTCTGTGCCGCGCGGCCGGGCCAGCGCTGCTCCAGCGAGAGCACCCCGCGGGGGCAGACCTCCGCGCACATGCCGCAGCCCACGCAGCTCGCCCGCACGAAGGTCTCGTTGGACTGCGCGTACGCCCGCACGTCGATGCCCATCTCGCAGTACTGCGTGCAGAGGCCGCAGGAGATGCACATGTCCTCCTTCACCCGGATGCGGTAGCGCCCGACCTTCTGGATCAGCCCCAACAACGCCGCCATCGGGCAGAAGTTGCGGCACCACTGGCGCGTCCCCCCCAGCGGGTAGAGCCCCACGCCGATGGCTCCGGAGAGCACCGCCACCACGATGAGTCCGTAGTAGTACCGGGCTTTACTCGCCACGGTAACAATGGCGTCGCTATGGAGGCCGCCATCCACGCGCCACTGGCTCACGGCGCCCGTGCCCGACCACCACACCCCGTTGAGCGCACTGTTGGGCCCGACCAGCGCCGAGAGGGCCACGAGCACCGTGGTGACGATCGCGAGGCCGAGCACCGTGTAGATGCTGGCCTGCTCGAAGCGCCACGCCGCCTCGCCCTTCTGCGACAGGTGCCGGAAGGGCTCGCCCGCGGTGTTGGCCAGGCCCCCGCAGCCGCACACCCAGGAGCAGTACCAGCGCTTGCCGAAGAAGATCCCGAGGAGGGGCACGAGCAGCAGCGAGCCGAGGAAGCTCCAGAGCACGAAGGGCGCCGGGTCGCGCAGGATGTTGTCGGGGTAGAACGCGTCGATCTTCAGGGGCCAGAAATACGAGAGGTAGTATTGGGGCTGCGCGAAGAGCTTGAGCAGTACCGGAACGGAGAAGCCGAAGGTAGCCTGCACGCCGATGACCACGAGGGTGCGCGCGACCTGGTAGCGGTTGTGGAGGTAGCGCCCGAGCATGTAGAGCCCGCCAGCGCTCACGGCGCAGGTGTAGAGCAGGCCGTAGAGGGTCCACTTGGAGTCGAGCGCGAGGTAGAGCAGTGAGGCAAACGCGCGCGGCGAATGGTCCCCCGCGACGGGCGCGCTCCCGGGGTCGAAGAGGTGCGTGCCGTACGCGAGGGTGACCGTCGCGAGCTGCGCGGCCAGGAGTACCCACGTCGCCTCGCGGAGCATCGCGCCCTTGTCGCCGCGCTCGCGCAGCACCCGCACCGCGCCGTAGACCCCCATCGCGAGCGCCACGCCCAGCAGCGCCGCGAGCACGGGCGTCGACCACGTCACTCCCGGCGACGGCAGCAGATGACGCCCGTGGTGCACCGCGGGCTCCAGCGCCCGCGCAAACCACGCGGACATCCCCGCGGTGGCCATCAGCAGCCCGAACACCTTGGCCCCGAGCACCGCCTCGTCGCGCACCACCAGCGTTCCGTCGCGCCGCGCGAACCACGCGTGCACCGCCGCGGTCGCCGCCGCGACGCCCACCCCGAGCAGCCACACGCCCCCGCCCAGCGTCGTCAGCAGACGCGCCGTCTCGCCCGGGATGTACAGCCCCAGGTAGAACGCGAGCAGAACCGCGGCGAGCAACCATGCGCTCACGCCCCGGTTGGTGACGTCGTTGGCGACGGCCTGTAGCGCCCCCACGCGCCTCATTCCGACCGCCTGACGGTGTGCCTGCTCATGGTCGCAGGCTACGCCCGTCCCCCGGCGGGGGTTACGCGCGAGCGCTCTACGACACGCCCTTGCGCGCGATGGGAAGCGCCCGCGCGGTCATCTCGTGCAGCGGCGCGCGACCGAGCTCGACGTCGAACTGCGCCCGTCGCAGGTGCTCGCGCACCCAGTCCACCGGGCGCTGCTCTTCGATCCATCGGGTGATGACCGTGTGGTCCCATCGTGAGCCGAGCGCGTTGAACCCGAGCACCTTGTCGCCCGAGTGCACGATGCGCCACGAGAGCGCCCGCGTCGGGTGCGTCGCGTACAGGCTCTCGGCGCCGTCCTCCACCTCCGCGAGCGCGCCGACGGTCGTGTACTCCAGCTCGAAGAGCTTCGCGCTATTGAAGAACACCGGCGACGCATACCCCTTCGGGCGCCCGCTCATGTTCTCCCCCGCGAGCGCGCCCTGCCGCTTCGCGCTGTACCAGATCGACTCCACCCGCCCGTCGGCGAGCTCCGCGCAGTCGCCCGCGGCCCACACATCGTCGAGCGTCGTGCGCATCGTCGCGTCGACCTTCACCCCGCGCCCCATCGCCGGCGGCGTCGCCACGCCCCTCAGCCACTCCACCTGCGGAGCCACTCCGATGCACACGCCCAGCATCTCGCACGCGATGGTCTCCCCCGCGGTGGTGGTCACCGAGGCCACGCGCCCGCTCGCGTCGCGCGCCACCGAGGCCAGCTCCGCGCCCTCGCGCACGTCGACCCCGTGCCGCCGCATCTCCCGCGCGGTCATCTCCCCCTCCTCGCGGCTGAGCGCCGCGGGCCAGTACCACGGCTCGCGCACGAGGAACGTCACCGCCACCCCGTGAAACCGTAGGGACTCCACGAGCTCGATGCCGATGAGCCCGCCGCCCACCACCACCGCGCGCTTCGTCGTGGGCGCGTACTGCTCGCAGGCGTCGAGGTCTTGCAGTGTGACGAAGTGCACCAGGCCCGCGAGGTCGTCGGTGACCCCGGGGAGCTCGATGCGTCGCGCGCGCGACCCGGTGGCGAGCAGCAGCCGATCGTACGGCAGCGTACGACCGTCGCGGAGCGTGAGCTGATGCCGCGAGGCGTCGAGGTCGGCGACCCGCGCGCGCACGAGCTCGACGCCGCGCTCGCGCCAGGTGTGCCGCTCGTAGGGCTCCATGGCGCGCCGCGGGAGGCGGTCCATGAACGCGTACATCAGCGCGGTGCGGGAGAAGAAATAGTCGCCCTCGTCGGACACGACGGCGATGGTGCCGCGCGCGTCGCGCGACCGGATGGCGAGCGCTGCAGACACGCCCGCGACGCCGTTGCCCACCACCACATAGGCCTTGCTCATGGTGGCGACGCTACGCCGTCGCGGCGCTCGAGGTTACGCCTCCGGTACTCGACTCAGCGTTGCCGTTCAACAGCACCACGACGTCGCGATGGCTCATTCGCGTCGACGCGGATCGTCACTCACCAGACGCAGGATTCGATCGACCACGCGAGCCCCTTCGCTGGACCAGGCACGATCGTTACAGCGTCGCCGCGGCAGACGTGGCGACTCGACCCCGACGCACCGACGGGAGCCGTGGAGCCGCGGCGTGAACCGCCGTCCATCGGACGCCGAAGCGATTCCAGCGTGGTCGTCCTCCGCTCGGCGCTTTCTTCGCATCTCCGATGCGACGTAACGGCGCGGCCCCGGTCGCGTAACGCTGTCCATGGGATCCCAGGGAGTTCTCAGGGCGACCGCGCTCGGTTCGCTGCTTGCGCTCGCGCTCGCGCTCGTGGCGGCCCGACAGACGGTCGCGTCCGCCGAGGAGCAATTCGTCGCTCAGCAGCGGCTCCTCGTGCGTGGGCAGGCCCTGGTCCTCCGGGCCGCGATCGAGCACGCCGAGGTCGCCGCAGCGCAGCTCAACCTCTCCGCGATGCCCGCGGAACCCTCGGCCGCCGATGCGTGGCTCGCCGCGCAGCTCGGAGCGTTCCGCGTCGAAGCATGGGTGCACGGGCACGTCGAGGGTCCCGACGGTGCGATCCTGGCCCGGGCGGGTGCTCCGGCGGTGACGCACCGCCACCATGGGGTCGGAGCCATCATGTGTCGGCTCTGCCTCGACGAGCGGGAGGCGCTGGTGCTTCGAGGTGCCCCTGACGACCGCGGTCGGGTGGCGGAGGTACTGCTCACGCTGCACGGCCTCGACCATCGGGTCCTCGGGCCACTGCGCGAGCATGGCGCGGCGGTCTGGCTGGAGGACGCGCGCGGCCGTCGGCTCATCGGAGAGGCCGTCGCCGCGAACACCACGACGCGCTGGCTGCGAACGGACACCGTCGTGAACCCCGGCGGCGAGGCACTGATGCTCCATACCCGGATCGCCCCAGAGCGCGCGACCGATCGCGTTCGATCGGCGCTCTGGCTCGAGCTCTCCGGCGCGGCGCTCTCGCTCGTCCTCGCCCTCTCGACGACCATCCTGTGGCTGCGCGAGCAGCGAGCTCGCTGGGCCGCGGAGCGCGCGATGCTGGAGTCGACGCTCGCCTCGGAGCGCGACGCGATGCACCGCGATCGTCTCATCTCGCTCGGGGTGCTCTCGGCGGGCATGGCGCACGAGATCATGTCGCCCTTAACGGCCCTGCGCCTCGGCTTCGAGCTGATGTCGCGGGGAGTCGGGGCGGATGAGCTCGGACCCGACTTCTCGATGGATGCGCTCCAGAGCATCGACCAGATCCGCGACCTCGTGTGCGACCTGCGTCTGTTCGCGCGGGCGGACCTGTCGGCGCGCGCGCCGGTGCAGCTGCGCGCGGTGCTCACCGCCGCGGTACGGATGACCGGCGCGGACCTGCGGAGCAAGGCGCGGCTGGAGCTCGACATCACCAACGACCCATGGGTCGAAGGCAGCTCCGGCCAGCTGCTTCAGGTCTTCGTCAACCTGTTGGTGAATGCCATGCAGGCGATCACCGAGGGGCGGCCCGCAGACAACCTGGTGCTTGTTCGGGCCCGGAGTCGCGGGCGCGAGGTCGTGATCGAGGTCAGCGACACGGGCGCGGGTATTCCGCCCGACGTCGTCGGCCGCATCTTCGAGCCCTTCTTCACCACGAAGGCCGAGGGCGTCGGGACGGGGCTTGGCCTCTCGGTCTGCCATGGAATCGCTCGCGCCCATGGAGGGAGCATCGTCGCCCGGGCGAACGACCCCCACGGGACGGTGTTCACGGTGACGCTCCCGATGGGCGACTGCCCGTCGGCCGCGCGTTCGGACGAGTAACCGCCGGGTGGGTCCGCGCGTAGCGTCGCGCGCGCCCGTACGGCCCGACTGGTCGGCCCGCAGGCGCCGAGGAACCGATGACAGAACACTATGATCTCCTGGTGATCGGCGCGGGCAACGCGGGTCTCGCTGCCGCGAACACCGCGCGCGCTGCGGGCTGGCGCGTCGCCGTGGCCGAGTCGCGAGACGTCGGCGGAACCTGTCCGCTGCGGGGCTGCGTGCCGAAGAAGGTACTGGTCGCCGCGGCGGAGGCGCTCGACGTGATCTCGCGCGCAGGGCAGCACGGCATCGCCACCGGACCGGCCACGCTCGACTGGGCGGCGCTGATGGCGCGCAAGACGTCCTTCGTGGAGGGCGTCCCCCAGGAGTTCGAGCGCTCGCTGACCTCGCGCGGCATCGACCTGCTCCGCGGTCAGGCGCGCTTCGTCGGGGAGGACACGGTGGAGGTCGGCGGGACGGTCGTGACCGCGCGCCACGTCGTCGTAGCGGTGGGCTCGAAGCCTCGCAGCCTGGGCCTCGAGGGCGAGGCGCTGATGATCACCAGCGACGCGTTTCTCGAGCTCCCCGAGCGGCCCGCGCGCGCGGTGTTCCTCGGCGGCGGCGTCATCTCGATGGAGTTCGCCCACGTGCTCGCGCGCGCCGGGACGAAGGTCACGGTGGTCGAGCTCGCGCCTCGGGTGCTGCCGCAGTTCGACGAGCTGCTCGTCGCCGACCTCGTGCGCGTGGGCGACGGCCTCGGCATCGAGACCGTCACCGGGGCCACGACGAAGCGGGTCGAGCGCCGGGGCGACGCCCTCGCGCTGGTCGCCGAGGTCGGCGGGGTCGAGCGCGTCTTCGAGGCCGACACGGTGCTCAACGCCGTGGGGCGGGTGCCGTCCTTCGAGGGGCTCGATCTCGGCAAGGCGGGCATCACCCTGGAGCGCGGGCGCCCCTCGCTCGACGCCTCGATGCGCAGCCGTGAGAACCCTCGGGTGTGGTTCGCGGGCGACGCGCTGCCGGGCACGCCGCAGCTCTCCCCGGTCGCGACCTGGGAGGGCGGCACCGTGGGGTACAACCTCCTGCACCCGGACGCCCCGAAGACGCTGCGCTACGACGCCGTGTCGGCTTGCGTGTACACGCTCCCCACGCTGGCCACGGTGGGCGAGAGCGAGGCGGCGGCGATCGCCCGCGGGCTCGACGTCGAGGTGCTCGACCGCGACATGGCCTCATGGCGATCGACGCGCACCTACGCCGAGCGGGCCGCCCGCTCGCGCGTGCTGGTCGAGCGCGGAACCGGCAAGGTGCTCGGGGCGTCGATCCTCGGGCACGGCGCGGCGGAGATCATCCACGTGTTCGCGCTCGCGATCGCGCACGGCATCAACGTCGACGGGCTGAAGGCGACGCACTTCGCGTACCCGACCTTCTCCTCGGATATCCGCTACATGATCTAAATACCCGAGTTTGTCGCGGGGGCGTCGTCGAGAACGGTCGTGCGCGGTGCCGTCGAGAACAGGGCGGCACCGAGCCGCAAAGGAGATCCGGGTTGCGCCCGAAGTACTGCGCTCGCTCCTTCGTTCGCGAAGGTCAGACCCGGAGGCTCAACGAGCTGCGGGAGCCCCGTACGCTTTCAGCTTTCGCCACAGGGTGTTCTCGCCGATGCCGAGCGCTCGCGCCGTCGCGGCGCGGTTGCCTTGGAGCTGGTGAAGGGTCGCCATGATGTGCTGACGCTCGACCTCCGCGAGCGTGCGAGGCACCTCCGAGGCCACGGGGATCCCGAAGCCGGGGTCCCGGATCTCTGGAGGTAGGTCACCGAGACCGATCCTCGGCTGCCCTTCGGCCAGGACCACCGCTCGTTCGATGGCGTTCTCAAGCTCACGGATGTTTCCCGGCCAGGGGTACGCGACCAGGGCATCCAACACATCACTTGAGAGAGCGCATGGGCCGCAGGAGTTCTGTTTGCAGGTACGCGCGATGAAGAGGCGTACGAGGGGAAGGATGTCCTCTCGCCGCTCGCGCAGCGGGGGCAGTTCGAGCGGGATCACCCGAAGACGGTAATAGAGATCCTTCCGGAATGAGCCGGCCCCGACCAGCTCGGCCAGGTCGCGATTCGTCGCCGCGACAACGCGAACGTCGACGGGCGCCTCCTTCGTCGATCCCACCGGGCGAACGGAGTGCTCCTGGAGCGCGCGGAGCAGCTTGACCTGCATCGCGAGCGGGGTCTCACCGATCTCGTCGAGGAAGAGAGTGCCGCCGGAGGAAGCCTCGAAGAGTCCCGCCTTGTCGGCCACGGCGCCCGTGAAGGCGCCCTTCTTGTGCCCGAACAGCTCGCTCTCCAGGAGTGACTCGGGCAGCGCACCGCAGTTGACCCCCACGAAGGCCCCCTTGCTGCGCCGTGAGCGCTGGTGAAGGAAGCGAGCCACCCGCTCCTTGCCAGTCCCGCTCTCGCCGCTGATGAGCACCGTAGCGTCAGTACCGGCCGCTCTGGCAGCAAGCTCAAGCACCCGCCGCATGCCCGGGCTCCTGGCGACGAGCTCATGGGTCATTTGATCTGTTGAGCGCATCCATTTTGGAGTCTGGCATCCTTCCAAAACGGAGGCAATGTCCCCCGATTCCTGCACAAGCTCGCCGCTGCTCTCGCGGGCACGCAAGGTGCTCTGCCCACCGCAATGAACACAAAAACAGAAGACGGTTGTTGTCCAGCGCCAGCGCCGTCGCCAGCACCATCTGGAGATCAGGGGAGCACGCGTACCGCGCTCGCGGCGAGTGCTGGCTCCGTCGTCTCCGCGTTTCTCGCGTCGGCGTGCTGCGTGGGCCCCCTGATCTTCGCCCTGCTCGGCCTCGGAGGTGCGGGGATGCTGGTCAGGTTTGAGCCGTACCGGCCCTACTTCATGACTGTCACCTTCGCGCTGTTGGGCACGGGGTTCTATTTGACCTACCGCCGTCGCGCGCCGGCCGCTGTCGGTGGAGCTGACGGCCCGGCCTGCGACTGCCCTGCGCCGCGCACCAATCGCGCCGGTCGCATCATGCTGTGGCTCGCCACCATGATGGTCGGCGGCTTCCTCGTCTTCCCGTACCTCGTCCCGATCCTGTTCGACTGAGGAAGCAGCCATGCAAACGCCCAATGAAGCCAGTTTCTCCATCGAAGGTATGACGTGCGATCACTGCTCACGGACGCTCAGCGCGGCGCTGAGGGAGGTCCCCGGAGTCGTCGAGGCGAAGGTGAGCTTCGCTGATCGGCTCGCCACGCTGCGCACCGTTCATGGCTTCTCCGCGAGCGCCGCCGTCGCAGCGGCCGCTGCGTCGGGATTCGTGGCCACAGCGCATGCGGATCCGGCATCGGTTCAAGAACCGGATGGGGCGAGGCGAGGCGAGGGCTACGATCTCGTGATCGTGGGCTCGGGCGGCGCTGCCTTTGGGGCCGCGCTCCGCGCGTCGGAGCTCGGGGCGCGCGTGGCGATGGTCGAACGGGGAACGCTCGGCGGGACCTGCGTCAACACTGGCTGCGTGCCCTCGAAGGCGCTCATCCGAGCGGCGGAGGCGCTCCACCGCGCCAGTCATCCCCGCTTCGCGGGGATCGTCGCGAACGGACGGCTCGATGACTTCCGTGCGCTGATGGCCGAGAAGCAGAGTCTGGTCGAGGCACTGCGCGCGGCGAAGTACGCTGCCGTGCTCGCCGACACGCCCGGAGTGTCTCTCGTGGAGGGTGACGCGCGGTTCATAGGTCCGGGGCGCATCGCGGTGAACGGCAGGGTGCTTGAGGCGAATCGATTCATCATCGCCACCGGGATGAGTCCCCATCTGGTCGACGTTCCGGGCCTGGCCGACGTCGGTCCCCTGACCAGCACCACCGCGCTTGCCCTGGAGACGCTGCCCAGGTCGATGATCGTCCTCGGCGGACGCTTCGTCGCCCTCGAGCTCGCGCAGGCCTTCGCGCGGCTCGGCACCCACGTCACCCTCGTGCAGCGCAGCTCACATGTGTTGCCGACCGAGGACGACGACGTGGCCGAGGAGCTCGAGCGCCTTCTCATCGCAGAGGGCATGAGCATCCTGACGGGCTCGCGCGTGCTCCGCGCACTGCGCGATGGCAGTGACCGGGTCGTGGAGGTCGAGCGTCACGGCGAGCGCGTGCGGATCGCTGCCGAGCAGATCCTGGTTGCGACGGGACGTCGGGCGAACACCGACGGCCTGGGGCTCGCTTCCATCGGCGTGCGACTTCGGGCAGACGGCACGATCGACGTCAACGACGAGCTCGAGACGACTGCGCCCGGGATCTTTGCGGCGGGCGACGTGATCGGCGAGCCAGCGTTCGTCTACACCGCGGCGTACGAAGGTCGCCTCGCTGCGGACAACGCTCTGGGGGGTGCCCGGCATCCGCGGGACTACTCGGCGTTGCCAGCCGTCGTCTTCACTGATCCGCAGCTGGCGACGGTTGGGCTCAACGAGAGGCAGGCGCGCGAGCGCGGCATCGAAGTTGACGTTGCCAGGCTGCCGTTCACGTCCGTTCCGCGCGCGCTCGTCGCTCGCGACACCCGCGGCTTCGTCAAGCTGCTCCGAGCCCGAGGTTCCGATCGCCTGGTCGGCGCGACGATACTCGCCCCCGAAGCAGGCGACCTCATCATGGAGCCTGCGCTGGCGATCCGTCACGGGATTCCCGTGAGCGAGCTCGCTCGAGCGTTCCACCCGTACCTGACCGGCGCCGAGGCCATCAAGCTCGCGGCGCAGGCCTTCGACAAGGACGTGGCGAAGCTCTCTTGCTGCGCCGCCTAGACATCAACTTCCTGGAGATCCCATGAGACACGCGCTCGCAAGTAGGGTGATCTTGACCGCCGCGCTCCTCGCCGCGCCGACGCTCGGCGTCATCGTGGTCACGCATCGTGTCGCATGTGCACAGGCACCGGCGCCGGCGAGCGTGGTCCTTCACGTCGATGGCATGCACTGCGCGACCTGTCCGCTGACGGTTCGCACGGTGCTGCGGCGGCTCGATGGAGTCCGTGCAGCGTCAGTCAGCGCCGAGGAGAGGACGGCCCGTGTGACCTACGATCCTGCGCACGTCACGCCAGAACGGATGATTCGGGCCATCGAAGATGCTGGTTATCACGCACGCGTGGAGCGCTGAAGCCCACAGGTGGAACAAGGGCCAATCTCGGAGCCGAGCGGCGAGGCCCATCTCGATCGAGGCGATCGAATGGAGCGGCTACGGACGCACGCACCCCGCGACCTGATCGTGCACGCGCGCGAACCGACCCATGGCTTCGACCACCGCGCTCGGGGAGCGCAGGGGGCTGGAGCACACCTCGCGCGTACAGACATAGGCCACGCCACGCTGCGGGTAGCGCCCCGCCGGCGCGGGCAGATCGTAGTGCAGCAGCTTGCGGGGCTCATCGACGGCGAGCGCGGCGGCGTGGAGCGCGGCGAGGCCCGGATCTGATGGGTCGCCGACCAGCGTGACCTCGACAGGGCCGTACGAGATCGTGGCGTCCGCCAGCGCGAAGAGCGCGAGCGCTTCGGGGCCGGCGCCGAGGAGCTCGTCGCGATCGACAGCGCGAAGAGCACGAACGGCGAGGTCTCGCATCGCGTCGTCGTGCGTGCGATCGGCCAGGCGCGCCAGGAATCCGGCCATCCGAAGATTCTCCGCGAGCGGATGTTCCCGTGTGGTCAGCGTCGTCATCGGCAGTTGCTCCGCGGCGAAGAAGCCCCCGCCGGCCTCGTCCCAGAGCGCCGCGCGGGTGCCACGCGCGACGTCGCGCGCGGCGCGGAGGTAGCGCGCCTCGCCGGTGATGGACTCCATCGACAGCAGCGCCGAGCCCCACGGGCCCTGCGACCGAAGGAAGACCCGATCGTCCGCGCGCGCCTCGCGCATCCGCGCGTCGGAGGGGAGCCTCCCCTGATGGGCGACGGCCCCGTCGCGACGGGTGCGCGTCGCGAGCATCACGTCCGCGGCGACGCGCGCGGCGTTCAGCGCGCGAGGGTCCTGCGTGGCGGCGTAGAGGTCTGCGTAGGCGTCGATCAGCAGCGCGTTCTGGTCGGAGTACACCCCGCGGTCGATGCGAGGAACGCCCGCGCGGCGGCGGCCCGCGTCGTCGAGCGCGTAGTACGCGACCCCGGTGAGGCCGCTGTCGGGCGGAGCGTCCTGCTGCGTCGAGTAGTACAGTCCGTCGGGCGAGCGCATCCACTGGTCGAGGTACCGATGCACCTCCCACGCGGCGGCAGCCCAACGCGGGTCGCGGGTCGCGCGGTAGACCGCGGCGAAGTCGCCGAGCGCAGCCGCTTCGTGCAGCAGCCGCTTCTCCGGCACGATGGGCAGCGGGATCGCGGGCGAGCGTCCGCCGACGAAGACCCCACCCCAGACAGAGTCGAGGAGCGCCTCGTCGTGGGTGACCGCTCGGAGCGCGTCCCCGCGACGCGGGTCGTCAGCGAAGAGGTGCGCGAGCAGGAGGGCGTGGCGCACCGGCGACGACGTCACGAATGGCCCCCACCCGCTGGCGTCTCGCGCCGCGTCCAGCCTGGACAGAGCGGCGGTGCAGTCGCTCTCCGCCGCGATCGGGCGGGGTGCGGGCGCCGGGCTCGCCGCCGGCGGCGAGAGCGTGCCCGCGCGGCTGCGCGCGAGCAGATCGTCGAGCACCGGCGCGAGGCGCTCGGGCGACGCGTAGCCCCGGATTGCGTGCACGCGACGGCCCTCGGCGTCGAAGACGAGCAGGGCGGGCCAGCCCCACGCCTCGAAGCGGGCCCCGAGGTCCGGCTGCTGATCGGCGTCGACCGAGACCAGCACGAATCCGGTGTCGAGCCGCCGACGGATCGCGGCGTCGCGCCAGGTGATGTCGTGCTGCCATCGGCACGCCGTGCACCCTTCGATGCCGGCGTCGACCAGCACCAACCTGCCCTGCCTTCGCGCGCGTGCAAACGCCTCGGCGCCCCACGGCTCCCAGCGGACCGGGGACGTCTGCACACCGTCATGAGCCCGCAGATGTGGAAGCGGCGAGGACGAGCACGCCGCTACCATGAGGGCGAGCATGGCGATGAGCTCACGACGCATGGGATCTCTCCTTCTCGCGCTCGATGGCGCGAAGCAGCGACACCCGCGACCAGGTCGAGACCGCGAACGGCACCAGGTAGTTGAGGCCGACGCGGTACCAGGGACCGCTCGTGAAGGTGTGGTTGACGAGGCACAGCGTCGTCCCGACGACGACCGCGACCTTGAGCGCCGGGAGCAGGCCGCGCGCCGCCCTCAACGCGAGTTCGCCGAGCGGGCGGCGCGGTCGGAGCCGCGGTGAGTCGGGGTGGTCCATGAGAGGCCTCCGAGGGGTGGCCCGCGCTACCGGAGCGAGAGCTGGTCGATGGCCTGGAGCAGCTGCTGCGCCGAGGGGCGCGTCCGGTAGTCGGGGTCGGAGTGCGCCCAGCGGATCACCCCGGCCCCATCGATGAGAAAGATCGATGGGATGGCGAAGCGGTGGTGGGTGCGTCCCGAGGCGGCCTCCAGGTCGATTCCGAGGGAGTGCAGACGCGCGACCTCGGCGTCGTCGGCGGTATGCACGACCCCGAAGGCCTCATGCGCGACGAGGTCAGGATCGGCGAGCACCGGGAACGGAATCTCCCAACGCGCTCCGGCCTCGGCCGCCGCCGCGGGGCGATCGACGGAGATCGCAAGCACCGTGATGCCGCGACGGGTGAAGTCCGACGAGCGCGCAGCGAGCTCGTGCAGTTGCACGCTGCAGTAGGGGCACCAGCCGCCGCGGTAGAACACCAGGACGACCGGGCCGTGGCCGATCCAGGTCGAGAGAGCGACCCCCTCGCCGTGGATGTCGAAGAGCCGCGACACTGGCGCGCGGACGCCTGGGCCGAGGCTCGCGCTGGTGGCGCGGCGCCCGAGGTCGGCGTCGGTCGGGTGCATGAGCACAGGCGGAGGGCGACGCGCCCGAGGTGCGGCGACGGCGGGCGTCTGGGCGGGTGACGAAGCGTGCGAGGCGCAAGCGGGAACGAGCGCGATAAGGAGCGTGACGGTGATTCGTCGCATCGGGCCTGAGCCTGCCTTCCGAGTGGGGCCATTCAGACGATGGCGGCCGCGGTAGGGCCGCGTGCCTCTTCGTCGAAGCCGTGTAGTTGTTACAGTCGGGGCCTCGCTGCACGGGCGGCGAGGGTCCGGCTATCGGGGTGTCGGTGGGTCCGGCTCGGTCATCACCGCCGGAGCGGGACGCGCGCGCAGCGACCGCACGTAGTCCACGACCATCGTCAGCTCGCGCTCGTTCATCCGGTCGTGGAAGCGGGGCATGTCGTTGCGAGCGCCGTAGTTCTCGGGGGCGCCGGGGTTGAGCATCTGCGCGCGGATGTATGCGCGCGAGCCCCAGGCGTCGAGGTTCGGGGCATCCCGATCGACGGCCTCGGTCTCCGACGTGTCCCCATCGCCCTGGTGGCAGGTCGTGCACCGCCGTCGGTAGATCGCCTCTCCCGCGGACACCAGCGCAGTGTCCGGAGCCGACTCGCCGGGCTCATATCCCCTGGAGTAAAGCCACTCGGCCACCGCCCGCACTCCCTCGTCGCGGAGCCGCCGACGTTGCCCGCGCATGTCGTGGATTTCCGTGGTCCCCATGAGCTCGGGGTGGTCGGGCCACACGACGAAGGCCGTCGCCCACTCGCGGGAGCCGAAGCCGTCGAGCCGCGGCGCCTTCCGCTCGCGGCTCACCCCGCGGACGGCGTGGCACGTGCCGCAGTGCTCCGCGAAGAGCTCGACCGGACGCACCGCGGGGTCGTTGCGCACCATCTCCAACGGCCCCTCCGGCGGAACACCCGCGCGAGCGAGCGACCTCGCCCGACGCGCCGTAGCCTGGGCGATGCGCTGCGAGCGGACGAAGGTCGGCGCACGGAGGTCGCGGCGGAGCTCGAGGCCCAGGGCCACCGCGCCGAGACCGGCGAGGGCGAGCGGCAGGAGGGTCAGCGCGCGGCGCAGGCGGGAGTCGCTCCGGTCGATCCATGGCAGCAGCGCGAGGAAGGTCGCGAGCGCGCCCGGAATGACCATCGTCCCGATGATCTGGCGCGGACCGCGGAAGTGCTTGAGCAGCTGCGAGAGCGGCATGAAGAACCACTCGGGCACCGCGGGGTAGTGGCTCGATGGATCGGCCGGTGCGTCGAGGGGAGCACCCCAACGGCGGGCCATCCAGGTCACCAACGCCACGGAGGCGAGGGCCACGACCGCGTCGCGCGCGGCCTGCCCCGGCCACCATCGAGCGTCCGTGTCGCCGTGGTCGGCGTCGCCCTTGAGGCCGTGGCGGCGCACCATCGCAACGTGCGCCCAGACCCCGAGCAGCAGCGCCAGCGGGACCAGCCAGACGTGCAGCGTGTAGAAGCGGGTGAGCGTGAGCTGTCCGTAGTGGGCCCCGCCGATGAGCAGCCGCTGCAGAAAGGTGCCCACCACCGGGACGGTGCCGATGATGCCGGTCTCGATGCGCGAGGCCCAGTAGCCGCGCTGGTCCCACGCGAGCGGGAAGCCGGTCATGGCCGCGAAGAGCACGAGGCCGCCGAGCGCGAGCCCGAGGAGGTGGTTGACCTCACGCGGACGACGGGACGCCCGGTCGATGAGCACCTGCGCCAGGTGAAGCGCGAGCAGCACCACGATGGCGTGGGTGCCGAAATGGTGAAGCCCGCGCACCATGCGCCCCCAGGGGAGCACCGCTTCCAGGTACCAGGTGCTCGACCACGCCGTGCTGATGCCCGGCGAGTACACCGACATCATCGCAGCGCCGGTGACAGCCTCGAGCAGCAGCAGCACCGTGAGCGAGGTGCCGAACACCCGACGCCAGCGTGGGCCACCGGGCATGGCGACGTCGACCGCGCGGCCGAGGGCGCTCGGCAGCCCGGTGCGCTCCTCCAGGTACGCCTTCCATCGCGGGGGAGACGCCATCGTCAGCCCTCCTCGCGGACGCGCGCGGTCCCGCCGAGACGGAAGCGCGCCCAGCGCACCTCGACCCGATCGTCGCGGACCCGCGCCTCGATGGGGTCCATCCCACGGGGGGAAGGGCCGCGCAGCGCAGCGCCGACAGCGTCGAAATCGCTCTCGTGACAGGGACACACGAAGCCGGTGTCACGCCGCTCGATGAGACAGCCAAGGTGGGGACAGACCGCCGAGAGGGCGCGCAGCGTCTCCGGGCTTTCGCCGCCGCGGAGCAGCCAGACGGTGCCGAGACGACGGTCGGGGGAGACGTTCCACGCGTCGACCTCCGCGCCGATGACGTGGGCCTGGAGTGGCGCGCCGACCTCCAGTTGCTCCCAGCGCGCCACGGTGCGCCAGCCATCGTCACCGCCCTCAGGCCGGCCCGGCAGGCGCGGCGCGTTCGCCGTGGCAGTCACCAGCGCCGCCGCTGGGAGGAGAACCGTCCCGGCAGCGGCGACGCCCGCAACCCCTGCCACGACCTTCAATGCCTTCCGTCGATCGACCATGCCTCGACTACCTCCAGGCAGCTTCGTCGCCCACCCGCTCCGCGTTACAGAACTCTGTGGTGAGCCTGTGTGCCGATGGCAGCGCGATGCGACGTAACCCGCGCCCAGGCATCGACGTACCCGCCCCCGCCATGCTCCCCCGTGCGTCCCTCCTCGTCGCCCTCTGCGCTTCAGCCTGCGCGGGCTCATCCCCTGCGCCCTCTCCCGTGGTGATGAGCATCGACGTCCCGCCCACGCTCGACGTCCCGCCTTCGGTCGACGTGAGCGTTCCGTCCGACGTGCTCGCCCGCTGCGAGGCCAGCACGACGATCGTCTCGTTCTCGACGAGTGACGGCGTACGCTTGGAGGCCGACCTCGCTACCCCAGGACTCGCCCGGGGACCGGGCGTCATCCTCCTGCACATGATTCCGCCCTCGAACGACCGCAGCAACTACCCTCGCGACGTCGTCGAGGCCCTGGTCGCGCGCGGCGTCACGGTGCTCAACGTCGACCGTCGCGGCGCGGGCAACTCCGATGGGGTCGCGAGGGACGCCTACCTCGGCCCGGGTGGGGCCCGCGATGTGCGGGCGGCGTTCGAGTTCCTCCGAGCGCAGCCGTGCGCGGTCGACCCGTCACGCGTGGTGCTCGTCGGGGCCTCCAACGGCAGCGCGTCGGTCGTCGACTACGTCGTCGCGGCGGACAACGACGACACGCGACCGGCGGGCATCGTCTTCCTGACGGGTGGCACGTACACCGAGGCGCAGACGCGGTACGCCGCCCACCGCGATCGCCTCGAAGCGACGCCGACGCTCTTCGTGTACTCACGTGTCGAGCGCGCCTGGAGCGCGGGCCTTCAGCCTGATGCACCCACGCGGTGGACCTTTCGCGAGTACGACCCCGGCGCCCACGGCACCGGCATGTTCGCGACGCAGCCGGGCGTGGTCGACGTGATCGCGGACTTCGTCGTCGCCGCGCGCCTATGATCGGTCGCCGATTCAGAGGAAGACGGCGATCTCGTCGATGGGCTTCCGCGTAATGGCGGGCACCGTCGCGCCGTCGGCGGGGAAGCCGACGACCAGCAGCACGAAGGGTCGCTCGTTGTCCGGCCGACCGAGGATCCTCGGCAGGAAGGCCATCGGGCTGGGCGTGTGGGTGAGCGTCGCGAGCCCGGCGTGGTGGAGAGCGGCGACGAGGAAGCCCGTCGCGATGCCGACGGAGTCCATCGCGTAGTAGCGCTTCTCCCGGCCGCCGTCCGGGGCGTACCCGAAGGCTTCGTAGAAGACCACGATCAACCAGGGCGCGGTCTCCAGGAAGGGCTTGCTGGCGTCGGTGCCGAGGGGAGCGAGCGCCGCACGCCAGGCGTCGGTCGCCCGGTGCTCGTAGAAGGCCCGCTCCTCCTCCTCGGCCGCCGCGCGAATGGTCCGCTTGATCGACGGGTCGGCGACTGCGATGAAGCGCCAGGGCTGCTGGTTGGCGCCGCTCGGAGCGCACCCGGCGGCGGCGATGCACCGCGCGATGACCTCGCGGGGCACCGGGTCGGGCGAGAAGTCGCGCACCGTCCGACGGCGGCTCATCTCCTGGTGGAACTCGTCGGCGCGGGCGAGCACCTGCTCGACGGGCCGACGTTCGAACGAGAGCGGGACGTGTTGGTGAGGCATCGGCGTGGCGGGATGATATCCACTCACAAGACCTCCACGCCCGCGCGTCGCGGTTGGGCGCTCAGCACGTTCGACAATTCCGATCTACGTCGGGGAACCATTCCGGCCCCACGATCGTCGGCTCTCCCGATGGATCGAGACCTCCTCACCCGGGCGCTTCGCCCGCTCCTGCCCGACCTGACGCGCTTCTGCCTCTGGTTGACCGGGCCGGACGCGCACGGCGCCGATCTCGTCCAGGATGTCGTGCTCCGCGCCCTCCAGCAGGGCGACTCCATCACCGAGCCGGCGCGCCTGAAATCATGGCTGTTCCGTACGGCGCGAAACGCGTACGTGGACACCCGGCGGGCACGCGCCGCGAGGGAGCGCCTGGTTGTCCTCGACGGCGGCGAGTTCGAGAGCGCCGAGGTTCCGACGGCGATGCCTCCGCTCGACGACCGCATCGACCTCGAGCGCGCCCTCGCCCGGATGCCCGAGTTCGCGCGCACCGCGCTCCTCCTGGCCGACCTCTGGGAGTTCTCCTACGAGGAGATCGCCGTCGTCCTCGACATCCCGTTGAACACCGTGCGCTCACGGGTCGCTCGCGCCCGCGTGCGGCTCGCCGCGCTGCTCTCGCATCCCTGCGACGCGAACGAACGTCCCGACGCGGGTGAAGAAGGAGGGAGCCCATGAGCTCGACGCCCAACCACATCGCCGTCGAAGACCTGGCAGAGCCGCTCACGAAGTCGCAGCAGGACCACGTCGCCCAGTGCCCCCTCTGTAACCCGCGACGTCAGGCGCTCCTGGAGGTGCGGCGCGCGGTCGGAGCGCTGCCCCGCGCGGCCGAGGTGCCCGCGGCCACCATGGAGCTGCTCGACGGCCAGGTTCGCGCTCGCAGGGTGCCCCGTCGATTCGTCGCGCTCGCCGCTGCGGCGGTGATGGCCGTCGCCGCGGCCGCCCTCCTGCTGCCGATGGCTCGGCGCTCGGCGCTCGACGCGCCCCTCGCCGAGGAGATCGCGCTCGATCACCTGCACTATGAGCGACGGCTGGAGGCCGCCGAGGTGCGCGGCACCCCTGACGAGATCGCGGGCTTCTTCGAGCGGACCCTGTCGCGACGCCCACACTTCGCCGACCTCGAGGCGACGAGTCTCCTCGGCGGGAAGCGGTGCCGCATCGGGGGACGCTGGTCCGCCCTGGTCTGGCTCGACCGCGCGGGCCGCTGGTTGTCGCTCTTCGCGCTCCCGCAGGACGCAGTGCACCGACGGGGTTGCACCCGCGCCGCGGGCGTCAACGTCTGCGCGGCGCGCGACCCAGCAGGAGGTTCGCGCGTGCTGGCGGGCAACCTCCCGGACGCTGAGCTGCTCCGACTCCTCGACGAGTCCCTCCAGTGAACCTCACCCGCGCCGCGCTCAAGAACCCCTACGCGATCATCGTGGTCGCGCTCATGCTCGTGGCCGTCGGCGTCGTCGCGCTGCCGCGCATGGCCACCGACCTCCTGCCGCAGTTCCGCACGCCGGCGGTGCAGGTGCTGACCCTGTACCCCGGGATGCCCGCGCCGGTCGTCGAGGCCGACATCACCTCCCGCCTGGAGCGCTGGACCGGCCAGTCCAACGGCATCGCCCGCCAGGTGTCGCGCTCGCTCACGGGCGTCTCCA
Source organism: Myxococcaceae bacterium (assembly GCA_004297725.1). Taxonomy (GTDB): domain Bacteria; phylum Myxococcota_A; class Polyangia; order Polyangiales; genus SCUS01. The sequence goes on along the minus strand of SCUS01000057.1, from coordinate 42,798 downwards.
TCGTTCGCAACTACTTCCGCGAAGACATCGACGCCAATACCGCGATGAGCCAGACGAGCGCGCTCGCCGCGAGCGACATGTACTACCTGCCTCCGGGCACCGCGCCGCCCATGGTCATGCCCTTCGACCCGACGGCGCCCATCCCCGTGGCGCTCCTCGCCGTGTCGTCGCCCACCGCGTCCGAGCGCGAGCTCTACGACATCGCGTACTTCCGCCTCCGCAATCTCCTCCAGGGGATCCCCGGCGTGATCGCCCCCGCGGTGTACGGCGGGCGCATCCGCCGGATCCTCGCTCGCATCGACCCCGCTCGCCTCCAGCAGCTCAACCTCTCGCCCCTCGACGTCGCCGCGGTCCTGCGCCAGCAGAACACCCTGACCCCCGTCGGCAACGTGCGCGTCGGAGCGCTGGACTACCAGCTCGAGACCAACGGCATCCCCGAGCGCGTCGAGGAGATGAACCGGTTTCCGCTGCAGCTCGGGGTCACCCAGCCAGCAACGGTCTCCGATGTCGGCGTCGTCGAGGACGGCGCGCAGATCCAGACCAACCTCGTCCGCGTCGATGGGCGGCGGCAGGTGTACATCCCGATCTACCGCCAGCCCGGCGCCAACACGATCGGCGTCGTCCGCGAGCTGCGCGCCGCCCTGACAGACCTCCGCGCCTCGCTGCCGAGCGGCATCGCGCTCGACATCGTGTTCGATCAGTCCACCTTCGTCCGCCGCGCGATCCGTGCGCTCGCCTTCGAGGCCGCCCTCGGCGCCCTGCTCGCGGCCGTGATGGTCCTGCTGTTTCTCCGCAGCCTCCGCGCCTCCTTCGTGGTGGTGCTCACCATACCCCTCTCGGTACTCGCGGCGGCGCTGGGGCTCCTCGCGTGCGGGCAGTCCGTGAACGCGATGACCCTCGGCGGCATCGCCCTCGCCATCGGACGCCTGGTCGATGACGCCATCGTCGTCCTCGAGAACATCGTCCGGCACCGGCAGCTCGGCGCGTCGATGGATCGCGCCATCGAGGAGGGCACCCGGGAGGTCGGGGCGCCGATCTTCGTCTCCACGGCGGCGACCTGCATCGTGTTCGTCCCCGTGCTCTTCCTCTCGGGCATCGGGAAGTTCCTCTTCGGGCCCCTCGCGCTGGCGGTGACCTTCGCCATGATCGCGTCGTACGTGATCGCGCTCACGGTCGTCCCGATCTACGCGCGGCGCTTCCTCGCAGGGAGCGCAAAGGTTGACCTCCTGGCTGGATCACACGACCCGCCGCGGGGGGCGCTCGCGCGGTGGTACGAAGCCGTGCTGCGCCGCCTCACGGCCCACCCCGCGGCCGCGCTGTTACTCGCACTGGCATCCGTCGGCGGCGCCGCCCTCGTGGCTCCGACGCTGGGCACCGAGCTCTTCCCGCGCTCCGATGCCGGGCAGATCACGGTGCTGTTGCGAGCGCCCACGGGCACCCGCATCGAGCGCACCGAGCAGTACACCGCGACCGCGGAGCGCATCATCCGCAGCGTGGTGCCGCGCGATGAGCTCACGAAGGTGATCGCCAACGTGGGCATCCTCTACGACTGGCCCGCGGCATATACGCCGAACGCGGGCACCAGCGACGCCTTCCTGCTGGTCGAGCTAGGCGGCGCCCGCCACGAGGGCGTCGAGCGCTATGTGCAGCTTCTGCGGGCGGCCTTCGCGCGCGACCTGCCCGACGTCGAGGTCGCCTTCGACGCGGGCGGGCTCCTCACCGCCGCGCTGTCCGACGGGGCCACCTCGCCCATCTCCGTAGTGCTCGAGCGCGCCCCCCAGTCCGATGCCGAGCGCATCGTCCCCACGATCATCGACGCCGCCCGCTCGGTGCGCGGCGCGGTGGATGTGCACCTTCAAGAGCGCTTCGACTACCCGACGGTGCGTCTGGAGGTCGACCGGATGCGCGCCGCGGAGGCCGGGCTCACGGCGCAGGACGTCGTGCGCAACGCGGCGTCGGCGCTCACGTCCAGCGTGAACTTCGAGCCCGCGTTCTGGATCGATCACCGCAACGGCAACCACTACTTCGTCGGCGTCCAGTACCGGGAGAGCGACATCGTCGACTTCGAGACCATCCTGAACGTCCCCATCACGCCCCACGGCGGCGGGGTCGCAGTGCCGCTGCGCCAGGTGGCGACGCTCACCCGCTCCCGCGCGGTGGGCGAGGTGCGCCACGAGTCCATCGCCCGCGTGCAGCAGGTGCTCGTCAACGTCGATGGACGCGACGTGGGATCGGTCGCCCGCGACATCGAGCGCGCGGTCGCCGGCATCAGGCTCCCGAGCGGAGCGAAGATCGAGGTGCGAGGCGAGGTCGCACAGATGCGAAGCTCGATGACCGCCATGGGCGCCGGGCTCGCGCTCGCGGTGGTGCTGGTCTACCTCCTGCTCGTGGCCCAGTTCCGGTCCTTTGTGGACCCGCTGCTCGTCCTCGTCGCGGTCCCGCTCGGCGCCGTCGGCGCGCTGGGCCTGCTCAAGGTCACGGGCTCGACCCTCAATGTGCAGTCGCTCGTCGGAATGCTTTTCATGGTGGGCATCGCCGTCTCGAACTCGGTGCTCATCGTGGAGTTCGCCGGGCGCCTCCGCGCCGACGGGCGAGCGGCCCGCGACGCCGCAGTCGAGGCCGCCCTCGTGCGGGTGCGGCCCATCTTGATGACCAGCCTCGCCGCGCTGCTCGGGCTCACCCCGATGGCGCTCGGGCTCGAACACGGCAGCGAGGCCAACGCCCCCCTCGCCCGCGCCGTCGTCGGGGGCCTGGCCGCCTCTACGGTGCTGACCATGCTGGTCGTGCCCGCGCTCTACGCATGGATTCATCGCTCGTCACGGCCGTCCGAAGCCGTCGCGACGCAGGAGGTCTCCTCATGAGGTTCGCCGTCGTGACGATCGCGGCCGCGCTCGTCGCGTGCACCCCGCGGGTGCACACCGATCGAGCCCGGGACAGTGCGCCCATCACGCCGTCTGCGGTGCGTGTCCGCGGCGTCGCCGTGCAGCGGGGGCGCGTCGAGCCGGGCGCCGCCCTCTTCGGGCGCCTCGAACCCTACGAGCGCGCCGCGCTGGCGGTGCGCCTCGCGGGTGTCGTCACGGACGTCCGCGTCGACCTCGGCGACCGCGTCCGGCGAGGACAGGCGCTCGCGTCGGTCGGGGTGCCGGGGCTCGGCGCGCAGGCCGACGTGGCGCTCGCCGCGGACGAGTCTGCGAGGCGCGAGACCGAGCTGCGCAGCGATGCGGCCCGGCGGGTCGGTGCGATCGCCGAGCAGAACCGCGCCGCGGTCGCCGAGCAGGAGATCGTGTCGGCGCGGGGAGCCGTCGCCGCCGCGCAGTCCCACGTTGCCGCGACCGCCGCGGAGGTGCGGCGGGTACGCGCGCTGCTGAACGACACCCATCTCACGGCGCCCTTCGACGGCGTCGTCGTCAGCCGTCGGAAGGACCGCGGCGCGAGTGTGACGGCTGGCGAGGTGCTGCTGGAGATCGCGCGCGTCGACCGGCTGCGCTTGCGGCTGGCCGTGCCCGAGGCGCAGGCGGGCTTCGTCCGCCTCGGGGGTCCGGTCGGGGTGACCCTGCCGACCCTCGGCGGGAGGCAGTTCGCGGTGCTGATCGACCGCTTCGCCCCAGCCCTCGACCCGATGACCCGGATGCTCACCATCGAGTCCGACGTGCCTAACGCCGACGGCTCGCTCCTCGCCGGGGTGCGCGTCGAGGCTCGACTCGGGAATCAGGCCCGCGAGCACGCGCTGGTCGCTCCGTCCGAGGCGGTGCTCTCGGAGGGGACCCTGAGCGTTGCCTTCGTCGCCGCAGGCGGGATCGCGCGCCGTCGCGTCCTTCGCATCGGTTACGACAACGGCGTCTCGGCGGAGGTGCTGGAGGGCCTCGCGGAGGGAGACGTCGTGCTGCTGGGAGGCCGCGGGTTGCTGCGCGAGGGCGTGCCCGTCGAGGTCGCGCGATGAGCCTGGGATGTCGTGCGCGCCGGATCGCCGCGTGGAGCATCGCGCTGGCGGCGCTTCGGACGTCGGCCGCGGAGGCGCAGGTGCCTGGCGCCCCGACGACGGCGCTCAGGGCCCCGACGACGGAGCCCGTGGCCGCCACGTTGGGTCTCACCGAGGCCCTCCGCCTCGCGATGCGCCGGGATGCCCGCTTCGCGGTCGCGGCCGCCCGTACGCGCGCCGCCGAGGCTCGCCGTGCCGAGGCCCTCGTCGGATACGCGCCCGATGTTCTGGTCGGGGTCGGGTACACCGCGGGGTTCCCCGGCTCGGGCTCCAACCTGCAACTGCGCGGGATGCTGGGCTCGCCCTTCTTCCGAAACTACGTCGCCGGCGTCGATGCGAGTTGGAACCTCGTCGATCTGCTCCGAACCCCGCACGCGGTCTCGGCCGCCGAGGCAGCCGTGGACGCCGCGGCGGCGGCCCATGACACGGCGACGCGCGAGGTCGCTCTCGCACTCGTCGACCTCTTCGAGCGGGTGCTCGCGGCGCAGGAGCGTCGGGCGCTGCTGGGTGTCGAGGTCGGCGCCAGACGGGAGCTTCTCGGCGCGCTGCAGGCCCGGGTCGCTGCAGGCACCCTCGCCTCGGATCAGGCGTTGATGGCGGAGGCGGGCGTCGGGGACGGCGAGGCGGAGCGGGTGCTCGCGACCGCCGAGGAGCGCAGCGCCCGTGCGGCCTTGCGCGCCCTCGTGGGCGACGACCGCGCGCTCACCGCGTCGCTCGTGTTCGACGCGCGCGGTGCGGAGCGCGAACCCCCAGAAGTCCGCGTGGCGCAGGCGCTGCGAAGGCAGGCCTCGGAGGTGCGCACGCTCTGGGGCATGGAGTGGCTGCCGCGCGTCACCGTCGCCGGGAGCGTGGGCTACGCCAATCCCGCGCCGGGCAGTGATCCCGGGTACTACGCCCTTGGGGCCGCCGTGGCGCTGCCGATCACCGGGGTCGTGCGAGAGCGCTCCCGTCGCGCCGCGGAGGTCGCCTCGCTGGAGGCGCGCGCGTCGGAGGCCGATGCGACGCTGGAGCAGCTCGCGATCCACGTCGCGGAGATCGACGCTGCCATCGCTGGCCTTGACGCGTCCCTGCCCGCGGTGGAGCAGGGGCGACAGCTCGCGGACACGGCGCTTGCCGGGGTCGCCGCGCGCGTCGCCAGCGGCGTGGTCGCGCCGATCGACCTCGAGGCGGCGCTCGCTACGCAGCGTCGGGCGCAGGGCCGCGAGCGTCTGCTCCGGGTCCACCTCGAAGGGCTCCGCGCGCGTCGGGTCTACCTGGTGGCGTCGCGATGAGCACCGCGCTCCGTGGCCGAAACGCATCGGGCGCCCCCTGGCAGCGGGGCCTCCTCGTCGCCGCGATGATGGCGCTGCTCTGCGATTGCCGCCGACACCGTCCATACCGGCCCGCGAGCGCGCGGCAGCGAACGGACGCCAGCGCCACCGAGTCGCCGCTCGCGCTGCGAGAGCGCCTCCAGCGAGCGCTCGCCGCGCGGGGTCCGAGCTACGTCCCGCGCACCCGGCACCGCAACCCCGATGGTGCGCCGCGGTACACCAATCGGCTGATCCTCGAGTCGAGCCCGTACCTCCAGCAGCACGCTCACAACCCCGTGGACTGGTACCCGTGGGGCGACGAGGCCTTCGCCCGGGCGCGCGCTCTCGGGCGCCCGATCTTCCTCTCGGTGGGCTACTCCACCTGCCACTGGTGCCACGTGATGGAGGAGGAGAGCTTCGAGGACGAGGAAGTCGCCCGGTACCTCAATGACCACTACGTCGCCATCAAGGTCGATCGCGAGGAGCGCCCTGACATCGACGCCGTGTACATGGCTTTCTTGCAGGCGCTCGCCGGGAGCGGCGGCTGGCCGATGAGCGTCTGGTTGACCCCGGCTCGGGAGCCCTTCTTCGCGGGCACGTACTTCCCCCCGCGCGCAGGGGTGCGGGGCACGCGACGGGGTCTCCTCGAAGTGCTCACCCAGCAGGGCGGACGCTTCGCCGCGGACCCGCGCGCCGTGGTCGCCGAGGCGCAGCGGCTCGCCGGGAGGCTCCGTGCCGCGACCGCGCCGGAGCCCGCGGGAGACTTCCCCAGCTCCTCGCTGCTGCAATCAGCGCGAGCCGCGGCCGCGAGCCGCTTCGACGCCGCGTACGGAGGATCGCGCGGTGCGCCGAAGTTCCCGTCGTCGTTTCCGAATCGCCTCCTGCTCCGCACGGCGGCTCGAAGCGGAGATCGGGAGGACCTGCGGAGGGTCACGGAGACCCTTCAGCGGATGCGCGCCGGCGGCATCTACGATCAAGTGGGCGGTGGGTTTCACCGCTACTCCACCGACGAGCGCTGGAGGGTCCCCCACTTCGAGAAGATGCTCTACGACAACGCGCTTCTCGCGGTGGAGTACCTCGAAGCTGGGCAGGCGAGCGGCGATGCGTCCTTCCTCACGACCACGCGGGAGACCCTCGACTACCTCCTGCGTGACATGCGCTCCGGCGACGGAGTGTTCTTCTCCGCGACGGATGCCGACAGCTTGTCGGCCGACGGGCGTCGCGAGGAGGGTCTCTTCTTCACGTGGACCCCCGCGGAGCTGCGCGCTTCCCTGGGCGACACGGACGCCGCGATCGCGCGAGCGTGGTTCGGTGTCGACGATCTGGGACAGGTCGCGGGTCGGAGCGTGCTGCGGGCAGAGCGCCCCATCGACGAGGTCGCGCGCGAGCTCGGCCTCTCCCCGGCGGCGCTGAGGGATCGCCTCGCGGCGGTGGGCCCCCGGATGCTCGCGATCCGGTCGGGACGCCCGGCGCCGCTGCGCGACGAGAAGGTCATCGTCGCCTGGAACGGCCTCGCGGTCTCGGCCTTCGCTCGTGCGGCGATCGTCCTGGGCGACGCCATCTACGCCGAGGCCGCGGTGCGTGCGGCGCGCGTGCTCACGGCGCCGCTGCACGACGGACGGGAGCTGCCGCACGCCTTCGTCGGGGGGCAGGCGCACGGACGCGCCTTCGCTGACGATCATGTCTCGCTCGCGGCGGCCCTGCTCGACGTGTTCGAGCTCACCGCCGACCCCCGCTGGCTCTCCGACGCCATCGCGCTGATGGACACCGTCGAGCGCTCCTTCGCGGACCCCGAGCGTGGCGGCTACTACCTCACCGCCGAACATCACGAGCGGCTCCTACTGCGCGAGCGCCCTGACTACGACGGCCCCGTTCCGAGCGTGAACTCCGTCGCCGCGCTCACCTCCCTGCGCCTGCTGGCGCTCACGGGCGATGGCCGGTTTCAGCAGCGCGCCGAGACGACGCTGCGCGCGTTCTCCTCGACGCTCGCGGCGCGACCGCTGGCGCTAGACCAGATGCTCCTCGCGCTCGACTGGGCGACCGACGCCGCGCGGGAGATCGTGGTCGTGGTCCCCGAGGGGCGCGGCGCCCTCGCGACCGGCGCACGCCCGTTCCTCGATGTAGTGCGTCGGAACCTGCAGCCCAACACCGTCCTTCTGGTCGCGACCGAGGCCGAGCTATCGGGTGATCTCGGGCGCCTCGTCCCGTCGGCGCAAGGCAAGCGGCTTCGCGCGGGGCAGGCCACCGCGTACGTGTGCGAGCGGGGGTCATGCCGACTGCCGACGAGCGACCCACCGGAGTTCGCGACCGTGCTCGCGGAGGTGCGACCCTACCCGTGAAGGGCCCGACGGTCTCCCGGCTGCTACTTCTGTCGGTGTTTCGGACTCCGCTGTAACGAACAGACCCCCGTCGCGAAAGGGACAGCGTGTCCCACCCCGCCCCTTGCGGGCCCGGCGCTCGTCCGTCCGCCAGCCGACAGGTCACCGATGCACACCATCCTCTTCGCCTGTGTCCACAACGCCGGTCGCTCGCAGATGGCCGCCGCGTTCTTCAATCAGCTCGCCGACCCTACGAGGGCGCGCGCGCTCTCGGCCGGGACAGATCCCGGAGCGCGCGTCCACCCCGAGGTCCTCTCCGTGATGCGTGAGGTGGGGCTCGACCTCGCGGACGCCCGTCCGCAGCGCCTCACCGATGCGCTCGCCCGGCAGTCACAGCTGCTCGTGACGATGGGCTGCGGCGACACGTGCCCCGACGTCCCTGGGCTCGCCCTCGACGACTGGCCCCTGGATGACCCGAAGGGACAGCCCCCCGAGCGCGTTCGACAGATCCGCGATGAGGTGCGTACACGGGTGGAATCACTCCTGCACACGCGGAACTGGCAGCGGGAGGCGGTGGTCCGCTGAGCGCTCTGCCCGGCGTGTTCGAAGTGCGATGCAAGCTGCGCTGCGAACCGGGCTTGCGCGCCCCGATTTCCAGACCCGCGTACGGTCGCGTTTCCGCTGTAACAATCAAGCACTCATTGCGACAGGTACACCATGTCCCGCGCCGTACCAGTCCCACGTCCCGTCGAAGAGGCAGCGCACCCGCGGGGGAGGAGCCAGATGCACGACTGGCCGCCGATGGAGGCGCTGATGACTGCGGTGGCTGAGGGCGACGACCGATCGTTCCAGCCACTCTTCCACCTCCTCGATGCACACATCCGGAGGTTTCTCCTGTCGATGATGCGGGATGTCGAGGTGGTCGAAGATCTCACCCAGAAGACATTTTTGAAGCTCTGGCGCGCTCGCGGTCAGTATATCCAGGGTGCCCCGCTGAAGCCGTGGGTACTGGCGATCGCCCGACGGACGATGCTCGACGAGATGCGCAAGATGCGCCGATCGCGGGTTCGTCTGACCGAGGATGGTGTCTTGCCAGACCCGGCGACAGAACAGAACCTGCCGGGTGTAGGGGCGTCGGAGATCGTTGCCCGACGTCGCGAGGCGTTGGTCCTCGGCCTCACGCGCCTGACCCAGATCCAGTCGGAGGCGATTCGCCTGGTAGGCGTCGAAGACCTCTCGCTGGCCGAGGCTGCCCGCGCGGCGGGGACGACGGTAGCGGCGATGAAGGTGCGCATCCACCGCGCCTACAAGGTCATCCGGAAGACCTATGAGACCCGGAGCCCCCCACGGGTGGGTGCGGACGAACTGACGGGCGTTCGCGAGCCGCCGCGAGCTACCACCGCACGTCGTCACCCGAAGCGCGCTTCGTGCGAGCTCGCTTGAGCCGACGTTGGGCAATCGCGATCGGCGTCTCGGTCGCCGTCCTGCTCGGGAGCGCCGTGGCCTTCGTGCGGCTCGGTCCGACCACGTCGATCGACCAGGTTCGCGCCCTCGTTGCCCGACGCTTCCCCGACGTGCGTCGGATCGACGCCGAGGCGCTCGCCGAGGCCATGAGCGTCGGCGGAACAGCCGCACCCTTTCTGCTCGACACCCGAACCGAAGCCGAGTTCGCGGTCAGTCACCTTCGCGGAGCGATCCGTCTCGATCCTCGACGGCCTCTCCTCGCGCAGGTGGGTGACCGCGGAGCGCGGCCGATCGTGGTGTATTGCTCGGTGGGCTATCGCAGCGCGATCGTCGCGCGGTCGCTCGCCGTCGTGGGTGTCCGACGCGTGCAGAACCTCGACGGGGGAATCTTCGCGTGGGCCAACGAAGGTCGACCGGTGTTTCGCGATCGGGAGCCGGTGCGGGAGGTCCACCCCTACGACGCCATCTGGGGGGTTCTCCTCCGTAGCGATCTACGCACCAGCGTGCCACGCCACTGAGGGCCCCCCCGCGCCGGGTGCGAGTCAGGGAACGCGGCGCACGTAGTCTCGGGCCGCGGAGCTGTGGCAGCCGACGCACGCCGACGCCACCATCGGCGTCGAACCGAGACCGGCCACCGGGGTCGCGCCCGTGGGGGCCCGCATCAGGAAGTGCCAGCCAGCCGCCGCGGGCGCGTCGCTGACCCGGACGTCCAGAAGCCGGGCGCCCTCCCGCCCCGCGGCGTCGAAGGTGATCTTCACCGCCGCGGAGCCCACGGGCCACATCCCCGAGCCACCGCGTGCCGCCGCCAACGTGGGGTTGATACAGATGACGTTGCGCCCGTGCGGCGAATCCGGGAGCGGGTCCTGCGGCGCGGCGTCACACAGCCAGGTGCGGTACGCCGAGGTCGCGAGCCACGCCCCGTACTCCGCGCGATCCGTGGGCAGCTCCGCCGCGGACCCCGCATCCGCGACCGCGCCGGTGTCCGCGACCGCGCCGGTGTCCGCGACCGCGCCGGTGTCTGCGACCGCGCCCGCATCCGCGGGGACCACGGGATCGCTCGCGCACCCCGCCACGCCGATGGACACCAACAGGAGAGAAGACTTCCATCCGTTCGAGAGAGAACCAATGAGCATGCGATGTCTCCAATGAAGCCAGGGAAGTGCGTGCTTCCCATGAGCACGTCACCCCCGCCCATTCGCTTCCGACCCGCGGGCGTTACACAACTCCTCGGCCGGCCGACGCGGCCCCGCACGATTGGCCGGTATCAGCGCAACCAGGACCCGAGGCGCGCCGCCAGCCGACCCGAGGTGCTCCCGATGAAGTCGCTCACCGCGACGTCCGAGGCGAGCTGCTGCACAGCCATCGACCACGTCGGATACGCGTGGATCGTCGACGCGAGGTCGGCGAGGGTGAGCCTGCGCTGCACCGCCAGACCGAACTCTCCGATCATCTCCCCGGCCCGAGCCGCGACGATCGTCGCACCGAGGATGGTTTGGTCCACGTCACAGACCACCTTCACGAAGCCATCGAGGTCTCCGTCGCACTGCGCGCGGTCGGTCAAAGACATCGGCCAATTGTGGACGCGGATCCATTCGCCGTGGGTCGCCCGTGCCTCCGCCTCCGTCGCGCCGACGTGGGCCACCTCCGGATCGAGGAAGGTCACCGCCGGGAGCACCGTCGCGATCCCGCGCGCGTTGCCGGGCAGAAGCGCGTTGCGCACCGCCTGGAAGCACTGCCAGCCCGCGAGGTGCGTGAACTGCGGCCCTCCGATGACATCACCCGCCGCGTAGATGTGGGGGACCGAGGTGCGCAGGTGGTCATCCACGCTCACGCCCTTGTCGCTGTGCACCACTCCAGCGCGCTCGAGACCGAGCCCGTGGACGTTGGGGCGGCGACCGGTTGCCACGAGAAGCATAGTCCCGGAGACCTCACCCGAGCTGGTCGAGAGCGTGATCGTCGCACCTTCGCGCCTCGCCCCCACGGCTCGTTCCTGGAGGCATCGCAGTCCCTCCCGCGCGAACACCTTCTCGACGACCGCGCGTGCCTCGGGCTCTTCCCGCGGTAGCAGCTGCTCTCCGATGACGGTCACCTCCGCCCCCAGGCGACGGTAGGCCTGCGCCATCTCCAGCCCGATGGGCCCGGCACCCAGCACCAGCAGATGAGCGGGCAAGACGTCGTTGTCGAAAAGGGTCTCGTAGGTCACGTACCCCACGCTGGCGAGCCCAGGCACAGGGGGAGTCGCCGGGCGCGCGCCGGTGCACACGACCGTGCGTCGCGCGGTGATCCGACGCTCGCCGACCTCGATCGTATGCGGGTCGACGAAGGCCGCCGCACCCTCGATCACCGTGATGCCGCGCTCGCTCAACGCCTCCGGACGCTCGTGCTCGTAGACGGATGCGATGGTCGCGCGGATGCGATCCCGGACGCGGGCCATGTCCGTGCGAGGCGGTCCCGCGTCGATGCCGAACGCCACCGCGCGGCGGACCTCGTGCGCGATGCGGGCAGACTTGATCAGCGCCTTGCTCGGCACGCAGCCGGCCCAGGTGCAGTCGCCGCCGATGCGGTGCTTCTCGATCAGCGCCACGCGAACCCCAAGCTTCGCGGCGAAGTCCGCCCCGGTCAGCCCGGCCGATCCGGCGCCGATGATCGCCAGGTCGAAGACGTCGTCCGCCGGACCGCTCACGACAGGCGCTCCGCGATCATCGCGGTGTAGCGGATCGTCCCGGCGTCGAGGGCGCGGTCTGCCTCGCGCAGCACGTCGCGCGCGTACTTCATGTCGATGGGCGCAGCCCCGCTGAGCTGCCCGCTCGCCGCCGCGAAGGCGACGCCGACGAGGCTGCGCTTGATGCGGCGCAGCAGTTCGCGGAGCCCGTCGGTCGCGTCCCAGCGCTCGATGACCCGGAAGCCCGCGTCGGCCAGCGCGCGCTCATACGCCTCGCCGGTCAGCGCGCGAGAGAGGCAGGTGCCGGTGTGCACCCACGCCTCCAGGGCCTCGGGAATGACCCCTTCGACGGCCATGTCGGAGACGGCGATGCGCGCGCCCGGGCGGAGCACCCGACGCATCTCGCGGAGCGCGCCCGGCTGGTCGTGGAAGGTCGAGAGGGCGCACTCGCAGAGCAGAGCGTCGAAGCTCCCGGCGGGATAGGGGATCTCATGCGCGTCGCCGCGCTGGAGCTCGAGGCGATCGGCGCTCTCGCCGCGGGAGTGTGCATCGAGGCCGACCGCGCGCACCGGCCAGCGCGCGATGAGGGCTCGCAGGCTCGTGCCGGCGCCGCACGCGACGTCGAGGACGCGGGAGCCTTCGCCGAGGGAGAGCCGCTCGGCCATCGCGATGGTGAGCTCGACCCCGCCTGGGTGCCACGAGTCGCCGAGGAGCGCGCGCACGTCCGCGCGGTCGTAGAACGCGGCGCAGCACGACGCCTCGTCCCCCGCCCCGCAGCGGAACGCATACCGATGCTGCGGCACCGGGCGCCCCGGCTTGAAGGCCTCCAGGTCGCTCCAGGTTACCTCTGCCGGCGCGGCCGCAGCGGTCAGCGCACCTTTGAGTCGCGCGACGAGCTCGCCCGGGTCGAGCGCGACGCGCGCGTTGACCAGCCAGGACGCCTCGCGCACGGGCGTCGGGTCGAAGAGCACCGTCGGCTCGTCACCCGCGCGGACGATCGCCGCGCGACCGCCCGACGCGTCGAGGCTCGTAAGCTTCACGTGGGCGATGGGCGCGTCGGCGAGGCCCGTGAGGAACGCACGCGCGACGTGTGCCGGATCGAAGGGCACGTCGGCGACGAGGCGCACGCGGGCGTTGCTCCAGCCGAGCAGGGCCTCGGCGGCGGCGTAGCGCTCGTAGTCGATGCTCAGCGGGCTCGCGAGGACCTCGGGCCGCGCGGCGAACCACTCCGCGAGGCCTGCCCCCGTAACGCCCGAGACCGGGATCACCGTGGCGTCCGGGCGGAGCGCGAGAACCACCTCCCGGACGTCGGGCGGGTCGAGGTCGGCGCGGCTGAGCAGCACGATGTCAGCCTCCTCGATCTGCTTGCGGAAGAGGTACGCGACGTCATCGTGGAGGAAGCCCCGCTCGACATCGGCCACGCGCCACGGGTCGACCACCACGGCGAAGGGCGCGAGCTGAAAGCGCTCCGGGTGGCGCTCGGCGAGCGGCGCGAGCACCGTCGCGACGAGGTCGGTGCAGCTCCCGACGGCCTCCGCGAGCGCCACGGTCGCGCCGGTCTCCGCGGCGCTGTGGAGCGCGGCTTCGAGCTCGTCGAAGCGGCAGCAGAAGCAACCCCCGACGATCTCCTGCACGCTCTCGGCGCTTCGTCGGCAGAGGGAGGTGTCGACCAGCGCGCTGCCCTGGTCATTGGTCACGATGGCGACGCGCTCGCCGCGCTCGGCGAGGCGCTCGGCGGCGGCACGGACGATGGTGGTCTTGCCCGCGCCGAGGAAGCCTCCGACGATGTGGATGCGCATCAGAGGAGCCCCCGTGGCCGCCGAAGGGTGTTGTATTCGCAGAGGGACACCGGCACGCCCTCGCGGTCGATCACGTGGACGCAGCGGCGCTCCACGCGGTCCTGGTCGTAGGTGTGCGCGTCCATGAAGGGCTTGATGCCAATGAGGAGGAAGTTGCGGTAGTCGGCCCAGTTCACGGTCTCGTCGCTCTCGGCCATCAGGTCGATGAGCGAGTCGACGAGGCCCGTATCGGCGAGGCCGTCGAGCATCGACTGGGGCATCCGGTCGCTGAGCTTCTCGATGGTCTCCGCGACGCCCGGGTTCTTCCACGTCTCGAAGCGCGGGAAGTAGCGCGACACCGGGATCACCTGCCCGTCGCGCACGAACGCCACCGCCAGCGCGAAGCAGTTGGGATGCGAGCAGGGGATGGGGCCGAAGTCCTCGGGGATGAACATCCCGCCGGTCTGCCGCGAGACCTCGTACGCCACCTCGGCGAGCGTGAGGCGCTCGACGTGGCGCTCGTTCTCGTACCTCCCCGCGTAGAACGCCGGCTGGAGGATGAGCGTGTTCATCTTCGGGTGGTTCTCGACGAGCATGCGGACGACGTCGCCGATCTCATGCAGGTTCACGTCGCGGGTTACGGTCATGACCGGCAGCGCGTAGAGGCCATGCCGGTGCAGGTTCGCGATGGCCTGGCGCTTGACGGGCGAGAGCCCCTTCGCGCCGCGGATGAGCGAGTGCGTGCGCTCCTCGAAGCCGTCGAACTGGAGGTAGAACTGCAACCGGTCGCGGCCGCCGTCGAGGGCCGCGAGCCGCTCCACGAACTCGGCGTCCTTCGCGACGCGGACGCCGTTGGTGTTGACGTACACCTTCTTCACGCCGCGCTCGAAGCAGAGCGCGATCATGCGCTCGATGTCGGGGTGGATCGTCGGCTCGCCGCCGGAGAGCTGCACCATGTCGGCGTCCCGCTTGCCCTGCGCGAGCAGGGTGGAGAGCTTGCGGTCGAACTCCTCCAGCGGCATCTGCCAGGTCTCGTGCGGGCTCGAGGCCGTGAAGCACGTCGGGCAGGTGAGGTTACAGCGCTCGGTGATCTCGAAGATCATCGTGCAGCTGTGGTTGAGGGCGCAGCAGCCCTTCGACCCTTCGGGGCCGGCGTTCCAGTAGAGCGCGGCGTCGCTCGCGAGGAGGGCCTCGTCGGCGCCGTGCGTCGGGCACTCCTTGGAGAGGTACACCCTCCCGTCGCGCTCGAAGACCCGCGCAGGGATCTTTCGCAAACACTGGGGACAGGCGCTCGTGGTGGATTTGCTGGGTGTCATCGGGCTCCGCGGTCACTTCGCTTGAGCCCGGCGGTGCGTTACACCGCAGAGGAATGTTCGTCGCCGCAGCGTGAGCGCAGCGGCGTGGGTCGCTCAGTGGCCGCCGCCGCTCGGGGCCGCCGGCCGGGTCGCGCCGCAGGAGCCGGTCGCGCCGCACGACGCGGCCTGACCGCCGTCGGTCGCGGGCGTCGCCGGCATCGGGGTCGACATGGCGGCGCCACAAGACCCCGCCTGTCCATTGCCGTGCATTGCACCCGGCGCGGGCGTCGCCGCGACGGGAGCTGGGGTCGAGGCGCAGCCCGCGAGGGAGCCGCCGCCGAGCGCCGCGGAGACCATGAGGAGGAGGCTGGAACGCAGATCGGTCTTCATTGGGATGTCCTTCTGTGGGAGGCACGCCGAGGGATGTGTGTGCTGCGCCACCGGGCGCGGTCGCACGCTGTTCGGTTCGTTGCCCCGCCAGTTCGCCGTCGCGGCCCAGGCGTTACGGTGATCGATCGAAAATCGAGAGCCGCGAGATGTCTGAAACAAATCGGAGGCCCCGGCGAAACCCCTCCGTCGGCAGTGTCGCCGCAGGGAGACCGCGCAGATGACCCAGATCGCTTCAACGACATCGCCTCGCCGGGTCCGGTGGCTCGTGGCCGGGGGCGTCGCGCTCGCGCTCGGTGGCGCGGCCGTGCTGTTCGGCCGCAAGCACACCGCCCCGCCGCGCACCGTGCTCACGCGGGCAGAGATGCAGGGCGCGACGTCGTTTCCGTTGTCCGAATACGATCGACTCCTGCACCGCTTCGTCGACTCCGACGGTCTCGGCCGCGTCGACTATCGCGGGCTCCGACGCGACCGCGCCGCGCTCGATCGCGTGCTGGCCTTCGTCGCGCAGGCCGGCCCCTCGGCGCGCCCCGAGCTCTACCCCTCAGAGAACCACCGCAAGGCCTTCTTCATCGCGGCCTACAACGCGAGCGTCTGGAGAAACGTCATCGACCGGGCTCCCCTCAGCGACATCGGTGCTGTCCGGCTGTCGTTCTTCTACAGCACGCGCTACGTGATCGACGGCGCCGAGATCAACCTCAAGGACCTCGAGGACCAGCGGGTGCGCGCGGCGTTCCACGACGCTCGGGTGCACTTCGCGCTCAACTGCGCGTCCGCCGGGTGCCCGCGCCTCCCCAACGAGGCCTTCGCCCCCGAGCGCCTCGATGCCCAGCTCGATCGCGAGGCGCGGCGGTTCTGCAACGAGCCGCGCAACGTGCGGGTCGACCCCGCGGCGCGGCGGGTGGTGCTCTCGCAGATCTTCAACTGGTACGAGCAGGACTTCGTCGAGACCGAGCGGTCCCGCGGTCAGGCCGACGGTGATCGGATCACCTTCATCAACCGCTACCGCGCGGAGGGTGACCAGATCCCGCGGAGCTTCGCCGTGGAGTTCGTCGACTACGACTGGACCATCAACGCCCAGCACGGTGCGGGGCAGGCGCCGTCGTCGTAACGCACGTCGGGGGCGCTGCGAAGTACGCAGCACCCCCGACGGTGCGATGCGGATGGAGTCGGTGACTACGCCGCGTGCGGGTGCGGCGCCGCGACGGCTTCGCCATCGACGATCGCGCCGACGATCGCGCCGTACACCAGGTGGGCCATCAGGCTCCCCATCGCGCCGAGGGCGGAGCCGCCGAAGAGCCCCGCGCCCATCATGGGCATCACGATGAGCTGGGCCATCAGCCACGGCGCGAC
The DNA here is from genome assembly GCA_004297725.1 of Myxococcaceae bacterium. Lineage (GTDB taxonomy): Bacteria > Myxococcota_A > Polyangia > Polyangiales > SCUS01. The sequence goes on along the minus strand of SCUS01000057.1, from coordinate 26,273 downwards.
TCCGTAGAGCGCGCCGCGCGGGGCGCCATGACCCGGGAGCCGCGGCCCCGCGATCGCGTAGCCCATCGCGAGCCCCACGCCGATCATCACGTGGGCCATCCACCCGAGGGCGTCGAGGCCGCCCATCACGGAGCCGAGCATGTGCCCGATGTTCATCGGGGGGAGGCCCATGCGCGGCGCCGCGAGCATCAGCATCGTCATCGCCGCAGTGCCCGCCAGACCCGCCAGCGCCGTTCGCGAAACGTTGATCTTCTTCATGATGGAATCTCCCGGTGTCGAATCAGCTCGCCGCAACCGCGGCGCCGGATCGTTTCTTCACACCCACTTCGGGCGAGGCCTGGCTTCGTTACGCGAGATCGACGTCGCGTAAGAGTGCTCGGCCGACGACCGGACCATCGACGTCTCGCGCACGGTCTTCTTCAGGGCGCCGCGCGTCGATCGGAGAACGATCGAGATCGTCGTAACGGCGGGTGGGTCGGCGGCGAAGTAGGCAGCAGTCCCCGACAACACCCCGAGTGAGGTCTCCCATGAAGCATGAATCCGTTTCGGCATCGGCTCCCCGCGCCTCGCACGTCGCCTCGATTCGCCGCGGGGGCGTCGCGCTCGCGGTGATGCTCTCGGCCGTCGGCCTCGGCGCCGACGCCCGCGCGCAGCAGGCCCCGGCGCCGCCCGTAGCTACTCCGCCAGCCCCCGTCGCGGCGGCGAACGGCCCGCAGCGCTTCGACCTCCGCCCCTCCGGGCAGTCGCGCGTGCTGTTCACGTCGGACGCGCCGATTGAGACCGTGGACGGGATCTCGACGCAGACCACCGGCAACTTCACCGTCGATGTCGCGAACCCGTCGCACGGCCTCTCGGGTCGCATCGAGGTCGGCGCCAACTCGCTGCGCACCGGCGTCGACCTGCGGGACGAGCACCTGCGCGGCCCCAGCTGGTTCGACTCGGCACGGTTTCCCAACATCACGCTCCAGCTCACCGGCACGGACATCTCGGCGCCGCTCGCGCCGAACGCGCCGGTGCAGGGGACGGTGCGCGGTCACTTCACCATGCATGGGGTCACCCGCGACATCGCCGCGCGGCTCACCGTGCGCCGGATCCCGCTGGCCGGCGAATACGCGGGCATGGGCGCGATCGGCATCGACGCGGACATGCTGCGGGTGCAGGGCGAGTTCCACGTCGCGCTCACGGACTTCGGCATCAGCGTCCCGATGCTGCTCCGCCTCAAGGTCTCCAACGACATCCGGGTGCGCGTCGACCTCACGGCCTTTCGTCACGCCGGGGCGCAGTAGTCGATGACCGCCGGCGGCCCCGCGAAGGTGTCGGGTATCGGGCTCGGGCTACGGGCGCCGCTCGCCGACGCCATCCTCACGCGACCGCCGCCGGCGCTCCGCTGGCTGGAGGTCTCCCCCGAGAACTACATGGCCCGGGGGGGCGCCTTCGTCCGCCACCTCGACGCGCTGCGCGAGCGCTTCCCCATCGTCACTCACGGCCTCACGCTGTGCCCTGGCGCGATGGAGCCGCTCAACGACACCTACCTCTCGACCCTCTCGAAATTCGTGAACCACGTGCAGAGCCCGTGGCACAGCGACCACCTCTGCTTCGGGAGCCATGGCGGCCGCTTCCTCCACGACCTGCTCCCCCTCCCCTTCACGCACGCCGCGGCCGAGCACACGGCCGATCGGCTGATCGAGGCGCAGAAGCGTCTCGACGTCCTGCTCGTCATCGAGAACATCAGCTGGTACGCCCACCCAGGAGTGCCCGAGATGGGGGAGGCGGCATTCATCACCGAGGTGCTCACCCGCTCCGGCGCCGGGCTGCTCCTCGACGTCAACAACGTCTACGTCAACGCCCGCAACCACGGCTTCGACGCGCGCGAGATGATCAGCGCCCTGCCCCTCGATCGCGTCGTGCAGATCCACGTCGCGGGACATCTGGTGTGCGACAACGGCCAGCGCATCGACACCCACGGCGAGGCGGTGTGCGACGACGTCTACGAGCTCCTGGCGCACACGCTCCAACGTACCGGCCCGGTGCCAGTGCTCCTCGAACGAGACCAGTCCTTCCCGGACTGGGAGCGGGTGGTCGAGGAGATCGAGCGCCTCGACGCCATCTGGCAGCGCGCCACTGGAGGACCCCGATGACCCTCGACTCCCTGCAGCGGTCGCTCGCGAGCGCCTGCCTCGACGCCGATCTCTCCGACGACGTCGTGCGCGACCTGGGCGGCGCCCGGTCGGGCTGGACGCTCTACCGCGAGATGGTGCGACGTCGCTTCATCGACACGATCGGCGAGTCGCTGCCGCGCTCCCGAGAGGCGCTGGGACCGGACGGCCTGGCCCGTGCCGTCAGCCGGTGGCTCGACCGGGCGCCGCCGACCACGCGCTACGTGCGGGAGCTGTGCCTCCAGTTCTCGCGTTACCTCTGCGACGACCCGGCCTGCCTGCCAGCGGACGCGCCGCCGTGGACGCTGGATCTGGTCCGCTACGAGGCCGCCGTGATGGAGGCGGTCATCGCCGAGGACCCGCCGCCGCGCTCCGACCTCGTGGCGCTCTCCATGGAACTCCCCGTCGCGCTCTCGACGACGCAGCGCTTCCTTCGGCTGAGCTGGAGCGTCCACCTTCCCGAGGCGACGGCGGAGCGCCCCTGCGCCATCGCGGTGTACCGAGGGCCGAACGACGCGGTCGAGGCGCTGGAGTTCACGCCCGTCGCGGGCGACATCGTCGAGGCGCTGCGCTCGCCCGGTCGCACGCTGGGGGCGTCGATTCGCGACGCCATCGAACATCACCGCGTCGAGGTGGACGCCCGCTTCAACGAGAGCCTCGCGGGGCTCCTCGGCGACCTGATCGAGCGCGGGCTGTTCCTCGGGGGCCGACGGGCCCACTGAGGACGGGTCGGCGGGCCCTCCCCTCCTACCCCCCGAGCGAGCGCTGCAGATCCGCGGTCAGCCCGAGCGCGTCGAGGGGCGCGCGCCCCTTGAGCAGCAGCGAGAGCGCCGCGGCCCGGGTCTTCGCCAGCTTCTTCTCCTGCAGCATCTCCTTCGCCGCGACGAGCGTTCCCGCCAGCACCGCCTCGATGACCTCGCGCACCACCGTCTCCCTCCCGGTGCGCGCCCCCGCCGCGATGACCGGCCACGCCGCGAGCGCGTCGAACGGTCCTCCCGCGCCGCCCAGCGCGGACACCGGGACGACGTCGCGCATCGAGGCGGTCGCCTGGCGGACGGACTTGTTGAACACCTGCGCGCTGCCGAGCCCGAACTCCCTCGCAGCATCCGCGGCGATCGACGACGCGACCGCAGCCGCGACCACCAGCGCCCCGCGGAGCGCGTCGTCCCCCGGGGCCGCGGTGGCCGCGGGCGCGTCGGCAATCGGCGCCGCGAGGCTGAGCATCACGGTCGCTTCGGGGCCGCGCGCCTCAAGCCACTGAACGACTCCCCCCTCGGTGGCGGTCGCGATCTCGTGCTGATGGAGCGCCGCCGTGTGGAGCGACCTCAGCGCCCCGTCGTGCACCTGAGCCAGGCTGGTCTGGCCGCGGTCGGTGACCGCCACGACCCCGGAGGTCTTCGTGCGGCGGATGCGCGCGAAGAGGCCCATCGGGCGCACGATCTCGACGGGGAGCGGCCCCAGCGCGCGGACGCCGTCGGTCCAGGTGCGCAGGGACGCGACGACCTCCGGCGCGATCGCACGCACCACCACGGCGCCGTCCCCGCGCGCCATCGCGCGCCGCAGCAGGTCCTGCACTGTCGCCGTCGCCGGGACCCCGCGACGGACACTGAACGCCGCGGCGCTGTAGCCGTCGATGAAAGCGAGCACGTCGGCCTCGCCGGGGCGGTGCACGAGGAGCAGCGAGGCGCCGCTCCGGCTTTCCTCCTCGGCGAGCCGGAGAAACGCCCGGATGTCCGCGAGGCGTAGCTCCACCATGTGGACGCCCGACGGGGAGGTGAACGGCAGACCCGCGGTCTCGGCCATCGCCGTGAGCTCGCTCGCACGAACGGTGAGGGCCCTCTCCTCCGTCGGCGCCCGCGGCGCCGGCGGGATGACCGTACGCGTGAGCGCCTGCGGCCCGAGCGCCTGCGCCACCTCTTCGGCGGTCTGCACGCGATCCGCGGGGTCGCGGGCCATCAGCCGCGAGATCAGCGAGACCAGATCGGACGGGAGGTCGCTCCGACGCGAGTCGATCGGGATGGGGTCGTCGCTGAGCCGAGCGACGAGCTGGGCCAGCGGGTCGTCGCCGACGAACGGCAGCTCGCGGGTGAGCGCTTCGTAGAGCACCACGCCCAGCGCGTAGAGGTCCGCCCGGGCGTCGATGTGGACCGCGCCCCTCGCCTGCTCCGGGGCGAAGTAGTGGGGTGTCCCGATGATGTTTCCCTGGCGGGTGAGCCGCTCGCCGCTGCGCGCCACGGCCGACGCGATGCCGAAGTCCATCACGATGGCGGTGCCATCAGGGGTGATCATCACGTTGTCGGGCTTGATGTCGCGGTGCACGACGCCGTGCGCGTGCGCGTGCGCCAGGGCGAGGGCCACCTGGTGACCGATGCTCCGCACCTCGTCGACCGGGAGCGGCCCCCGGCGGTCGATGTGTTCGCCGAGGGTGTTCCCCGAAAGCATCTCCATCACCATGAAGCAGGTGTCGCGGAGGTAGTCGACGTTGAGCACCCGGACGATGTTCGGGTGTCGCAGCTGCGCCACGACCTGCGCTTCTCGCATGAAGCGCTCGGCGCTGCCGCGGTCGATCGTCGTGCTCCCGGGGAGCGGCATCAGGAACTTCACCGCCACCGGGACCCGCAGCGCGCGGTGATAGCCCTCGTACACGGCGCCCATCCCGCCCTGCCCGATGAGGCGCTCGATGCGGCACCCGCCGACGACCGTACCGATGAGGGAGTCGGTGCTCACGAGCCGACCTCGGCGCGGGTTGCGTCGAGTCGGGCGATGATCCGCGCGGCGCTCTGCTCGACCTCGTCGATCTCGTTGCTGAACAGCACGCCCGGGAGCTCGGGTGGCGTGGTGCCCGCGACGACCCGCTCCAGCGTGTGCAGCTTCAGCACGAACGCCCGGAGCATCGACTTGACGAAGACGTACATCACGAAGGCGTAGACGGCGCCAAGGAGGACCCCTGGGAACCACGGCGCAACGCCGGTCGGCAGGGCGCGAAGCACCAGTGGGAAGGCGACTCCCATCGAGGCGCCAGAGATCATGATGGCGAGGAAGAGCTTCCACATCGCGGGGAGCGGCTGGTCCATGAATTCGGCCCTTTCGGCGAGCGGTCGGCGCTCGGAGACGATCGGGAGGACTTCGCCGGTGGGCCGATTGCGTTACGCCAGACGGCCTACTCGCCCTTGTTGCCCTCGGGATCGGCGCCCTCGTTGATCGGCTCATCGCGCAGCGCGCGCAGCACGTCGATCGTCTCCCGGAGAGAGCGCTCGAGGGCCGGGCACCGCCGACACATCATCAGGTGGAAGCGGATCGCGACCATCTTGGAGAACGGGAGCGCGCCGTCCTCGTAGTCGCTCAGCATGCGCTCAACTTCATCGCATTTTAGCATCTTCGAGGGCCTTTCTGAGTTCGTGGCGGGCGCGGTGCAGAAGCACGCGGAGGTTGCCCTCCGTGATGCCGAGCGAGCTCGCGGCCTCGGCGCGGTCCATCTGTTCGACGTCACAGGCCAGCACGACGAGGCGCTGCTGGTCGGGTAGCCGTGCGAGCGCCCGATCGATGACGCTCATCGCCCGCGACCGATCGATAGGGTGCATCGCCCTCGAGGGGTCGTGGGCGACCCGCTCATCGAGACCATCGGTGGTCTCATCGAAGTCGCCGGTGACGCGCTCGCGCCGCTGGCGACGGTAGTGATCCGCGACCTTCCGCATCAGCACGCCCGCGAGGTAGCTCCGCACCATCCCCCGGCTGGCGTCGTACGTCGACGTCGGCTCGATCAACGAGAGAAACGTCGCCTGCACGAGGTCGTGCGCGAGCACGGCGTCGCGAACGGCACGCGTCGCGAGCCGCAGGAGAAACGGTTCGAGCTCTCGGATCGTGGCGGCGTCTAGGGGCGTCGGCGGCATCAGGTGCGGTCCTTCTGCTCCTCATGTCGTAAACCCGCGATGGGCGCCGGGTTCGAGCGAGCACTTCGTCGGGTAGCTCCGGCTTGAATAACCTCCTCTGTCCTGCTTCGCACGAGGTACCCGCAGCGTTACAGCGCGCGACGCCGAATCTCGGCTCCCCGCGCGCCCTCGACGCTCTACTGTCCGCGCGCATCCCCCAACGATGGGCGCAACTCGCCGCTGGCGCGGTAGGTGATTCCGTCGAGCGTGTAGTTCGTGAAGGCCTCTCCGCGCACGAGGATGGTGCCGCGTTGATCGGGAAGCGCGTGACCGATCTCGCCTCCTACCGCGAGCACGATGGAGTCATTGCCGGCGACCCCGTGCAGCGTGTCGGCGGTGGGCGCGCGGGGCGACTGGTAGAACCCTCGACCGTTGAAGTGCACCGCGGTGCCTTGCTGGCCGACGAGGAAGATGCTCTGGTCGTGCTCGACCCACACCCCGTTGAGCCCGGGCAGCCCGTCGGGCCCGGCGGAGCGCATCCACGTGAACCCGCTCCGGAGCAGGATCTGGGCGTCGGCGGTCCCTCCGACCGCCGCGCAGACCGATCCGGCAGCGGCGCATGACACCGTGAACAGGGGGTCGGCGGCGACCGCTTCGGGCGTCGCGACGCTCGCCCAGGTGCCGTCGCTGTCCGCGCGCACCAGCAGCGTCGCCCTCGCGCCGACGACGTATGTGCGATCGCGGCCCCGAGCGATCTTGTAGAGGTTCACCTCCCGGGCCGCGACGGGCAGCTCGACGCGAGTGAAGGCATGGCCATCGTAGCGCAGCATCACGCCGTGCGGCCCGTCGGGCCTGGCCGAGCCGCCCACCACGTAGATCTCGCCAGCGCTCGCGCCCCAGAGTCCCCAGAGGGTGGGACGACCGCGGGGCCACTCGCCACCGATGTCGAGCTCGACGCACCGATGATCGACTGGCGTGTATCGCAGCACGGTGCCGTCCTCGCCCGACGCCCACACGGCGTCGCCGATGCCCTGCACCCACCAGAGCACGCTCGCCGTTCGACACGCCGTCGTGAACGCGCCGTTGGCGTAGGCCAGCAGTCGACCGGCCCTGTGCCCGGGCACCAGCGATGGCTCGACGGCGACGTAGCCCCCGACGACGTACGCCGTCCGTCCCGTGGCAGGCGCCCATGCGCTCAGCAGCGCGCCCCCCGGGGCCCCGGTGATGGCGACCTGGAAGAGGTCGGCGCCGGTCGGAGAAACGTCCGGCGCAGCGCTGCACGCCACACAGAGCGCGGCCAGGACGCCCGCGATGGGGGCGGCTCGCAGCGTCATGGAACGGCCGGGAGCGGCGCCGACAGCTGCACCCAGTGCTGCGGCCCCTGTTGCGCGCCGTGGAGGGTGTTGTCCGCCTGGAACACAACTTCGACGCGGTCCCAGTCGGCGAGGCGTCCGAAGGTGCGCCCGTCGCCACACTGCGACGACGGGGACAGCGTCGTCTCCATCACCCCTCGACCGCGAGCGTCGACCTCCAGCTGCGACGCGAACAGCGAGCGCACTGCCTGAGCGATGCCTTCGCGGGTCTCGCCCAGCGGGCACGTCGCGCCGCTCGCCGACACCAGCCACGCCGTGTAGGCGCCGCCCGGGACGAGGCCATCAGCGGACGCGATCACGTTGGTGTTCACCTGCGTGGCGAAGTCCGCGAGGTTGATGGTCAGCCGCCCGGTCGCGGCGCTCCACTGCGCCTCGGAGTACGACGCGGCTCCCGCGACCCCCGCGGCGATCGCGGTGTCGCGAATGGAGCCGAAGGAGGTCGGTCCGTCGATGCCGTTGCCGAGGGAGAATTGGGGTGGCGTCGGGGCGGCGAGCGGGGCCTGCGCCGACCCGTCGCGGGCTCGAATGGGCAGGACCACCTGCGTCCAGTGGTTGGGCCCCGGGGCGAAGCCGTAGGCGCGGCGGTCGGCGTGGAAGGCGATGTGAATCTCATCCCAGAAGTCGACCCCGAAATAGGTCGTGCCCGCGGCGTCGAGGTAGCGCGGCGCGAGGGTCACGTCGTGGGTCGCGGTGCCGTCGGCGCGCGCGATGATGGCGTTGGTGCCGGTGATGTTCGCTGGCACGACGCCATCGAACTGCTGACCGAGCGCGAGGTCGGTCTTGGGGCCGCGCGTCGAGCCTCGGATGCGCACGAGCCACGCCGTGTAGAAGCCGCCCGGGACCAGGCCGCGGAGGGCTATGCGGAAGCGGGTCGAGTTGCCCTCGGCGCGCACGTCCACGTCGCCCGCGGGGCGCATCCAGTCCTGGAAGTCGTACCCCATCATGGCCCGGGTGCCCGAGCTGATCGCGAGGCTGCGCACGTCCGCGAAGGGGGTCGGGAGGTTCGACCCGTTGCCGAGCTGGAAGTGATCGGGGTTGCGCGGTCGGGCCTCGGCCGCAAAGGGAGTGCTCGGCCCGGCGAAGGGCTCGTCGTTGCAGCCGGGCGCCGCGATCGCCAACAGGGCCACCGCCATGATCTGGAGAGGCTTCATGGTCTTGCTCACAGCGAGAGGCCCACCCGGGCGCCGAATTCGTGGATGAAGTTCTGGCCGGGGGACGGGAGGTTGGCCGTCGCGCCCTCGATATGGTTCGCGACGTAGTTGAGCGTCAGCCGCACGTGCCGCGTCCACCAGAGGTTGGCGGAGAAGCCCGCGGACCAGTACGTGTACGCGCCCGCCACCTGGCTCGGACCCTGTTGGTTGGCGCCGAGCGGCGCGCCCGACTGATAGTCGACCCGGTCGTACTCGGCGCGCGCGACGAGCTGGAGGTTGAAACCATCGGGCGGAGTCTGGGCGCCAGCGACGAAGCGCGGCATCGAACCGACCCCCGGGTCCGAGAGCACGCGGCTCGTCCCGATCGGCCAGAAGGCCAGCTGCGCGTAGCCGCCCAGCGCGCGGAGCGAGCCGACCCCTCGGAGCGGCAGCCCTGACGCGAAGAAGGTCTCGGCCACGTCGCCCTTGAGCCAGATGCCCTCGGCGCGGAAGGCAACGGGACCGATCGGCACGTTGACCTCCGCGGCCACGCGCGCGACGTCGCCCTGTGGCACCACCGCGATCGCCGTGCCGTTGCCGTCGGCGCCCGTGTACGTGTTTCGGAAGAGGGGATATCCCGACTCGAGCGACAGCCACCCGGGGGCGGCGCCGATGGGCTGGTTGGTGTCGCGGTGCGAGCCGAACGAACCCGACGCACCGACCTGGACGCGAGAGAGGGCGGCCGCGCCTGCGGCGAAGGGGCGCACGAAGATGCGGCCCACCACGTCGAAGGAGTTGTCGAGGTTGCGCACGTTGATCCCGTCGCCATTGAAGAGGCCGACCGAGTAGTAGAAGAGGCGGCTCCGCGGCCCGCCCCAGAGCATCAGACCGGGCTCCTTCGTCGAGGTGCCGAGGTTGCGAACGGTGAACGAGCGCTCCATGAAATCGATCACCCGATCGCTCGTTCGATTCTCCATGGTGAAGGGCAGGTCGAACTGTCCGACCTGCACGTGCAGCCAGTCGTGCACGTTGAAGATCACGAAGGCATCGGTGGTGGCCTGACCGTTGGCGGGCGCCGCGAAGTCGCCCGCGAGCATGAAGTCCACGCGCTCGTGAAAGAGCGAGCCGAGCAACTCGGGCCGCACGCGTCGCAGGAACACCGACGCGCGGGGCTGGCCGGGCGCCTCGAAGGCCGGGCTGTACGCGTACGCGTCGATCTGCATGCGCGCGGTGGGAAAGAGCGTGAACGCGCCGTCGGACGAGCGGAGGAAGAACAGGCCGTTGTTCCGCCCGGCGGTGACGGGCGGGGTCGCGGGGGCCGTCGCGGCGCGCGACTCAAGGGCTCGCACGCGCGCCTCCAGCTCGCGAATCCGTCCGCCCTCCGAGCGCGAATCAGGAGCGACCTCCCGGGCCGAGGCGCCACGGGTCACCAGCAAGCCGAGGAGGAGTGCCACGCCCGTCCTCGAGGTCCATCGAAACGTCGATCCGTTCATCCCTACATCCCAAACAGGGCGCGCTGCGCCTCGTCGCCGTTGTGGTTCAATCGCCAGTACGGGAGCCGCGCCGTGCGGAGCAGGTGGACGTCTTCACCGTCAGATCCACGCCAGCCCATTACCCGCCGCGCGCCGCCGCGCTCGACGTCGATCGTGCGGGTGCCCGCGGCCGTCGCCACGACGAACCGGCTCACCGCCACGCCGTCCACCTCTGCGACCGAGCGCGCGATGGTGGCATCGATCGCGCCGCTCGGTGCGTGCGCCCGGCGCGTCGACCAGAGGGTCGGCACCAGCGGGCCGCGCCAGTCGCCGCCGCCCGCGAAGGGCCCATCGAGCTCCCTCAGCTGGATGAGGAGCGCGTCTTCGTAGAGGGCTCCGGCGGGGGTGGCGACGGTGCGGGCGCGCTCCCCCTCGCTGGCGAAATACGACATTAGGCGCTCGGTGTACCGATCGACGCCTGGCCACACGGCGTGGAACACGTGGCCGCACCACTCCTGCACGCTCAGCGTGATCTTCACGGGCGAGAACCACTCGGCTCGATAGCGGTCGACGGGGGCGAACACCGACGTCAGCACCGAGTACGGGTACACCCCGGTCTGGAATCGCAGCGACGCGTTGAGCTTCAACACGCTCACCCGGTGGGGCGCGGGGACGTCGTCGTCCTTGATCCAGGTGCGACGGTCCATGGGTTCGGTCACGTATATGAGTACGAGGTCGGCATCCCGCATCTCGCCGTAGCGATTGATGCGCGCGCGGTACCCCGACAGCTCCGCCTGCCCATCGTCCCACGCCCGATGGAAGGCCTCCCCTGCGCTCGCGAGCGGCCGATCGGGGAGCCGTGGAATCGGCGGGGTGTCCCCAGCGTCCGCTGCCGTACGCGGCGCGACGTGACGCGCGCACCCGGTCAGGAGCGCGAGCGCGGTGACGGCTACCGCCGCCGCATGAATCGGCGATCGGGGCTGGTTGAGATGCATACAGGCGCTCCGGTTGCCGACGTGGCGTGCGCCCATTCGCCGTGGGGGTGCTCCGCGTTACAGCAGAACGCATGGGCTCCGTCCCGAGACGTCGGTGTGATCGACACACTGCTGCGGACGGAGTCGGAGCTGTCGCACGGCACGGTGATCGAAGTGCTGACGCTCAGTCGCTTGCACGCCCCCCACTCCCTCTCGCGCATCGCGGCCTGGATGCGCGCCTCGGGCGTGGACGTGCTGCTCGGCCACGACGCGGCGAATTTCAATGACGCGCTCGGCCGGGTCGCGGCATCGGCCGTGCACTTCCGTCGCCGATGGCCCGCCCCCCCGTCGACCCCTGGCACTCCCCCGCGGCGATCGAGATGCTCATGGCTCGGTCGCTCCCGATCACCCGCACGGCGTTCCTGAAGATGCTGGCCGGGACCCTGAAGGAAGAGGGCACGCAAGGCCGCGCGGCCGACGCCCTGATCATCTCCCTGCGCCAGCTCGCCCGTTGGATCGCCTGGATCCGCGAGAACGACCCGGAGGGGGCGGCGATGCTGCCCGACATGCCTGCCGGCGGGTACCGCAGGGCCGATGAGCCCGTCCCGCCGCCCGCCCCACGGAAGGTACGCAAACGGCGATAGTGACTGTGACTCGAATGTCATAGTCAACACCGAGGCCGTTCGGTCGCGGATTCGGGTGGAACGGCCTCGGTGCGCACGCACGACTATGACGCGAATGTCATAGAACGCCGTCCCACGACCCCGCCGCCCCAACCCGCGGGCCGGAACCCGGCGAATCACTGCGGCCCGTGACAATGTCATTAGTGACACAATGACTACCACTGTGGTCCGGCATGACCCGCACGATGCTCCTCGACCATCCGCTCCTCACGAAACCTCCGCATCAACGCGGCCATCAACAGCTCGTGACCGCCGCGTCGATCGCGCCCGCCGTCGCCACCCGCACCGCCTGCTGAACGGCGTCCGTCATGACCACCGTCCGCGCCCTCGCCTCCTTCGAAGCCCGCTTCTCCCGCGGCCCCGCCGACGCGACGCTGCACGCCTGCATGTGCTGCCGATACGAGGTCGAGACCGTCGACTCGCACCACCATTGCGGCGTGCAGGTGCCCGCCAGGCGGCCGACGAGGCGGAGGCCGCGGGGCCCGCGACGGGGCAGCTCGCGAACGAAGAGGGGTTCACCGCCTGGTGCGCCGCCCGGCTCGAGGCCGCCGTCGCCGACCAGCTCGCCGCCGAGGAGCGCCCGCTCCCGCACCGCCTCGCGGCCGGAGCTCGGCCCGCGAGGTCTAGCGGACGCCCTGCATGATCCCGAGGGTGCCATCCAGGCGCCACGACTCCGGGGTCTGGCCGGGCCCGAACTGGTGCTGCATCAACGCGCTCGCGTTGGCGAAAAGGTGTCGATCGGAGATCCAGCCAGTGGTCGAGCCCGGGTCGGCACGGAGCGTCTGGAGCTGGTGCCGCAGCGCCCACGTGAAGTGCCCGCCGTAGGGGGGCGACTCGCGGGAGTTCTGGTCGATCCTCGCCGCGTACATGTACCGCGAGCCCGGCACGGACTGCTCGAGCTGGGCGCGCCACGGGTGCACCAGCCGACCCGCCGGCCGCGTCTGCGCCTCCTTGAGCATCAGCGCGCGCTGGTACCCGGCGGCGTGGCAGGTGTCGAGAACGAGCAGCGAGCGCACTGGGGCGATCTCGGCCATCCGGTCGACGAGCTCGTTGAAGTAGTAGTGCCGGTCCGCGAGCGCGATCCCGGACTCGCTGCCGTGCCCGGCGAAATAGAACGCGAGGAAGTTGGGCTGCTGACCGCTGAGCGTCCGCAGGTAGCCGTCGACGGCCGTCGCGGTCAGCAGCGCGCCGTTGCCGTGCTCTGCAGTGGTCCACGCCGGCCCCCTGGGGCCGGTAAGGACCTCGTGCATCGCTGCCGCGTCGCTCTCCGCGTACGTGAGTGCCGAGCCACCGGCGGGTGCGTTGACGCCCGTGGTGATGAGAATGGATTGATGTCTGGCCATGCGCCGCGGCAGGTGCAGTGACTATGCCATTCACGTCATTGAGCGCCGCGCCGTGCTGGGAGGGTGGCGGCGGTCGTGAGCCGAGTTCGCCCGCACACGCGGGCGTGTCCCTCGAGCCGCGGTGAACGCGCCCGGCAACGGGTTTCCGATCGGCGCCAGAGCGGCCGCGATGGCGCGGCCACTTCCGCCCTGTCGTCGCGTTGGTCGGGCGTACCCGCCTGGGATACCCTCCCTTCGGTACACCAATGGCCCAGCCCCTCACCGATGCCGAGAAACTCTATCAGGACAACGCCCTGCGGTTGAGCGAGGTCGGCGGCCGCATCTCCCTCGACGAGGTTTAGGCGGTACTGGACGCCGCGCGCGCCGCGCTGCCCGACGCGCTCGACGCCCGGGGGCGCTGGGAACTCTGGACGCTGATCGGACTCGCGGAGCAGCGCCTGGACCACACCGAGGCCGCGCTCGCCGCGCACCGCGAGGCACTGTCGATCTACCCGGACGACCCGCAAGCCGCCATCAACGCCGGCAAGGCGCTCGGCCTCCTCGGCATGGCGCGCGAGGCGCTCGAGGTGTTCGAGCACGCCGAGCGCCACATCAGGCGCCACCCGAAAATCCTCCCTGTGATCCTTTGCAGCCGCGTCGCCGCGTTCACGGCGCTCGGCGACCTAAGCGAGGCGGAGGCCGTCTTCGAGCGCGCCGTCGCCGCCGTCCCCGACGACGACGCGTTCGGGTGCCTCCGGCTCGCCATCGCGGCGGCAGTGATCGACCGGGAGGACGACGCAACGGAGTACTTCGCGCGGCACATCCTCCTCGCGATGAAGCAGGAGCGGCTCGGGCGCTCGGCAGCCGAGGCCGTAGCCGCCGCGCCAAGGGGGGCGCTCGCCATGGCGGCGCAGAACGAGCTGCTCGCGGCGGCGCTGCAGCCCGTCCTCGCGCGCGCGGCGCTGCCCCCGCCCCCCACCGATGACGAGATCGAACGCGCGCGGGAGGCCTCGCGCGACGAGACGGGCTTCGTCGACCCATTCGCCCTGGCCGAGGCGCTCTCCGGCCCCTTGCACCGGCTCGTGCGCGCCGACGACCCCGACGCCCGGTTCGGGCGCGACCCGCAGATCAGAGGGCTGCGCCGCGGCCATGCCTGAGTCGGTCTTCGTCGACACGGGCTACCTGCTCGCGCTCCTCGCCGACGACGACAAGCTCCACGGCGTCGCCATGGCGTGGCGCAGGAAAGTGGCCGAGCGGCGCCTGCGCTTCGTCCCGATCTCCGCGATCCTGCTCGAGGTGGGGGACGCTTTCCGGCTGCCGCAGATCTGGCCGAAGGCGGAGGCGGTGATCGCCGCCATGGAGGTCCATCCGGACATCACGATCGTCGAGGTCGACCGGGTCCTGCTGAAGCGGGCGCGCGACGTGAAGAGCACGTACCGCGACAAGGAGTGGGGCCTCACCGACTGCACGAGCTTCGTCATCATGTGGGACCTCGGGATGACCCGGGCCCTCTCGTTCGACAAGCACTTCGAACAGGCGGGTTTCAGGGCGCTGCTGAAGGAGTAGGACGCGGGGCCGGGTAACGGGTTGCTGGTCGGCGGGGGTGCGGCCCTACGCACGCGGCCGCGCTACTTCGATTCGGTGTCGTTCTCGGGCGCGGTCGGGCGGGGTGGCCACGACGCCCTTCGGGGCATCCATGGCATGGCCAACTGCGTGCCCGGGTCGACCGACGGCGGGCGCTCGACCGCCAGCTTGTATGCGCGCGCCATCTGCGCCAGGGCCTCGCGGTGGTCGCTCGCGTGGATCGTGAAGTGCCTGGTCCGCGTACTTCCGGGCCCCTCGTAGACCGGCCACGCTTTCACAGACCGGTCTCGGGCGCGCCACCGTTCGCCAGAGCGTCGAGTCGCACGGTGGCCACACCCGCGTGACGAGCTCGCTCGGGAATGTGGAACCTGCTCGGCGAGGCGTTGACCGAAGCGGCGCTCGAGCGAGCGATCACGCGCCTGGTGGACCTGTGGCACTTCCTGGAGAAGATGGGCAAGGCCGCGCGGCGGCGCTTCGAGCCGCCTCAGGCGGCGGCGTGGCTCGCGCGCTGGAAGCTGCGGCTGCTCAACAAGTCCGGCGCGTGGCGGGAGTTGCAGGCAGAGGTCAGGGCCTGGGGGCTCGAAGAGCCGCGCGAGCACAAGGATCGGCCCGTGCACGGCGCGCTGACCTTCTTGCGGAACCAAGGCGACGCCGGCCGACTGGAGTACGCGACCGCGCGCGGCGCCGGCCGCCCCGTCGGCAGCGGGCCTGTAGAAGCGACCTGCAAGAGTCTCTTCAATGTGCGTTTCAAGCGGTCGAGCGCGCGTTGGAAGGACGCCAGTGGGGAGGAGATCGTCCGGCTACCCGCACTCCATCTCAGTCATCGGTGGGCGGCAGCACTCGAACTCACGCTGGAGGCGAAGCGCCGGGAGATCGGCCGGGTCGCGTGAGCACGATGGGAGCCACACTCGGCTGCCCCAGTCACTTGACCCCGGAGGCGAATGATGATAGCCACCTATCAAGGATGGGGATGGCAGGCCAGAATCGATTTCTCCTTTCGGAGATGCAACGACGCGCAGCGACCGCAAGGTCTAGCTGCGTGTTCATCTCCTACCGACGGAACGACGAGGCCATCGCGAAGGAAATCGCGGCGTTCCTGACGGTGAATGGTATCGATTACTGGCTTGATCTGCGATCTGTCGAGGTTGGTCTAGCGAGAGCCCTCGGTGACGACCTCGCCTTGGCGAATGCCATCGAGAAGGGTCTCGATGGATGTACCCATCTTCTGGGAATCCTCTCAGCGACTACCTTTGATTCTGCCTGGGTGCCCTACGAGATAGGCAGTGCCCGAGGTCGGGAGAGGTCAGTCGCGCACGTCATTGAACGATCGGTTCAAGACTTTCAGATTCCCGCGTTCGTCAGACTCGGGACACCGATTGCCGATCAGGCGGCGTTGCGAAGCTGGATGCGATCGGTTTCGAACGTCCTTCTGGACTCGCGCCAGGCTTCCCCGATGCCCGCCGGCGTGCAGGCGCTACTGCCGCCAGTCCGATCCCTCCGGTTGTAGGATGACTGCGTTCAAGGAGTCCGCGCAATGAGCACACGGCACAAGGTCTTTGTCAGCTACCACCATGACAACGACGAGAACTACAAAAAGATCTTCAATCTGAAGTTCGGGAACCGGCATGACATCCTCGTCAGGAGTTCCGTGGAACTCGGAGACCTGGACCCGGAGAACAGCACCGAGACCATCCGCCGTAGAATCCGCGACGAGTATCTGGCCGACAGCTCCGTGACGCTCGTGTTGGTCGGCACCGACACGTGGCGGCGCAAGCACGTCGACTGGGAGATCTATTCGAGCCTCCGAGACACGCCCAACAACCCTCGCTCGGGGCTTCTGGGCATTCTTCTGCCTTCCTACCGGAACCTCCATGGGTGGGGGACCCTAAATCCATCGACACTTCCGGCGAGATTGGCTGACAATGTCGAGTCAGGCTTCGCCTCGCTCCACGACTGGTCCGAGGACCCGGAGGATGTTCAGGGCTGGATCCACGCTGCTTACCTGCGCAAGGCGCGGACCCTTCCGATCAACAGCCGCCAAATGTTCGGCCGAAACCGCTAGTTGCGATCGGGCCCGTCTCCCGATTAATGCATTTCGCGATCGTAACGGGACATGAACTGAGCGCCGTGTGAGGCAGTTGGACGCTCGCGACGCCGGTCGGTCGAATGTCGCGCCCGACGAAGGGGTCTTGATGCCACGTCTTCCACTCTTGATACAGGTCGTCTACCACCCCGCCTCTTCTCGGGCTGCAGCACTCGCCGAATATCTGCGGTCGGCACTCAGTGAGGATCCTGCGGTTCCGGGGCTCAGGATCCCTGTCTTCTTTACGCCGGAGGACGGGACGGGACGCCCTCCGACGGAGGGCGAGCTCTCGCCGGACGCCGAGCATGTCTTCGTCGTGGTCTTGGCGGATGATCATCTCAACGTGGATGCGACCTCCTCGGACGGTTCGCGTCGTGGCTGGGCGGACTATGTCGTGGCCCTCCATGCAGCCTGCCAGCTCGATGCCCATCATCGCTTCATGCCCGTGCAGCTTACGGCCGCCGCATGGCCGCTGGACGCGCGGCTTCGAGACATGAACTTCCTGCGGGCCTTCGCGTTCTCCGACCCGGGGGAGCAGGACCGGTTCGTGATTCGCCGAACGGTGCACGAGCTCTGCCGCCAACTCCAGGCGCAGCCCGAGGTCCTGGGAGAAGCAACGGCCCCAGTCACCCTGTTCGTCAGCCACACCAAACTCAACCTCGACGCCCCGCCGAAGGTCGTCTACTCGATCCTGCACTATCTCACGGCCACGCAGCCGGTGAAGGTCTGGTTCGATTCGGGAGACATCGACGCGGGGTCGATCTTCGCCGAGCGCATCGAAATGGGCGTTCGGGACGCGGTGCTGCTCGTCGTGCTCACCGACGCGTACGCTTCCCGCGAATGGTGCCGCAAGGAGATTCTCTTCGCGAAGAAGCACCAGCGCCCGTTCGTAGTAGTCAACGCCCTGCAGGAGCGCGAGGTGCGGAGCTTTCCGTACGCAGGCAACGCACCGGTGCTCCGATGGGGCGGCAAGCCCGAGGCGGCTGTCGATCTTCTGTTGAAGGAAGCGCTGCGGCACCTCCACGCACAGATGACGCTCGCGCGGCACATGCGGCCGGGAGACATCATCCGGCCGAGCCCCGCCGAGCTCGCCACGATCGTGGGACTGTCCCCGGGGAGCGTGGTGCTGTACCCCGATCCCCCGCTCGGTGACGAGGAGAGAGAGCTCACCGCCTTGACCGGCATCGAGATCGTGACGCCACTCGAACGGTATGCCAAGGAGGTGGAGAAGCTTGTACTGCCACGTCCGGTGGCGTTGTCCCTTTCTCGCAGCGACGACGCTCGGCGCTATGGGCTCAGCGCCGGTCATCTCGACGCGGCCTGTGTCGAGATTTCGCGCTACCTGCTCCTCGCAGGCGCCACCATGGCCTATGCCGGCCATCTCGGGGAGGGCGGGTACACTGACACGCTCTTTGAACTGGTCCGGTCACATGCGCTGCCGGGGGTGGCTCCCCCGGACCGCGTCGTCAATCACGTTGCCTGGCCCTTGCCTCTCACGCTGGAAGATCGATCGCGGTTCAAGCACGTCGCGACCTTTCGGAGAATGGGACGTCCCGATGCGATCACTCCCGAGCTCCACGCGGACTTCGTGGACGAGCCGGCGGCCTTCGATGCCGACGGGAGCGCATTGCACCGATATGCCTACTCTTGCGGAATCACCGCGATGCGGCAGGCACAGACCCTGGAGACCTGCGCGCGCGTAGTCCTCGGCGGTCGGACGGGGCCCGCTCGGAACGCTAGCCCGGACGGCACCACCGCGGTGCGTTGGTACATCGGAAGGATCCCAGGCGTGCTTGAGGAGGTCCTGGAATCATTGTCAGCCTCACAACCGATATTTCTATTGGGAGGATTCGGCGGATGCGCTCGCCTCGTGGCAGACGTGATTGAAGGAGAGCCGCGGAAGGAGATGAGCTGGTCCTATCAGATGGAAGCGCCCCACTCGTTGGGCATGCGAGGGCACTATGAGGCGCGCGGTGGCTGGCTGGACTATCCGGCCATGACGGATCTGCTTCGGGAAAAGGGCTACGCCTCTTTCAACAACGGCCTCAACGAGGCAGAGAACCGGGAACTGGCGCGGACTCGCGACATCGATCGCGTCGTTGAACTCGTATTGCGGGGGCTTCGAGATATCGCCGGCCGTGCTTGATCTGATCATCCGATGGCCCGAGCGGACCCTGGGCTTCGGGTCGCAGCGGTGGCTCGAACGTCGCGAGCAGCTGTTCCCGTTCAGCCGCGGGCGGGTCGTCCGAACACATGCGCCCGATGCCACGCGAGGTACCTCCGGTGGCCATCCTCAAGGCGCGTCACCCTCAACCCTGGCGTCAGTCCGAGCAACTCGCTCGCTTCGGTGCCGAGCTCCGGTGACACCACCACCGCCCCGTCGTCGGCCACCGTCACGAATCCGTGGTCGAACACCGCGTCGAGGTGCGGCGCCAGCAGCAACCCGTTGAACACGTCGAGCCGCTCGGCGTCGGTCGCGCAGTCCGCCCAGGGCTTGATGTGGCTCGCGCGGAGGAGAGCGCACACCCCGAGCCCCGTCACCGCGCACCGACCCTCCCAGTAGTCGAGGAGCCCGTCGCGAAAGAGGTCCTGCCCCACGCGCTGCACGACCAGTCGCTCGACCTCGGTGCTCTGCGGGAGCGCCCGGGTCTTCGTCTGGAAGGCGTGCAGCAGCTCGTCGGGGAGCGTACGCGCGAGGCTCCAGGCACGCCGCAGGAGCCGCTGGAGCGCCGGGCGGTCGCCCATCGCGTGCGCCACCACCGCCCCCGTCGGGAGCGGCACCGTCACAACGGCGCCCAGACCCTCGGCCGCGAGCGCGTTGCCCACGTTGCGCATCGACAGCGCCGCCACGATCGAGCCATCGCCGCCGGCGCTCACCCACACCCGCAGCGGACTCTGGGTGCTCGCGAAACCGAGCCAGCCGTCTGGGGCGTCCTGGTCGACGTCGAAGCCGCTCTGCGTCGCCGCGAGCTCAAGCAGCACAGCCATTGGTACGACGGTCATCGCGATCCCTTCGGACGCTTCGCGCCGGCGCCGACACGGAGAACCTCGCGCTCGAAGTCGCTCTCGTACGTCTGGTCCTGCCGGACGCGGAACGCGGCGTAGTGGTCCTCCGAGAGGCGTCGGGCGACCTCGGCCGACACCCTGCCTGCGTGCTCGAGCACCTCGTACTCGTTGAAGCGGAGAAACGCGTCGAGCCTCTGCACCCACTCCGTCATGCGCATCGGCTGCTGTCGCGCGGCCTGGTTCTCGGCGTAGTCCAGGTACATCCCGACGATGCGCTCGAGCTCTGCGATCTCCTTCTCGATGAGGTAGTTCTTCGCGACGGCGACGTCGGACTTCATTACCTTGCCGTGTGGCCCGTTCTTCCACGACGTCAGCCCCATCGACGGCTTCGTCGCGTCCGCACGCTCGGCGATGATCTCCGCGGCAGTCTTGCCGGTCACCGCCCAGTGGAGCTTGTTCTGAACCGTCGCGAAGAAGGTCTTCGTGACCTCGGCGTCCTTGTCGTAGTCGACGCTGCACTGCTCGTAGAGGTCGGTGATCTTGAGATAGAAGCGTCGCTCGCTCGCGCGGATCTCGCGGATGCGCTCGATGAGCTCGTCGAAGTAGTCCTTGCCGAAGCGCCGGTTGAGCTTGAGGCGCTCGTCGTCGAGCACGAAGCCCTTGCGGACGAACTCCGTGAGCGTCTGCGTCGCCCAGATGCGAAACCGCGTGGCCTGCGCGCTGTTGACCCGGTACCCGACCGAGATGATCGCGTCGAGGTTGTAGAACTCGATCTCGCGGGAAACCTCGCGATTTCCCTCCCGTTGAACTCTTCGAAATCTTCGAAGAGTTGCGTCCGGGTTGAGCTCGCCGGAGTCGTAGATCTCCTTCAGGTGGTGACTGATCGTAGGGAGCCCAACCCCGAACAGCTCCGCGAGGCGCTTCTGGGGGAGCCAGAAGGTCTCCGACTGGTAGACCACCTCCACGCGGACCGCGCCCTCCGCGGTCTGGTAGAGCACGATGTCGCCCTCGAAGAACTGAGGGGTCTCATCCATGGTGGGGCACTCCGTGGGTCTTCACGCCGTCGCCCGTTGCTCTGGACCCGCGAGGCCCAACGCCAGACGTCGATGGTCGAGGCCAGATCGGCATCCGATCGGCGGGGGTCATGCGCCGTGCTTCCAGATGGTCTTCGCGTGGACGAAGAGCGTCTGCCCCCGCGTCACAATCGCCGCCTCGTCCCAGACCGGGACGGCGTGGAAGTATGTGTTGAGCCGGAGCAACGCATGCTGGATGTATTCGGCCTGCTTCGCCGCATACGGCCCATTGCTCACGGAGCTGTTCAGCGGCTGCGTGAGCAGGGTCAGGTTGCCGAAGGTCTGCACCAGAGCGTCCCGGCGCTCCTCGTGGGTCTGCTGCCCTGGCAACGTCGTCGGCAACGTCGTCGCGAGCGGCCACTCGTCGCGCCAGCTCTGGGGCATCACGTGTTCGACGCTGAGCGAACCACCGATGGTGACCTGCTCCTGCTTCGAGGTGAGCATCTGCTCGTGGATCGCGCCGAGCACCATCTGCACCCCCGACGAGCGCAGGGCCACATAGGCAGGCGTACGCATCCACGCGGCTTCGAAGGTCGCATCGTCGGGCCAGGCGTTGTCACCCTTGATGGCCAGTAGCTTCGCCCGAATCGTTGGGGCGTCGATCGTCTTCAGGGCCTGGATCTCCTTCAGCAGCACCGTGAAGATGCGGCTGTAGCTCTTGGTCGGCCGCGCGCAGATCCACGAGCGCACGAGGTAGGACTCCAGGGCCTTGATGATGCCGTCGAGTTCTCCCGCGGCGAGGCGGTCGCCTGCCTCGGCCAGAAGAAATAGGACCAGCGGGTAGAAGGTCGACGTGTCGATGACCCGCATCCGGCGCAGGAAGCGTCCAAGCACCGGCCGTTTGACCTCAATCAGCGACGGCTCGTGGAACCAGCGGAACGCCTCGGCAAAGTGCTCGATTCGCGCAAGCTCGTCGCGCACCTTGGGCTCAGGCTTCTGGTCCTTCCAGTACTGCCGGAAGGCCTGGAACACCCGGAGAGGCGTGACCTCCGTGCCGGTACGCGCGGACAGGTAGTGCTGAAAGAACAACTCGAAGCGAGGGTGGCGCAGACGCCCCTGCTTGACGACGTGGCGCCAGAAGCCCGGTGCCCCCTTCAAGCCAGGGTCGTCGAACTGCTTCCAAGACTGCACGTAGAGGGCATCGGCGTCCTCATCCTGCGCGGCGGCGCGCCCGAAGACGTGGTTGCGAATGAGGTCCGAGGCGCGTAGCGGTGCACCATGAGCGTTGAGCGACTCGAAGATCGCCTGAGGGTCGTCCTCCTTCTCCAACTCGATCACGACGAGGTGAAGGTGCTTGTCGAACGCCTGAAAGATCGCCTCGAGCGGGTGACGCGATGACGACGGGTGCGCCGCGCAGAACTTCCTGATCTCCGTCGAGAAGTAATGGTAGGCCTCCACCAGCGGTGGCCGTGGATCGGGCGTCTTCTGGTATTTCTGCTTCAACAGAGGGAAAGCGGTCTCGAGTGCGGAGCGCTTCCCCGCCGAGAGCACGCTCACATAGACGGCCCGGTCGCTGTTGGTCGGCCAGACCTTATGCTTCTCGACCTCGGGCGCGCGCATGATCCCGCGATTGCGGGTGAGCGGAGACACCGAGTCGGCGAGGTTCTCCAGCGGATCCTCCGCGGGCGTTCCCTTCACCGCCTCTCGCGCCTCGTGGATCTCATCACGCAGGGCGGCGAGCAGCACCTGCAGCGTCGTCAGGCGCTGCTGGCCGTCGATCACATCCCGTCGGGCGATCTCGACCCCGTGCGATTCGCGCTGCGCCAATACGACCGCGCCGAGGAAGTGCGGGACTGCGACTTCTCCGTTGGCGAGGTGTGATGCGATCGCTTCGACGTCTTCCCAGAAGGGCTCCCACTGCCCTTCGCGGCCCCAGACGTAGGGCCGCTGGTAGAGCGGCACCGCGTACTGCTTCGTCTGAGTGAAGACCTCTACGACAGTGAGCTTCGTCGGAATCATCGATGGTCGTCCCTCCCTTGCGATTCAATGGCTCATTCGAGGGTCGTGGGCCCGGTCTGGGTCGCCGAACGTGCTACTCGCGGACCGGCGTGCAGAGAGGTCGACCCTGAGCGTGACGTGCTCGGCGCCCGACTTGGGACGGCAGAGTTCAGGCGCCGCATCGACGTCGACCGTCAGCTCGCCAACTCCCTTGCGTATCCGATCGAGTGCGCAGGGTTGATCCGCTGTTCGGGCGGCGGGCGGCGCTGGGCGGCGCTGACCGTCACCGACGCCCGGATGAAGGTCGCCGCCCGCGCCGTTGTCGAAGAAGACGTTGTCATGGGCGAGATGGTCGAAGCTCGCCGTGTCCCCGGTCACGACGCGTCGAGATCTGCGGTCGAAGGGCTGATCTTCGTTCGTAGTGGGACGAAGCGCGGCGCGAGGGAGACTGGTCCGACTCACGGGTCTGGGCCCTCCTCGTGGGTGGCCACTCCTGCCGGACCGTCAGTGCCAGTGCGGTGTGAGACTGCAGGCACGGCGAACCACGCGACCCCGGCGGCATGCTGTACCCGATCGAACAACGTACCTGAACCACCGCCGACCAGGGTGCGTTGATACTCTCCAAACCCGAGTTGCTCGCACAGCCTTCGAAACGCCTCGTGATAGAAGAGCGACGAACTCACTTTGAACGGGTCGTCGTGGGTGCCGCTACCCGAGTAATGAATGCCATAATCCATTCGCGCCCGAGACACCGCTCCCCGGATGAACGTTCGTATCTCATCCGGAGTCGCGTAGTCTCCCAACTGACCAGCCAGCCAATCGATCTTCGCCGCCACCGTGGCGGCGCTCGCGTTCCTATCCATCGCTCGCTCCCCGGAGGCCAGCTCGCCGACGATCAATAGAGCACGATATAGGTTGTGGCTGCGATACGCTCGATAGTCGCCTGCGCACAGTTCGACGCCCTTGCACCGCGTCCCGTGCATGACCATGGAGAAGAAGTCATACATTCGTTGAGCGCCAGGCTCCGCGCCGAAGGTCTTGTCGACCGAGGCTTGAAGCGCGACCGCTGTCGTGAGGTCCAGCGCCTTCCACCTTGTTCGCCACCCGGTCGCGGTCTCCGCCGTTCCCTTGGTACCCGCGAGAAATCCAGCGATCGGACGATCGACGTCGTCCAGGTCGACCGAACCCACACCTTGCGCTCCCGCCTTAGCCTCGAAATCGGTCCACGCCGTCCGCACCTGATCGCCGAGCGTAGCGATGATGGCATGACTCTCGAGAAGTGATCTCGCCGGAATCATGGCCGCAAGCGGATTGGAGTCGGCGACCTCGCGGATCACTGCACGCTCGAACATGTCGTGCTTGATCCCCGCGGTGACCAGCGCGAGTGACGCCGCATAGAGCGTGTGCCGCAAACGATCGGCAGGTTCGGCGCCTTGATCGATCCGGCCGGCAAGCAGTTCGAGGGTGGCGGAGAGGCGTCGGGCGGTGGCCAACGCCTGCCACGACGACGCTGATCTCGGAAGGGAAAGCGCGTGGGACCATGCCTCCAAGTGCTCGATGCGCTCTCCATGGGTGCCCTCGAACGCCCCAGCATCGACGGCATCGAGCAGCGGCCCCAACCCGTCGAACAGGCCTGGGACCGCGCTCTCAGCTACTGAAGGCGCCAACTCGGACGCTAGGCGGACGCCCGAAAGCACTCGCCCAAGGGCGGGAGGCCACTTCGGAGGATCGATTCCGTAGCGAGCGATGAGATGTCGATCGACGGCCGGCTTGACGACGGA
Source organism: Myxococcaceae bacterium (assembly GCA_004297725.1). Lineage (GTDB taxonomy): Bacteria > Myxococcota_A > Polyangia > Polyangiales > SCUS01. The sequence goes on along the minus strand of SCUS01000057.1, from coordinate 1,829 downwards.
GCGGACCTGAAGGGAGTCGCTCTCTACATTGCGGTGTTCGATGGGAGGGAGGCGCTCGTGCGGGGGCGATGGTTCCAGCCCGCTCCACGAGAGGAGAAAGAATTCGCGGTACACCGCAATCGCGGCCTCCAAGATGACACGGCCAGCGATCGCACGCTCGGGAAACAATGCCGCGAGGTGGCTTCCATAGTTGGGGTGAACGTAGTCATTCAGCGACTTATAGGCGGCCTCAATGACCCCACTCCGGCTTGGCTCCTTTGCCTTCGTCGTCAGAGCATGCGGAACGTGGAAGTCGCGCAAGAGGTTGCACCAACGTCGAAGGTCAGCGCGCCTCCCCACGCCACGATCAATCCTGGTATGGACCTCGTCAAGCGCGCGAAGTCGCGAGACCTCGTCGAGCATGGTTCGCAACGTAGTCGCGGCGCACAGTAGATCACCCGCCAGCGACGCCAGTTCGAGCGAGCGCTCGAGGTAGACCCAGCGCGTCCACCGGTGGCGCTCAGCGATCGCCTGCATGACATCGCCAAGTCTGCGCAATCGTGCTTCAGGTATAGCATCATCATTGCGAATCAACTCGTATTCGGCGATCACAGCATCAGGGGATGGGCCATAATAGGGCTTGATTCCCGGGAGCCGGTAGAATCCGCTGCGACGCCGCTGCCGGAGTCGCACGAGGTCTGCGGAGATGGCGGATACCTCTGGCGAGGAGCGCATCCAGACTGTGATCCACCCTGGAAACAGTGGACCCTCGAAGATCTTTGGCGATCGGAGGTGTGCCACTAGACTAGTCACCTACCGGTCGTGCTGCCGGATCAGGCCGCGCCGCGTGCGTCACCCGCGGGTCCGCTGGCGGAGGCTCGAGCCGCGAGACGTATGGGGAACCAGAGCGTGCGGCGTCCGAGAGGGCGTCATACACCTCCAAGATGAGGCGCTTCGTGCGGAACTCCCCATGCGCTCTCTCGTCGTTCCGGCGGACGACCGGGAAGGACTCCATCACATAGTCCGTGTCATCGCGCGACAGACCGTAGAGGTGAAAGAATGCCGCATCAAGTTCCGCCCTGAGGTGAGCGCGACGGTCGGAGTCCCATCGGAAAGGCGGGCCGTAGTAACCGACGTCTTGCGCGAAGGATTCAAGGTCCCAGGCGGTGTAGGTGAGTTCAAGAACGCGAGGGAGGAGCCATTCCACTATGGGTCCACTGCCTGCCACCACATGTTCAGATCTGTACGCCGATGGTGCGAGGACTGGCAACTGACGAAAAACGTTGTACTTCAGATGCAGACCGCCAACCTTTTGGCGAGCTGCATAGTCGAGAACGAAGCTGCAAAGGTTTGCGTACAAGCAGGCGACCAGCCGCGGGGTCATGCTTGAAAATGCGAGCAGGATCGTATCGCCCGTCGCCACTCTCGGAACGATTGCGGCGACAACGGTCCGCACGCTGGCACGCGCATCGGTCACGTCTCTCCACCCTAGCATCCAACCCCGACCCCAACGGCCTGCGAGTCGCGCGTCAAGTTCATGCTGTGCGACCCAATAATAGGGGAACACCGAGAATTGCGCCGACTGCAGCTGGTGCTCTGGCACGTCGGGAAGTCGATGGGGGCGCTCGCCTGGATCCACCGCAGAATAGTCACCCTGTCGGTGATTGAACTGATAAACCTGCTTCGCCTCATACAGCGGAACAAATCGATCGCCGTTTATGCTACGAAATTCGGCTCTTCCGCGAAAGCGGGGGCGCTGGTTCACGCGGCCTGACGCTGCGGCGGGGGTTGCAGGCCGAGGGCGAGGAATCGCTGGATGCCGTCGTCGCTGCGAATCGGATTGGCAATCA
>SCUS01000056.1 GCA_004297725.1 Myxococcaceae bacterium | reverse complement strand
GCCGGTCGGACCGCCCCTGCCGGCGATCGGCTCACCGACGCAGATGCTGACGTTTGTGCGTGACGACGAGCTGCGAGCCCGGGCGTCGCCCAACGTGAGGGCGACGCTGCTGCAACTGACCAGCCCTCGTATGGGGGTGTTGCCTGCTCGCTCCTCAGAAAATGGATCCCCTGGAACTGGCATCGTCCTCCGCTCGACGTGATCGCCAGCGGCGCCACACTCATTTGGACCGCCGCGTGCGGTGAGCCCGCGACAAGCAGGCGTTCGCGTCGACCCGTTCCAACAGGTCAGTACGACGACGGTGATCTAGCCCGATGTAAATAGCGGAATCGCTCTTCGTGTTGAGCCAGGTGGCCGCTGCTTAGGGCCTGTCAGGAAATAAGTACTCGTTCTCGGCGAGTGATAGTGGGATGAATGGTGTAGTTCCACTCGCCGTGGAAGCGATGCGGCTTGAGTCGAATCGTCGCCATTTGGGTGTCGGTCACGGTGACGCCGCTGGGGTAGCGGCCGCGGTCGAGTTCGGATCGGACGCGCAACCCGGACCGGCTGTGTGTTGAGCCAATCAGGCTCACAATGGTGGCGAGGGCCTCGAGCGGTGTCCCGCGCCAGTTCATGGCGATATGCGAGAACAGGCGATGCTCGATCTTGTTCCACTTGCTCGTCCCCGGCGGGAAGTGACACACCGTGATGGTGAGCCCGGTGCGATTCGCCAGCCGTTGGAGTTCCCATTTCCAGAGCCGGAGGCGTGCGCCGTTGCTCCCGCCGGCGTCGGCGGTGATCAAGAGCGATGTCGCCCGCCGGTAGGCGGGCCGTCCCATGACCCGCCACCAGCGGCGGATGGCGTGGACCGCGAAACTGGCCGTGTCGTGGTCGATCCCCACACTCACCCAGCCTTCGTCGCGGCGCAGATCATACACGCCGTAGGGAATCGCTTTGCCGTGCCCGGGATCGCGAATGACGAAGTCGTGCACGCGCACGCGGTTGGGTTCGCCCTTGCGCCGCCAGACACGGCCGCCATTCTTGAAATCGCCCACCAACTCCTTCTTCTTGGTGTCGACAGAGATGGTGGGCTGGCCCCGTCGCTGCCACCGGCGGACGGCGTCCGCGATGTAGCGGAACTGCGCGTCACGGTCGGGATGCTGCCGTCCTTCGCGCGTCTTGACGTTGCCCTGCAGGCTGTAGCCCAACGCGTGCAGCACGTCGGCGACGACCGTGTGACTGACATGATGTCCCAGCCCTTCGAGCGCGACCGCCAACGTGCGCACGCTCTGGCTGGTCCAACGGAGCGGGCTGTCCGGATCGCCCGGCGCCGTCGGCTCCACCAACGCATCCAGGTCGCGCGCCAACGTGGGCTGCGTGACCGTCGCGGGCTTGCGCCCGCCGCCTGCCAACCGGTTGCGCGTCGACGGCAGCGCCGCCCGCGCGCGCAGGTCTCGAAGGCCGCGCTGGATCGTCGACTCGGCCAGGCCCGTGGCCCGCGCCACCTGCGCGATGCCGCCATAGCCAATCGCGCGCGCTTCGGTCGCGGCCCACAGGCGGCGCGAGCGCTCCGTGAAGATCGGCTGCAGCGCCGTGAACTTGCGGCGCAGAGTCGCCAGCTGCATAGCGCAGCGTACCGACCAGCTCTACCAAGTACAAGCACTTATTTTCTGACAGGCCCTTAGAGGCATCCCGCTTGGCCCGCAACAACCGTGATTGGCATCACCTCATCGATCTGTGTGGGATGACCGAGACGGTCCTGGTCGACGATGACGGGATCTACGACCCCCGTCTGATCAACGACCGGCTTCTGCTGGGGCTCAAAGGCACCATGAGCGAGTTTGAGCTCAGCCTGTTTCGCCAGCGGGCCCGGGAGGCGTTCGAGCAGAAGGTGCGACGGGGCTGCGTGATGTGGGAAGTCCCGGTGGGCTTCGTGCGCACGCCAGACGATCGCGTGGAGAAGTCACCCGATCGCCAAATTCAAGCCGCGATTCACAGCGTCTTTCAGAAGTGTCGCGAGCTCGGCAGTGCCCGCCAGACACTCTTGTACTTTCGGGACGAACAGATCCGGATGCCGGAAGTCGTCCGCGGCACAGCAGGGCACGAAGTCGTGTGGCGCCTGCCCACGCAGAGCCGCATCTACCAAATCCTGCGCAACCCGTCGTATGCCGGCGCGTTCGCGTACGGGCGGACGGGGATCACGACGACCGTGGCCGACGGGCGGAGTCACACCACGCGTCGGCGAAAATCGCCGGAGGCGTGGACGGTCTTCCTCCCGGACCACCACGACGGGTACATTACGTGGGCCGAGTATCGGCAGACGCAACGCATGCTGGAGGCGAACGTGTCACGACGAGAGGCCTCGCAGCCGGGGGCGGCCCGGCGAGGCGCGGCGCTGCTGTCCGGTCTGCTCCGGTGTGGACGCTGTGGGCGGCGCCTGTGTGTGGCGTATAGCGGCACGGGAGGCCGCGTGCCCCGGTACGCGTGCCGGGGCGGCCGCGTGGATCGCGGCGCAGCCGCGTGTTTCACGCTGGGGAGCCTCCGCGTGGATCGCGCCGTGGTCGAGCACGTGCTGGAGGCCATTCAGCCCGCAGGGATCGACGCGGCCCTCACTGCGAGACGGGAGGCGCTGCACGACGACGCGACCAAACGGCAGGCCGTCGCACTCGCCCTCGAGAAGGCGCGGTACGACGCCCGACGTGTCCAGCGGCAATTTGACGCCGTCGACCCCGACAACCGCCTCGTGGCTGGCGAACTCGAACAGCGATGGAATCGTGCGCTCGCCGAGGTCGCCGAGATCGAGGCGCGTCTCCCGGCGCTCCGCGAGCCCCCCGACCTCCTGAGTGCCGACCAGCACACTCGTCTCCGAGAGCTCGGGGCAGACCTCCACCTCCTCTGGCAGCACGCCGACGCCGCCGTGGAACTCAAGAAGCGTATTCTACGAACGGTGCTCGAAGACATCGTCGTCACGACCAGCGCCGACGCGCCGCAGCACCTGCTGCACGTGCATTGGAAGGGTGGCGTCCACACGGAACTGCGTGTCACGCGCACGGGCACGGGCCACCACCGCCGCGTCGCAGACGACAACGCGGTCGCCCTGATCGTCGAGCTGTCGAAGATCTGCGACGACCAGATGATCGCGATGGTCCTCAATCGCTTGGGCTACCGAACGGGGCAGGGCCACACCTGGCGCGCGCATGCGGTCGCGAACGTCCGCTATGGTCGGCGCCTGCCCAACTACCGGCACGATGGCAGCTGGGTGGCGCTGGAGGCCGCCGCGCGCGAACTCCGCGTCAGCAACACCGTCATCAAACACCTCATCGCCGACGGCGTGTTACCCGCGACCCAGGTCGTCCCCTGTGCGCCGTGGGTGATCGCACGCATCGACCTGCAACGACCGGCCGTGCAGGCGCGCATCCACGCCGTCCACGACGGCCGCAAACTCCCGCGCCCGATTCGCGGACAAGACGAATTGCCTTTGAAATGAGCCATCTCTCACAGGTGGGCACTATGCCGACACGCTGCGAAACACGTGCGGGCTGACCCGTTTGGTGAGCCCCGCTCGGCGCACGGCCTTCGCAACCTCCTTTTGGATCACGGACTCGTGCAGATGAAAGCGCGAGGGCGGTCCCCACTGCGGATCGCGGCAGATCCGCGCGGCGGGAAAGACAAACTGCCAGGCCCAGTCCGTTGACGCGTTCGGATACTTGCGATCGAGTGCGAACGGCAACACAGCACGTCCC
>SCUS01000055.1 GCA_004297725.1 Myxococcaceae bacterium | reverse complement strand
GGAGATCACCGCGGCGCTAGCGACCGACGACTTCCCCGCCATCGAGCGGGCCGCGAGCCGCATTGGCTTCTCCGAGCAGATGGGCCAGATGTGCAGCCACATGGGCGCGGGCGCGCCGGGCTTCACAGAGCAGGCGCTCAACTTTCACCACACCGCCGACCGCATCGGCGCGGCGGCCCGCGACCGCGATCGGGCGCGGGTCGTGACCGAGCTCGGCGCCACGCTCCGCACCTGCACCTCGTGCCACGCGGCGTGGCGGCAACAGATCGTGGACGAGCCGACGTGGCGGCGACTCACCGCGACGGCGCCTCCGATGCACGGCGCGCAGCAGCAGACTCCGCACGCGCCGATGTGATGCGTACACGCCGACCACCGGAACGTCACGGAAGAACAGCCGACCGACGGAGCGAGGCTCTCGGTCAACTGGTTACCACCTGATCGACCGCGCCGCGGGGACGGGCAAGGAACGAGTACAGCGCCGGGAGCACCACCAGCGTGAGCAGCGTCGAGGAGACGAGCCCCCCGAGCACGACCGTCGCCAGCGGCCGCTGCACCTCGGCGCCGATGCCCCGGCTCAACGCCATGGGGAGGAACCCCAGGCCCGCGACGAGCGCCGTCATCAGCACGGGCCGCAGCCGCTCCAGGGCCGCCGCGCGGATGGCCTCCCGTGGCTCGACGCCCGCGTCGAGGGAGCGTCGGATGGTCGAGGCCAGCACCATGTCACCCAGCACCGCCACCCCGCTCACGGCGATGAACCCCACCGCTGCTGAGATCGAGAAGGGCATGCCCCGCAGCCACAGCGCGACGACCCCACCGAGCGCCGCGAAGGGCACGCCGGTGAAGACGCGCAGCGCGTCGAGCACCCGCCCGTAGGTGAGGTAGAGCAGCGAGAACACCAGCAGCAACGCGAGCGGAACCACGAAGAGCAGACGCTGACGCGCGCGCTCCAGGTGCTCGAACTGCCCGCCGTAGGTCACCGAGTACCCGGGAGCGAGACGCGCCTCGGCGACGATGCGTCGCCTCGCCTCGGCGACGAACGAGGCGATGTCGCGCCCGCGCACGTTGGCCTGGACGGTGATGCGCCGCCGCGCCCACTCGCGCTGGATGGTCGAGGGCCCAGACTCCGTACGGATGCGGGCGAGCTGCGAGAGCGGAACCTGCGTGCCGTCCGGGGCCGCCACGAGCAGGGCGCCGATGGCGTCGGAGTCCATCGCGCGCGCGGGCTCGATGCGCACCGCGACGGGAAAGCGGCGCTGCCCCTCGCGGAGCTCGGCGACCTCCACCCCGGCGAGCGCTGCCACCGTGGCGAGCACGGTCTCGGCGGGGATGCCGAAGCGAGACGCAGCGGCCTGGTCGAGCTCGACGCGCAGCACGGGCAGGCCCGTCACCTGCTCGACGGAGACGTCGGCGCTCCCTGGGATGGTCCGGACGATGGCGTCCACCCGCCGCGCCGCCGCGCGCAGCTCGTCGAGGTCGTCGCCGAAGATCTTGATCCCGAGGTCGGCGCGGATGCCCGCGACCATCTCGTTGACCCGCATCTCGATCGGCTGCGTGAAGACCGTGCGCATCCCGGGCATGTCCCGCAGCGCGGCCTGCATCGCCTGCACGAGCTCATCCTGGGAGCGCGCGCGGCGCCAGCGGGCGCGCGGCTGGAGGGTCACGAACACGTCCGAGAGCTCGACGCCCATCGGGTCCGTGGCCACCTCCGCGGTGCCCGTGCGCGTCCAGATGCGCGCGATCTCGTCGGGAAACGCGGCCAGCAACGCGCGCTCGATCTGCGTGCCGTACCGCACCGACTCGTCGAGGTCCACACTGGCGAGGCGCACCGTATTAACCACGACCGTGCCCTCGGAGAGCCGCGGAACGAACTCGGCGCCGAGCCCCCTCCCCAGGACGGCGCCGTTGGCCACGAGCAGCGCGGCCAGCACGAGCACCCACCCACGGCGGCGCAGCGCCATCTCGACGACGGGGCGGTATAGCCTGTGGAGCCAGCCGATGAGCCGCGGTTCATCGCCTCGGGCGCCTCGACGAAGCACGAGGCTTGTCATCACCGGCACGTAGGTGAGCGAGAGCACCATGGAGGCAGCGAGCGCGAAGAGCACCGTCAGCGCCATCGGCCGGAAGAGCTTGCCCTCCAGGCCCACCATGGCGAGCACCGGCAGGTAGACGACGGCGATCACCAGCTCGCCGAAGAGGGTCGGACCGCGGACCTCCACCGACGCCTCGCGCACGACGTCCACCACCGGGCGACGACCGCCGTCCTCTCGCAGGCGCCGCGTGGCGTTCTCGACGGCGATGATGGCGCTGTCCACCACCAGCCCGAAGTCGATGGCGCCGAGGCTCATCAGGCTCCCGGCGACGCCCGTCACGCGCATCGCCGTGAAGGCGAAGAGCATCGCGAGCGGGATCACCGACGCCACCACGAGCCCCGCGCGGACGTTGCCGAGGAAGACGAAGAGCACCAGCACGACCAGCAGCGCCCCCTCCAGCAGGTTGGTGCGAACCGTCGTGAGCACCTCGTCCACGAGCGTGCGCCGGTCGTAGACGACCTCCACGTCGATGCCC
>SCUS01000054.1 GCA_004297725.1 Myxococcaceae bacterium | reverse complement strand
CGCACGCCCCGCCGCGCCCGCGCGCCCCGCGGCGCCCGCACGCCCCGCGGCCACGACCCCCGCGACCGCGGGCGCTGACGCCGCCGTGATGACCGACGCCAGCGTGGCCGACGCGGCCGTCGCGGCCCGTCCCGCCGCCGCGGTCGACGGTGGAAGCGCCGATGGCGGCGCCGCCTCCTCCGATGCCAGCGTCGCCGTGGAGGCCGGGGATGCCGGCGCCCCGGTGGTGCTCGCCCCCATCCGGGTGAGGGATCTCCCTGCGCTGGGCTTCCCCATCGAGCGCCAGAGCGGCGGGCCCACCATCGACGCGCCGACCTACGGTCTGGTCGCGGTGGCCGACCGGGTTCCGTCGGACGCGGTGAGGGCCGACGTGGCCGGGCGGGACACCTTCGTGGCGCGCGTGGGCCTCGGGGTGACGCGCGTGCAGACGCGGCCCAACCAGGCCGCGGTGGAGTACCGGGTGCACGACCTCGCGATGCAGCGTCGGGCGCTCTCGGTCGCCACCGACGGCCGCGGCAACGTGTGGATGGTCAGCGAGGACGGCGGTCCGGTCCGGTACAACGGCCGCACCTTCGAGCGGGTGGCGCTGGAGGAAGACCCCCAGGTGCACCCGCTGATGTTCTGGTCGCAGGGCGCCAACGCCTACGCCGTCGCGCGGGTCGGCGAGGCCAACATCCTCCGCGGCTACAAGCTGGAGGGCACCACCTGGCGCCGGCTGCTCGACGGCCCGGTGGAGACCTACGGGCCGGGGACGGTGGACGTGCGCTTCCTCGCGGCCGACCGCGCGGGCAAGCTCTGGGTGGGCCTGCGGGTGCTGCCCCCGGCCGGAGCCACCGGAGACGCCCGGGAGCTGGGCGTGGCGGTGCTCGACCCCAACGCCCCGGTGGCGCCGCAGTACAACGCCAACGTGCCCGCGACGGGCGGGGAGAACGGCAGCCGCCGCGCCCCGAGCGACCTCTCCGCGGTGGCCTTCGACGCCGCCGGCACCGCCTGGTTCGCCGGCCTCGACGGGCTCACCTCGATCAACCCCGCGGGCGAGGTGGCCCGCTTCCGAGAGGCCGAAGGGGTGCGCGGCGACCTCGTGGGCGACATCGCTCGCGCCCTCGGCGACCGCATCTACTTCGCCACGCCCGAGGGCCTCGGTCTGCGGGCCGGCAACGAGTTCAGCTTCCCGGTGGAGGGCTCCTCGGCGCAGCCCCGGGTGACGGCGCTCTCCGTCGACACCAACGGATCGCTCTGGGGCGCCGGGCCCCGAGGCGTGTGGCGCTACGACGGGCGCACCTTCACCCGGGTGGGCCGCGCCGATGGACTTCCCTCCGAGGACTTCACCGACATCGCCGTCGACGCGCAGAACCGGGTGTGGCTCTCCAACACCGACGGCCTCGTGCTCTACGATCAGGCCATCCGCACGCAGTGACCGACGGGACGACCGCCCGCGATGGGCGTAGGCTTGGCCCCCCCATGAGGTTGCTGATGATGCATCGATCCCTCGCGATGGCCCTGGTGCTCGCGCTCTCCGGCGTCGCCTCGGCCTCCCCTCACGCCGCCGCGCCCGACGACGCGCAGCGCAGCGCCCAGGGGCGCACCCGTCGCTCCCGCCCCCATCGCTCGCGCTCCCACCACGGATCGCGCCACCAGCGCCCCGACGCCGGCCCTCCGCAGGAGGCCGCCGCCGCGACGCCCTCGGAGCAGCCCCCGACGGTGGTCCCTGCGCCGGCTCCACGCGACCCCCGCGACCCGCTCATCCCGCTCCCCTTCTGATCGTCCGCGCGGCTGACAACGCACTCTCGCCCTTCCGTCCGGGCGCCCGAGGACACACCAATGCACGACGACTGCTCGTGATGGTGGAGGTGAAGTGATGGCTCAGGGTCTCGTGCTCCCGTGTGCTTCGTGTGGACAGAAGAACCGCATCCCCCCAGGGCGCCTCGGCGACCGGGCCCGCTGCGGCAAATGCCAGCAGACCGTGCACGAGCCCGGCGCCGTGGTCGCCATCGACCGCGACGACGAGCTCCAGTCGCTGCTCCAGGGCGCCGACGTCCCGGTGCTCATCGACTTCTGGGCGCCGTGGTGCGGGCCGTGCCGAGCGGTCGCCCCGGAGGTCGCGAAGGTGAGCGCTCGCCACGCCTCGGACGTGCTGGTGCTCAAGGTGAACACCGACGTCGACCCGACCGTGGGGCAGCGCCACGGCATCCAGTCGATCCCGACGATGGCGCTGTTTCGCGGCGGCTCGGAGGTCGCGCGCACCAGCGGCTCACGCCCGGCGTCGGCCATCGAGCAGTGGATGACGCAGGCCCTCGCTCGCTAGAGGCCCCTCAGTCGAACCACACCCTGGGCCGCACCCCCACGGGGACCCCGTCGATCCGCAGCTCGACCGCCACGCTGCTCCCTCGCAGCCCGGTGACCCTCGCGGTGTAGCCCTCCCCCGCCGCGCTCACGCGCACCGTGGCCCCGAGACCCGGCCACGTCGTCGCCGTCACTGTCGCCCCCCGGCGCACCCGCCCCGCGGCGTCGCGAGGGATCACGGTGATCGTCGCCTCGGCGCCGAAGCCCGTGACGTGGCGGCCGGGCGGATCGACCCTCAGCACCTCGGGCTCGGTGAGCGTGCGCGTCTCGCCCGCCGAGAGGTCGTCGACCTGCTGCACCACCCCGGAGGGCCAGGTGATCCGCGCTCGCGCCGTCGTCGCCGCCCCGAGGCCCGCGAACACCGTCGGGGCCGTGACCACCAGCGGCCCGGCCGGAGCGCCCACCACGAAGTGCTGCGGCGCCGCGGCGCCAGCAGGCCAGAGCTCGATCCGCGCGCCCACCCCCAGGTGGTTGCTCGAGGTGCCGCGTAGCCGCAGCGCCAGGGCTCTCCCCCCGCCGCGCAGCCCGTTGCGGTAGATGCGCGGCAGCTCGCCGAGGCCGCCCACCACCACGTCGGCCGCGGCGTCGCCGTCGAGGTCGCCGACGCTCAGGGTGCGCCACTGCCCCGGGCGACCCATGCCCAGCGCGTCGCGGGCGAGCGTGAAGCCGCCGTGGCCGTCGTTGAGCCAGGCCGTCACGTGGTGGGTGGCCCGAGACGAGGAGGGAGCGCTGGGATCGAGGCCGTTGGCCACGACAAGGTCCTGGCTGCCGTCGCGGTCGAGGTCGACGAAGCCGACGCCCCAGGGGATCTCGTAGGGCGATCCCGCGGGCAGCCTGCGGCGGTCGGCGAGACCCGCGGCGGCGGTCAGGTCGCGCATCGGCCACGAGGCGGTGCCCGCCAGCAGCGCGAGGCGCGGCTCGAGGGAGAGCACGAGGTCTTGCAGGCCGTCGTTGTCGACGTCGGCGGAGGCCGCGCCCATCGGCGACCACGCGGCGATCGAGGCCATCGGGTCGGGGGCCTCGCGACCCTCGAGGGCCGCGTTGCCCGGCGGAAAGGGATCGAAGGCGCTCCACCGCGGATGGCCGGACGGGCTCCTCGCGGTCTGCCGGAAGAAGACCTGGGCGTAGGCGTCGCGGCGGTTCCAGGCGACCGCCAGCAGCACGCGCTCTCCGTTGCCGGCCCTGGTCACGTGCGCCGCGATGCCGGCCATGCGAGGCGGCTGCGGCAGGAGCTCGCCGTGCGCCTCGAAGCTGCGCTCGCCCGTGCGCAGCATCGGGAGCAGCGTCGCGCAATGCTCGCAGCAGGTGGGCGCCACCACGCCCGGGACGCAGTCGTCGTGCACCGCCAGCACGTCGAGCCAGCCGTCGTCGTCGAGGTCGTCGAGCGCGTAGGCTCCCCAGCCCACGTCGTTGGGCCTCCGCGCCTCGAGCGGAGCTGGGACCGTGAAGCCTCCGCGGCCGTCTCCCCACGCGACGGTGCGAGCGCGCTCGGTGCCCACCAGATCGACCGCGCCGTCGCCGTCGAGATCGACCGCGCCCACCACGGTCCAGCCTGAGGGCGCGGCGATGCCCGCGTGGGGGCGCAGCACGCCGGTCGCGGCGTCGAGGCGCCACACGCTGACGCTGCGAGGGGCCGCACCCCCCGCAGGCACCGGCGACACCGCCAGCAGCACCTCCGCGCGGCCATCGCCGTCGAGGTCGGCGATGCTGCCCAGCGTGGCCTCCGGTCCGGTCGGGCTGTCGAGCCCCGCGACCGCGAAGGGCGCCGCGGCCGCCACCTCGGCCGAGAGGTCCGCGAAGCTCCCCGAGAGCGGCTCCTTCGAGGGGAGCACCGTCGCGTCCGTCGCCTCGACCGTCGCGTCCGTCGCCTGCACCGTCGCGTCCGTCGCGGGGACCGTCGCGTCCCTCGCCTTCACCATCGCGTCCGGCGCGTCGGAGGTCCGCAGCGCCGGGTCGGTTGCCTGGAACACCGGCGGCCTCGGCTCCGCGCCGCCGAAGCAGCCGACGAGGACCGAGGAGAGAGCGGCCCATGCGCTGCGATCCCGATGCCGCATCCCAATGCGGTATCACGACCGCATCGCATCTGTCGCGCTTGGATCAGCGCCTCGCGGTCTCGCCCCCGAAGGCGTAGCGGACGCCCGCGGACGGGGCGATGAGCAGCGAGTCGGCGGACGCGCTGTACCCGCCGAGGATCAACACATCGAGGGCCACGTCGAGGCGCTCGGTGGCGTGCAGCACGAAGCCTCCGTCGAGTCCGAGGTAGCCCGTGGCCATGAAGCGCCGGTCGCCGTCGGCGCTGCGGGTCGCTCCGTCGGGCGTCGCGCCGGGGACGCTGAGCGCCACGACGCCGCCCACGTAGGGCTCGAAGAACCCGTCGAACCAGCGATGGGAGAACCTCACCCCCGCGTCGAGGGTGCTGTACGAGAGGCTGTTGTTGGTCGCTCCGAGGCCCACGCCGAGGGTCATCGCCACGTGCTCCGAGGCGCCGGGGTTCACCTGCACATGGAGGCGCCCTGCGTAGAGCTGCCGCGGCGCCACCGGCGTGTCGCCCGGGTCGACGACCGACCCGGCGATGCCCTCGACGCCGATCGCCGTGGTGTTGGAGAGGCGGTGGGCGATGCGGGCGCCGCCGCCCAGCGAGCCGCTGACGAAGACGCCCCCCGCGGCCGCCCCGAAGGCCGTGACGGAGGTTCCCCCGACGGGCCCCTGCGAGGCGCCCTCGAGGGCCATCGCGGACGGCGGCGGCGAGACCGTCGCGCAGCCCGCGAGGGGCGCGAGGGCGAGCAGGAGCGAGGGGGCGAGGCGTCGCTTCGAGGTGTTCATGAGGTCGCACCATCGCAACGCATGTACCGCTCACCATGCGCTGAAATGGCCGTATTTTCAGGGCTTTCGTGCGTGGCCGATGCGGTGGCCGGATGGCGGGTGCGAGAGCCAGCGTCGCGGGCCTCGCGGTGCGAAGCCGCCGTCGCAGCGCTGCTCTCTGCGACGTCACCGCCGCCGGGGCTCGGAGTACGAGCGCGAGGCGTGATCCGGCACGACCGCTGGCACGCGACCGACACCGACGCTGGCACGTGCCACCTCCGGCCAGCGCCGTGTCGGGGTGTACCGTAGGCTCCCGATGACCACCTCCGCGCTGCTGCAGGGCCCTATCGCCGACGAGGCGCGCGACGCGCTGCTCGCCATCGTCACCCCCCTCCGCGAGGCGCCCTTCGAGGCGCTGCGCGACACGACGCTGCTCGGGGCGCTGGGCCCCTGCCTGCTGCTCGCGGCGACGCACGACGCCTTCCCTGGCGACGGGCACGCGGGGCGGGCGAGCGCGCTGCTGGAGTGGTGCGTCGAGCGCGCTTCGGAGGCGGAGATGAACACCGCGCTGCACGACGGGGTCGCCGGCCTCGCGTGGGTGATGGAACTCCTCGGCCACGGCGGCGACGACGCGAACGAGGACGTCGACGCGGCCCTGGTCGAGGTGCTCTCCGAGGGCCCCTGGGCGGGCGATTTCGACCTGATGCAGGGCCTCGCGGGCACGGCCATCTACGCGCTGGAGCGGGCCCTTCGGGGCTCCGGCATCGCCATGCTCTCCCACATCGTCGACCGCCTCGAGGAGCTGTCGACCCGTACTCCCGACGGGCGCCTCTGGCTCACCACGGCGGCGCAGGTGCCCTTCTATCGGGCGAAGGAGCGCTTTCCGCAGGTCGACTGCGGCGTGCTCCACGGCCAGGCGGGCGTGCTCTACGCGCTCGCGGGCGCCGCCGCGTGGGGCGTCGAGCGCGCAGGACCGCTCCTCGACGAGGGCATGGAGGCCTTCCTCGCGCTGCGAGCGCCGCGCGGCGAGGGGCGCTTTCCTGCGCGCTTTCCCGTCGAGTCGGGGCCCAGGCCCACGGACCGCAACGTCTGGTGCTACGGCGACCTGGGCGTCGCGGCGGCGCTGCTACAGATCGCTCGCACCGCAGGAAACAAGCGCTGGGAGAGCGTCGCCATGGAGCTCGCCACCGACGCCGCGAGGCGACGCCCGCCGCACGACACGGTGCGCGACGCGCCGCTCTGCCACGGCGCGATGGGCATCGCCCACCTCCACCACACGCTCTATCGCATGACCGGAGAGGGCGCCTTCCGCGACGGCGCGCTCTCGTGGTTCGCGCAGGGACTCTCGATGCGAACGGCGCCCGGAGAGTTCGGTCCCTTCCGCACGTGGCGCACCCAGCCGCCGCCCGATCGATGGGAGAATGACCCTGGTCTTCTCGAGGGAAACGCGGGCATCGGCCTCGCCCTCGCCGACGCCCTCGGCCTCACGACCATCGCCTGGGATCGCCCCCTCGCGCTCTCGCTCCACGCTCCCTGAGGAGCCCTCTCCGAGCGCTGGCATCTCTTCTGCAATCACTCTCTGCGTGACCGACGCGGCGAATCAGCGCCGCAGCGTCACCAATCACGCGAGAGCAGGAGAGACGTCATGAGCAACCCGCATTCGAACAACGACGCGCCCGCCAACCCCTCCCAGCAGAAGGCCCACGCGGCCCTCGACGAGATCGAGCGCGTGGGCGCCCGCTCGCGCCTCACGATCCGCGCGGGCATCAAGGCCGGCGCCGCCTCGGTGCGGCCGGCCGTCTGCTACGGCTGCGCGCCGCCCGACCTGTGATCGATGCCCTGAAGTGCCCCCGCGCGGCGACCGCAACGCGCCTCGCGGGGGCCTTCTCCCCTCCCTCGCATCCTCCACGCTGAAGCCCGCCGCCTCACGCCCCCCAATACCGCCCGGAGAACTCTGCCCATGCAGCCCAACGAGACCCGCAAGCGATACGCCGTCTGGGAGATCACCCTCAAGTGCAACCTCGCGTGCCGCCACTGCGGATCGCGGGCCGGAGACAAGCGCGACGACGAGCTCTCCACCGAGGAGGCCCTCGACCTCGTGCACCAGATGAAGGACCTCGGCGTCGTCGAGGTGACCCTCATCGGCGGCGAGGCCTACCTCCGCAAGGACTGGCTGGAGATCGCGGCGGAGATCACCCGCGTCGGGATGATGTGCACCCTGCAGACGGGCGGCCTCGGAGTGACCGACGTGATGGCCGGGCGGATGCGCGAGGCGGGCATCGCCAGCGTCGGGGTCTCGCTCGACGGACTCGAGGCCACGCACGACTGGATCCGCGGCAAGGAGGGCTCCTTCCGCTGGGCCTTCGAGGCGATGGCGTGCATGCGGCGCGCGGGGCTGCGGGTGACGGCCAACACGCAGA
Source organism: Myxococcaceae bacterium (assembly GCA_004297725.1). Taxonomy (GTDB): domain Bacteria; phylum Myxococcota_A; class Polyangia; order Polyangiales; genus SCUS01. The sequence continues at coordinate 108,029 of SCUS01000054.1, read as the reverse complement.
TCAACCGACGCTCGATGCGGGAGCTGCCGCTGCTCTACGAGGCGCTCCGCGAGGCGGGCGTGAAGGCCTGGCAGATCCAGACCACGGTGCCGATGGGCAACGCCGCCGACGAGGTGCCGATGCTGCTGCAGCCGGCGGAGTTCGTGGATGTGTTCCCGGTGCTGTCGCTGCTCGCGACGAGGGCCCAGCGCGACGGCATCGCCGTGACCGCGGGCAACAACCTCGGCTACTTCGGCCCCTACGAGCGCTCGCTGCGCGGCGGCGACGGCGCCATCTTCCGCGGCTGCACCGCGGGCACCGACGCGCTCGGCATCGAGGCCAACGGCGCGATCAAGGGCTGCCCCTCGCTGCCGTCGACGCCCTACACCGGCGGCAACGTTCGCGAGAAGAGCCTGCGCGACATCGTCGAGCGCGCGCCCGAGCTCCGCTTCAACGACGTCGCCGACACCGCCGCCGGAACCGACCACCTCTGGGGCTTCTGCAAGGGCTGCGAGTTCGCGTCGACCTGCCGGGGCGGCTGCTCGTGGACGTCGCACGTGTTCTTCAACCGCCGCGGCAACACCCCCTACTGCCACCACCGCGCGCTCGTCCAGGCCGCCGAGGGAAAGCGGGAGCGGGTGCACCTGAAGATGGCCTCGCTGGTGAAGCGCCCCTTCGACTACGGCACCTTCGGTCTCCGCGAGGAGGACTACGACGCCCCGTGGCCCGACGGCGACCCGCAGCGCTTCACCCTCGACGCGGTCTCCTGGCCCGCGGCCTGGATCGAGGAGACCCCGGACCTCGTGCAGCTCCTGGCGCAGGAGCGCGACGACACCATCGCCTGCTACCGCTCCCGCTACGGCGGCCGGGAGCGAGCGCCGCAGCCAGGGCGCGTCGAGAGCGCGGTCGCCCCGTGAGCGCCCCGAGCTGGATGGACCTCCCGCTGGAGCTCGGCGACCGCCGCGAGGCCCTCTTCGGCGGGGTCGGCGCGGTGCGGGTCTGGGAGCTGCTCCCGGACGAGGTGACCGCTCCCTTCACCGCCGCGCTGGCGTGCGAGCTCGACGCGGGCGGCAGCGTAGGCCCGCACGTCCAGTCGCAGGACGCCGAGATCGTGGTCTGCATCGAGGGCCTCGGCACCGCCACGGTCAACGGCCTCGCGCAGCAGCTCTTCCCCGGCGCGGTGGCCTACCTGCCGCTCGGCAAGACGCTCGCGCTGCGCAACGACTCCCGCGAGGCCCCGCTGCGGTACCTCATCATCAAGGCCGCGCCCCGCTGAGGGCGGGGCGTCGCCAGTGCGCCTGGATTTGGGGGGATTGCTTACAGGGCGAGGGCGCGGAAGTAGAGCACCGTCGCGACCTTCGCGTCGAAGGAGCGGGGGAGCGCCGCGGCGGCGGGCACGCGGATGCCCACCTTGAAACTCCCCTGGACCAGGTCGTTGTTGATGGGCGCGAGGGTGTCGCGCGTGGCGGTGATGACCACCTCGACGGGGCCCGCGCCGGTGGGCTGCGCGACGGTGCCGATGTTGACCGTGGAGCTGGAGCTCGCGAGGTAGACGACGAGCGGCCCGCCCAGAATCTGCTCGAAGGCCGTCACGCCGGTGCTGTCGCGGCCGAGGGTGAGCGTCACGCGGTCGACCAACACCGCCGCAGGCGCCCGCCCCAGCGTCGCCCTCGCCTGGGAGAGGAACATCCCGTACGGGTTGCCCGACTCGCTCGAGACGGACTTGTCGGCGTCGAAGGCGTTGTTGCGCACCTCGCCGTCCTTGAACTTGTCGATGTTGATCGAGACGGGGCCCGAGTAGTTCACGGTGTTCGCGGTGTTCGCGGGGTCTTCGGAGCCGCAGCCCGCGGTCATCGCCAACACCAGCATCGCCATCGATGCCCGACCGATCTTCCAGTTATCCATACTTTCGTTCCTCCAAGGGAGCGCATCGCGCCTGTCCGTTCAAGGCAGTGATGACGCCCAAGCTGACACGCCACACGGGGTGGAGGGGAGGGCTATTCAGATCTGCCTTGAAAATAGGGCGCACGATTGCCCACATGAGCGCTGTGCGCTGCGTGCACACGCCCCATCGGGCAGCACGGAGCATCGGCAGGCGTTCAAGGTTGAGCCCGACTCCTCACTTCAATGAACACGGTCGGGACATGTCTCCAATGGACACCCCGCGCGCTCACGAACATCGCGGCGCACCCGGGAGCGGTCATTCCGCCGTGGGGCTGCGTTATGGTTCCGCGGCGATGCAGACCCCGTGGCTCTCCTGGCTCCCCTGGCTCCTGGTCGCGGCGGGCGCGGCGCTGGGCGCCCCCTACCTGCTGCGGGTGCTCCGGGCGAGCCTCAACGCCGAGGCCTTCACGGCGGTGGTCCGCAAGCTCCTCGACGCGCGCAACGCCGACCGCGCCGTGAAGCTGACCCGCGCCGCGAGCGACTCGCCGCTCGCCTCCGCCACGCGCGCCGCGATCCTCGCCTGCGACCGGGGCGTCGCCCAGAGCGACCCCTCCGCGGACTATCGGAGCGCCGGGGACCTCTCTCCCGAGCGGGTGCTCGCCCCGGTGCGCGCCCGCTACGACGAGGCCTTCGAGGCGCAGGCGGCCCCGCTGCGCGCCGCCCGCTACGCAGCGATCCCCGGCGCGCTGCTGCTCGTGGCGGCGCTCTCCCTGGCCGGCGGGCGCCCGAGTCCAGACATGCCCCAGGTGGTCGCCGCGGCCCTGGGCCTTGCGATGATCGCGTGGTCGGGACGGATCGAGCGAGGGCTGATAGCGTCGCGCGACGCGACCTTCGCGGCCCTCCGTGACGCCTTCGACGCGCTCATCCGCGACCCGAGGCGCGCCTCCGGCGGCGCTGGGGTCACCCGGGTGGGGGTGAGTCCCGAGGGGAGTTAATCAGGAGAGGCGACGCGCAGACCTTCGAGCGTCGACTGCACGCGGGCCAGCAGCGTCTCCCGGGTGTCGCCCTCCAGCACCGGAACCGTCACCGCCGACACCGTCACCGCCGCGAAGGGGAGCACCATGAGCTGGTCGTCCCAGCGCCCGGGGGTCACGAAGGCGCGGTCGCTGCGGTAGCCCAGGGCGACGATCGGCGCCCCGGTGGAGAGCGCGAGGTCGACGCACCCTGGCTTCGCCACGAAGGGTGGGCCCGCGGGACCATCGACCGCGAGCTCCACGCTGCCTCCGCCGCGGAGCGCCTCCGCGAGTCGCGAGAGCGCGGCGCGCCCTCCGTCGCCCGAGCTCCCTCGCACGAGCCGCAGCCCCAGGAGCTGCGCCCACCGCGCGATGGGCGCCATGTTGGGGGCGCCGCTCATCATGAGCCAGCACCCGCGCCGGCCGAGCAGCGGCATCACCAGCGGCAGGTGCTGGTGCCAGTGCACGTAGATCGTGGGCCGCTCGTCGAGGCGTCCCTCGACGAGCACGCGCGAGGTGCCGAGCACGAAGCGGCTCCACGCCCAGAGCGAGCCCGCGATGGGCCACGCCGCCGCACGCCAGAGAGACCTCGTCGCGCCCACGCCGCTCATTCCACGCAGCGCAGGAAGGTCTCGAGGTCCGAGAGCTGGGCGGTGGAGAGACCCGAGGTGCGTCCGTGGCGGTCGTCTCGGTTGCGCGTCACCAGCACGTCACGGAGCGTCGCCGCGGAGCCGTCGTGGAGGTACGGGGCCGTCCTCCAGAGGTCACGGAGCGTCGGGGTGTCGAGCCCGGAGAGGGCCCCGCCGAGGCGCTGGCCGCTGCCCGGGCCGAGCGTACCGACGTCGTGGAGCACGGGCGTCCGGGTGCCTGGCGCGAAGGCGCTGTCGGTGTAGCGGGGGCCCGCGTGGCAGGTGGCGCAGCGCGTCTCCTCGCTGCGGAAGAGCGCCTCGCCCCGCGCGCGGGAGGCGAGCCAGGCCGCGTCGTCGTCGCGGCGGAAGGGCGACGGCCCCACGCGCCGGAGGCTCGCCACGTAGGCCGCGAGGGCATCGAGCTCCGAGGAGAGCCCCAGCTTCGAGGCGCCGAGCGGGGCGTCGTGGCCGCCCGAGTGGAACACCGCGTCGGCCACGAAGCCGAGGCCCCCTTGGCCCCCGCGGATGTCGTGCTCGAAGTCCTGCACCTCGTCGAAGTTGGCGCTCCAGTGCAGGGGCCCGTGCTCGACGCCGCCTCGACCCTGGAGGGGGATGGTGTTGCGCAGCCCCTCCCCCCGCTGGGTGAAGTCCCACACCAGGTTGTCGCCCTCGCCGTCGAGGTGGCAGCTCGCGCACGACAGGTAGGACGTGCGGCTCATGCGAGGGTCGCGGCTCGCATAGAAGATCCGCTGGCCGAGGGCCACCTGCGCGCTCAGCGGCTCGGCGGAGACGGTGACGACGTCGGCGAGGGGCGCCGGGGCGCGGGAGAGGTCGCGCACGTCGTAGACGCGCACCGTGCGGGAGGTGAAGCCCTGCACGAAGAGCCTGGCGCCGTCGGGGCTGAGCGCGAGGCCCTGGGGAGCGCCGCCTACGCTGGGGATCGAGCCCGTGATGTTGAAGCCCTCGGGGTCGAGCGCGACGACGATCTCGGCGCCCTGGAGCGCGACGAAGAGCCGGTCGCCCTGCGGGGAGAACGCCAGCGCCGAGGCGTAGTCGAGGTCGTCGAAGGAGTAGCGCGCGGCCTCGGAGGGCGAGGCGCCCGGGGCGCCGGGGGAGACGACGGAGAGCACCGCGCGGGCGGTGGTCTGAGAAGAGAGCATCTCCCGAGTGCGAAACATCCCCGTCACGTTGTTGGCCTTGAGCGCCGGGACGATGGCGTCGCGCCCCGAGGGCCCGAAGGCGAGCGCCCCGAGAAAGCTCGGGACGCCGCTGTTGTCGGTGTCGCTGTCGAGGTCCTCCTGCACCTGGAGGAGGCCCACGCCGACCCGCCGCGGCGAGCTCGGGTCGCTCGCGTCGACCTGCACCACGCGGGCTCCCTCGGCGTCGCCTCGCCAGCGCGCGACGAGGGCCGTGCCCGCCGCGTTGACGGTGATCCCCCGGGCGTCGAAGCCCACCTCGACGGAGCCCGTGATGGAGCCGGTGGTGGCGTCGACGACGACCATCCGACCGGCGTCCTGGAGCGTCACGAAGAAGCGCCCGCCGCGTGGGTCGGCCGCGACGCCGTAGGGTCTCGCGCCCGCCCCGAGGCCGACGGCCACCCGGCGCGATCGGCCCGCGGCGTCGAGGAGCCAGAGCGCGCCGTCGTCCTGGCAGGCGACGGCGACGGTGGGACCGGAGACGGCGATCGTGCGCGGGTGGTCGCACACGGGCACCTCGGCGAGGCGCGTCGTGGGCTCGTCGGAGAGCACGGTCACGCTGTCGGCGTCGGGGTTCACGACCCAGACCTCGCGGCGCGCGGGGTCGTACGCGATGGTGCTCGACGCGGTCGGCCGCGGGGTCGTCGGCCGGGCCACGACGCGGAGGGGCGCGGACACCTCGGCGCGCATCCCGCGGGCCTCGACGGTGACGAAGGCGCGGAAGGCGCCGAGGTCGCTCCAGCGACGGCAGGCGCGCTCGGTGCTGGCGCGGACGCCGTCGGGCTCGAGGATCCATGCGAAGCGGGCCCCGGGGCCGCCGTTGTGGGAGACGGTGAGGCAGGTCTCCTCGCCCTGGTAGACGAAGCCCGCCCCCTCGATGCGCGCGCTCAGCGGCCCCGGGGCGGTGACGTCCGAGGGGGCGTCCGGCGTGGGCGCGTCGAGGGCGACGTCGGTGCGCCCGGCGTCGACGGGTGCGGCGGCGGGAGGCGCGGCGCAGCCGAGCGCGAGGGCGGCGAGCAGGGGGAGGAGCGCGGCGCGGCTCACGGGGTGGTGCACGCGACGGTGCGAAAGGTCGAGCGGAAGGGCGCGGTCACGGCGTTGCCCGAGTAGTCCCGAACCCCTCCGGCGGGGACCAGCACCTCGTAGAGGGTGTCGGGCTTCAGCGGGCGCGCGGGCCAGAAGTTCACGACGCCCTCCTGACCCGAGTAGTGGCCCTCGACGGGGGCGAGGGCGCCCACCTCGCGGACGACGAGCGAGCCTCGCCACACCGTGCCGAGCTCGACGAACTCGTTGAAGGTGAGGCCCACGCGCGTCGAGAGCGGCTGCGCTGTCGCGTGGTCGCGGGGCACCACCATGTTGACCCGGGGGGCGCTGCGGTCGGGCTCGGCGCGAAACGGAAACACCCCGGTGGCCTGGTGGGGCACGGCGTCGTCGTCGACGGAGACCACGGCCACGTTGCCGATGGGAGAGATGGTGTCGAGGTCGCCCGTGAAGTGGAAGGTGGTGACCGGCGTCGCGACGCGCGGGTTGGACACGTCGAGGGCCATCCCGAGGTTGCTCAGCCCGACGAAGGCGACGTCCTCCTTGAGGAAGACGTAGCCGCCGTTGGCCCTCCCCGGGTGCAGGTAGCTGAAGAGGAAGCGGGGCGAGCTCGGGTCGGTGATGTCGTAGCTGATGAGCCCGCCGCCCAGCACGTGGCGCGCGTAGAACATCCGGTTGCCGTTGACGTGCCCGAAGTACCCGAGCTGGACGCGGCGGGAGGGGGCCTCCTCGCCCGCGTCTCGGATGAGGAAGCTGCCGCCCGGGATGGGCCGCGGGTTCGCCGGGTCTCCGATGTCCAGCAGGGTGGTGCGCGAGCCCTCGCTGGAGATCATCACCAGCATGTTGCCGATGGCGTGCACGCCGCCGACGCTCATGGAGGGGTCGGGGGCGTACTGCCTCACCAGCGTGGGGTTGCCCGGGTCGCTCGCGTCGACGATGAAGAGCCCGTTGTCGGTGGCCCCGACGTAGACGTAGGGCGCCTGCCAGAAGGTGCTCATCACCACGCGGCGGTAGGAGTCCGGGTAGACGACGCCGGGGAGCACGAGCTCGCGCACCATGCGCACGCGGCGGAGGTCGGAGACGTCCCAGAACTCCAGGCCCGAGAGCGAGGCGGTGACCATCCAGCGTCCGCCGATGGGGGAGAAGCCGGCGGTGTGCGACTCGCGCATCCGCGCGTCGGTGGTGCTCGACACGGAGACCGGGTGGCAGGCGTCGGAGAAGTCCCAGACGGAGACGCCGCCGCCGCCCGACTCGTGGGCCCACGGCATCACGAGGTAGCCGTCGTACATGAGCACGGTGTTGTGGTGGTCGCGGTCCGTGGGCCCGCCGTCGAGGAAGGCGCAGGGCGCGGTGAAGGACTCGGTGGTGAAGGCGCGAGAAGGGCCGCCGGGGCCGCGCAGCGGAGGGTACGCGCCGGGCTCCGGGAGGCCCGCGTCGGAGGCAGGGAGCGCGGGCCCCGCGTCCGAGAGAAGGTGGCAGCCGGTCGGCGGCGGCGGGAGGTCGGCGGGGACGGAGACGTCGTCGTCGAGCTCGACGTCGGGGGAGGACTTCAACGCGTCACCGAGGTCCTCGGCGGCGACGTCGAGGGGGCGATCGAGGGCCGCGTCGGCCGGGGGTGGCGCGGTGGGGCTCGACTCGCACGCGGCGAGCAGGAGCGAGAGGGAGGTGACGATCCAACGGTTGTTCAGGGCGCCCACGAGAGGTGGCGCATTGTCCACGCCGAGGCGACGGAGGCGCAACCCGTCGGGAGCGCGCCGGAGAGCCTATCCGCCCCTCCTCGAACTCCGTACCCTCGCGGCGCATGTCGGCTCCGCCTCGCGCCCTCGGGCTCACGGCCCTCGTCGGCCTCCTCGTCGCCGCGGGGATCGGCCTCTGGCTCCGCTTCGGCCTGGCGGGCGTCACGCCGCTCGCGGGCACCTACGCCTTCGTGCGCCACGCGCACACCCACGCGGGCTACTACGTGGTGCTCTTCCCGCTCGCGTGGCTCGCGTGGCACCGGCTCGGGGCGCGCGCGCCGGGCCCTCGCCTCTCGGCGCTCTACGGCGCGGCGGGGCTCGCGGCGGTCGTCGCGTTCGCCCTCCGCGGCTACGCGCTGCCCTCCATCGCGGGCTCGACGGTGGTCGGCGCCGTGTGGCTCGCCTCCGCCGTCCGCGCCCGGGGCACGACCCGGGGATGGCTGCGGGTGGCGCCCTTCGGCATCGCGCTCGCGGTGCTCTTCGTCCCGCCCATCGGCGTGCTCACGTCGCGAGACCCGAGCCTCGCGAACGCCATCGTGCACAGCTTCCTCTCGGTGCTGCTCCTGCTCGTCATGGTGCCCACGGCGCTCGCGACGCTACGCTGGCCGGCGCCGCCGCCCGCGCTCTGGGCGGCGCTCTCGCTGGCGGCCGCGGGCTTCCTGGGCGCGGTGCCCTTCGGGCCGCTGGGCATCTCGCTCTCCGTCCTGGGAACGCTGCTCGCTCGGTCCGCGTGGGGCGCGCGAGGGGCCCTGCCGATCCGGCTCGCGTGGTTCGCGACCGCGGGCGGGCTGATGGCGCTCGGGGTCCAGGGCGCTCCTCCGACGACGCACCGGGCGATCGCTGCGATCCACGCGATGGTGCTCGGGCCGATCGTCGTCACGCTGGCGCCGCCGGGGGGCGCGCTGACGTGGCTCTCCCTCGTCGCCGCCGGCGCCATGGGGGCCTCGCTGGTCTCGGTGGAGCTCGGCCTGGGGAGCGATCGGGCGAACCTCGGCGCGGCCCTCGCCGGGCTGGCGTGGCTGCCCGGAGCGGTCGTCGGGGTGCTCCGGCTGCTACGGACGCGCCCTCAGGCGACGAGATCGAGCGAGCGGCCCCCGGGCTGCGCCTCGCCGCGTCCCGACATCGCCCCGTAGGCCTCCGTCCGTCGGTCGCCCCTGGGCGCGGAGAGCGACCGGGCGCCGATCTCCTGCCGCGCCTGCGCCTCCATGCTGGCCGCCGCCGCGGCCACCGCGCGGTCGGGACCCGACGGCTCCGCCGGGGCGAGGGCCGCGGAGCGCACGGTGCGAGCGCGCTGCAGCGTCTCCTCGGGGGTGCGGCCCGGCGCGATGGTGATCGGCACCTCGCCGCCGATGGCGTAGAGCTGCCCGTCGGGGCCGCGCTGGTAGGTGAACGTCGCGCCGCCCGCGAGCCCCCCGGCGGCCATCTGGTGCGCTCGCTCGTGGGCCCGCACGTCGGCGTCGCGCTTGCGGAGCGCCGCGAGCTGGGCCTGCTCCTCGGGGCTCTGCGCCTGGCCGTCGGCGCGGGCTCCCGCCGTCCCCGTGGGGGCGGTGACGGCCCGCTTCTCCCGACCGGGCTCGACCGCGGCGCCGTCGGCCCGGGTCGCCTTCTCGGCCCTGGCAGCGGCCGCCGTGGAGGCGGCGCCGGAGGCGAGCGGGGGGACGCAGGCCGCGCAGCTACGACAGGAGTGCACCCGGATGCCGACGGCGCTGATCATCCGGTCGAGGGTTACACGAATCCGTATGAACCGGAGAGGGGGGGGGCCGCAGCGAGCGCGACGCCCTTGACCCCGCCGGTGCGGGGGCGGTCCTATCGCCCCGATGACGACGCCCACCATCCAGCGCAACACCTACGTCGCGAGCCTGACCCTGCTTGAACGACAGGGCTTCAGCGGCGCCACGCTCCTCGACGTCGGCGCCGCGGAGGGCAACTTCTTCGTCACGCGACACCTCTACAAGCTGTTCCTGTCGGCGCGGCACTTCTTCGTCGACGCCATGGAGGAGAACGCGCCCATCTACGAGAAGCTGAAGCGCGCCTTCGGCACCGACCACGCCATCACCGCGCTCTCGTGCGTCGAGGGCGAGGTCGCGCTCCGGGTCGACCCGACCTTCTACAACACCCACCTCGTCGGGGTGCAGCCCGAGCTCTACGCCGAGACCCGCAAGGTGCGGCTCACCACCCTCGACACCCTCGTCGCCGAGCGAGGGCTCGCGGGCCCGTACATCCTCAAGCTCGACGTGCAGGGCGCCGAGCTCGACGTGCTTCGCGGCAGCCTCAAGACCCTGGAGCAGGCCACCGTGGTCGTGGCCGAGATCCAGGTGTTCTTCGAGCGCGACAACCTCACCGAGCTGCTGACCTTCATGCAGAGCCGGGGCTTCGCGCTCTTCGACCTCACCGACCCGGCGTACTACCCGTCGAACAACGTGTTCTACCAGTGCTACGCGACCTTCATCCCGCAGCGCCTGGAGTACCGCAAGGGCGCCGCGTGGTGCAGCCCCGAGCAGGAGGCGGAGACCAACGCGCGCCTCCGGGCCCGGCGAGCCGAGACCATCCGCGTGCTCGAGCACCTCGCCGACACCCTCCGCCCGGACGTCGCCAGGGACGGCTGAGGAGCAGGGAGAGAGCTAACGGCGCCTGACGGCGGAGAGCACGGCCGGCGCCGCCACCACGAAGGCGAGCAGCGCGAGGGCCGCGAGCAGGTGGCTCGTCGAGCCGGGCAGCTCGTCGAGGCACTCGTCGAGGGAGCGTCCGTTGAGGAGCGCGACCAGCCCCCCGCAGCCGAGCGCGAGGCTCACCAGCGCCACGGCGACGGCGACGCTCTTCGCTCGCCACCAGTCGCGGGCCACGGCCCGTCTCACCGGCTCGCCGACCAGCCCGGCGGCGCCGACCGGGAGCGACGCTCCCTCCGGACCCTCGGAGGCGTCGACGGGGCGGACGGGCTGCTGGCTCTCGAGCCAGGTCAGGTGGAGGTCGAGACAGAAGCGGTGGAAGTCTCCCCGCACCAGCGAGAGGCGGCGGACGTTCTCGTCCCTCGCGATCTCGTCGACCCAGGCGTCGTCGATGGGCATGGCCCGATCGAACTCGCGCGCGAGGCGGTCGGCCAGGCGAAGCGCCGCCACCATCAGTCCCACGGCGCCGCCGACCCTCCAGGCCCGCGCGGGCTGGTGGTGCAGCGAGATGACGCTCGGCAGGGGCTCCGGGAGGTTCCACTCGGCGAGCATGCGGGCGCCGAGGATGGCGTGGTCGTAGCCATGGGCCGCGCGCTCCCTGGCGCAGACCTCGTCGTCGTCCCCCGCCGAGGCGCCGAGCAGGCGCGCGTAGGACTCCCCGTCCGCCTGCAACATGATCAGCTTGCCGTAGTCGTGCAGCAGCCCGCACGTGTACATCTCCTCCGGGGGAAGGCCGGCGCGCGTGGCGATGTGACGGGCGAGCGAGGCCGTCGCCGAGGAGTGACGGAAGATCTCCGGCACCCGCTGCGAGTCCTGCTCGAACCAGTCGAGCACCGCCGCGGCCGTGGCGATCTCGTTGAGGCGCTTCAACCCGAGGAGGGTCACCGCGACGCTGATCTTGCGGACGCGCACGCGCAGCCCGTACGCCGACGAGTTGACCACGCGCAGCACCCTCGCCGCGAGCGAGCTGTCGACCTCGATCGCCCGGCTCAGCTCCCCGAGGGTGACGTCGGGGTTGCCCAGGATCTCCAGCAGCCGCTGCGCCGACACCGAGGCCCGGACGCCATGCGCCTTCGCGACGGCCGCCGCGAGGCTGCGCGATGCGGCCTCCTCGGCGACGTCGTCGAACTCCTGGGCCAGATCGATTTCGTCGACGACTGCAGACTCCACGCGCCGGAAGTTGCCGGAGATGCGCCTGCGCGTCATGCACGAAAATGGCTCCCTGCCCGAACGAGCGCCCCGCGGGCCGCGGACCGACGGAGCGCAGGCCGGGCTCGCGGCCGCCCGACGATCTCCATCCCCATGCGTTTCCGGCGCGGTAGCGTCTCCCCCCGAAACCGTGCGCCACCCCATCTCCCCCCTCTCCGTGCTCGTGGCCGTCGCGCTCGCGGGCTGTAGCGATCCCGCCCCCGTCGTCGAAGACGCCGCCGTCGCGACCGTCGACCGCCCCGCCCTCCCCGACGTCCCCTCGCCCGATGCGCCCGATGCGCCCGATGCGCCCGATGTCCCCGCCGACGTACCCGCCGACGTACCCGCCGACGTCCCCGCTGACGTCCCCCTCGACGCCCGGTGCGTCGCTGCGCCGCCGCCCGATCCCTTCGCGGCGCAGCGCGCGGAATGCGCCTTCACGGCGGGAGCCCGCGTGGCGGACACCCTCGGCCTCGATGCTCGGGCCCGCGCGGCGATGCCGATTCGCCATGTGATCGTGGTGATGAAGGAGAACCGCTCCTTCGACCAGATGCTCGGTCAGCTCCACGATCACGGCCAGCCCGAGACGGAGGGCATCCCGTCGAGCTTCACCAACCGCGACGCCCGCGGCGCGACGGTGTCCTTCACGCACGCGACGACCACGTGCAGCGGCTACGACCCGGGCCACCAGTGGAACGACATGCACGCCCAGGTCAACGGCGGCGCCATGGACGGCTTCGTCACCACGGCGGCGCGCACGGCGGGCGGCGACGGCCACCAGGCGATGACCTGGTTCGGCCAGGACGACCTGCCCTTCTACTACTGGCTGGCGTCGACCTACGCGCTCAACGACCGGCACTTCGCGTCGGTGCGCAGCGGCACCTTCCCCAACCGCAACTTCGTCCTGTACGGCACCGCCGACGGGGTGCGCTCCACCGGGTCGGGCTATCCCCGGCCCGGCACCCCGAACCTCTTCGACCGCCTCGACGCGGCCGGCATCACCTGGGGCGCGTACAGCGACGGCGCGTACTTCAGCGCCTCGCTCGCGTGGACGTCCTCGCACCGCGGCGCCCACTCGCTCGGCGACTTCCTCACCGCCCTCGACGCCGGAACCCTCCCCCAGGTGGTCTTCGTCGACGGCGTCGAGAACATCGACGACGAGCACCCCGACGGCAACGTCCAGCAGGGCGAGGCGTGGACCCGCAACGTCTACCAGCACGCCGTGCGCAGCCCCCTCTGGCCCGGCCTCGCCATGATCTGGACCTACGACGAGGCGGGCGGCTTCGCCGACCACGTGCCCCCGCCCGAGCGCGCCTGCATCGCCCGGCCGGGGCCCACCGACGCCGACTACTTCGCGCTCGGCCCGCGCGTCCCCTTCGTGCTGGTCTCCCCGTGGGCGCGGGCGCACCACGTCTCCCACGCCGTGCAGGAGCACACCGCCGTCACCCGCTTCATCGAGGCGCTCTTCGACCTCCCCGCGCTCACCGCGCGCGACGCCAACAGCAGCGCCCTCCTCGACCTCTTCGACTTCACCTGCGGCCCCACGCTGCTCCGCCCTCCACCGCCGCCCGAGGCCGGTCGTCGCGGCTGCTTCGGCGGCTGTCGGCTGACCCTCGACCGCAGCGCCTACCGCCAGGGCGAGGCCATCCGCGCGAGCTTCGCTGGCTGCCCCGGCAACAACCCCATCGACTGGATCGCCGTGTACCCCTTCACCGCGGGCACCCCGACGCTGCCGATCCCGGGCTCGACGCTCTGGAAGTACCTCAACAACGCCCACGTCGGCACGGTCGCTCCCAGGAGCGGGACCGTCACCCTCGACCGCGCCGCCCTGGGCCGCGGTCCGTGGCCGCTGCCCGTGGGCGAATACACGGCGTACTACCTCCTCAACGACCAGTACCGGGTCGTCGACGCCGTGGACTTCCGGGTCACGCCGTAGCGCCAACGCGCAGCACCTGCGCCCGGGGTGCGCCGGTTGCGCCGCGGGCGAGCCGATCGCGCGCATCGGACATCGCGATCAGCGCGCCAGCGCAGCCGCGGGAGAGTTCCAAACTTGGATGTGGGCTCCAATCCCCACGACGGTCCGCACCTTGCTCGCTCGCGGTTTCGCCGACGCCAAAGGGGCGTCCAGCAGATCGCTCCGAAGACCTCTCCCTTGAGTCCGTCGGAGGGCGCGTCTGTGCGTTGTTCCCCATCTCGGCAGGACACCGGAGATTGACGATGCGATCAACAGTTCAACTTTCGGCTCTGGTCACCGCGGCACTGCTGATGGGCTGTGCGGGAGAGACGGGGCCTGCGGGCGCGACGGGTCCGGCGGGCGCGGCGGGGGCTGCGGGCGCGGCGGGTCCAGCGGGCGCGGCGGGCGCGACGGGTCCGGCCGGCGCACCGGCGATCGCTCCCCCCACCGACACGAGCTTCGCCTTCGCCCTCTCCAACAACAACGGAGGCGCCTCGCACCGCGGGGCCAACGTCCTGACGCTCGACTTCGACGGCACCACCGCGTCGTCCTCTCGCATCGTGTCGACCCGGGTCGCGCGACCGCCGCAGATCGACGGCCGCGACGACGGCGTCGCCGCGTGGGGCAACTTCGAGAGCGCGGTCCCGCTGCTCATCGGAACGGGCACCCCGGGCATCGCGACGGCGACGCTGCGGTCTGTCTATGACAGCCAGTACATCTACTTCTTCGCCCGCTGGACGGAGACCACCGAGGGATCGCAGACCGTGGGCGCGAGCACCGCGCGCCGCCAGTACGCGTACAACGGCACCACCTGGTCGCGCAGCGGCGACGAGGACCGGGCGTACCTGATGTTCCCGATCAACGACCCGGGCTTCGCGACGGGCGGCTGCGTGTCGGGCTGCCATGCGGAGGCCGGTACGGTCCGGGCGGGGATGGCCGCGCCGATGGGTGCCACCTGGGACGTCTGGCACTGGAAGGCCGCCCGCACCGCGCCCTCGCAGACCGCCGACGACCAGTGGATCGACGACGGCACCCTCAACGCCAGCCCCAACAACGGCCGCCTCGACGACGTCGGCATCTCGGCCTACGTCGAACCCGGCACGGCCACCCTGCCAGGCTCCATGCCCGCGGTCTCCGCCGCAGGCCGCGGGGTCGTCAACGGACCGCTCTGGATCTGGGACGCGACGCCCTTCAACCCGGCGCTCACCTGGGCCGCGGGAGACTCGTTCCCCGGGGTGTACTCGCGGCTGCCGTCGGGCTCGCGCGCCGACGTGCGAGCGCTCGCGCAGTTCAACGCCACCACCGGCACCTGGACGCTCGAGCTGAAGCGCGCCCGCAACACCGGCAACGCCGACGACGCCGCCTTCTAGGCTATCGCGACGCCTCGACGGCCTCGCAGCGATCCACCCACCGCACGTCCTCCGGGCGCACCCTGGCCATCGCCGGCGCCGCCCCGGGGATCGGCACCGCCAGCGTCGCCTGCCCCTCCCACTGAAACACCTGCGCGCACCACGGGCCCGCGGTCGCGCCCCAGCGCGTCCCGTCGCGCGACATCACCGCGCTCCCCGGGGTGATCTCCCCGTACCCCCGTCGCACGTCCCCGGCGACGCCCCAGCCCGCCGTCGTGACGCCTCCGGGGCTCGACAGGAGATGGGGCGGGGTCTCCTGGCGCCACCGCACCTCCGAGGCGCGCACCCAGCCTCGCACCACGAGCACCTCCCCCGAATACGAGCGCGAGCGCAGCAGGAGCCACGGCCCCCGGCGGTCTTCGTCGGCGAACACGATGTCGCGCGTCGCCCGCACCCGCACCCTCCGCACGCCGGGCCGATCGGAGGGCGCCGCGAAGACCGTCAGCGCCCCGCCCGACGGGTGATACCCGCACACCGAGCCGTCCCCGATGGGCTGACACCGCCCGAGGTTCACCGTGGCGCACCCTCGGGCCCCTCCGCGCTCCGTGCAGCGAAAGACCTCGCGCGCCGTCGTGTGCGGGATCCATCGGGGGTTGGCCCGGTGCTCTGGAACGGGCGCCGCCTCCGGCGCGGCCGCAGGCGCCTCGAGGGTGAGCGCCGCACACGGAACCGACACCCCTCCCACGGTGAGCCCGGCGGGGCTGCGGACGGTACCGATCACCCACGGTCCGTCGGCGCGCGAGGCGACGAAGGGGAGGCCCGCGCCGATTCCGACGACGCCGCCGATGCGCTGCGGCGCTCGCAGAAACAGGGTCACGGCCCCCGCGGGCGCGGTGCCCTCGAAGGCGATGGGAGCGACGCCCTCGACGCGCGCCTCGGCGCCACGCAGCACCACGCGCGCCCGCTCCCGCAGCGTGAAGGGACCCTCGGCGCCGGGCACCCTCACCGCGCCCACGACGGCGTCCCCGACGAGCGTGCACTGCGCCCTCGCCGGGCGCGGGAGGATCAGGGCAGCGAGCGCGACGAGGGAGAGCGAGCGGGGGTGCAGCACGGCGTTGCCTGACCGACACCGCGGCGGCCGGGAAGGTTCCGTCGAGGCGCTCTACGGCTGCAGCGGCGCCATCGAGAAGTCGCCGCCCGGGTAGATGCCGACCTTGCGGCCGCTCTCGGTGCCGAGCAGCCCGCAGTTGCCCTGCGAGGCGTACACGTTGTTGGTGCCGTCGGTGTAGAGGCAGAAGTTGAACGCCGCGCTGTGCAGCCGCAGCGGGTACCGCATGTCGAAGCCGCCCTGGTCGTAGCGCTCCAGGGTCCACTGCTGGCTGGCGCTGCCCTGGTCGCAGGCGGCCATGTCGATGCTGCCGACCCAGCTCGACGCGGCGAGGCAGCGCATCGAGGCCAGGTTGCGAAACACCCGGCGGCTGCGGCCCACGTCGATGAGCTCCCACTGCTGGTTGCGCTGCGCGCGGTCGCAGCGCGTCGTCGATCGCACGTCGCTCCCGTCATCGTAGAGGCACCGACCGAGCTTCACCTGGAGCAGCGAGAACGTCTCCGCGCTCGTGGGAGGCGCGTCGCAGGCGTCGCCCTGGCCGTCCATGTCCGCGTCCTGCTGCATGGGGTTCGCGACCATCGGGCAGTTGTCGCCCTCGTCGGGCACGCCGTCGCGATCGGAGTCCGTCATGCTGGTGGACGCGTCGCACGCGTCGCCCTCGCGGTCGAAGTCGGCGTTGGCCTGCGTCGGGTTGGCCGACCTCGGGCAGTTGTCGTAGTCGTCGAAGACGCCGTCGCCGTCGCTGTCGACGAGGGCCGCGGGGGTCATCGGACATCCACCGGGCTCGCAGCGCCAGTCGGAGTACAGGTAGTTCACCAGGAGGTTTCTCGGGGCGCACATCTCCTGGTCGATGGGGTCCTCCGAGCAGGCGACGGAGAAGTACCCGCCCGGCGCGCGCGCCGAGTCGCGGATCTGGATGTGCGAGACCACGGTCCCGGTGAACGCGCCGGTGACCATGACCGTCCCGCTCTCGGTGCCGTTGCCGCCGAAGTCGATGTCCTGAGAGAAGGTCCCGTTGCCCGTGAGGCGCACCGGCAACATCCGCGTCGCCGCCGGGTCGGTGCCGCGCGGGTCTCGCGCGTAGTCGTGCACCGGGATGGTGACCGTGTTGTCGCAGCCCTGGTAGGTGAACCGGCTGACCACGCGAAACCCGCTGAGCGAGACGTCCCACTCGATGGTTCCGCCGTGCTCGCAGCCACCCCTCCATCGGCCGGCGCCGCTCGGGTTGCTGCAGCCGTTCAGGCTGCACTGGAGCTCGTCCTTCCACGCGACGAAGGCCCGCGCGAGGGTGCCGTTGGTCCACGGCAGCACATCGGGGCCGCGCGGCGTCGGGTCGCACACGTTGCCGGCGCCGTCGCGGTCGTCGTCGCCCTGGTTGACGTTCCACACGCTCGGGCAGTTGTCCGCGGCGTCGGGTCGGCCGTCGCGGTCGGCGTCCGGCGCGCCCATCGCCTCGCACGCGTCGCCGATCATGTTCATGTCCGCGTCGGCCTGGTCGCGGTTGGCGGCCATGGGGCAGTTGTCCATGCCGTTCGGCACGCCGTCGCCGTCGCTGTCGAGCGCCGGCGGCGTGCAGTCGAGCGTGAAGTTGCCCGCCACGATCTGCACCAGGCTCCCGTCGGTCGAGGGCCAGTCGAACGCGAGCTTGATGCCCCGGATGGAGGTGGCCGACGTGTCGCCGGCGCAGTCGAGGCGGATGCGATGCTCCGCGGAGAGCCGCGCCGTGGTCGCGCCGACGCAGGCCCCGTCGCGAAGGTCGGGCATCGTGCCGTCGGTGGTGAAGCACACCGTGCGGTCGGTGATCGCCCGGATGCTCACCTCGCCCGTGGGCGCCGCGAAGTTGTGCCCCGGTCGGGGATCGAAGATCTCCGCGGGCGTGGGCACCGCCGGCGGCGCATCGCAGCCGAGGCCGAGCGCGCCCGCGAGCAACGCCCCGCCCACCGCGGGACGAACCCCGCCCAGACCTCTGACCACCGAGCCCATCGCTGACCGCCGCAACATCGGCGCGACCATACGGCGCCGCGCGCGACGGTGTCACCTTGTCCGCCCGCTCAGCCCGCCTTCGCAGGGCGCCTCGCGAGTAAGGGCTCAGTGGTGGTGCAGGCCGCTCGTTGGAGGGGAGAGTTCAGCGGTGGCGCAAGTCGCTCGTTGGACGCCACGGGTTCGCGCGTCAGCCCGTTCAAGGCCTCATGGGACACCTTGACCACTCATGCCTGGGGTACGGCGTGCGGCCTCTTCATCGGCGTGCAGCGCCTGACCCCAGGCATGAGTGGTCAAGGTGTCCCATGAGGCCTTGAAAGGACTGACGCGCGAACCCTCAGCATCAAACAGGCGACTTGCACCCATGACCTGTTACGCGCGAACCCGTAGCGTCAAACAAGCGATTTGCGCCACCGATGAACCGTTGCGCAAAACCCAACGCCAACCGAGCGACTTACACCCATGAACCATTACCTTCACCACAATCCACACCCCGCACGCAATGACGACTTGACGTGTGTTTGCATGAATACAAACATCGCCGTCCATGAAGTCCCTGATGCCTCTCGTGTGCTCGCTGGTGTTGTTCGGCTGCGGCTCGGAGTCGACGCCGGTCGCCGACGCCGGGGCGCACGACGCCGCCTCGACAGACGCGCCCGCCGCCGCGGACGCAGATTTTACGCGCGACGTACGCGGCCGCCGTTACTGCGAGGTGCTCGCGGGCGCGGTCACCGGCGCGACCGTGGCGCTCGACGTCTACAACACCTACGGGCTCAACGAGTGCCCCGACGCGGCGTGGCGCGGGCTCACCGTCGCGGGGCTGCGGGCCGAGCTCGGCGTCGCGGTGGCGGTGATCAACGGCCCTCGCTACTGGACCATCGACGCCTTCGAGAGCGCGGTGGTGCAAGACCCGGCGGTGCGCTCCGTGGGCGGCATCCCGATGCGCGTGGCGGGGCGCATCGAGCTGCCCATCGCGGTCGCCGCCGCGGGCTCGTCGCCGTACACCGAGCGCACCGTGCGGCGCGACACGACGGTGCGCTTCGCCGCCGGGGGGCGCGTGTACGAGCTCATCGACCCGATGAGCCGGGTGTTCGTGATGCAGTCGTACACGGTGCAGCGCGAGGCGCAGACCGAGGCCTCGCTGGCCGAGCTCGGGGCGCGGCTGCAGCTCCCGGCGGGCTGGCGCTTCCGCACGAGGGTGCTCACCGACGACCTGCGGGTGGTGGCGGAGGGCGGCCTCGCCACGGTGACCACCGACGACGTCGGCAACACGTATCAGCGATCGCAGCAGCGGCCGTGATGCGGAGGGGAGAGCGGCGACTCGATCGAGGGCATCACGCCGAAGGCGACGGCGGCCCCGCTGAAGAGGGCGAGGACGAAGTTCGCCGCGGACGCGAGCCACGGCGACCGGCCTGGGGTCCGGGCGGAGGACTTCGGGGGGCCGAACTCCACCCGCGGCCGCGGGCTCTCCACCGGACTGGCCGCGGGGTCACCGGGGAGCGACGGGGCGACGAGGTCCGGCGGCGCGGTAGACACCAGCGGGAGCAGCTCGAAGGCCTCCTCGCTCGGCCACGCGGCCTCCTCGCCGGTGCGCGCCGACAGGGGCGATCGCATGCGCTCACCGGAGCCGTCCCTGAACTCCGGCGGGAGCACCTCGCTGATGCCCACGAAGGAGCTCGGCCGGGGTAGCAGGCTCTGGGCGATCTCCGGGGTGACGTCTCGCCACAGGCTGTGCGCGACGAGCGCGTCGCGAAACTCCCTCATCGTGGCGTGGCGCTTCTCGCGGTCGCGCTCGAGGGCCTTGTGGATCACCTCCTTGAGGTCGGCGGGGACCTCGGGCCAGTGGTGCTGCAGCGGCGTCGGGCGGCCGTAGATGACCTGCGCCATCACGGCGTTGGGGTTGCTGCCCCGGAAGGGAGGCGCCCCGCAGAGCATCTCGTAGAGCATCGCGCCGACGCTCCAGACGTCCGTGCGCGCGTCGATGGCGCTGTCGCCGACGGCCTGCTCGGGAGACATGTACCAGGGCGTGCCGAAGACCATGCCCGTCTCGGTGCTCCTCCTGTGACCGAGCCCGTCGGTCAGCTTGGCGATGCCGAAGTCGATGACCTTGGGCACGACGGTGCCATCGTCCATCTCGTGAAGGAACACGTTCTCGGGCTTGATGTCCCGATGGATGACGCCCGCCGCGTGGGCGGCGATGAGGGCATCCATCACCGGCAGCGCGATCGCGATGGCCGAGAGCGCCGAGAGGCTCCCGAGCTCGTCGAGGCACCCCGCCACGTCCGCGCCCCGCAGCTCTTCCTCCACGATGAAGCGCGTGCGTAGCGCGTCGTCGTGACCGAGCGCGTGGACGCCCACGATGTTCGGGTGGCCGATGCGCGCCTCGGCGTAGGCCTCCCGCTCGAAGCGCGTCACGAGGTCTTCCCGGTCGTACCGGTCGGATCGAAGCGTCTTGAGGGCGACCGTCATGGAGGAGTGGGTGTCCTCGGCCTGGTAGACCGCCCCCATGCCGCCCGTGCCGAGCACCTTCAGGATCCGATAACGCCCGGCCACCATCGTCCCGGTCGCCAGCTTCGTGAACTCTTCCATGAGCGTCGTCGCCCCTTTGTGACTCTATCGCGTGAGATCCGAGCCGATGCCCCCGAGACGCCTACCGAAGAAAGCGGGCATGAATCGGCGGGAGCTTGTTATCCCGTATTATCGACCCTCGCGGCGAGGAGTTGAGCGACAATCCGTTTTTTCTCCCGATATTGAGAGATGACCAGCGAAGAGACGACATGACCTCAGGGCCATGGCCGTCCATGCGTGGATTGATATCGATTGACACGACGAACTCCGCAATCCCGTCTCGACATCGCCGAAGCGTCATCTCGTGATGGGATGCTTGGGAGCGCCTCGCTCAGGCCGAGAGGATCGTCCGGAGGTTCTGGATGGCGTGGGTGTGGAGCTGGGAGATGCGCGACTCGGAGACGCTGAAGCGGCCGCCGATCTCGCGGAAGTTATGCCCCTCCTCGTAGTGCAGTCGCAGCAGCTCGCGCTCTCGCGGCGGGAGGAGCTCCGTCGCGGTGGCGAGGCGCCTGCGCTCCTGCCTCCTGGCCACCTCGTCGTCGGGCATCACGGTCTCTTCCGCGACGCGCTCGTCGCAGTCCGCGCCCTGTATCGTCGCCGCGGCGTGGATCTGGGCGACGCGCGATCGGAACTCCGCGAGGCTCAGCCCCAGGGCCTTCGCGACCGACTCGTCACAAGCGAGGTGGGAGTCGTTGGCGGCCCGCGTGACGCGGCGTAGCTGCTGGGCGAAGTGGCGCTGCGCGCGGCTGAGCGGGTCGGCCCGGCGGAGCTCGTCGACGAGCGCTCCCCGGATGCGATGATCGATGAAGGCATCGAGGGTCTCCGCGCGCTCTGGATCGTAGCGGAGATAACCCTCGACCGCGCCCAGGAGGCCCGCGCTGATGAGGTCGTTGAGGGAGATGTGCGGAGGGAGCCGACGGGCCATCCGCCGGGCGTGCACGGTCACCCGCGCGAGGTACCGGCGCGCGAGTTCATCGGTCATGCGAGCGCCAGAGTGGGGAGTCGGAGCGGTCTCGGATGTCGCCTGATCCAGCATGAGATGCATCCATTCCGTGAATCACGGAGAAGGTTTGTCTGATGGTGTCGAGGCTCCGCAGCACGCTTGGGCTGCCAGACGACTCGACCCGCATCGGGCTCCTATGGAAGTTTGATGCCAGCACTCGGCCCGATTCCGCTGTCACGATTCCGATGTAGCCAGAATCGACTTGTCATGATTACGACGGCCCGAGCTGAGATTTGTCAGTATTCCGACTGTCGTGATGGCGGACACTGGCCCCCTCCGGCGCATGTGTTCCCTCGGCGGCCGGGCGTGTCGGCGGGGCCTCTCGGGGACGCGCGCTGTGGCCATTCTCTCGAATATCGAGAAGATCGCTGGGCGCCCACCCCCCCTCCGCCCTCGCCCCCGCCGGATGCGTCACGCGGGTGTCGAGACGGGCGACGGTCCCGCCGGTGGGGCGCGGAGCGCGAGATTGCGTCATCGAAGCCGCGGGGATCATGGGTCGCGCAGATGTTGCGAGCAGCTCGTCCATAGCCGCAACGGCTGCGCGGGCGCCAATGCCGCCTATGGCCTTGCCACCCCCCGGAGGTACTACGCCCGCTGGCGTTGCAGGGCCCATGTGCCGGGGAGCCGTGGTGCGAAGGGCGGGTCGCGGGTATAGCGGCTACGCTCGATGCATCGTTGGTGAGCAGGTGCCGTTCATTCGCGCTGCTTCCGTACGATGCCTTCGAGGCCCATCCTGACGGTCGACCGGGCGGCCATCGCCCGGCAGAGCGGAGTTGAACGACATGGACAGCGGACTTTCCGGGCTGGTGGACGGAGCGGAGCGGCGCAGCGTGCGGCGCACCCGCGGCATGGGGCACGGCGGCATCACGCGGCTGATGAGCCCGTCGGACCTTGGCGAGCTGCTCAAGCCCTTCGTGTTCCTCGATCGCATCGAGCTGCGCGGCGCCGGGCCGATGCAGATGGGCTGGCACCCGCACTCGGGCATCGCGACGGTGAGCTACCTCTTCGAGGGCGCGGCGAGCTACGAGGAGAGCAACGGCTCGCAGGGGGTCATCCCCGCGGGCGGCGTCGAGTGGATGCGCGCCGGCGGCGGCGTCTGGCACACCGGCGGGGCCGCCGCGGCGGGCACGCTGCGGGGCTACCAGCTCTGGGTGGCCCTCCCCGCGGCGCTCGAGAACGGGCCCACGGAGAGCCGCTACCTCGCGCCCTCGGAGGTCCCGACGGTGGGGCCGGCGCGGGTGATCCTCGGCCGCCTGGGCGAGGTGACCAGCCCGGTGCCGTCGCCGGAGGGCATGAGCTACCTGGCCGTGTCGCTCGCGGCGGGCGAGCGCTGGACCTACCAGCCCCCGGCCGGGCACACGGTGGCCTTCGCGGCGGTTCACACGGGCGCCCTCGTGGGCCCGGAGCCCGTCGCGCAGGGCGAGCTCGTCGTGTTCGCCGAGGGCGATGGCGCGCTCCGCTTCGAGGCCGCGGTCGCCACCGACCTCATCGTCGGATCGGCCGTGAAGCACCCGCACGACCTCGTGCTGGGCCGCTACTCGGTGCACACCTCCCCGGGCGCCCTGCGCCAGGGCGAGGGCGAGATCGCTCGCCTGGGTCGCGAGCTGCGCGCCCAGGGGCGACTACAGCAGCGCCCCGAAAGGTGACCGTTCACGGCGTCCGCTGGGTGATCCGGGTCAACGCCGGCGGGGCGACGGGGGAGCGGGCGCGGAAGTACGCCTCCAGCGCGTCGAGGTCGACGGGGCCGATGCGCACGTCGGTGCCCGCGTTGAAGGCGGGATAGCCCGACGGGACGGCCTCGTTGAAGGTCACGCGGTACGACGACGCGAGGTCGAGCGGTCGATCGTCGACGCGCACGGTCGCAGGGTCGACGCGCGAGCCCGCGGGCATCGAGGGATCCCAGCTGTAGGTGAGGCCTCGCGACACCTGCAGCAGGCCGCGGCCGGACTCGAATTGCGCCTCGAGGATCGCCTTGAGCTGCCTCCCGGTGAAGGTCGCCGTCCACAGGCGGTTGCCGAAGGGGTGCACCGCGTAGCCCTCGCCGTAGGTCACCTGGCCGTCGACCGTCTCCGCGCCGCTGCGCTCGAAGGCGAGGTCGGCTCGCACTCCGCCGTTGTGCTGAAACGCCACCACCGCCATCGCGTCGCGCGTCGCCTCGAGCTGCGCGTCGGCGATCACCGACCCGAGCGTCGACTGGCCGCCGGGGGAGAGAGTGCGGCTCAGGGTCTCCGTGATCGTCCCGATCACCCGCGCCTCTCGCGCGCTCGCGAGCGCCTGGTAGCGCGCGACGATGGCCCCGATCGCAGGGTCGGGGATCACGTTGTCGAGCGTCGGCCAGTTGCGGGCGCTCGCGGAGACGACGTCGCCGGTCGCCCGGTCGAGACCGAGGTCGATCGCGGTGATGAGCCTGCCGAAGGAGCCCGCGGAGGTGACGAGCTTGTGGCCCAGACGGCAGACGTAGGCCGAGTGAGTGTGCGCGCTGGCGATCACGTCGACCGCGTCGTCGAGCGTGCGCGCGATCTCGACGATGGGCCCGTAGAGACCGTCGCAGCCGGTGTACGCCGAGCTCGTCGCAGAGACGTTTCCGCCCTCGTGCAACAGCACGATGATGGCCTCGACGCGCATGCTCCGGAGCTCGGGCACCATGGCGTTGACGGTGGCGACCTCGTCGGCGAAGGAGAGGCCCGTGACGCCCGCCGCCGGCACGACGCTCGGGGTGTTCTGTAGCGTCATCCCCACGACGGCGACGCGCACGCCCTCGTACTCGCGGATGTCGTAGCGGGGAAAGATGGTGGTGGTCGCCCGCGTCTCCATCACGTTGGCGGCGAGGAAGCGGAAGCGCGCGCCGGCGAAGGGCATCGCGCCCTGGCAGCCATCGACCGGGTGGCAGCCGCCCATCTGCATCCGTCGAAGCTCGGCGAGGCCCTCGTCGAACTCGTGGTTGCCTACGGCGTTGTAGTCGAGCCCCATCGCGTTCATCACCTCGATGGTCGGCTCGTCGTGGAAGAGCCCCGAGAGCAGGGGGCTGCCCCCGATGAGGTCGCCCGCCGACACGAAGAGGCTGTGGGGCGCCGACGCGCGCAGTGTCGTGAGCGAGGTGGCGAGCCAGGCCACCCCGCCGAGCCCGGTGCTGCTCCCGTCAGGCAGCGTGACCATCGAGCCGGGCGGCGTCTGCAGGTGCCCGTGCAGGTCGTTGATCGCCAGCACCCGGAGCATGACCGTGCCGTCGCTCGCGTCCATGCGCGCCGCGTCGGTCGCGGCGTCGGTGGCGGCGACGGCCCCTCCCTGGTCGGTGCAGCCGAAGCACCCCGCCGCGAACATCACCATGAGAAGCCGTCCAGCACCCATCGTCATTCACGCCCGTCCCATCGGATCAGCGCCCCGTCGCTCGGGCCGTCCACCGACGACTGCGTAGTGTCGTCGGGCGCTCTGTCCACGTCGACCGCCGCTCGCCTGGCACCGCTCTTCTCCCCGCGTAGCCCCCGTTCGCGCTACCTTCCCGGCCCTCTTCCTATGGCCCGCGCACCCTGGCAGCGCTCCCGCGGCGTCGACGCCGTCCTCGACCGTTGGCGTCACGACGACGCCATCCGCCGCGACCTCGCCCTCGACCGCACGCTCGACCCCACCGAACCCGACGCCGTCCCGCTCCCCGCCGACCTCCCCGAGGCCGTGCGCGACGGCCTCCGCGCCCGGGGGATCACCTCCCTCTACCGCCACCAGCGCGAGGCCCTCGACCTCGCCCGGGCGGGCCGTCACCTCGTCGTCGCCACGCCCACCGCGTCGGGCAAATCCCTCTGCTTCAGCCTGCCGCTCGCCGAGCGCCTCGCCGCCGAGCCCGGCGCCCGCGCCCTCGCCCTGCTCCCCACCAAGGCCCTCGCCCGCGACCAGGAGCACAGCCTCGGCGCCCTCTTCCACGCCTCCGGCCTCGACGCGGTGGTCGCCACCTACGACGGCGACACCAACGGCGACGCCCGGCGCCGCGCCCGGGATCGCGCCAACGTGGTCATCACCAACCCCGACATGCTCCACGGGGGGATGCTCCCTCACCACGCGAGCTGGTCGCGCTTCTTCTCCTCGCTGCGCTTCGTCATCGTCGACGAGCTCCACGCCCTCACCGGCGTCTTCGGCTCGCACGTCGCCAACGTCCTCCGTCGGCTCCGTCGCATCGCGCGCTTCCACGGCAGCGACCCGATCTTCCTCTGCGCCTCGGCCACGCTCGGCAACCCGGGCGCCCACGCCGCCCGGATGATCGGCGCCCCGGTCGTCACCATCGACCGCTCGGGCGCTCCCATCGGCCCCCGCAACGTCGTCGTCTACAACCCGCCGGTCATCAACCCCGAGCTCGGCGTCCGGGCGAGCTACACCCGCTCCGCCGTGCGCCTCGCGGCCGACCTCGTGCGAGCGCAGGTGCCCACCCTCGTCTTCGGAGGATCGCGCCACGCCGTCGAGACCATGCTCCGCTACCTGCGCGACCGGCTGCGCCCCGAAGGGGTCCCCGACGAGGCGCTGCAGGCCTACCGCGGCGGCTACCTCCCGGAGACGCGCCGTCGCATCGAGAAGGGCCTGCGCGACGGCGACGTGCGCTGCGTGATCGCCACCTCCGCGCTGGAGCTCGGCATCGACCTCGGCGACCTCGACGCGGTCGTCTGCGCGGGCTACCCCGGGACCCTCGCCGCCCTCTGGCAGCGCTTCGGCCGCGCGGGCCGCCGCGGCGTGTCCTCGCTCGCGCTGCTGGTCACCTCCGCCGCCCCGGTGGACCAGTACCTCGCGCGCGATCCCCGCTGGATTCTCGGGGCGCCCATCGAGGAGGCGAGGGTCGACCCCAACAACGTCGAGCTGCTGCTGCAGCACCTGCGCTGCGCCACCTTCGAGCTGCCCTTCGCCGCGAAGGAGTCCTACGGCGAGCTCTCCGCGGACGCCACCGCCGACGCGCTCGCGGTGCTCGCCGAGGAGGGCTCCATCCACCAGAGCAACAGCCGCTGGACCTGGATCGCCACCGACTACCCCGCGCAGCGGGTCTCGCTGCGCTCCATCAGCGAGGTGCGCGTGGCCGTGATCGAGAAGGACACCCAGCGCACCCTCGCGGAGCTCGACCACCGCAGCGCCCTGCTCCAGCTCCACGCCCGCGCGATCTACCAGCACGAGGGAGCGCCCTGGCTGGTGGAGTCGCTCGACCTGGAGGGGCGGCGCGCGGTGGTGATCCCTTCTCCGCACGACTGGTTCACCGAGGCCATCACCCGCACCCGGCTCGACGTGCTGCACGCCGAGGAGACCGAAGCCCTGGTGGCGGAGTCCGACGGCCCCACCGCGACGCTCGGCGAGGTGCAGGTCACCACCGAGGTCACCGGCTTCCGCCGGGTGCGCTTCCACACCCACGAGCACCTCGGGCAGGACCGCCTCGACCTGCCCCCCTTCGTCATCGAGACCGACGCCTGCTGGATCTCCCTCCCCGCCGACCGCTTCGACGCCGCGTGCGCCCGCGTGGACGGCGAAGGCGACGTGAGCGGACGCGCCCGCGTGCTCGACGGCCTGCGGGGCCTCGGCCACGCGCTGCGCTCCATCGCCAGCCTCGCGCTCATGTGCTCCCCGCAGGACCTCGGCACCTCCATCGAGCTGCTCCCCGCGGCCGACGACGACCCCGGGGTGGTGTCGCCGACGCTCTTCCTCTACGACGCCGCGCCCGGCGGCGTGGGCCTCGCCGAGCGGGCCTTCGAGCGACGCGACGCGCTGCTCTCCCGCGCCCGGTCGCTGGTGCTCGACTGCCCCTGCGCCCACGGGTGTCCGGCCTGCGTGAGCCCCGGCCTCGACGACAGCGCCGGCGACCGCAAGCAGATGGCCCTCGCGCTCTTCGACGCGCTGGGCGCCCCGACGCTGCAGTAGGACCGCTCAGCCCTCGCCGAGCCGCACGATGCGCCGACGCTTCACCTCGACCACGCCTTCGGGCGCCGAGGGGAGCGAGACGCGGCGCTTCGTCGGGTCGTCGTCGTCGTGGGCCCCCGGCGGGTCGCGCACGATCTCCACCTCGATGGAGGCCGCGGGCACCGCGGGCGACGGCGCGGCCACCACCGGCGGCGGCGCGGCCACCACCGCCGAGCGGGTCGGCCCGCCCAGCAGCTCGTCGAGCGCCGAGATGCGCCGCAGCAGCAGGCTCTCCTCCGTGGCGCCGGGGTGCGTCGCGAGCCGGCGCACCGCGTCCTCGCGGGCCTCTCGCAGCGCGCCCGCGCGGATCTTCAGGTCGACCACCTCGGCGCCCCCGATGCGCGCGGTCTCCTCTTCGTTGGAGCCCTGCTCGAGACCGTCGTCGGCTTCGAGCACCGAGACCAGCTCGTCGAGCGCGTCGCGGTAGCGCACCCAGCGCGCCGCATCGGCCCTGGAGGGAGCGAGGTGGTCGAGCCGACGCAGGGCGCCGCGCAGGTCGCCCCCCGCGACGTCCTGCTCGGCCTGGGCGAGGGCCTCGTCGGGGTCCGTCAGCCGGGCGGGCTGCTCTTCGCCCTCCCGATAGGGCCGGGTGTGCATCGGCTCGAAGAGCAGCGCCCGCAGCGCGTCGGCGCGCCGAGAGAGCTCGAGCTCGTTGGGCGAGTCGGTGACCATCTCCCGGAGGAGCTCCCACGCCTCTCGGGTGCGGCCGAGGGCGATGAGGGCGTCGACGTCCGCGCGCCTCGCGTCGCCGTGGAGGTTGGGCAGCGGCAGCAGCAGGTCTTCGATGCGGCTCAGCTTCTCGGCCCACATGGGCTCCTCGGGAAACTCCCGGTTGAGAAGCCGCAGCGCCACGCAGGCCTCGAGCAGCGCGCCCTCCCGGGCGAGCCCGTCGACGCGCCCGTCGCGGAGGCGGAGCAGCACCTCGCGCCGCCGCCCGGCGTCCGGGGCCTCGGCGGCGAAGAGCCTGGCCTGCAGCCGCATCGTCTGGGCGGAGGCCTGGTCGTGGGCGCGGATCGCCTCGAGCACCTCGACGCCCGCGTCGACCTCCCCGGCGTCGGCGAGGAGCGCGACGAGGTCGTCAGTGGTGAATGTTCCTGCGGCGTCGCCCATCAATGACCCTCCAGCGAAGCGGTGAATGCGCCGGAGACCATACTCGGGCTGGATCGTTCGCGCGACCGCTTGCGCGGGCCGCGGTCAGCGCTCACTCCCGGTTCGGGCGAAACAGCTTGAAGAGCAGGCCGAGGTCGCTGAGGGCGATGGCCAGCAGCAGGGTGACGAGGAGCGGTGCCCAGAGGTTGCGCGTCGGCGTGGCCCCGTCGACCAGCAGCCAGGTGTCGGCGCTGACCGGCGCGCGCAGCGAGCGGTGGAGGTACTCCCCGACGCCCGCGTACCGCCCGCCGGCCCCGCCGAAGCGGGTGAGCCTCCCCTGGAACTCCCCCCTCGCCATCGCCTGCGCGCCGTCTTGCGAGACCTGCACGTAGATGGGCGTGCCGTCGCGCCCCGCGATGGGAAACACCAGGTGCTCTCCCGGCCAGAGGAGCCGGGAGTAGGTGACCGCGCCGGCCATGGAGGGCGAGGCGGTGAGGGTGACGTAGTGGTTGAGCCCGACGCTCGCAGGGTCGGCGCTGCGGCCGTCGCCCAGGGAGACCGCCGAGGTCGGGGCCATGGCGTAGCGGACGTCGTCGATCATCTGCGACGCGAGGAAGAGCGCCGCCACGGGGATCGCCGTGAGCAGGACGGCGAGGATGCGACGGCGAGCGCGCGGCGGGGCGGAGAGCCCGACGAGCACCTCGTCGAGGGCGTCGGCCTCCCCGGGGCGCGGCGGCGCCGGGATGTCGTCAACGGTGGTCGCGGTGTTCATGGTCGCCATCGGCGGGTATGACCTTCGGGGAGCGGAAAGGTTCCGATGAGGGTGATGATACACCCCGGAGCGGCAATGGCGGCGGCCGGGCTCAGGCCCCGCGCAGCACCTCGTCGATGGCGCCCACCACCGTCGCCACGTCCGACTGGGCCACCCCGCAGAGGGCCACCCGCAGGGCGCCCGCCGAAGGCACCACGAAGACCCCTCGCGCCTTCAGCTTCTCCGCGTGGGCCTTCGCCTCCGGCGAGAACACCGTCACGAAGAACCCGCCGTCGTAGCGCGGGTACCGCAGCGACGTGCCCTCCGCCGCCCGGTTGAAGGCCGCCACGCGCGCGTCGAGCAGGTCGCGCAGCCGGTCTCGCTCGCCGTCGACCTTCGCCTTGAGCGGGGCGTCGGTGAGGCACCGCGCGACCGCGTACTGCCCCGCGGCGTTGCAGTTGCTCCAGGTGCCGCGGCAGGCCCACGCCAGGGCCCGCTGCATGGCGTCGCGCGCGGCGGCGTCGTGGGTGCACGCGACCAGCGCCCCGATGCGCTGCCCGTACTGGGTGAAGGCCTTGCTGCCCGACCAGGCGAAGAGCACCGCCGCCCGCTCGGCCAGAGGCTCGAGGTGCTTGAGGAAGGAGCGGGTGTCCTTCGCGTAGGCGAGGTAGGCCACGTCCGCGAGCACCGTCGTGGGGACGCGCTTCGCGACCCCCGCGAGGATCGTCGAGGCGGCCGTCCACTCGGCCTCGCTCATCGAGTAGCCCGTCGGGTTGTGGCAGGGGTCGTTGAGGAAGACCAGCACCCGCCCCTGCTTCGCCGCGGTCTCGTCGAGCCCCCGCTGGAAGCCGTCGAGGTCGAAGCCCCCGTGCTCTCCGAACATCGGGAAGGTCGTCACCGTGCGCTCGTGCTCGTCGCAGATGGTGGCGTAGGGCCCCCAGTAGAACGACGAGGTGAGCAGCGACTGGCCGCGCTCGAGGAAGGTCGACACCGCGTGCCGCAGCGCGCCCGTGCCGCCGGGGGTGGACACCGCGGTCGCGCAGTCGGCCAGGGAGCTCCCGCCCAGCAGGTCTCGGATGACCGCGTTCAAGAACTCCGGCGCCCCCGCGATGGGCGCGTACGCCGCCGCCTTCAGGGGCGCAACCTCCCGCAGCGCCTCGACCACCGAGGGCAGCACCGCGAGCCGCCCGTCGTCCTCCAGCAGCGCCCCCACCGTGGCGTTGACGATGCGCTCTCCCGCCGCCTTGCGCTGCATGGCCTCGCGGTTGAGGGCGAAGATGGGGTCGTCTCCGGGGCGTGACGCGTTGCGGGCGGGGAGCAGGCTCATGGGTCCGCGTGATGCCATGAGGGCACGGCCGGTGTCACCTCCGGGGGCTGGGGCGCCGTCAGCGCTTCAGCCGACCGAGGCGCTCGATCATCTCCGGCAGCTCTCGGACGCTCGGCAGCACGTGCGTCGAGGGCTGGCGCCGCAGCGTCGATGCGGTGTGAGAGCCGCTGGTGACGCCCACCACCGCGCGGGCCCCGGCGTTGCGCCCGGCGTGCATGTCCGATGGGGTGTCGCCCACCACCACCACCTCGTCGACCCCGTGCACCCCGCAGCGCTGCATCGCCTCGTGGATCATGTACGGCGCAGGCCTCCCCTGCCGCACGTCGTCGACGCAGACCACGGCGTCGACCTTGTCCTCCCAGCGCAGCCCCCGGACGATGATGTCCGTGACCCTGCGGTAGAAGCCCGTGTTGAGCGCCACCCTGGCGCCGTGCGCGTGAAGCCACGCGAAGGTCGCCTCGGCCCCCTGGATGGGCGCCACCCCGGCTCGGGCGTAGGCCCCCTCCAGCACCTGGCAGAAGGCCTCGTAGCCGCGGTCTCGCAGGGCCTTCGCCTCCTCGTCCCGGCCCAGGCCCACCTGGCGCCGGGAGAGCTCGTCGAAGACCGCGATCTTCGAGAGTCCCATGCGGTCGTTGAGCTCCTCTCGCGACACCCGGAGCCCCACGTACTCCGCGGCCGCGACGAAGCACTCCAGCACCATCCCGTCGTCCTGCACGGTGGTGCCCGCCATGTCGAAGACCACCAGCCCCACTCCCCAGCGCAGCATCTCCGTATAGAACACCCCCGGCGCTACAGGTTTCAAGCGCCTCCCCCACGCGCGACCGGGGGACTTGCGCCGTGGAGAGCGGCCGTGATAGCTCCAGCGCCCCTTAACGCGGCATGGCCAGTAGCGGCCCCCCGTGAACCCAAGGAAGCACCAGCCACCATGTCGACCAACGCCCCCATCGCCAAGGCCCTCACCCTCGCCGGCTCGAAGTCCGAGCTCGTCGAGAAGGTCAAGGCGCTCGCCACCGACGCCCTCTGGATCAACCGCTTCTCCAAGGAAGACGGCTGGGCCCGGCTCTCCAACCGCCAGCTCGTCCGCCTCCACGCGCTGCTCACCGAGGTCGGCCAGCGCTTCGCGTCGCGCGCGGAGCTCATCTCCGCCATCGCCACCGCCGAGGGCCATGGCAAGGACGGCGACTACAAGACCTCCCTCGAGCGCCACCCCCTTCCCCGCCTCTGGGATCAGCTGAAGAGCGCCGAGCGCCGCGCCCGCCCGAAGAAGGTCGCCAGCTCTCGCAAGACCCGCGCTGCCAAGGCCGCCAAGGCCTGATTCCTCCCCCCGACCTCGTCTCCCTCCTGGTCGCCCTCCGAGACCGCGCCGACGCGTGGATCGAGTCCGCCCGGGAGCGCCCCCTCTCTCACATCCCTCCCCCCTCGGTGGCCCGCGCCGAGCTCGCCCCGTGGGACTTCCGCGCGCCGGTCGCCGACGCCGACTGGATCGCCGCCCTCCACCGCTGGCTCTCCACCTACGCCCTCGAGGCCGCGCACCCTCGCCACTACGGGCTCTTCCAGCCGCGCGTCGACCCCGGCGGCGTGGCCGTCGAGGCCCTGGTCGCGATGCACAACCCCTCGCTCGCCGTGTGGGGCGCCGCCCCGATGGCCGTCGAGCTGGAGCGCCACGTCCTGCGATCCCTCGCCGCCCTCGTCGGATGGACCCGCGACCCCCACGCGACCTTCACCACCGGGGGCGCCGAGGCCAACCTCACGGCGGTGCTCTTCGCCCTCGCGCGGGCCTTCCCGGAGAGCGTCGAGGAGGGCGTCGCGTCGCTCCCCGAGAGGCCCGTGGTGTACCGCTCGGCGGAGGCCCACGGCTCGGTGCTGCGCGCGGTGCAGATCGCCGGCCTCGGGCGCAGCGGGTGCCGCGAGGTCGCCTGCGACCGCTCCTTCCGGATGGACCTCCGCGCCCTTCGGCGGGCCATCGCCGACGACCGCTCGCAGGGGCGGCGCCCGATGATGATCGTGGCCACCGCGGGGAGCACCAGCACCGGGGCCATCGACCCGCTTGGGCCGCTGGCCGAGCTCGCGGCCGCCGAGGGGCTGTGGCTGCACGTCGACGGAGCGTGGGGCGCCGGGGCGCTGCTCTCGCCCTCGCTGAAGCGTTGCCTCGAAGGCGTGGAGCGCGCCGACTCGCTCACCTGGGACGCGCACAAGTGGCTGGGCGTGGCGCAGGGAGCGGGGATGTTCTTCTCTCCCCACGCGGCGCTGGCGAAGGCCGTGTTCACCGTCGACGCCCCCTACCTGCCCGGGGGGGATCACCCCTATGCGACGACGATCCAGTGGTCGCGCAGGGCGAGCGGACTGAAGGTCTTCGGGCTGCTGGCGGCGGAGGGCTGGGACGGGCTCGCGACGCGGGTGGAGCGATGCGCGGCCCTGGGAGAGCGGCTGCGCTCGGCGCTGAGAGCGAGGGGGTGGACCCTCTACGGAGAAGGTCCGCTGCCGGTGGTGTGCTTCGCCAGCGAGGCGATGCGGCGGGGGAAGGTGGTGGCCGCGAAGGAGGCCGCGAGGCTGCGCCGCGAGGGCGCCGGCTGGGTGTCGGACACCCGGGTGGCCGGGCGCTGGCCCGCGCTCAGGGCCTGCGTGGCCAACCCCTCGACCACCGAGGAGGACATCGACGCCCTGGTGACCGCGCTCGACCCCGCGCGATCGGGTTGACGCCCCCGACGCCCCGATGCGACCGTCCGCCGCGGTCGACCCTCATCCTCCCTCGACGAGAGAGGCGACCCGTCACCCTCAGGAGTAAACCCCCCATGGCAGCGATCGACATCACCCGCAATCACACCCTCGGCAAGACGGCGGTCAAGGAGAAGGTCAACCAGGTGCTGGAGCGCATCGGCGGCAGCATCGGGCTGCAGGGCGCCTGGGACGGCGACGTGTTCAAGATCACCAAGCCCGCGACCGGCACCTTCGCCATCTCCGACACCACGGTGCACGTGCAGATCGAGCTGTCGTTCATCCAGCGCGCGCTCAAGGGCAAGATCGAGGAGCGCATCAACGGCGAGCTCACCAAGGCCCTCGGCTGAGTCGACGGCTCCCTCGAGCCTCCGCCCCCCGCCTCCATCCCCCCTCCGCCCGTCAGTGACATCCCCCCCGTGGGGTTCTTCCGTCCATCGCCGAATCATGGGATGTGTGCGCCCGAGTGGCGCCCTTTCCTCGGGATCGCAGGGTTTCCTGCGCTCCTCCGAAGAGGGCGTCCGACTTTGCTCCCGCGGTGATCGTCACGCGCGGGACGACGCGAGGAGATCACTGTCCTATGGTTCGAAAGAGAAACTGGTGGCTGGCAGCGTGCGCGCTGGCCCTTGGCGCAGGCTGTACCGAAGACCCCCCTGCGGTGGTGACCGACGACGACTCGGGCATCGTCGACACGGACACCGGCACCCCCCCGACGGACACCGGCAACCCCGTCAAGGACACCGGCAACCCCGTCGAGGACACCGGCAACCCCGTCGAGGACACCGGCACTCCCCCCGCTGACGCCGGCATGTGCGCCGCGGGCCAGAGCGAGTGCTCCGGCGCCTGCGTCGACACCACCACCAGCACCGCCAACTGCGGCTCCTGCGGCAACGCCTGCGGCGCCGATCAGACCTGCGTGGCCGGCACCTGCACCACCCCGATGACCTGCCCGACCGGCCAGACGAGCTGCGGCGGCGCCTGCGTCGACACCCAGACCGACGCCACCAACTGCGGCGCCTGCGGCATGGCCTGCGGCGCCGGCTCGGCCTGCATGGCCGGCACCTGCCGCGCGGTCACCATGTGCCCGAGCGGGCAGACCGCCTGCGCCGGCGTGTGCGTCGACGCGCAGACCGACAACAGCAACTGCGGCACCTGCGGCACCGCGTGCCCCACGGGCCAGGCCTGCACCGCGGGCGTCTGCGCCGCTCGGATGTGCCCGTCGGGCCAGACCGACTGCTCGGGCACCTGCATCAACACCAACACCGACGCCGCCAACTGCGGGATGTGCGGCCGCTCGTGCACCGCGGGCCAGACCTGCACCGCGGGCGCCTGCATCGACGGCACCACCTGCCCGGCGGGCCAGACCCGCTGCAGCGGCACCTGCGTCGACACGCAGACGGACAACACCAACTGCGGCGCCTGCGGCATGGCCTGCGCGTCGGGCCTCGTGTGCCGCGCCGGCGCCTGCGTCATGGACGTCATGGCGTGCCCCGCGGGCCAGACCCGCTGCGGCTCCACCTGCGTCGACCTCCAGACCAGCGGCACCAACTGCGGCGCCTGCGCCCGCTCCTGCCCGAGCGGGCAGAGCTGCGCGGCGGGCGTCTGCACCTGCGCGACGGGGCAGACCCTGTGCGGCGCGGCGTGCGTCAACACCCAGACCAGCAACACCAACTGCGGCGCCTGCGGCACCGCCTGCCCGAGCGGCCAGAGCTGCACCGCGGGCGTCTGCGGCATCACCTGCCCGAGCGGCCAGACCCTCTGCGGCGCCGCCTGCGTGAACACCCAGACCAGCAGCGCCAACTGCGGCGCCTGCGGCACCGCCTGCCGCGCCGGCCAGACCTGCTCCGCGGGCGCCTGCGCCTGCCCGAGCGGCCAGACCCTCTGCGGCACCACCTGCGTGAGCACCCAGACCAGCAGCAGCAACTGCGGGCGCTGCGACAACGCCTGCGCCAGCGGCCAGACCTGCGCCGCGGGCGCCTGCGCCTGCCCGAGCGGCCAGACCCTCTGCGGCACCGGCGCCTCCGCGCGCTGCGCCAACTTCCAGAGCGACCGCGCCAACTGCGGCCGCTGCGGAAACGCCTGCACCACGGGGCAGGTCTGCGTGGGCGGCGGCTGCCGTAGCGGCAGCGCCCCGGCCAACGACCAGCGCACCGGCGCGACGGTGATCAACCTCGCCATGCCGAACCAGACCCTCGCCGCGGACACCACCAACGCGGCCAACGACACCACCTTCCCGACGTGCAGCTGCACCTCCGGCCAGGACGTGTACTTCCGCTTCACGCTCACCGCGCCGGAGCTCATCTACGCCGACACCATCGGCACCGCCTGGGACACCTCGCTGTTCCTTCAGAACTCCACCGGGGCGAACATCACCAACGCGGGCACGACCAACGGCCGCACCTGCGATGACGACCTCGGCTTCTGCGGCGGCGGCTCCGTCGGCCGCACCAGCCAGATCCTCGCCCGCCTCGCCCCGGGCACCTACTACCTCGTCCTCTCGGGCTGCGCCTCGGGCCCCGCGATGATCCACTTCCAGCACACCGCCGCCGGCAACGGCCCGTCGGTGCAGCTCAACCCGACCAGCACCGTCCAGACCCTCTCGGGCACCACCTCGGGCACCGGCACCAGCACCAGCACCAGCTGCACCTGCACCGGCGGCCCCGACAACTCGTACTGGTGGGTGACCTGCCCCAGCGCGACCGCGGCGACCTTCTACGCCACCTCCTGCGGCACCACGACCACCATCGACAACGAGCTCGAGCAGCGCAGCCCCGGCCGCACCGCCGGCCCCAACGTCTGCAACGACGACACGGGCTTCGTCTGCGGCGCCCGCGCGACCCTCACCTCGACGCTCCCCGCGGGCGCCGGGCTCCACACGGTCATCGCGGACGGCTGCTCGGCCGGCGCGTACCAGATCCGCGTGGGCGTGGGCACCTGCGCCACGGGCCGCACCTACTGCGGCACCTGCATCGACCCGCTGACGGACAACAACCACTGCGGCGGCTGCAACCGCCAGTGCGGCACCGGCACCTTCTGCCGCGCCGGCGCCTGCGTGACCCCTCCCTCCAACGACACCCGCACGGCCGCCACGGTCATCGACACCAGCCGCCCGGCGTCGATCCTCTCGGCGAACACCACCAACGCCCGCAACGAGGGCGCCTCGTCGTCGTGCGGCTGCAGCCGCGGCAACGACGTGTTCTACCGCTTCACGCTCACCGCCCCTGAGGTCGTCTACGCCGACACCATCGGCGCGGCCTGGGACACCAGCCTGTTCTTCCAGAACAGCGGCGGCACCACGATCACCGCGTCGGGCCTGACCAACGGCCTCGCGTGCAACGACGACGGCGGCCTCTCGGGCTGCTCCACCACGCTGCAGTCGCAGGTGATGGTCCGCCTCGACGCGGGCACCTACTACCTGGTGCTCTCGGGCTGCTCCTCCGGCGCGGCGAGCGTCCGCTTCCACCACCTCCCGGTGGGCAACGGCGCGCTGACCGCGCTCAACGCGGGCTCCGGCCAGGTGCTCGCGGGCTCCACCTCGGGCACCGGTCGCATCACCAGCACCTGCTGCTCGGGCGGGCCGGAGAACACCTACTACTGGTACACCTGCGGCGCCTTCGCGGGCGGCTCCTTCGCGGCGAGCACCTGCTTCCGCGCGAGCTGGGACACCGAGCTCGACCAGCGCAGCGCCGGTCGCGCGGCGGTCGCGACCTGCAACGACGACGTCGGCGGCTCGGGCATCTTCGCCTGCGGCCTGCGCTCGTCGATCAACTCCACCATCCCCGCGGGCGCCGGCCTGCACACGCTCTACGTCGACGGCTGCACGGCCGGCACCGCGTCGGGCAGCTACTCGGTCAACGTCACCCGCCCCTGATCGCTCCCCCCTCCGCCGGCGCCCTCGTCTGAGGCGCGCCGCGGGGGGGCCCTTCCTTCCCTCCCCCTCACTCCCTCTCCCATCGCTCGGCCGACAGGGTTCGCCCCAGCGGCCGAGGGCCTACGCCATCAGCGCTGCACGGCGCTCGCCGCGACGAGCGACGCGGCCTGCCAGCGGAGGTCGCCGACGTGCGCCCGATCGCGGTCGAGCGCCGCGATGCCCGCGCGCATGAAGGCCGAGAGCGAGCGCTGCGAGGACGACGGCAGCGAGGAGGGGTCGCGCAGCAGACGGGCGGCGGTGACCAGCGAGCCGGGGATCCACGGGGCGTCGGCGATCGGGGGCAGCGCGACGCAGCGCTGGTCGGGGCAGCGCTCGCCCAGGTGGTCGACGTAGCGCCCTGCGATCGTGGCGTCGGAGGGGTCGGCGTCGTGGGCCTGCGCGCGGGCGGACCAGAGCGCGGCGACCGCGAGGTCGAGCGCAGGGGGCGCGGACCACACCGGGTGGTCGGCGCGCTGGAGGGCCTCTCGCAGGACGTGGACCGCGCGGCGGCGGGCGGTGACGGCTTCCGGGCTGGCGGAGCGCTGCGCGGACTCCGAGGCGAGGAGGGCGGTGACGGCGAGGGCGGTCGATCGCAGCGGCGAGGCCACCGGGTCGCCGACGTCGTCGAAGGACCCGTCGGGCTGCTGCAGCGCGAGCAGGGCGTCGCGGGCGACCTCCACCCGGACGCGCGCGGTGTCGGCCTGGGTGATCTCCGCCATCGAGGCGTAGGCGAGCGCGGCCCACGCGGTGGACTCGGCGTCCGGGGCGGCGGTGTCGGCCGCGGCCCAGCCGCGCGGCGTGCGGAGGCGGTCGAGGGCGATGAGCAGCTCGACCTGGCGCTCGGGGGGCAGCGCGACGCCCGCCCGGTGGGCCTCGAGGAGCGCGTGCAGGACGCGCGCGGTGTCGGCGCCGGAGAGCCGTGCAGAGCCCGCGTGGAGCGCGCGCAGGGCGGACGTCCATGTGGAGGTGGTGGCCGCGAGGGAGGCGCTCTCGAAGGCGCTG
Source organism: Myxococcaceae bacterium (assembly GCA_004297725.1). Lineage (GTDB taxonomy): Bacteria > Myxococcota_A > Polyangia > Polyangiales > SCUS01. The sequence continues at coordinate 70,022 of SCUS01000054.1, read as the reverse complement.
GGGCTGCGCCACACGCCGTCGCGGGGGCCATGGTGCGAGCTCGTCGGTCGGTCGCGGAAGAGGATCCAGCCCGCGGCGGCGGCGAGCCCGACGGTCACCGCGGCGGCGGCGATCAGCATCGTCGGCTTCACGCCCTGGGCCGGGGCGACGGGGGGCTGCACCGGGAGCAGGGCCGTGGAGGCGAGCTCGACGGAGCGGGGGATGCGCCTCGCGGGCAGCGGGGCGTCGGGCGACTCCATCGCGGCGGCGACGTTGGCCCCGAGGGTGTCGACGGCGTCGGCGGCCTCGCTCTCCGGCGAGGGGTCGGGCGAGAGGAAGCGCTCCCTGGGCGTGGCGGAGGACGGACGGTGCGCCGCCGGGAGCTCGGCGGTCACGCGCTCGTCGGGCGGGGCCTCGCTGGGCAGGGCGGGGCCGAAGAGGTCGGCCACGACGGGGGCCATCGGCCTGGTGAGGCGACGGTCTTCGTCGTCGTCGCGGGCGATCGGGGCCATCTGCCGGGTGCGGGCCTCGGAGGGCGTCGGCCCCGGCGGGGCGTCGGCGAGCAGGTCGACCGGGGGAGCCTCGATGCCGCGGGGGAGGTCGGAGGTCTCGGTGAGGTCCTCGATCTCCTCGTCGTCGAGCTCCAGGGTGGGGTTGCGAGGCGCGGCGGCGGGCGCGGCGGCCTCGACGGGCGTGGGGTCTTCGACGGGCGCAGACACCGGAGCGGGCGCAGGCGCCAGGGCGGACGAGGGCATCGGGAGCTCGACCCTCGGTCGGGAGGGAGACGAGGGCGGCGGGGGTCGCGGCGAGGCGCGCGGGGCGAGGCGCGCGGGCGGCGCCGCGGCGCGCGTCGGGGGCTGCGTGGCCTTCGGGTCATAGAGCCGGAGCAGGTCGCCGAGGGCCTCGCCCACGGTGTTGGGGCGGCGAGCGGGATCGGGGTCGATGCAGCGCAGGAGCCAGGGGTCGAAGGCGCGGGGGAGGTGCACCCCGTGGCGCGCGGCGAGCTCGGTCGGGCGGGGTCGGGCGGTGGCGTCGGGGATGCGCGCGAAGAGCGACGTGGCGGTGTTGCCCTCCCAGTAGGGGTGGCCCACCAGGAGCTCGTAGGCGATGAGCGAGAAGGACCAGATGTCCGCGGCGGGGGTGACCTCCGCGCGGCCGGAGAGCTGCTCGGCGGACATGTAGAGCGGCGTGCCGATGCGCCCTCCGCCGGAGGCGGAGCCGTCGGCGACGATGCGGGCGATGCCGAAGTCGAGCACCTTCACCCTCGCCGGGCCGTCGCTGGGGAAGGTGAGGAAGAGGTTCGCGGGCTTGAGGTCGCGGTGCACGATGCCCCTCGCGTGGACCTTGTCGAGCGCCGAGGCGACCTGCTTGAGGAGGTTCATCGCGAGGGAGGGCGGGACGGGGGTGCCCTGCGCGAGCGTGTCGGCGACGAAGCGCGCGAGGTCCTTTCCGTGGAGGAGTTCCATGACGATGAAGGGCGCGTCGGTGGCCTTGTCGACATCGCAGTCGAGCACCGCGACGATGTGGTCGCTGTCGATGCCCGCGCACGCGCTCGCCTCGCGGAAGAAGCGCTCTACGCTCGCCAGCTCGCCCCGCACGTCGGTGCGCAGCACCTTCACCGCCACCCGGCGCTTCGTCACCGTGTGCTCGGCCTCGAAGACCTCCGCCGAGCCTCCGGTGGCGATGCGCTGCATGAGGCGGTAGCGCTCGGAGAGCACGGCTCCGGCGCCCGGAGCGCGGCGCGCCGGGGCGGGAGGGGCGGAGGTCTCGACGTCGTCCGACGGGCTCACAGGGCGCGGATGCTACTCCACAACAGCGCGGCGGTGTGCGCTGCGGACGAGCCAGAGGGCGCCCGCGGCCATGGCGACGATGGGGGCGAGCGCGAGGGCGGCGAGCGCGGCCGGAGCGGCGTCGCGCTCGGCCGGGCCCGACGCGCACTGCGGGCACGCGAGGGAGGCGGCGGGGGAGAGCGCGAGGGCCAGCGCGAGGGCCGTGCGGCAGAGGGGCCGGTGGTGTAAAGACCTCCGCTCCGGCGCAAGGCCCGGAGGAACGGTGAAGGACATGCAGTTTCGCGGTGGCATCAGTGAGCTCATGAAGCAGGCCAGTCGGATGCAGCGCCGGGTCGAGGAGACCCGCGAGGCCAACAAGGATCGCACCGTCGAGGCCACCGGGGCCAACGGCAAGGTGAAGGCGACCGCCAGCCTGGGGCGCACGCTGGTGCGCCTCGACATCGACCCCGAACTCTACGCCAGCGACCGGGAGCTGGCCCTCGACGCCGCGGTGGCCGCGGCCAACGTGGCCCTCCAGCAGGCCTCCGAGGAGATGGACAAGGAGATCGCCAAGGTCACCGGAGGCGCGAAGATTCCGGGCATCACGTGAGCGACGGGGGCGACCCGATCCATTCGCTGGTGCGGCTGCTCACGCGGCTGCCGGGGGTGGGCGAGAAGTCCGCCCGGCGCATCGCGTACCACATCCTCGGGGCCGACCCCGAGTACTCCCACTGCCTCGGCGAGACCATCGCGACGCTCACCGAGCGGGTGCGGCGGTGCTCGTCGTGCGGCGCCTACACCAGCCGGGTGCGCTGCGCCATCTGCGACGATCCGCGGCGCACCTCGGAGCTCCTCTGCGTGGTCGCCCGACCCATGGACGCCGACGCCGTGGAGCGGGCGAGGGTGTTCCAGGGCCGGTACCACATCCTGCACGCGCTGCTCGACCCGCTGGGGGGCGTAGGGCCCGCGGAGTTTCCGCTCGAACCGCTGCTCGAGCGCGTGGCCAGGGAGGGCGTGCGGGAGGTGATCCTGGCGACGCCGCCGACGGTCGAGGGAGAGGCGACGGCGCTCTACCTGGCCGAGTGCTTCCACGCCGCGGGCGTGGCGGTGACGCGCATCGCCAGCGGCGTTCCGCACGGGGGAGACCTGGAGTTCACCGACCCGATCACCCTCGGCCGGGCGATGGAGGGGCGTCGCACGGTGTGAGAATTGTGGGAGTGAACTTCTTCCAAGGCTTCGCGTAGGCGGGCGGTCAACGGTAGATTGGGACGGAGACCAGCGGGCGCTGCTTTTTGGGGCGCTCTCTCACGGTCGCTGATCATCCGAGAGCCCACGACTGGCCTGGAGACGCACACTCGATGTCCGACGAACCCCGCAAGGAACAGAAGGTCAAGGCGAAGGCCCTCAAGGTGAAATACAAGAGCGCGACGCTCGAGGATTTCATCGAGCAGTACGCCAAGGACATCTCCCGCACCGGGATGTGGATCAAGACGCCGAAGCCGCCCGCGCTGGGCGAGCTTCTGAAGATCGAGATCCAGCTCAAGGACGAGACGCCGGTGCTGAAGGCCGCGGGGCGCGTGGTGCAGCGCCGCGAGGAGCACGAGGCGAGGCCCGACTCGCCGCCCGGGATGGGGGTGAAGTTCCTGAAGGTGGACGAAGGGTACGAGGTGCTGGAGCGCATCATGGCGCGCAAGGGCGAAGGGGCCGGGCCGCACTTCGAGAGCCTGCGCCCTTCGGCGCCCAGCGTGCCTCCGCCGACGAGCATCGACTCCCGCGCGGGAGACTTCTTCGGCAACGGTCCGCCGGCCCCCCTCCCCGCCGAGCAGGACCAGACCGTGATGCGCCAGATGAACGCCCTGCTGGGCGAGGCGCTGCGCATCGCCAAGGCCCCGTCGCAGCCTGGCCCGGAGTCGGCGGAGAGCGCGAAGGCCGTCGGGTCGATGAAGTCGACGATGGTGGGCATGGGCCTGGCCGAGGCCGCGGAGGCCGTGAAGGCCGCGCGCTCGGCGCTCGCCCAGGCCGAGGCCTCGAAGGCTTCGCCGGTTGTCGCGGCGACGCCGACGGTCGAGCCGACGCCACCGAAGGCGGCGGCGCAGCTGGTGGTGGGCTCGCCGGTCGCCCGGCCGGCCGCGAGCGACGTCCGCGCGACGCTGGAGTTCACCAGCGGCGAGCGCGACGTGGTGAAGGTCCCCAGCGAGCCGCCCGGCACCATCCCCATGAAGGCCGCCGACGTCGCGGCCTTCTCGGACGACAGCACCCAGCGCGCCTCCAGGGTGGAGCTCGACGCGGCCCTGAAGGCGATGCGCGAGATCCCCGATGAGCCGACGGCCGCCGCGACGCCGGAGCCCGCTCCCGCAGCGCCCGAGGCCGCGGCAGCGAGCGAGGAGACCGCCGCCGCCACGGAGACCGAAGCCGCCACGACGCCCGCTGTCGAGGCTGCTCCCGCTGTCGAGACTGCTCCCGCCGTCGAGACTGCTCCCGCGGCCGAAGCTGCTCCCGCCGTCGAGACTGCTCCCGCGGCCGAAGCTGCGCCCGTCGTCGACGAGGCCCCCGTGGTCGCGGTCGCCGAGAAGAAGCCCGCGGGGGTCTCCCTCGAGGAGCTGATCGACGAGTCGGTGAAGGAGGCGCCTCCCTCGGTCCGACCTGCGCCTGCGCCCTCGCCTGCGGCTGCGCGTTCCGCCGTGGTGACCGACGTCGCCTCCAAGGTCGACGCGGCGCCGAAGAAGCGCAGCCCGGTGGTGCTCTACGCCGCCATCGGACTGGCGCTGGTCGTCGGCGTCGTCGCGGTGCTGATGCAGGGCAGCAACGACACGCCGGCCGAGCCGACGCCCGCGCCCGTCACGGAGCCCGCGCCGGAGCCCGCCGCCCCGACGCCGCCGATTCCTCCGCGTGAGCCCAGCACCCCGCCGGTGATGGAGCAGCCCCCCACGGCGCCGCCGGTTCCTACGGCGCAGCCGCAGCCGCAGACCACGGAGGAGCCCGCACCCGCCCCGACGCCCGCCCCGACGCCCGAGCCCGCGCCGGTCCCCGCGGTGGTGCCGGTGCCCGCTCCTGCGCCTGCTCCTGCGCCTGCCCCTGCCCCTGCGGCGATTGCCCCCGACGAAGCGCCCGTCGCTCGCCCGAGGCCCGTCGGCCGCCCCGTCCAGCGACCCGTCCAGCGACCCGTCGTGCGTCCCGCTCCTGCGGCGCGTCCGACGCCCGCGGTCACCGCTCCGGCAGCGCCGCCGCCTGCGGTCCGGCCTGCGCCCACGCCTGCTCCCGCAGCGAGGCCCGCGACGCCTTCCAGCGGAGCGGTCCCGCCCAACCCCTTCGAGTGAGCGCCTGATCGCCCCTCGAGCTCCGGCACCTCTCCCCATGACAACACCAGCCCTCCTCCTCGCCTACGCGGGATGCGACACCTGTCGCAAGGCGCGCTCCTGGCTCGATGCCAGCGCGATCCCCTTCGAGCTGCGTCCCATCGTCGAGCAGCCGCCGACCGTCGACGAGCTCCGACGATGGATCACCGCGAGCGGCGTTCCGCTGCGCCGCTGGCTCAACACCAGCGGCCAGAGCTACCGTGCGTTGGGCAAGGCGCGCGTCGACGCGGCCACCGACGACGAGCTCATCGTGTGGCTCGCGGCCGACGGCAAGCTGGTGAAGCGCCCGGTGCTGGTGCGCGACGGCACCGTGCTCGTGGGCTTTCGCCCGGAGGCCTGGGAGACGGCGCTGCGGGGGTGAGCGCGAGGCCGTGGTGAAGGCGCGTCGAGCCGGCGTGGGCGGTCGCGCCCCTCCGGGTGAGGGCGGTCACTGTCGACCTGAGCGACAGACCGACTACGGCCGATGCCGGCGGCGCTTGCGGTGGGGGTTGCCGTCGGGAGGCGGCGGAGCGGCGGGCTTCGGCGGAGGAGCAGCCGTCGCGCGCTCGGCCGGAGGACCCGCATCGCGGCCTGCCGGGCGCTTCACATAGCTGACCACCGGCCCCGGGGAGCGGGCCGGCCACGGCGCCGACCGCTGCCCCTGCGGTGCGCCCTGACGAGGCGGCGGCTGTCCCTGCGGCGCGCCCTGACGAGGCGGTTGTCCCTGCGGCGCGCCCTGACGAGGCGGTTGTCCATGCGGCGCACCCTGGCGGGGCTGCCCCTGCGGTGCTCCGCCGTAGGACTGCGGCGGGCGGGCGCCGCCGGGGCGCGGGCCCTGCTGTCCCCGCGGGGCGTACTGGGCCTGGCCGGGCCTCGCCTCGCGGGCGACCGGCTCCGGAACATAGTCGGGCGACAGTTCGCGCCGCACGTAGGTCTTCCAGATCTCGCGGCCGTCGCTGTTGCACGCGAGGAGGCTGCGGTCGATGCGCGCGAAGAACTGCTGGATGCCGTCGAAGTCGCGGCGGAAGAAGGTCTCCGACTGGGAGTTGTGCGCCGCGGAGACCGTCTGCGGGAAGTCGATGATGGTCGGGCCGCCCGCGGCGAGCAGCACGTTGTAGGGCGACAGGTCTCCGTGGATGAGGTCGCAGCAGAGCATCTTCACGATCTGCGATCGCAGGTCGCGGTAGAAGCCCGCCGCGAGGGTGGGGTCGAAGGCCGCCTCGACGAGGCGCGGGGCGGCGTTGCCCTCGGCGTCCTCGACGAGCTCCATCAGCAGCACGCCCTCGTAGAACATCACCGGCGTGGGCACCCTCACGCCCGCGGCGTGGAGCCGGTGGAGGCAGCGGGCCTCGGAGGCCTTCCACTCGTCCTCGTCTTCGGAGCGACCGAAGCGGCTGCCCTTCTCCATCGCCCGCTGGGTGCGGGTGTTGCGCACGACGCGGCCTTCCTTGTAGCCCGCGTTGTTCTTGAAGCTCCGCTGGTCGCGGTCTTTGTAGACCTTGGCGACCACGACCTCGCCCCGGTACACCACCCGGAACACGTCGGCCTCCTTGCCGCTCTTCAGGCGGCCGAGCACATCGTCGAGAATCCCTTCAGAGACCAGCGTATCAAGGGGGCTGTGCATGGCGATCGAGGCCGGGACCATACCCCCGATCGCCCTCCGCCGCCCAACGGCCATTTCCTCCCAACGTCACCGACAGCGCCCGACCCGCGTACCGTCCCCCATCATGAGACGACACGCAGGGTGGCGATCCGGGGCGGCGGCGATCGCCACGCTGGCCTTCGGCGCGGAGGCGCAGTGCCTCGACTGGAGCGCGGCGGCGCTGGCGGCCCACGAGCAGTGGCTCTCCCCCGAGCTCGGCGGCCACGGCTGGGTGCTCGTCGACGCGAGAGGGCGCGGCCTCACCCGCGGCGGCGGCGACCTGCACCTCTTCCTCAACACCGAGACGGTGCAGGTGGGGGTGGAGGATGTTCCGCTGGGGACGCCGAGGCTGCGGTTCTCGGCCGCGGTGCGGGCGGAGGGCGCCTACGCCGGGGTGCTTCCGGACTACCGGGCGCTCGGGACACGACAGCCCGGCCGGGGCTTCTGGGCGAGCTACGCCTGGGCGGTCGCCTCCATCAAATGGCTCCCCGGCGGAGCCCACTCGCTGGAGCTCGTCGCCGCCGCGCGCCGCTGGCTCTTCGCCCGCTCCGACTCGACCAGCCGTGAGCTGCTGCTCCCTCCGGACGCGACGGTCTTCGAGCCCCGGCTTCGCTATACGTACTGGGCCATCACCAGCCCCGGCGACGAGTGGCAGGCGCACGTCGCCTATCCCCGGCTCCGAGGCATCGCGATGGGCGTGGAGCTGGGGGTCGACGTGCGCGACGACGCCCAGTCGTGGGGAGCGCTCTCGGGCGCGGACGACCGTCGCAACCGCCCCGGGCGGGTGATCGTGATGGCGAGGCAGTGGTTGCGCGCGGGCGCGGCGCTGGGATCGCGCGTGCGGGTGCAGCTGGAGCAGAGCGCGAGCTGGGGAGAGGGCGAGGACGACCTCACCCGACCGAGGGTCGGAGGGATGAACCCCTACGTGGTGGCCATTCCCGGGCTCGCGTGGCCGTCGCTGCTGAGCGAGCGGCTGATCGCGGCGCAGGCGAGCGTCCACGTGCGCCCGTCGCTCAGGGCTCCTCACGAGCTGGGCGTGGCGGTGGCAGGCGGGGCCTTCAACGACGTGCGCCGCGTGGGGGCGCTCGACACCTTCGGCGGAGCGGGCGGCGCGGCGGCCTTCGCCGACCTGCGCTTCGGGCGGTGGCAGGCCTACGTGCGCGCGGGCTGGGCCTTCCCGGTGGCGTGGCTGCCGGGGACGCACGTGAGCGTGCTCGCGGGCCTCGGGGTGCGGATGTTCTGACCGCCCGGTCGCGCGGCGAGCGGTCAGGGGAGCGCTGGCCCTCCAACTCGGCTTCCCACCCATCCATCGCGAGGCGTTACCCTCCCGCCTCGTGTCCGACGAGCTCCCCCCGACGACGCCCTCCGCCGACGCCGTCGCCCGCCCCCGCGGGGGAACCTTCGCCTCCCGTGTCATCGCCGGTCGCTACGTCCTCGAGCTGATGCTCGGCGCCGGCGGCCAGGCCGAGGTCTGGGAGGCCCACGACCCGCTCACCCGCAGCCGCGTCGCCGTGAAGGTGATGCACTCCAGCTCCCTCTCCGAAGGCGCCCGGGTGCGTCGCGAGATCGCCACCCTGCGACGCCTGCGCGTTCCCGGCGTGGTCACCCTGCTCGACGAGGGCGTCGACGAGGGCGACGTCTTCCTCGTCATGGAGCGCGTCGACGGAAGCCCCTTCCCAGGCCGCCCCTCGCCCCTCCCCTGGGAGGAGCTCCGCCCCACGGTCACCGCCCTCCTCGAGACCCTCTCCCGCATCCACGCGGCGGGGGTGATCCACCGCGACCTCAAGCCCGGCAACGTGCTCGTCTGCCCGGAGGGACGCCCCACCCTCCTCGATTTCGGCGTGAGCTGGGAGTCCCTCGACGCGCAGCGCTCGGGCCAGGGGGAGATCCTCGGCACGCCGCTCTTCCTCGCGCCCGAGCAGATCCACGGGGGAGACATCACCCCCCGCACCGACCTCTACGCCCTCGGCGTGATGCTCTACCTCGCCCTCTCCGGCGACTCTCCCGTCGCCACCGGGACCACCGTCTTCTCGACCTTCTGGGCGAAGGTCAACGTCCCCGCCACGCCCCTGCGGGAGCGGGCCCCCTTCGTCCCCGAGGCCGTCGCCGCCGTGGTCGACGCCCTGCTCTCCCGCCGCCCCGAGGAGCGCCCGGAGTCCGCCGCGGAGGTGCTCTCCCGGCTGCGAGGCGCCCCCCCCCGCAGCGCCTCGATCCCGCCGCTGCTGCTCGACGGCGGCGACGACGAGCTCCTCGACGACCCATCGCTCCGCTCCCTCTTCACCGGCTCCGAGCGGCTCTTCCACATCCCCTCGGACGCCGCGCGCGCCCTCCGCGCACGCACCGACGGACGCCGCGCCCGCGTCCTCGACGAGCTCCTCGCCTGGGAGCGCGCCGGCCTCGTGCGCCGCGACGGGGAGCGCTTCGCCATCGACCGCGAGACCCTCGACCGGCTCGCCACGGGCTTCGGCACCGCCCGCCCCCTCCGCAGCACCGCCTCCGGAGCGCGCCCCGCGGACGACGACGACGCCCGGCTCCACGCCCTCCTCGGGCTGCACCCGCCCTACGGCCAGAGCGACGAGCGCCTCCGCGCCGCCCGCGCCATCGCCTCCGAGGGGGCCGCCCTCGCGCTGCACCACGCCCGCTCCGGGGCGCTCGGCCACGCCGCCGCGGTGCTCGACGCCTGCCTCGTGGCGGTGCGCCAGCTCACCGAGGACTCGCCCCACGACGGCGACGCCCCGGAGGCCGCGCTGCTCTCCGTCACCGTGGAGGTCGCCCTCGCCGAAGGGACACCCCGCTTCCTCGACCGCGCGGTCTACGAGCTCTCCCGCGTGCGCTCTCCCTCGGCACACACCGCGGCGCTCGACGGGATGCTCCGCGCCGCGCTGGTGCTCTCCCAGGCGGGCGACCGGGCGCTCACCATGATCGAGTCCGTCGCCCCCTTCGCGGACCCGGCGCTGGAGCGTCGGCGGCTGACGATGCGGGTGATGGCCGCGCGGCGGGTGGAGCCCGCCCGCGAGGAGCGCGTGGTCGACGAGGTGGCCCGCTGCGCGACGGACCCCGGACTGCGCGCCAACGCCCTGGGACGGCTGCGCTACCGCCAGGGCCGCTTCGAGGAGGCCGCGGCGCTGCTGAAGGAGGCCGCCGCGTGGGAGCCGTGGGCGACGGCGCGTCTCGACGCCCGGGTGAACGCGGCCTCCGCGGCGATGGAGTGCTTCCGCCTCGACGACGCGAGGGCGCTCGCGGAGGAGGCGCGCCGCGCCGCCGCGAGGTGCCGCCACCCGTACTACGAGGCCAGGGCCGAGTGGATCCTCCGGGCGGTCGCCTACCGCACCGGGCGAGCGAGCTCGCCGGACCTGGAGCTGCTGGACGCCGTCTCGAGCGTCGGGCTTCGCGACGTGGCGGCGCTGCTCTGCATGAACGAGGCGGCGGTGGCGTGGCGCGCGGGCGACCTGGAGACCGCGAGGGCGCTGAGCGTGAGGGCGCTGCGGCAGTGGACGCTGACCGGGTGGGTCCCGGGGCTGGCGCTGGTGCAGCCGCTGGCGATGCTGTGCGGCGAGGCGGTGGACGCCGAGGAGGAGAGGCTGCTGCTGGGGCGGGTGAAGACGCTGCCGCTCTCCCGGGTGGCGGTGCAGTCGCTGGCGCTGCTGGCGCAGGCGCGTCCTCGCCGACGTAGGGCCTTGTCGGGAATCGCCACCCCTCATTTCGAGAGCATCCCACGATCACACTGGACACACCGGCTGGAGGTGATGTCCATTGACGAGGCTGCCGCCGCTCTGGGTATTGGCGGCGCATAGAGGAGCACCGCGATGGCAACCGTGAAGAAGACAGCCGGTACGACCGCAAAGAAGAAGAAGCCCGCGATGGGGAGCGCGGCGGTCGCCCGCCCGGAGGCGAAGCCCTTCCCCGCGTCAGCGAAGAAGGCAACGAAGTCCCCGAAGTCTGCGATCATGCAGGTCGACCCGCTCTTCCTCTACGATATCCGGGTCTGGGACGGGACCTCCTGGCTGAAGCTCGGAGAGATCTGGTTCGACACCTCTGGAAACGAGTACTGGGGACTCTATCAGGCGTGGGCCACGTACAACGTCGGGCCCAACGTCTGGATCTATCCCATCGACTACGCCACGGTCTATTCGAGCCTCGCGGTCTTCAAGAACAAGATCACCAGTCAGGACCCGGCGCACAACCCGTCCTTCCTGCTGATCACCCAGACCGCCGTCTGATCGGAGGGGGATCAGGTGATGCGTCGCGGCTCGCGCGGCCCCCTCACCGCCCCCCCCACTACCGACGAAGGAAGATCGGGTTGCTCACCGCGAAGGCCGTCCGCCTCGGGAACACCGGCTCGAGCTCCCGACCGTGCGCCGCCACCACCACCCAGCTGCCGCTCGCCGCCACCGGGACCCGGACCGTTCCGCGGTAGCGCACCACCGGGTCGCTCGGGTCGCGCGCCGCGTCGTCGAGGGCGATGGTCGGCAGGGCGGTCCCGTCCACGAAGACCTGCAGCCGGTCGGCGCGCACCCAGGTCGGCGCCCTCGCGGTGATCTCCAGCCTCCCCTCGCTGCCCACCCCCATGATCTCCTGGCCCGGACCCACGGCGCCGCTCGTCCCCGTCGCCGGGAGCGCCCTCACGTCGAGGAAGATCCCGCCCGCGATGGTCGATCGCCCGGTGCCCACCGCCGTCCCGATGGCCTGCGGCGTCGCGGCCATCGGGTCGCTCGTTCCCAGGAACATGCACGTCCGGGGGAAGCCCACCGGCGAGCTGTTGAGATGGTGGCTGTCCGAGGAGCCCACCGCGAAGACCCGCCTCCCCCGCGCCAGGAAGGAGAACCAGTCCCTCACCTGCATCGGGTTCTCTTCAAAGGAGCTGTCATTGAAGAACTCCACCGCGGTGAACCCTTCATCCCACATGGCCGGGTTGGCGGTGCCGTCCGCGGGGTTGTACCCGGCCGCGTCGAAGTACGCCTGGCTGCGTGATCCTCGGGGGTGGTTGATCACCAGCGTCGGGCGCTCGGGCCGGGCGCGCACGTCCGCGAACACCGCAGACGGGAGCCGACCGGTCCAGGTGAAGTTGCCATTGTTGATACGAGAGGTGTCCGCCGTGAGGGGAAAGACCCCGAAGTGCCCATAGGTGAAGGTCGTGAGCTCGATGGAGCCGACGCCCCGCATCCGGCGCTGCAATCCCATCTCTTCGATCAGGGGCTGGAAGTCCCCGACCCACTCGTGGTCCGAGCGGGCCATCACCGAGAGGTCGTCCGCCGCGCCGGAGGACAGCTTCAGCCGCGCGTCGTCATCGGAGTCGGGTGAGCGTGTCGTGTGGACATGGAAGTCCCCACAAAGGACTCCCGGCGTCTCGACCACCCTTCGGAGCGTCACCGGCACACGGGTGCTCATCCCCGCGGTGACCGTCACCAGGGTGTCCGAGAGGTCATAGAAGGGACCGTGAGAGACCACCACCCGGTAGCGCCCCGGAGGCGCCGGGAGGGTCACCCGACCGTCGATCGGGAAGGCCACGTGCAGCCGCCCGTAGGACGGCACCGACTCCCCGTGGCTGGCGGGCAACGAAGGCGCCGTCGCCCCCTCGGGGATCACCTGCACCCTCACCGGCAGGGCCTGGGCGCTCCCCGCCTCGGTGGCCTCGACCGCGATGGACCCGTCGGCAGGAAAGGCCAGCGACGCCGTGCTCGCCCCCTCGGCCACGGGCACCGCCGCGGTGGGCGCGCTCCCCGAGCGCCAGCCCTGGAGGCGCACCGGACCGGCCGGGACGCGCAGCTCGAAGCGCCCCATGGCGTCCGCGCTGACCCGATCGAGGTAGCGGGCGCCGTCCATCGAGGTGGCGTGCACCCTCGCCCCGGCCGCGGGCGCGCCGGAGGCGTCGGTGACGGTTCCGGTGATGGCGCGGAGCGCGACGCGGGCGTCGGCGGCGATGGCGCGCTGCAGCCCGTCGAGCCCGGGGCCGCCCAGGGCGATGCGGCCGAAGTGCACCCTGGTCTGGCTGCACGGAGGGAAGGTGATCGCCGGCGCGGTGAACATGTCGAAGCCCGACACGGAGATGATCGGGGTGATGGTCCCGCGGGCTGCCGGGAGCATCCAGGCCCAGCTCGTGGCGCGGTCGTCGACCCAGCCCACCAGCGAGGTCGCGCTCATCGCGCCGGTGCCCTCCATGAAGCCCGCGTTGGGGACGAAGCGCCCCATGCGGTTGGCCTGGAAGAAGCCGTTGAGCACCGTGCGCACGACGGTCGTGCCCAGCCTCGGGACGTCGAAGGTCACGTAGACCTCCGCCACGTCGCTGTCGGCGCGCAGCTCGTAGTCCATCGCCACCCGGATGTCCCCGTAGTCCGCCGGAGCGATCGCGCGGCCGAACTCATCGAGGAAGGGGATCGCCCTCAGCGGCCCGATCGCCCTCACCACCGCGGGCGTCCCGTCGCGGCCGTCGCTCATCACCGTCACCGACTCGGCCTGCATCGTGAAGCGCCCGAGGCCGATGATGAGCTCCCCGAAATCCCCGGCATCGACGAGGCGGCCGTCGCGCACCGAGGCCACGCCCACGGGCGTTCCTCCCCACGGGTTGTAGCCGGAGGTCGGCCGCGCGGCCTCGATGAGCAGCGCCACCCGGCTGTTGGCCAGCACGTAGTCGCCCGCCTGCCAGGTGTTCAAGCCGGTGCGGTCGACCGGGAGCGCCGCGGCGGTGAGACGCCCTGCGCGCACCGCCCCCCCGGCGCCCATCCCCGCCGGGACCATCGTCGGGTCGGCCGCGCCCTCCGCCGAGCCCTGCGCGAAGGCCGCCCCCACCGGGCACTCGCTCGGACCGCTGTCCTCGGGAGACACGGTGCCAGAGTCCGTCGGGGCGTCCATCGCCCCATCGAAGAGCGCGTCGGGGCCCGCATCCCTCGGCGCCTCCGTCGTCGGATCGCTGCACGACACCAGCACCGTGATACCCGCCAGACACAACCCTGTACGCCGCATGGGGCGGAGTCTCGCATCGTTGGGCCGCCCGTCGAAACCTGGGCCATGGCGCTTGTCACCCGTGGACCCTGTCGTCGATCGTTCCGCCCCACCGACGATGACCCTCGCGCAGCACTTCGCCCTCGACCCGACCGTCACCTTCCTCAACCACGGGTCCTTCGGCGCCACGCCCCGCGCCGTGCTCGCCGCCCAGCAGCGCCTGCGAGACCGCATGGAGGCGCAGCCGGTGCAGTTTCTGGCGCGCGACCTGGAGACCCTCCTCGACGAGGCCCGCGCCTCGCTGGGCGCCTTCGTCGACGCCCCCGCGGAGGACCTGGTGTTCGTCCCCAACGCCACCTTCGCGGTCAACGCCGTGCTCCGGTCTCTCACCCTCTCCCCGGGCGACGAGATCGTCGTCACCGACCACGGCTACGCCGCGTGCACCAACGCCGCCCGCTTCGTCGCCGAGCGCGCCGGAGCGAGGGTGGTCACCGCGGAGGTCCCCTTCCCGTTGCGCTCGTCGGGCCAGGTGCTCGACGCCATCACCCGCGCGCTCTCCTCGCGCACCCGCCTCGTGCTGGTCGACCACGTCACCAGCCCTACGGCGCTGGTGTTTCCGGTCGAGGACATCGTGCACGTCTGCCAGCGCTCCGGGGTCGACGTGCTGGTCGACGGAGCCCACGCGCCGGGGATGGTCCCGCTCTCGCTGCGCTCGCTCGGCGCGGCGTACTACACGGGCAACCTCCACAAGTGGGTGTGCGCCCCGAAGGGAGCGGCCTTCCTCCATGTGCACCCGAGCCGGCAGCACCGCGTGCGACCGCTGGTGATCAGCCACGGGGCCAGCTCCCGCCGCACCGACCGCTCCCGCCTCTCCATCGAGTTCAACTGGATGGGCACCGACGACCCCACCGCGGTGCTCTCCGTCCCCGAGGCCATCCGCTTCATGGGCTCGCTCCTCCCCGGGGGATGGGACGCCCTGCGCGAGGCCAACCGCGCCCTCGCCCTGGAGGCCCGCGCGCTGCTCTCCGAGGCCCTCGGGGTGCCCCCTCCAGCGCCCGAGACCATGGTCGGATCGATGGCCACGCTGGCGCTCCCGGCGGACCGCTTCCCTCCGACCGCCCCCTGCGATCCGACCTTCGAGGACGGCCTGCAGCAAGGGCTCTGGGACGATCACCGCATCGAGGTGCCGGTGATGCGCTGGGGCGACCCCGCGAGGCTGCTGCTGCGGGTGAGCGCCCAGGTCTACAACGACCTGAGCCAGTACCAGCGCCTCACCGAGGGCCTCCGCGCGGCCGGTACCGTGCGCGGCGCGGCCCGATAGGCTATCGCGAGGAACCAAACACCCCATGCAGAACGACACGATCCCCGGCGCGTACGTCCCTCCGCACGCCCCGTCCTCCCTCGCCCAGACTGTTCTTTCGCCGGTGCAGCAGCCCTCGCACGACGGCACCACGCAGGTGCTCCCAGGCCCTGCCCTCGACGCATCGGTCGCGACGGGGGGAGCCCGGTCGACCATCCTTCCGAGGGTGGAGTTCGTCGGGGAGGTGCCCCGGCTGGTGGTCGACGCGAGGGAGCGCTTCGAGGCCGCGAAGGTGCTCGGGCGCGGCGGCGTCGGCGAGGTGGTGCTGGCGCGCGACAACGACATCGAGCGCCCGGTGGCCCTCAAGCGCCTGCTGCCGGAGCTGGAGGGCGGGGCGGAGATCACCGCGCGCTTCGTCGAGGAGATCAGGGTGCTGGGGCGCCTCGACCACCCGAACATCGTCCCGATCCACGACGTGGGCGTCGACCCCGACGGGCGGTACTTCTATGTGATGAAGTACGTCGAGGGCGAGACCCTCGAGCACGTCATCGAGCGCCTCATCGCGGGGGACCCGGAATACCACCAGCGGTATTCCTTCGAGCGGCGCACGGAGGTCTTCCTGCAGGTGCTGCGGGGGGTGCAGTACGCGCACGCGCAGGGGGTGCTGCACCGCGACCTGAAGCCCGCCAACATCATGGTGGGCCGCTTCGGCGAGGTGGTGGTGATGGACTGGGGCCTCGCCCGCAGCCGCGAGGAGGTGAAGCGCTTCCCGGTCGACGACAAGCTGATCACCCTCACGGCGCCGAAGGGTCGGCGGCAGGGCAACGACAAGCTCAGGACCATGGAGGGATCGCTCCTCGGGACCCCGGCGTACATGTCCCCGGAGCAGGCGCGCGGCGAGGTGGCGACGCTCGACGAGCGCAGCGACGTGTACGCGCTCAGCGTGATGTTCCATGAGCTGCTGACGCTGGAGCACTACCTGGCGAGCAAGAGCGGCGTGGGCGAGTGCGTGGCGGGGGTGCTGCGCGACCCGGTCCCGATGGCGTACACGGCGGAGAGCCCGCACCAGTCGCGGGTGCCTGCGGAGCTGGCGCACTTCATCCGGCACGGCGTCGCCAAGGACCCGAACGAGCGCTACCGCTCGGTCACCGCGATGATCGACCGGCTGCAGTCCATCCGCGACGGCAAGGTGCCGGTGGAGTGCCCCGTCACCATGGCCAAGCGCATGGGCGCCGAGGCGATGCACGCGGTCGACCGCAACTCCCGCGGGGCCTTCGCGGCGGCGGCCGTGGTGACGCTGCTGGGGCTCGTGGGCCTCTGGACGCTGCTCCAGGCGCTCCTCGGGGCGCTGCGCTAGCGGCGGGGCACTGGCCGACCTGTCGGGTCGGTGACAGAGTGCCCGCCATGTTTTCGTTCACCGATCCCACCAAGACGACGATGCCCTCTCCCTCCGAGGCGCTGCCCGGGCGCAGCGAGCGGATGCCCGTCCCGGCGCGCCACGCGGTGCTCGGGACGCCGCTCGAAGGGGAGTTCCCCGGGATGGCGTTGGCGATGTTCGGCATGGGCTGCTTCTGGGGCGTCGAGCGGAAGTTCTGGAGGCTCCCCGGGGTGGTCTCCACGGCGGCGGGCTACGCCGCGGGCTACACGCCCAACCCCACGTACAAGGAAGTGTGCAGCGGCCGCACCGGCCACAACGAGGTGGTGCGCGTGGTGTACGACCCGGCGAAGGTCTCCTACGAGGCGCTGCTCAAGGCCTTCTGGGAGAACCACGACCCGACCCAGGGGATGCGCCAGGGCAACGACGTCGGGACGCAGTACCGCTCCGGCATCTATTGGTACGACGAGGCGCAGCGCGCGGCCGCGGAGAGCTCCCGGGTGGCCTACGAGCAGGCGCTTCGCAAGGCGGGGCGCAACGCGATCACCACGGAGGTGCGGGAGGCGCCGGAGTTCTACTTCGCGGAGGAGTACCACCAGCAGTACCTGGAGAAGAACCCGGACGGCTACTGCGGCATCGGGGGCACCGGCGTGACCTGCCCCATCGGCACGGGCGTGACGGCGTAGCGCAGAAACTGGCCCCCCGGCGGCGCAGCCTCCTACGCTGGGCGGCGCCATGAAACCCTCCTCCTCCCACTCCTGCGCGGACGACCCCGACGCGCCCGAGCTCCGCTACTACGACCTGCTGAGCGAGCTCGACTCCCTCACGCGCTACCTGCTCACCATCGTCGAGGCGCCCTTCGCTCCGGTCATCTTCCTCGATGGCTCCGAGCTGGAGAGCCGCTTCTCCTACCGCCGCTGGGGCCCGGCCGACCGCCGCAACGACGGCCGCCCCGACCGCCGCGCCCGCGGTCGCCGCGCCGACGATCTGCTCCCCGCCTGGGCCGCCTGCTGACCCTCCCTCATCTCCGCGCGGTGGTGAACTCCATCGTCCCGTCCTCCAGCGGCGAGTGCCGCAGCTGCATCATGTCGAAGGCGTAGTTCTGGTGGAGCTTCCACGGCGCGATGGAGCCCTGCCGGGGAAACGCGTCGACCGCGCGCTGCACGTATCCCGATGAGAAATCGAGCAGGGGCTCCTCCTTCACGGAGGGGTCGCGGCGGCGGGGGACGCAGGTGGTGTAGCCGCGAGCGTCCATGTGGTTGAGCAGCCGGCAGACGTACTCGCAGGTGAGGTCGACCTTGAGCGTCCACGAGGCGTTGGTGTAGCCGATGGCGAGCGCGAGGTTGGGCACGTCGCTGATCATCATGCCCTTGTAGGCCATGGTCTTCGACGGCTCGACGAGACGCCCGTCGACCTCCACCGCCATCCCGCCCAGGAACTTCAGCTTCAGCCCGGTGGCCGTGACGATCACGTCGGCGGGGAGTTCCTCCCCGGAGCGCAGGCGGATGCCCGTCTCGGTAAAGGTCTCGATCTGGTCGGTGACCACCGAGGCCCTGCCCGAGCGCAGCGCCTCGAAGAGGTCGCCGTCGGGGACGAGGCACACCCGCTGGTCCCACGGCTTGTAGCGGGGGGTGAAGTGCTTGGTCACGTCGAGCTTGCCGCGAAGCTCGCGGCGCACGGTGCCCACCATGAAGCGCGTGGCGTGCTCCGGGAAGCGTCGGCAGTAGTTGTAGAAGGCCATGCTCAGCAGCACGTTCTTGCCGCGGGTGAGCGCGTAGGCCGACCGCAGCGGCAGCCGCGCCCGCAGCCAGTTGGCGACGCGGTCGCGCTCGGGGATCGTCACCACGTAGGAGGGCGAGCGCTGGAGCATGGTGACGTGCGCGGCCCGCTTGGAGAGCTCGGGCACCAGGGTGACGGCGGTGGCGCCGCTGCCGATCACCACCACGCGCTTGCCCTCGTACTCGACGTCGGGGGTCCAGTGCTGCGGGTGCACCACGCGCCCCTGGAAGCGCTCCCGCCCGGGAAACTCCGGCGAGTGGCCCTCGTCGTAGTCGTAGTAGCCCGCGCACATGAAGAGGAAGCTGCAGGTGAAGCGACGCAGCTCGCCGGTGGAGGCGTCGCGGGCCTCGACGGTCCAGCGGGCGGCCTCGGTGGACCAGCTCGCGCGCTCGACCTTGTGGCCGTAGCGGATCTTGCGGTCGATGCCGTAGGCCGCGGCGGTGTCACGCAGGTAGTCGAGGATCGACGGCCCATCGGCGATGGCCTTGGGGTTGGTCCAGGGGCGGAACGAATACCCGAGGGTGTACATGTCCGAGTCCGAGCGGATGCCCGGGTACCGGAAGAGATCCCAGGTTCCTCCGAGGGCCTCTCTCCCCTCCAGGATCGCCCAGGTCTTTCCAGGGCAGAGCGTCTGGAGGTGGTAGGCCGCGCCGATGCCCGAGATGCCGGCGCCGACGATCAGCACGTCGAGGTGTTCCTGCGTCATGGTGGGCGCGAGCGTAGTCGATCGCCGCGCGCGATAGGGTCGTCAGTGCATGAGCCGCATGTCCGCGCTCGACGTCGCCGCGGGGGCCGCCGCCACCGGGGCCTCCATCGGGCGGAAGCCCGGTCGGCTCACCCGCACCCGGTACTGCCCGCGGTCGATGTTGCTGAATCGGTACGCGCCCGACTCGGTGCTCTGGGTGCGCTGCACCACGCGCCCGGCGCCGTCGACGAGCTCCACCTGGGCGTTGGCCGCGCCGCCCGCCCCCTCGGCGTCGAGCTGCCCCTGCACCTGGGCGTAGTTGGCCTGCTGCGCCTCCACGGTGTCGTGCACGAAGGGCAGCTCGATCTCCTGCAGCGCCCGACCGCCTCGGTCGACGTAGGAGAGCGTCGCCACGTAGCGCCCCGCCGGGGCCGCCGCCCCGTCGGTGGGACGGCCGTCCCAGGAGACCCTCACGGGGCCCTGCGCGGCAGGCTCGTCGTGGCGCCACACCTCCCTCCCCTCGGGCGTGCGAACCCTCACCCGCACCGTCCCGGCGAGCTCCCGGGGCGCGACGTTGCGCAGCGAGAACACCGTGCGCCCCTCGCTCCAGCGGGTGCCCGGCGTGGCCAGGTAATACTGACCGGTGTAAAGCTCGATGCGCCGGCTGGAGCGCTGGCCCCGGTCGTTGGTGGCCACCACGTCGAGCGTGTGCACCCCCGCGGGCAGGTCGCCGAGGGCGACCGGCTGGGAGAGCGCGGCGCCGCACGCCCGACCGATGGGGTTGTCGTCGAGGAGCAGCTCGACCTGGCGCACCGAGGCGCCGCTGTTGTCCACCGCGCGGGCCCTCACCGTGGGACTGCCCCCCGCGTGCTCTCCGTCGCGCACGCCCTCCAGCGTGAGGGACATCACGTCGACGCTCACCAGCCCGAACACCGCCCACATCGCCTCGGCCTTGCCCGATCCGCCGTGCGACCAGCCGCCGTCCTCGGCCTGGTGGGTGACCAGCCAGCGGGTTCCTCGGGCGACCGCCGGGTCGTCGTCGCTCGCGCCGAGCGACCGCAGCGCGTGGAGGCTCTGCCCCGTGGCGAAGGCGTTGGCCTCCCCGGTGGGACGGAAGCTCCACCCGCCGTCGGCCGACTGTCGCTCCCGCAGCCGGGAGGCGAGCGCGACCAGGCTCGCCTCGCTGGGCTGGGCCCCCGCTTCGAGCAGGCCCATCACGGCGTAGTTGATGTCGACGGTGCCCGCGTCGGGCTGGTCGGTGAGCTGTCGCGCCTGCGACTGGAGCCAGGTCTCGGCCTCGCGCACCGGGCCGAGCCAGCGCTCGTCGGCGCTGCGCGAGTAGGCCTGGTGCCAGGTCTGGAGCGCCTGCGTGGTGGCCTGCAGGGGACCCTGCACCACGGGGAAGCGGGTGTCGTCGTTGCGCACCGATCCGTCGGGGTTCTGGTGCGCGACGAGCTGCGTGGCGACGGCGAGGAGGTCGTCTCGCAGGGCGCCGTCCTCGGTGCGGTCGTAGCGGGCGAAGGCGGCCCCGCCGAAGGCGCGGGAGGTCGCGGGCATGCCGCTGCCGCCGACGCTGAGTCCCCCGGCGTGGCGGTGGCCGCCGCTGATGTCCGTGAGGCCGCGCAGCACCTCGCGGTACTCGGTCTCGCTCACGTCGTAGCGGTGCTCCCGGCCGACGGTGAGGGCCTCGAAGGTGACGGCCTGCACGTGGCAGCCGTAGCAGTTGTGCTGGGTCTGCCAGGCGACCGCCTCGCGGGAGACGAACTCCAGGCCGCGCTGGGCGGCGCGACGGGCGTCCGGGTCGCCGTGCGCGGCGGCGGGAGCGCGGGCGGCGTGGGCTCCCCGGGCGGGCTCGCAGGAGGGGAGCTCGGCGCGGGCCGCGGCGCGGCGCGGGGCATGGCCGGCGGCGGCGGGAGCGGTGGTGGGCTCGACGGCGGCGCGGCGGGCGGCGAGGCCGCCGGCGGTGGCGCAGCCGCCGAGGAGGGCGACGATGGCGAGGCTGCCCGAACGACGGGCGTGGATGTACGGCACCATGGCGGCTGTGGCCTCCGGCGAAGGGGAGTGGGCGATGACCGCGGCGCCCCGCAGCCATCGACGGCGGGTGTCAGGGGCGCGGCGTTGTGTGGGACGCGCGACCGCGGCGGCGGGTCTGACGAATATTCAAACGGGGCGACGAATCAGAGCGGGGCGGGGCTGTGCTGGAGTTCGGAGTACGACCGCGAGGCCGCCAGCGAGGAGTCCCCGGTACGACTGCGAGGCCGTCAGCGAGGAGTCCCCGGTACGACTGCGAGGCCGTCAGCGAGGAGTCTCCGGTACGACCGCGAGGCCGTCAGCGAGGAGTCTCCGGTACGACCGCGAGGCCGTCAGCGAGGAGTCTCCGGTACGACCGCGAGGCCGTCAGCGACCAGAGCCAGACCCCAGCCCGTAAGGGCGGGGGCGCGACCTACCACGTTGCCAGTCGTCGTCCGGAAACGTGGTCGGTCTCCGAGCAGAGGCGACGTCATTATTCCGCACTGGGGTGGCGTGGTCGGTCTCTCCCCCGCCCTTACGGGCTGGGGTCTGGCTCTGGTCGCTGACGGCCTCGCGCTCGTACCGGGGACTCCTCGCTGACGGCCTCGCGCTCGTACTCCGAGTCCCAGGGGGTGTGGGCTGCCCTTGCCTCCCGCGCGCTCCGAGTCTCATCTTCTGCGCATGACGACCCCTCCTCGACGCGCGACCATCGCGGAGTGGCTCGCGATCCCCGAGGAGCAGCGCGCTGAGCTCATCGACGGTCGCATCGTCTACCAGGGGATGCCGGGCCCCAGCCATGGGCGCGTGCAGACCCAGGTCAGCGGCGCGCTCGCTCTGCGCTTCGACCGCCGCCGTGGAGACGACGAGCGCCCCGGCGGGTGGCTCTCTTCGGAGGTCGACATGGAGATCGGCGGCATCGGCTGCCGCCCCGACCTCCTGGGCTGGCGGCGTGAGCACCACCCCCGCCTGCCCTCTCCCGATGGACGGGGCCTCGTGGTCGACGTCCCCGACTGGATCTGCGAGGTGCTCTCCCCCTCGACCGCGGCCATGGACACTGGCCGGAAGCGCGAGGCCTATCACCGCGCGGGCGTCGCCTGGTACTGGCTGGCCGACCCGGAGCGCCGCTCGCTGACGGTGCTCCACCGCGCCGACGAGGGCTACGTGATCGTCGGCGTCTTCGCTCCCGGCGAGCGGGCGCGGGCGGCGCCCTTCGACGCCGTGGAGGTCGACCTCGATGATCTCTTCGTCACCGACGACGACCCGGGCTGAAACCCTTCACCCCGCCCGACCTGCACCAGCGCCAGGTGATAGATTCGCCGGGTACCGCACGATCACGTCGCTGCGGCACTACCTGTTGGTGTCGTCGAGCGAGCCCCACGTGGAGCACTACGAGCGCGCCGCGGAGGGAGCGTGGACGCTGCGGGAGTTTCGGGCAGGCGACACGCTGCGGCTCGCGTCGCCGACGCTCGATCTACCGAACGACGAGCTCTACGACCGGGCCTTCGAGACCGCGGGGTGATCGCGACGAGCGGCCTCACGCCTCGCCCTCCAGGGTGACCACCACGCTCCCTCGCTTGCGCCCGCTGTCGACGCGGGCGTGCGCCTCGGCGATGCGGGACAGCGGCATCGACGCGTCGATCACCGCCCGGTACTCGCCGGAGCGCGCGAGCTCGACGAGGCGCTGCACGTCCTCGGGGCGCTCGGCGGCGACGCCCGCGATGACCCGGTGCCCCGAGAGCCGCCCCTGCCACGGCGCCGCGAGCTGCCCGCCGAGGCCGCACACCACGCGCAGCAGGCGCCCGCCGGGAGCGAGCACCCGTCGGCAGCGGGCGTAGTCGGTGGCGCCGACGCAGTCCATGACCACGTCCCAACGAGCGTCGCCGAGGGTGAAGTCCTCGGTGCGGTAGTCGATGACCCTCGTCGCGCCGAGCCCGGTCACCAGCGGGGCGTTGGCCGCGCTGCACACCGCGGTGACCTCGGCCCCGCCGTGCCTCGCGAGCTGCACCGCCGCGACCCCGACGGCGCCCGACGCGCCGAGCACCAGCACGCGCTCGCCCTGCTTCACGCGGGCCTCGCGGAGGTAGTGCAGGGCGGTCGTCCCACCGAAGAGGAGGGCGGCGGCCTCGTCCCAGGAGAGGCCCTCGGGCTTCGGCGCGACGGAGCCGTCCTCGCGCACGCAGAGGTACGCCGCGTGCGCCCCCATCGCCGCGCCCCGAAAGGCCACCACCGCGTCGCCCACGCGAAAGCGGGTGACCCCGGCGCCCACCGCCTCGACCACGCCCGAACACTCCGTCCCCAGCACCGGCTGTCGGGGGCCGCTCCAGCCAAGCGCGAGCCGCGCCATGAGCCCCATCCCCTCGGGCACCCGAAGCGCCCGCACCCGGGCGTCGCCCGACGAGACGCTCGCCGCCTTCACGCGGATCAACAGCTCTCCGGGCCCCGGCGTCGGGCGAGCGACCTCGCGCAGCGCCAGCACCTCGGGCGCTCCGTAGCGGGTCACCACGGCGGCGCGCATCGTCAACGGTTCATGCTTCGTCATGGGGCTGAGCGTGGGGGCGCGGCGGAGACCAGGAAACCCACGAATTCGTGCGACCTCTGTGCGAGGATGCACAGGTGAACTGGGACGACCTGCGCTACGCCCTGGCCGTCGCCCGCGCGCGAACCTTGAGCGGCGCCGCGGAGGTACTCGGGGTGAGCCACACCACCGTCGGGCGGCGGCTGCGCTCCCTCGACGAAGAGCTCGGCGTGCGACTCTTCGACGCCACCCCGGAGGGCTTTCTCCCCACCGCGGCGGGCGCCGACCTCGTGGCCGTCGCCGAGCGCATCGAGGCCGACACCCTGTCGCTCGAAGGCCGCGTGCTCGGCCGCGACGAGCGGCTCTCGGGCGCCCTCCGGGTCTCCGCCATGGAGCTGGTCTTCCGTGCCTTTCGAGAGGCCTTCACGACCTTCGCGGCGCGCTACCCGAGCGTGGCGCTCACGGTCACGACGAGCGACGACGAGGTCTCGCTCGCTCGCCGCGAGGCCGACGTGGTGCTGCGGCTGAACAACAAGCCCCCGGAGCAGCTCGTGGGCCGGCGAGTGGGCCGGATGCAGTTCGCCGCCTACGCCGCGCGCTCGCTGGCGGCGAGGGTCGGCGAGGGGGCGCCGCTCGGGGCGTACCCGTGGATCCACTGGGACGAGCGCCTCGACGTGGGCTGGCTCGACGCCTGGCTCGCGCAGCACGCGCCGGGAGCGTCCATCGCGATGCGCGTCGACGTGAGCGCCGCGGCGATGCACGAGCTCATCGCGGCCGGGGCGGGAGTGCAGTTTCTCGCGTGCGTCGAGGGCGACGCCGACGCCTCGCTGGTGCGCGTCGGCCCGATCGATCCCTTCGCGCGCCGCGACCTGTGGGTGCTGACGCTCCCCGAGCTCTGCGACGCGCCGAGGGTGAGGGCCTTCACCGACCACATGGCCGAGCGCCTGCGCGCCACGCTCGGGCAGACCTGAAGCGTCGCCGTGCCCGCCTCGCGGCGTGGTCGAGGGGACGAGGCGCGGCTGTAGTATGAAGGGCCATGGACGCGATCACGTTGGTCCCTTCGCAGACGGCGCTGCTGGTGGTGGACGTGCAGGAGAAGCTGCTCCCCGCGCTCCACGCCCCGGACGCCGCCCGGATGCTGCGCGCCATCGAGCTGCTGCTGGAGACCGCGCAGCGCATGGCCATGCCGGTCTTCGTGACCGAGCAGTACCCCTCGGGGCTGGGCCCGACGGTGCCCTCGCTGGCGCAGCGGCTCGGGTCGATGAGCCCCCGGCCGCCCGTGTACTCCAAGACGGTGTTCTCCGCGCTGGCGCCGACGGAGGTCGCGCACGGCCTGATGGACGTGGGCGCCCGCTCGGTCATCGTGGTCGGCGCCGAGGCGCACATCTGCGTGTTCATGACCGCGCGCGACCTGCTGGGCCGCGGCTTTCACGCGCACGTCCCCTTCGACGCGGTGGCCTCGCGCGACCCGGCCTGCAAGGCCACGGCGCTCGCCGCGCTGGCCTCGCACGGGGTCACCGTGACCACCACCGAGACGGCGGTCTTCGACCTCCTCGGCGACGCCAGGAACCTCCACTTCCGACCGCTCTCCAAGCTGGTGCGCGACCTGCCCGGCTGAGCGACGGTCACACCACGGCGTCGATCGCTTCCAGGTACTCGGTGAGCAGGAAGGCGCACTCCAGCCAGCCGTCGGCGCCCTCCATCAGCCGCACCAGCACCTGACCCTCGTCGAGCGAGGCCTCGGCCTGGTCCTCCTCGCCCAGGAACACCGCCGTCGCCGCGCCGTTCTTCCCCTTGAGGATGAAGGGCAGCTCCTTCTTGATGGCGTTGAAGAGCTCATCGTCGCCCGGGGCGCAGGAGAACAGGTCGCCGATCTCCACCCGGCTGCGGGCGTCGGGCGCGTCGCCGAGGCCCTCCGCGACGAAGGCCGTGAGCAGCTCGAGCGCCGCGAAGTAGTTGTTCTCCGACGACTCGACCCAGTCGGGGTCGATCTTCAGCAGCACGCCGACCATGCCGCGCGTCGGCTCGATGAGCAGCTCGACCTTCGCGGTGCGGGCGATGCGCGCGAAGCCGAAGTGCCGCCGGGCGATGCGCCCCACGGGCTTGCCCGAGCGGTCGAGCTCCAGCGAGAAGCGCCGTCCGAAGGGCGTCGCCTCGATCTCCTGCGTCTTCCACCCGGCCACGCCCGCGCGGTCACCCTTGGCGAAGCCCACCGGGGCGCTGAACAACAATTGCCCCAGGTCGAAGACCGCGCGCTGCGTGGCCACGCCGATGTGCAGCCGCCGTCCGCCCTCCTCGTTGCGCACCACCAGCGTCGCGGTCTTCCTGGCGAAGGTCGCCGTCGCCTCCATGCGCTTGCCCAGGAACACCTCCGTCGCCGCCCCCGCCCCGTCGCGCGGGATCCACGGCAGGGCCTCCAGCACCGCCGCGAAGGTGCGCGTCTGGTCGTAGGACACCGCGAGCGCGTTGCCGAGGGTCTTCTGGTCGTCCGCGGTGGGAGCGCCCGCCGCGTCGGAGAGGAAGCGCGCGTAGGCCTGCATCGCCCCGGCCGCCAGCGTGCGGTCCTGCAGGGCGCGGCGGTCGATCCAGAGGTTGACCACCTCGCTGTGCTCGTCGTCGCTGAAGAGGGCCTCGAGCTCCGCGGCGTCGCCGAGGAGCTGCGCCTTCCACGCCACGCGCTTCATCCCTCGCAGCCGCGGGTCGGAGGCGTCGTCGCCGGTCACCCGAACGAGCGCGTAGGTCTTCGCAAAGGTGGTCGCCTCGATCTCCGAGGCCGTCCGATCCAACAGGTTTCCGCGAGGGTTGGGGCGCATAGAGCGGCGCGGAGGGTCTTCCACAGCGCCGCCCAGCGTCAACGCCCTTGGCGCGGGACTCGAGCCCTGCCCCGAGGCCCCGATTGACCTCCCCGCCCCCATTGGAGGCACAGTCCCGGGCCATGTCGTCTCGAAGGCACTGGTCTGGCTCGTGGGTCGTGGCGCTGCTCGGCGTGGCCTCGGGCTGCGCGGTCACCGTGAGCGCCACCCAGGGAGGCTCCTCGGACAGCGGCGCCGACGCGGGTCCGCCGCCGATCGTGGACCTCGTGGCCGCGGGCCCCAACACCTGCGCCCTGCGATCGGACGGGCGGGTGCGCTGCTGGGGGCAGTACGGCCGCGGCAATGATCCGACGGCGCCTCCGCCGGGGACCATCGCGGAGGTCGCCGAGCTGACGGACGCCGTGCGCATCGCGGTGCAGCCCGACGCGCCGGCGCAGGGCTGCGCGGTGCGCGGGAGCGGCGAGGTGTCGTGCTGGTCCACCAACGCGGCGGGCGCCGTGGGTCGACCGAGGGCCGTCGCTCGACCGCTGCCGGCGAGGGCCCGCGACGTCGCGATGGGGAGCGCCCACACCTGCGTCCTCACGGTCGATCGGGCGGTGCTCTGCTGGGGCGACAACCGCGGGGGCCAGCTCGGCGCCGGGGACTTCCAGCCCTACGAGGCTCCGGTGCCGGTGGTCGGTCTGCCTCCGGTGGAGGAGATCTCCGCGGGGGAGTCGAACACCTGCGCCCGCTCCGCCGACGGCGCGGTGTACTGCTGGGGGCGCAACTTCCACGGCGCCCTGGGCGACGGCGTCGGCCGCCACGCCTGCCCCGACACGGGCCCGGACGAGGACTGCAGCGCCATCCCGGTGAGGGTCCTCGGGATCGGCGCCGCGCAGAGCATCTCCGTCGGGCTGAACACCGGGTGCGCGCTCGTCGAGGGGGCGCCCCACTGCTGGGGCTGGAACGCCTCGCGAGGCGCGGGCGAGTCGACCAAGGCGGCGACGCGCGTGGGCGACCTCACCGAGGTCACGTCGGTGTTCGCGGGGTACATCACCGGGGCGGCGATCCGCCGCGGGGGAGAGGTCGTCCTCTGGGGCTCGGACTTCTCGCTGGAGTCCGACGGCGGCACCATCAGCGACGGGAGGCCGCGACCCGTGGCGGGCATCCGGCGGGCGCGCCGGGTGACGGGCGGCTGGTACCACCTCTGCGCGCTCCAGGACGACGGCGCGGTCTACTGCTGGGGCACTGGGGGCTTCGGGCAGCTCGCGCGACCGGGCACCGAGCGCTCCGGGCCGGTGCGCATCGAGGGGATCTGAACGCTCCCTCAGCGCCCCACGATGGCCGCGAACGACCGCGTCCTCAGCGAGCCCAGCGCCACCCCGACGGCCTCCGCGGCCTCCGCCTCCGAGACCGCCCCGGAGTCCACCGCGCGCAGCACGTCGCCCAGCATCCCCTGCCCCGTCGCCGCGTCGTCGAAGACCGCCCCCGCCCGCACCGCCTGCGCTGCCTGCCCGATGAAGGCCTTGAGCCTCCGCGCCGTCGCCGGGAAGGCCGCTCTCGCGTGGGCGATCACCAGCGCGTGCCGCCACATCACCTGCCCCGGGTGGAGGTCCCAGCCCTGGTGCACGCCCATCAGGGTCGAGTGCTTCCAGTGCCTCGTCATCACCGAGAGAGCGCCCACCACCGCGGTACGGTTCTCCGCCCGCTGCTCCGCCGTGAGCTCTGAGCCCCGATGCGGCTCCACGGGCATCACGTTGGTCGCGCCGTCCACCACGCGCACCCCGGTGCCCGAGAGCGAGAGCAGCATCAGCGCCCTCGCCGCGTCGCAGTAGGGGTGCAGCAGCGACTGGTGCGCGGCGCCGACGCCCATCGCGGCGGTGAGGTCCCACGCGCCAAGGTGCACCGCGCGGCAGCGACCGCCCGCGGCGCTTACCAGACCCGGTAAGGCCACGGCGCCGTCGGCGCCCAGCAGCGAGCGCGGCGTCTCCACCATCAGCTCCACGCCCACGGAGCCTTCGGCCCAGCCAAGCGCCCGCTCGAGGCGACCGAGCAGCTCCGCCAGCGCGGCCACCTCGGAGCGCTCCGTCACCTTGGGCAGCGTCGCCACCATGCCCTCGATGGGGGCTCCACCGTTGGCCCTCGCCAGCGTCGTCAGGAAGCCGTCGAGGGTGCGCGCCGAGCGCCCCGCGGTCTCGCCCGAGAGGGCCTTCACCCTCAGTCCGATGCCCTTCGGAAGCGTCCCCTCCAGGCGGGCGCGGGCCATCGCCGTCGCGGCCTCGACCACGGCGCGGTCCTCGTCGGCGTCGGAGCGTGGGCCGAAGCCGTCCTCGAAGTCGACGCGGTAGTCCTCCACGGGCTCCCGGGTGAGCTTGTCCCGCAGCCCCCGGTGGATGCGGTCGAGCGCGGCGTCGTCGAGGGGCTCGTCGAGGCCGAAGGGCAGCGAGCGAAGCTCGTCGAGCGAGCCCGCGAGGGTGTCGAGCAGCGCCAGGGCGTTGCGTCCGACGCGGGCCACCACGTCGTGGCTGAAGCGCTGGGCGCCGCCGTAGACGGTGTGCACCGGCGACCAGGGCGGCGCCTCCTCCGGGGAAGCGGGGCGTGCGAGGAGCGGGGCCAGGGAGGTCGGGTCGAGGGAGGTCTCCACGGCGCGCGATGGTACGGGAAGCGGCGACGGAGGGGCTTCCCAGCGGGGCCTCAGGGGACGATCCTCCGGCGCGAGAGGGACACAGAGAACCAATGAGCGAGACGACGCTTCCACCGGGCGATCGGGGCCTTCCCCTGCTGGGCGAGACCCTGGACTTCCTCAAGGACCAGTTTCATTTCGTCGACGCGCACCAGGCGCGCTACGGCAAGGTGTTTCGCAGCAACATCCTCTTCAAGGACACGGCGCTGCTGGTCGGCGCGGAGGGGGCGCGGATCTTCAACGACGAGTCCAAGGTGCAGCGCAGCGGAGGGATGGCGCCGCACATCGCCGACCTCTTCGGTGGCACCAGCCTGCCGCTGCTCGACGGGGAGCCTCACCGGCAGCGCAAGCAGCAGGTGATGGGGGCCTTCACCCGGGAGGCGCTCACGCAGTACCTGCCGGTGATGGACTCGGTGGTGGCGCGCTACCTGGAGCGCTGGTCCGCCGCGGGCGAGAGCACCCTCACGGAGGATCTGAAGAAGCTCGCGCTGGAGGTGATCGCCCGCACCATGGTGGGCTCCGAGGGGGGCAAGGAGTTCGAGGAGAACGTCGCGGACTTCAAGGTGATGGTGAAGGCCTTCACGGCGATCCCGGTGCCGATTCCCGGGACGGCCTTCGCGAAGGCCAAGGCGGCGCAGGGGCGCATCTTCGAGCGCTACCGCAGGGTGCTGGCCGAGCGCGTGGCGAAGCCCACGGACGACGGGCTCTCCCGGATGCTGGCGACGCCCGCGGAGGACGGCACCCGCATCGCCGGCGAGGACGCCATCAAGGAGCTGCACCACTTCAACCTCGCGGGCTACATCACCTTCGCGCACATGGCCCACGGGCTGGTCGCCCTCGCCCAGGACGACAAGCTCCGGGAGCGCCTCCGGGCGGAGATCGCGGAGCACGTCGGCGCGGGTCCGATCACCGTCGAGGCGCTGCACCGGATGCCCCTGCTGGAGAACATCACCCGGGAGATGAAGCGCCGGGCGCCCTTCGTGGCGGTGAGCTTCGGCAAGGCGAAGAGCGAGTTCACCCTGGAGGGGAAGACCGTCCCCGCGGGGTGGATGGTGATGCTCTGCAACTTCGCGAGCGGCAACGACCCCGAGCTCTTCGCCGACCCCGAGCGCTTCGACCCCGACCGCTTCGCCGAAGGCCGCGCGGAGGACCAGAAGCACCCCACGGGCTTCTTCCCTCAGGGCGTCGGCGAGCCCTTGAAGGGCCACAAGTGCGCCGGCGTGGACTTCTCCACGCTGCTGATGAAGGCCTTCATGGTGCGCCTCGTGCGCGACTACGACACGAAGCTCCCGAAGCAGGACCTCTCGTACCAGTGGGAGAAGATCCCGCCGGAGTACGCGAGCGGGCTGCGCGCGGTGCTCAGCCCCGTCCCATCCGCGCCTTGATCACCCGCCGGTCCTCGGCCTTGAAGGTGATCCACCACGCGAAGAACAGGTAGGTGACCAGCACCGCGAGGCAGGTCGCGCCCATGGGGAGCACCCGGCGGTGGAGGCCATAGCGCTCGGCCGCCAGCAGCAGCCCGGCGCAGGGCGCGAGCGGCGGCAGCGTCCTCAGGAAGGTGTTGACGAGGTGCTTCAGGTAGGAGGTCTCGAGGCGCCGGCAGACGAACCACGGCATCACCACGAGGCCCGTCACCGCGGCGGGCACGAAGGTCGCGAAGGCCACGCCCTCGACGCCCCAGAGGCGCACCAGCACCACGGACATCAGCAGGTTGACGACGCCCTCGATGACCGTGATGCGGGCCGGGGTGGAGAGCTCGCCGAGGCCCTCGAAGATGGGGCGGGCGATGCCGCGCCCTGCCACCTGCGCGATGAACGCCAGCGCCAGCCAGAAGAGCACGGGCATGCCCCGGTGGCCGCGCACGGGGTCGAGCCAGAGCGACAGCACGTGCTCGCCCCACATCAGGAAGACCAGCGCCACCGGGGCGACGAGGCACATGATGGCCTTGTTGCCGAAGCGCCAGAGGGACTGCAGCGCCTGGAGGTCGCCGCGCGCCGCGGTGGCCGACACGCCGGGCATGAGCACCAGCGTGGCCTTGTCGAGCGCGTCGCGGGCGTAGTCGACGAGCCGCAGCGGGATCACGTAGAGGGTGACCGCGCCGGGGCCTCGCGCCTGCGAGATGACGAACTCGTCGGTGTAATTGATCAGCTTCTCGGAGAGCGTGAACAGGAAGGACTGCGCCGAGAAGGTGAAGAGCACCTTGAGCCGCGGGCGCTCGAAGCGCGCGAGGGAGAGCTGCAGCCGCGGGAGCGTGCGACGGGCGTAGACGTACGCGAACACCTGCTCGGCGATGAGCGAGGCCATGGTGACGGCCCCCACGAGCACCACCGTCGGCCGCGCGAGCAGCACCGTGAAGACCGCGGCGCTACGCAGGATGAGCAGTACGAAGTTGTACTTGTTCATCACGTCGAAGCGCTCGAGGCCCATCAGGATGCCGCCGTAGACGCTGCCCGGAAACTGCACCAGCAGCCCGACGCCCATCATCAGCAGCATGATCCTCGCGTCGTTGGCGTGCTGCGCGGGGATCTTGAAGAGCCAGGGCAGCGGGCCGAGGAGCGCGAGCGCGAACGCGAAGCAGAGCGCTCCGAAGGCCAGGTAGACCCCGAAGATCGTCGAGCAGGTGGCGTTGAGCTCGTCGTAGTTCTCCTTGGCGTGGTGCTCCGCGACGAACTTCACCACCGCCGCGCCGAGGCCGAAATAGAGGATGCCGGAGTAGCCGACGAGGCCGGAGATCAGCGCGATGATGCCGTAGCCGTCGTCGCCGAGCCGCTTCACCATGAAGGGCGTCATCAGCACGCTGATGAGCAGCTGCGCGCCGAGGGCGAGCCACTGGGACGAGATGTTTCGGACGAGGCGGCGGAGGTCCATGGAGGGTGTCGAGGTGCCCGACCTTAGGGGCGAGGCACCCTACACCAGACGGTGCGCTGCGGGAGGGATGGTGAAGGAGGAGACAGGAGGGGCGTTCAGGCGGCCGCGGAATCGGTGGCGCGGGCGCCCTCTTCGAAGCCGGGCATCGGTCCGAGCGAGGGCTCGGAGATGCGCTCGGGCTGCGCGAGGGGAGCGACGGCCGGGACGTTGAGCCCGAGGCGCTCGCGGGTGACGGTGAGCGACACGTAGCCGAAGCCCATGAGGAAGAGCATCGCGAAGGGGGCGGCGATGTAGTGGTGCGTGACGATGGCGGCCACCACGGCGGCGGCGCTCTCGGCGCCGATGAGCATCTCGACCCACGGGAGGCTGGTGCGCGCGCGGTAGCGGCCCTGCTTCGCCTTGTCGCCCTTCTTGGGGGTGCGCACGAACTCGCCGGTCTCGGCGGTGAGGCCCTGCCAGACGGCCTTGGTGAGCCACGGGCTCATGCCCGAGCCGATGGCGAGCAGCCAGGGGAGGCGGCGCAGGGCGCCCCAGGCGGAGCGGCCCTGGGAGCGCTCGGCGACGACGTAGAAGGTGAGCAGCGAGCCCGTCGAGGCGAACATCAGCGAGAGGTCGAGGGCCAGGCCGACGGTGGAGCTCGCGGGCATCACCAGGAGCATCGGGAGCAGGAGCACCGCGAGCATCACCATCAGGGGGTAGGCGAAGTGCGGGGTCATGTGGAAGATGGCTTCGAGGCGCACGCCGAAGGGCAGGTCGGAGCGCGCCCAGACGCGGCCGAGGAGCTTGCGCGCGGTCTGCACGGTGCCCTTGGCCCAGCGGAACTGCTGCGCCCGGAAGGCCTCCATCTCCTCCGGCAGCTCGGCCGGGGTGACGTGGTCTTCGCGGTAGACGAACTTCCAGCCCGCGAGCTGGGCGCGGTAGGAGAGGTCGAGGTCTTCGGTGAGGGTGTCGTGCTGCCAGCCGCCGGCGGCGCCGATGGCCTCGCGGCGCCAGATGCCGCCGGTGCCGGAGAAGTTGAAGAAGTGCCCCGAGGCGAAGCGCGCGCGGTTCTCCACCATGTGGTGGCCGTCGAGCATGAGGGCCTGGACGCGGGTGAGGATGGACACCTCGCGGTTGAGGTGGCCCCAGCGGGCCTGCACGCAGCCGACCTTGGGGTCGGCGAAGTGGTGCACCACCGTGCGGAGGAAGCCGGGCTGCGGGAGGAAGTCGGCGTCGAAGATGGCGACCAGCTCGCCCTTGGCGAGGGTGAGCCCGTGGTCGAGGGCGCCGGCCTTGAAGCCCACCCGGTCGTGGCGGTGGATGTACACCGCGTCGACGCCGCGGTTGCGCAGCTCGATGACCTTGGCGCGGGCGAGCTCGCGGCTGTCGTCGGTGCTGTCGTCGAGCACCTGGATCTCGAAGCGATCGGCGGGGTAGTCGATCTGGGCGACGGTCTCGAGCAGGCGCTCGAGGACGTCGGGCTCGTTGAAGAGCGGGAGCTGGACGGTGACGTAGGGCAGCTCGGCGTCGGGGATGTTGCGGGGCGCGGCGGGGGGGAGGGACTCCCGGTGCTTCCACAGCAGCCACACGAGGTGACTGCGATGCAGCCCGTAGAACACCAGCGCCAGCAGGACCGAGAGATACGGGACCGCGATGAGATAGGTGGCCATGAACGCTCCGTGCTTCGACGAGGTCGTGAGTAGCGCCTCATGCGGCGTTGCCTCACGTTTTCGGCACCGCGTGGAAACCGCTGTGGTGATAGCGTTTTGAGCCCCGTGAAGTTGTCGCCGACTTGTATTTTCTTGTCCCGGAGTGTCGACCGTTGAGCGGCCGAGGCCTGCCCCTGGGTCTCCTGCTGGCGGCGCTCACGGCCTGCGCGTCGGGCCGCCCGCAGCGCGCCACGAGGGTCGACCGGGAGCAGCGCGTGGTGGCCGACAGCGAGGCGCGCACCCGGTGGTTCGCCACGCTGTACTCGCTGCAGCGGGAGCTGGCGACGGCCGACCTGCGGCGCATCGAGGTGCTCCGCCCGCTGCAGGTGATGCTCTGCATCCCGGCGGAGGGCTCCCTGGCGCGCGTCGGGGAGGTGGCCCAGGCGAGGCTGAGCCACACCGGCATCGGGCGGGCGCCCACCCGGCTGCGGCGCTCGCTGGAGTCCGAGGCGGCCCTCGCCCGATGGATCGAGACCTCCGCGCGGGCGACCGGCGACACCCCGCAGGACGACGTGCTGGTCGCGCTGGAGGAGACGCTGAGGGTGGTGAGGACGACGCCCTCCGGGACGCTCCCTCCGCCGCGGACGGCCACCTCCGCCGCGCCGCCCCCGGAGCCGCGCTGCGAGCCCGGCGCGATCGAGGGCACCCAGGGGGCCGACGGCCCGGCGGTGCTCGCGCAGCTCGTGCGGGTGCTGCGGCGCTCGGCGGCGCAGGCGATGATCTTCGAGCGCTCGGTGGCGCTCGCCAACGAGCTGCGCTCGCTCTACCCGGGCATCTCCGCGGGAGCTCCCCCGGCGCTGGCGGCGGAGCTTCGCGCGGCCGACCGCGCCCTCGACGGCATCCGGGCGAGGGCGACGATGTTCCTGCACGAGAGCTCGAGCACCGAGCGGTGGGCGCTCGCCCTGCTCACGCCGGAGGGCGAGGCGGGACAGGAGGACGCGCCGCGCGCCGCGCCCGAGGAGAACGGCCCCATCGACGACCACTGACCGGTCCATCGGGTTTCTGGACGGGTCGAACCCGTCGGGCGTACGGCTGCGGCTCGCAGGAGGCCGACGATGTCGTACGAAGGTTCAGAGCGGCGGGTGCACCGGGTGTTCGTGACGCGCAACACCGAGTATCACGTCCGCGCCGAGGTCTGCGTGGCCGTGAGAGACCGCGGCGTCGACCGCTGGCGCGACGACCACCCCGCCGTGGGCCGCCGCCTCGCCGGCGCGCTCAAGCACGTCGAGGGCGGGATCATCCCCACCCTCGAGCACCCTCAGATCGGCCACTCGGTGTACTTCCGCCGCGGCGAGCGCGAC
Source organism: Myxococcaceae bacterium (assembly GCA_004297725.1). GTDB lineage: Bacteria > Myxococcota_A > Polyangia > Polyangiales > SCUS01. Next base: position 35,362 of record SCUS01000054.1, on the reverse strand, counting down.
CTGGTCACCTCCGTGGTCGAGCGCATCGAGCGCCCGGCCCGCGACGTGGTGGCGGCCTACCCCCACCGCATCCACTGAGCGGGGCGCCCTTACCCTCTCAGCTCTTGCGCGCCGTGAGCAGCACCGGCGGCATCGAGCGCCGCACCTCGTCGAGCGAGCTGCGCAGCTCCTCGATCTGCAGCGCGAGGTCGGCGTACTCCTCGGGCTTCATGCCGAGCGCCCGGGCCAGCGCGGTCATGTAGTCGTCCTCGTCGGTGTCGAAGACGTCATCGGCGTCGCGCACCGCGACCACCAGCTCGAGGAGCTTGCGCTTGCGCTCGGGGCTGTCGTCGCGGAAGGGCGCCGCGGTCTCCTCCAGGTCGAAGCCCTCCGGGGAGAACTTCGCGATGCGCGCGTCCGTCGCCGCCGGCAGCGCCCCGTCGAGCAGCTCTCCGAGGAGCCGGCGCACGGTGGCCTCCTCGCGGCCTTCGAGCGACCCGTCGGAGTACGCGGCCCCCATCAGGAGGTCGGTGATCACATCGATGCGGTCGGCCATCTCGCTCTCGCTCATGGGAAACTCCTCTGCGCCCCGCGCGGTGCGAATCTGGCACCGGCGGAGCACGCCCACAAGGCCCGCGCGACCCCTCAGCCGCCGCAGGCCGCGACGCACTCCTCGCGGTCTCGGTAGGCTCTGGGGCAGTCCGCTCCGACGCAGCGGCAGCCGGTGATGGAGACGCAGGAGGAGCCGTTCCACGCGACGCCGAAGTACCCGTCGCAGAGGCCCTCGCCGACGGCGTCCATCGGGGCGCAGGAGGTTCCGCCGTCTGGCATGGGGCAGCGACCGAAGGCGCGGTAGGGCCGACCCGGACAGGTGGAGCTTCCCTCGAAGGTGACCCCGTCGCAGCCGCAGAAGCGCGCGATGTCCGGCGTACAGGCCGTGGCCGGGACGCAGCGCCACGGGACGTCGCAGCCCTGCGCCCCCTGGCACATCATCGACGGGGGACAGTCCCCGGTGCTGCGGCACGTCCCTCCCCCGTCCGTCGGCGAGCCCGCGTCGACGCCCTCGCAGGCGCCCCGGCGCTCGTAGGTTCGCGTGGGGCAGGTCGAGCTGGCGAAGAAGGTTCGCCCGTCGCAGCCGCAGTAGGGCGTCACGTCGCCGGTGCACACCCGGCCGAGCATCGGGCCGCAGTAGCTCGGCGTCGCGCAGCCCTCGACGATGTGGCACTCCTCGCCGAGCGCGCAGTCCGCGCCCGACACGCACGCCCTCCTCGCAGGGACGTCCGCCGGACCGCCGTCGACGCACGCCCTCGCCGTGCAGGCGAGCAGGCCGTCGCCCGAGCACGCGCAGGTGTTGCACCCGTCGGGAGAGGGGCAGCTCTGCCCCTGGCGGCACTCGGTGCCGTCGGGGAAGCGGCACACCACGCCGCCGTCGACCGGAGGCGGAGGGGCCACCACCGTGCTGCCGCAGCCGCCCACGGCGAGCAGCGCCGCAACGAAGGTCACCCTGGAGAAGTATCGAGTCATGGCGTCGGCGCTCCTGTGCGTGGCGATCACGCGGGTGGCGCACGGTGGCCCAGTACTGCCGCAGCCGCGCGCCGCGAGGGCTCACTCTACAAGGCCCGTGCCCACTCCCCGGGCGAACCGTGATAAGCCGCCCCCTCGGTCGCACCGATGACCCTCCGCGAGCTCACCCACCACCAGACCGCGCGCATCGTCGCGCTGCGCGTAGACCCGGTCGAGGCCCGCTGGCTGCGGGCGCTCGGGGTCGCCGAGGGCGTGGCGGTGACGGTGCTGCGGGCGGGTCCATTTCGCGGTCCGCTGCAGGTGCGCGTGGGCGAGCGCACCGCCTTCGCCATCGACCGCGCGCTCGCCGGGAGCATCGACGTCGACCCCGCGGGAGCGGCCGAGTGAGCCACCACCATCACGGCGACGAGCACCTGCTGGGCGACGACGCCCCCGCGGTGCTGCTGCTCGGCCGCCCCAACGCGGGCAAGTCGTCGGTCTACAACCGCCTCACCGGCGCCCACGCCAAGGTCGGGAACTTCCCCGGCGTCACCGTCGACATCCTCTCCGCCGACCTCCCGCTGCCCGGCTCCCAGAAGCTCGCGCGGGTGCTCGACCTGCCCGGGGTGTACAGCCTCGACGTCACCCTCGACCCGGGCACCGACGAGGGCGTCGCCCGCTCCTTCCTCGACCGGGTGATCGCCGAGAAGACCCGCGCGGTGCTGGTGCAGGTGCTCGACGCCTCGCAGCTCGCCGCGGGCCTCGCGCTCACCCGCGAGCTGCTCGCCCGGCCGCTGCCGCTGCTGGTGGTGCTCACCCAGCGCGACGTGGTCCTCGCCGAGGGGCGGCTGCTCTCCGTCGCGCCGCTGGTGAAGGCCCTCGGGGTCCCGGTGGTGGCCATCAACGCGCACGATCCCTCGACGCGCGCCACGCTGCTCACGGCCATCGCCGCGCTGGTCGCCGAGGCCCTCCCGGGTGAGCGCCCGGCGCCCTCGTGGAGCGCCGACGAGCTCGCCCACCAGGCGATCACCGACGCCCCGGTGGTCACCGAGGAGGCCCTGGAGCGCCGCGACCGCACCGCCCAGCTCGACCGAGTGCTGCTGCACCCGGTGGCCGGTCCGGTGCTCTTCCTCGGGCTGATGATCGGGCTCTTCGCCGCGGTCTACGCCGTGGCCGACCCGGTCTCCTCCGTGCTCGACGTCGGGGTGCAGCGCCTCGGGGCCCTCGCGGAGCGCCTTCTCGGCGACGGGCTCCTCGGGTCCTTCGTGGCCGACGGCCTGCTGGGCGGCGCGGGGACGGTGCTCGCCTTCCTCCCGCAGATCGTCATCCTCACCGCCGCGATGGAGCTCCTCGACGCGAGCGGCTACCTCGCCCGCGGGGCCTTCCTCATCGACGGCGCGCTGCGCCCCTTCGGCCTCGGCGGCCGGGCCTTCGTCCCGATGCTCACCGCCCACGCGTGCGCCGTCCCGGCCATCGCCGCGACGCGCATCGTCCGCGACCCGCTGGAGCGCCTCACGGTCATCCTGGCGCTGCCGCTGCTGGCCTGCTCGGCGCGCATCCCCACCTACGGCCTGGTGCTCGCGGCCTTCTTCGGCGGCCGCCCGGTGCTCCAGGCCACGCTCTTCGTCGCGCTCTACCTCTCCGGCATCGTCGCCTCGGTGGTGGTCTCCATGGTGCTCCGCCGCTCGGCCACCAGGGGCCGCCGGCTGCCGCTGGTGCTGGAGATGCCCGCGTACCGATCGCCCGACCCTCGCGCCATCGCCCGCGCCTGCTGGGTCGCCGGCAAGCGCTTCGTGCGCGACGTCGGGACCGTCATCCTGGCCTGCGGCGCCGTGCTCTGGGTGCTGCTCCACGTCCCCTCCCCCGGCGCCCCGGCGGACCCCCACCCCACCGCCGCGTCGGCGATGGAGCGCAGCGTCGGGGCCTCCGTCGGCCGGGCGCTGGAGCCCATCACCCGCCCGCTCGGCTTCGACTGGCGCATCAACGTCGGGCTCCTCGGCTCCTTCGGGGCGCGCGAGCTCATGGTCGGCACCCTCGGCGTCATCTCCGGCATCGAGAACGCCGACGAGCACCCCGAGTCGCTCGCCACGCGCCTTCGCACGGCGCGCGACAGCGAGGGCCACCCCCGCTACACCACGCGCACGGGCGTCTCGCTGCTGGTGTTCTTCGTCTTCGCCTGCCAGTGCATGAGCACCCTCGCGGCCATCCGGAGGGAGACCCGCTCGTGGCGCTGGGTGGGCTTCGTCGTGGTCTACACCTACGCGCTCGCCTGGGTGGCGGCCTTCGTGGCGTCGCGCGTCGCGGGGCTGCTGGGCCTCGGGTGAGTTCGGGGTACCGTCGGGCGTCGTGAGCACGCAGCCGCCCACGGAGAGCGAGCTCGCCCGCGCCCGGAGGGAGGGCCGGGCGCCGCTCTCGGAGGTCGCGGTGCTGGCCGCGGTGTGGGCCGCGGTGGTGGCGACGGTTCCGGCGGTGGGGGAGGCGCTTCAGGGGGCCGTGAGGGAGGCGCTCTCGCAGGCGGCGAGAGAGGAGGTCGACCCGTGGCGCGCGGCGTCGGCCATCACCGGACCGGTGGTGGCGCCGCTGGGCCTGGCGCTCGGCGCGGCGGTGGTGGCGGCGGCCGCGGCGACGCTGGCGCAGACCCGGGGGGCGAGGCGATCGGCGGAGGACAGCGGGCGCACCGGCGAGCCGGGCGCGTGGAGCGTGGCGCTCGCGACGACGGCCTACGGCGCGGCGGTGCTGGCGGCGGGCGCGGCGGCGTGGGTGACCGCGGGCTCGATGACGGGCCTCGCGACGAGGCTGGGCGCGGCGCTGGCGGCGCTGGCGGCGCTGGACGTGGGGTGGCGCGCGTGGCGCTGGCGGAGGGCCCTGGCGACGACGGCGGCGGAGCGCAGGCAGGCGCAGCGCGAGGACGAGGGCGACCCGGCGGTGAAGCGGGAGCGCTCGCGGCGGATGCGGTAGGCGCGGCTTGCTCAGGGCGGGACGCGCGTCTACGTTTTTGTAGAAGCGAGGTGACTCCCCGATGGCCGACACGCAGATTTCCGCTCACATCTCCGAAGCGACGAAGCAGATGGTCGAACGGTACGCCGAGGCGCACGGCGTGAAGAAGGGTCACCTGGTCGAGACGGCCCTGCTACATCACCTGCAGGCGCTGCGAGAGCTGCCTGCCGACATCGTCATTCCCCCGAGCATCGTGGTCACCGCGAGGTCCTTCGACGCGGTGGAGGAGGTCGTGAAGAAGCCGCGCAGGCCGACGAAGGCGCTGCGTGATCTGATGGCAGGCAAGCCCATCGACGGCGAGCCGTGAGCTCCTGATGACCTGCACGGTCCGCAAGCTCACCCCGGAGGACGACCGCTCTGGCTTCCGTTCGGGCAACGCCGACCTCGATCGGTTCTTCACTCGCTACGCGGGACAGAACCAGTTTCGCCACCACATCGGCACGACCTACGTGGCGATCGACGACGCGGGCCTGATCGTCGGGTTCGCGACGGTGACCGCCTCCGAGCTGTCGCCCGAGAAGATGCCTCCCTCGAGGCGACGACGACTCCCGCGGTATCCGGTGCCCGTGCTGCGCCTCGCCAGACTGGCGGTCGACGAGAAGGCCAAGGGTCAGGGCGTGGGCAGCTTGCTGCTGCGCGCCGTGTTGGTCCTTGCACAACAGATGTCAGAAGACCTCGGCTGCGTCGGTCTCATCGTGGATGCGAAACCCGAAGCGATCGCCTTCTACGAAAAGCTGGGATTCATGCGGCTCGAGCTCGTCGCGGGTGAGCTCGGCGACCGGCCCGTGGCGCTGCCGATGTTCATCGAGCTCGGACAGCTGCCCGACGCGAAGCCTTGACGGCGGCATCGTCCCTGACTACAGACAGCCTCGCGTCGAATCTCACCTGCCCTGGATCGTCGTCGCCTGCGATCACAGCAAGAGATTCCCTGAAGTCGGAGTTGGACCTGTAGTTCCAGGTTTCATCAACCCTTCTTTGTGTGTCTTCCCGAGGGCGACCATCCACGGATGGGGATCGAGCAGCACCGCTGCTCGAAGTGACACACGGAGGTCGTCGATGATCCCTCGTGTCCAGAAGTCCAAGCACACCGTTCTTCAATTCCTGCCGCTCCGCGAGGAGCACGTCGTCCCGCTCGACGACCTCGCCCCGGAGGCCATCCGCGTCGCTGTTCGAGACGAGCTCATCCGCAATCCCGATAGCCCTGAGGGCATTCGCCACGCCGCGGCGTTGAGTGCGGTCTCGAAGCGCCTCGGCTTCCGCGGCGGCTTCGACGGCTACCAGAAGCAGTGGCCCTCGCTCCGCGACTTCATGCGAGAGCACGGGCTCCTCCACCGGAAGAACCTGCTCGCCCCTCCGCCCGAGGCGTGGTCAGTCCTCACCCTTCGGCGGCAGTACCTCGCCGAGCGGATCTTCAACTCCGGGCGCCCTCTCCCGAAGCGCATCTTCACCGGCCACGACTTCGACTGGGCGTTCGTCGACCAGCACTCCCATCCGCCCATGTCCGGACCGATGCAGGCGAGATATGCCCTCCCCGTCGTCGACCCCGCGGAGGTTGCCCTCTTCCTTGCGCGCCATCTCCGCACCCACGTCTCGGCGGGGTTCAACCTCCTCCATGACGGGCTCGTCCATCCGCGGTCCGACGATCACCTCGTGATCGGGACCTGGTTCAACCCGACCACGCCGCCCGACGAAGTGAAGGAGATCCAGCGCGAGGATGCCGAGTCCTTCCGGCTCTTCCAGCAATGGATCGACCGTGACCGCCGCGGGTGGGTCGAGCTCATTCGCTACAACCGCGAGCTGGTCTTCCTGCGAGCCCCCGACGGTGCGTACGACTTCGTCTTCCGGGGCCTCCGTGACCGTCCCCCGCCCGCCGCTCCCTTCGATGGCAACCTGTCCCCACTGGACATCCCCGATGTGCTGATGTTCCACGCCTGCTTCGAGCGTTGGCGCTACTTCCAGGTCGAGCGCTGGAGCGACCGCGACGAGTGGGAGGCCGAAACGGCGTACTACGCTGCGGGTGGCGACAGCTCGCAGTATCCCGGGATGCGGGAAGTGGCCCGCCGGTGGGCCGTCGCCCGGGGGATCTACCAGGCTCCGACGCTCGCTACGGATCGCACCGCGCTCGACAACTTCGTGCCCGTCGCGGTCGACGGCGGGAGCACGCTCCTCGTGTCGCCCCTGGTGACCATCGCGGAGCTGCGTCGGTTTCTCTCAGAGACCGGCTACGCGGCGCGGCGCGCGGAGAAGGTCGATGACCTCGCGGCGCCCAACCACGACCCGGACGACCTGCCAGCCTGCGTGAACTGGTACGACGCGCAGGCCTACGCGCGCTGGTTCGAGCAGAAGCACCACCGGCCGGTGCGCCTGCTGCGCTGCGCGGAGTACCTGCGACTGCACCCGGGCGCGCTGTCGGCTGGAGCGCTCCCGCGGCGGGCGCCGGGCACCGACCCGATGCAGGCGCGGCTGACCAACGGCTGCGTGGACTTCATCAAGCCCGATGGCACGCGGAGAACGAAGTGGGACTTCATCGGGAGTGACGAGCACGCCCGCTTCCGGTCAGGGCTCTCCTGGCGCGAAGGAGCGGGCGGGCTGCGATTCATCGCCGCGATCGGCTTCGGCGAGTGGCTCTTCGAGCACAACGAGACCAGCGCGGCAGCGATCAACACCGCCACCCTCCAGGGCATCCACGACGGGCTCCCCGTGGCGCGGGACTTCTTCCCCTCGTCGAGCTGGGGGAAGTACCGCGCGTGCAAGATCGGCTTCCGGCTCTGCTACGAGGTCGACGACACCACCACGCAGGAGGTCGCGCGATGAAGGTCCGATTCCTGAACCCCATCGAGCAGGTCACCGGCTCCTGCTACTGGCTCCAGCACGAGGCGCAGGACATCGAGTTCCTCGTCGACTGCGGAATGATGCAGGGCGAGCACGGCGAGCGCGACTGGAACCACCGTCCGCTGGAGTTCGTCCCCTCCCGGTTGAAGTGCGTCTTCCTCACGCACGCGCACCTCGATCACTGCGGGCTGCTGCCGCGCCTCGTGAAGGAGGGATTCCGCGGTACGGTCTACTGCACCCGCGAGACCGCCGAGCTCACGAAGCTCATCCTGGCCGACGCCGCGCGACAGCCCGGAGCCCCCTTCTCCAGTGCCGACGTCGAGGCCCTCGCCCCCCTCTTCCACGAACCGTCGGGGCGCCTCTTCGGAGAACTCCACCCCTTCGGCACCGACCTGTTCTTCACGTTCTGCCGCACCGGTCACATCCTCGGCGCGGTATCCGTGCAGATCGTCTGGGGTCCGAAGCCCACCGTTCGCGGGCAGCGAACCCAGCGCTCCATCACCTTCTCCGGTGACGTCGGGACCAATGCCGAAGGGGACGAGCACCTCGGGCTCTTGCGACATCGGATGAAGCCCGCGTTCGCAGACTACGCAGTGGTCGAATCCACCTACGGGGCCACCAGCCGCTCGCCGGAGCAGCGCAGCCGCGCAGCCCGCGTCGAGCGCCTGCGCCAGATCGTCGATCGGACGCTCTTCGAACAGCGAGGCGTCCTGCTGATCCCCTGCCTTGCGGTCGATCGCACGCAGTCGGTGCTGCTCGATCTCCACGAGGTCTTCCGCTCCGACCCGTCACGGTATCGGGGCATCCCGATGTACCTGAACGCTCCGATGGCGGCGAAGGTCAATGGCATCTACGCCGAGGGCATGCGCCGGAAGGAGCTCAGCCGCAAGGGCAGCCTCAAGCCCGTCTGGCGCGCCAGGCAGCTCTCTTCCGTGTTCGGGCTCCCCGACACCCCCGAAGGGGAGAAAGAGCTGGAGGCGCGCCTCACCAACATGCTTCGGGGGAAGTCCGGCGCGGCGGGCTTCACCGTCCACGACAAGCCCATCGCTCAGGTGATCGAGGGCGGCGCTCCCGCCGTCGTCATCACCGGCAGCGGGATGTGCGAAGGCGGGATGGTGATGGCCTACCTCGACTCCCTGCTCCGCCGGGAGAGCACCACGGTGCTGTTCACCAGCTTCATCCCCCCGGCGACGAACGGCGGCAGGCTCCTGCTGCACGTGCAGATTCCCATCGAGGATCGCTGCCGCGTGAGCGTTCACCTCACCTGGGCCGACGCCGATCCGAAGCGCCCCATGCATCGCCTCCCTCTCTCGGAGATGGTTGCCCACATCGAGAAGATCGATGGCTACTCGGCGCACGCGGACCAGCACGATCTGCTCGACTGGCTCATCTGGGAGTACGACGGACACCTCTGCCTCGCTGGACAGACGGTGTTCATCACCCACGGCACCAACAACGCCCGCCGCGAGTTCGCTCAGGCGGTGCAGACCCGTGGAGCGACCGTCGGCGTCTCGGTGGAGGTCCCCACGAAGAAGCACGGCTGGTACGACCTCGATAAAGGATGTTGGCTGGAGGGCCATCGCTCTCGCGAAGCCGAACTCGAAGCGCGGGTCGTGGAGCTGGAGAGGCTCCTCGCAGCGCGCGCCGCCACCGCGTAGCTTCTGCTGGGTATCAGCCGTACTGCGCGCGGGCCCCCTGGCACTCGGTGCAGTCGATGTCCATGCGCCAGCCGTCCGCCTCGCGCACGACCCGCCAGTCCTCGACCCGGCGCTCTCCTTGCGGTCCGGCTGCGCTCACGGACAGCACGACGTGCCCGCCCTCCACGCGGCTGCCGAGCGGCGTGCTCGACCAGCCCGTGGCGTGCAGGTCGTCGGCCATCTGCGCGAGTAGCCCCGCGAGCACGTCGTCGACGGTCGCGCCGACCAGCGGGTCGAGCATGCGCAGCGCGGCGTCGAAGATCTCCGCCATGTCTCGGTCGGCCTCGACCATCGACCTCACCACGCCCTGCACCGTCACCTCCTGCTCGGTGACGGCCACCTCGTCGCCCGTGGCGCGCGACGGGTCGAGCGCCGCCGGGAGAAACCTCCGGAACAACCGCTCCGCCGTCGGGCTCTTCGCGAAGGTCGCCACGATCGGCCGCATCCCCTCGTGGAACTCCCTCGCGTGCTCGACGCAGTGGGCCCGCGCTCCCGACGACAGCAGCGCCGCGATGGCCCTCCCGTCGCGCGCTCCCATCGCAGCGTCGCTGAGGGCGCAGATCGCCGCGGCCTCCTCGGCGCCGAGCTCGGGCGCGAAGGAGTGCGGTCGGGACTTCGGGGGAGAGGGGCGCTTTCGGGGCTTGTTCTTCATCGCGCGGGCGATGCTACCGCACGCCTCCCCTCTCTCCACCCGGCGCTTCGGATACTGTCCCTCGCGTGGCGCGACTCAACAAGCTGGCCTTCAAGCACTACGTCGAGACCGAGTGCGATCGACGCCTCCTCTGGGACCTCGCGGAGGCCGACCCGGCCCTGCTCTCGCCCTACCGCGAGCTGGTCGAGCCCGACTTCGAGCGCCACGAGGCCGCCCGCCTCGGCCACGTCTGGGAGCAGCAGGTCTACCGCGCCCTGCGCCAGCTTCCGGGCGCCCGCGCCGAGCTCGATCAGGCCGGCGAGGTGCTGCCCCGCAAGCTCGACGGCCGCTCCCTCGGAGCCCTCCACGCCGACGCCTCCGCGGGGCCGCTGATCCTGCTGGAGCACGAGGCCACCCTCCCGGAGAGCTTCTATCGCTTCCTCGTGGACGCCGCCGCCGACGGCCCCATGCCCGTCACCCTCCCCGACCAGAACTTCCGCCCCGACGTGCTCCTGGTCTCCTCCACGGCCGACGACGCCGTCGCCCGCGAGGTGCTCCCCGACGGGCGCCTCCGGGTGCTCCCCCCCGACGAGCGCCGCGCCCGGCTCTCGCTGCGAGTGCTCGACGTGAAGCACACCAGCGAGCACGGCGTCGGCCGCTCGCACTTCGTCGAGCTCCTCTTCTACGCCCACGGACTCTCCCACTGGCTCCGCGCCCAGGGCGTCGCCGACCGCTTCTTCGTCTCCGCCGACGGCCACGGGATCCTGCCCTTCATCGACGATCCCTTCGCGGGGTTGACCCTGGAGAAGCTCACCGGGGAGTTCATGGTCCCGCTGGTGTGGGACGACGCGCGGGTGCTCTTCGAGCGAGCGACGGCGAGGGTGCGGGAGCTCGTCTCCAGGCGCCCCCACGACCCCGACGCGGTGGACGTCCGGGTGCAGCCCGCGTGCGGCGCGTGCCGCTACCTCAACGACTGCAAGATCTCCCTGGAGCGCGGCTCCACCGACCCCGGCGACTGGGACCTCCGGCTCATCCCCTACACCTCCCCGACCACCGCCGGGCTCCTCCGCTCGCTGGAGAAGCTCGACACCGTGCGCGACGTCGCCACCTCGCTCGCCGTCGTGCCTCCCTCGTCGGGCTACGACCCCATCTACGCCGAGCGACCGATGTTACGGCTGCGCGCCCGCGCCCTGATGGAGCAGCAGCGCGTCGCCGCCCATGTCCTCGACCTCGGCGGGCAGCGCCACCTCTCCATGGCGCTCCCTCGCTACAGCGACATGACCCTGCTGGTCGACCTGGAGTCCGACCCGACGCACGACGTGGTCTTCGGCGCGGCGCTGCGGCTGGAGATCACCTGCGCTCCCAACGCGGCGCACCGCGACCTCTACGACGCCTGGTGGGATCACTTCCGACTGCTGCTGGAGTCCAACGCCAGCGCGGCGGTGATGATCAAGGCCGCCCACGGGCTGCGCCCCTCCCTCGACGAGGCCTTCCTCCGGGACGCGGGCGTCACCTCCGGCGCGGCCGACGAGCTCATCGCCGAGGCGAGCCACGCGCTCTCGGCCCTCCACGACTCCGGCAAGCTGGAGCTGCTCTCCCGCGACGACGACCCGGGCGCTCCCCTCAAGGCGCGCTGGACCTGGCGCTACGTGGCGGGCGACGTCACCCCGCTGCAGGAGTTCGAGCTCGCCCAGGACCTGCTCAACCAGCTCTCCGCCTGCGTGACCCTCTGCAACGCGATGGAGTCCCTGGTGGGCGTGATCCACCCGGTGCTCCTCGCCGACGGCCGCAGCTGGAACGCTCCCTCCGCCCCCTCGCTCGCGATCTTCTACTGGTCCTCGGACCAGGTGCAGCACGCGCAGGACATGCTGGAGCGCCAGGTCGACCGCATCCACACCGACCCCACGCTGCGCCGCCGCTTCGAGGAGCTTCTCCAGTGGCTCGCCCCCACGGAGTCGGGCGTGGTGCACGCCACGCGGCACCAGAAGCTCTTCGACCTCCGCTCCTTCGTGGAGACCACCCAGGGCCTTCCCCACGTCATCAACTGCACCTGGCACGGGATGCTGAAGAGCGACTTCCGCTGGAGCGTCTCCAGCCGCTACTGGGCGCCGCACTTCAACTACATGGACTACGCCGTCTGGCACTCCGCCATCGAGGAGGGCAACCAGAACAAGCGCAACCAGAAGCTCACCCAGATCGGCGACCAGCTCGAGGTGAAGCTCCAGGGGCTCGAGCGCATCCTGCAGACGGTGCGCTCGGAGATGCGCGAGTCGCTGATGCTGCGCGAGGCCATCCAGGTGCGCCGGATGCGCCAGACCCTCCCCCTCGGCGGGCTGCACGCCATCGCCCGCACCTGGTACATGTTCGCGCGGCTCAACGCGACGGCGGCGCAGCTCTCCGTCGACGACGTGCGCTACAGCTACCCCTCCAAGGGGATCGGGAGGCTCTACGCCGCGGAGGTCACCGCCCTCCAGCCGCTCCCTCCGGACGAGGACATGCCCCACGGAGGGGCGCGCTTCGAGCTCCATGGAATGTCCGCCGAGGTGCGCTTCAAGGAGGGCGACCGGGCGCTGCTGGTGCCGGAGTCGAAGCGCGCGAAGAGCCAGCTCAAGGAGTGGGGCGTCGAGCTGGTGGAGATGCGCTACGACGCCGCGCGCCGCTGCTACGAGTGCGTCGTCGCGGCCAGCGAGAAGGACTTCGGCGCCGCGCTCTCGGCCCTCGGAGACGCGCTCACCGAAGACCCGATCTACCTCTACCCCACGACCATGGACATCTGGTCGGGGCGGCTGCTCGACAACAAGAACGGCCTGCTGCGCCGCTGGTCGTGGCGCACCGGGCACTCGTGGCTGGGCTTCCGCGCGTCGATGCTGATGGGCCTGCACCCGGAGCCCGCGCTGCCTCCGCCTCCCTCGCTCACCTTCAGCATGGCGGAGACCTACCTCTACGCTCCGGCCCTGCTGCCCACGGGGAGGATCCCCGACCACGATCCCCTCCGCACCACCGTGTCTCCTCCGCCGGATGCGTCGCAGCAGGAGGCCATCCGGCTCGCCCTGGGGAGCACCATCACCTGCCTCCAGGGGCCTCCGGGGACGGGCAAGTCGCAGACGCTCGCGGCCCTGGTCGACGAGTTCGTCCTCCGCGCCGACGGACCGGTGCGGGTGCTGGTCACGGCCTTCTCCTACGACGCGATGGTGGTGCTGGCCCGCAAGCTCAGCGAGCACCGCGACGCGCAGCAGCAGCCCACCGCGGCGGCGAAGCTACCGCTGGTGTTCATGCTCTCCGGCGACCGCGAGGTGCCCGTCCGAGGGGCTCACGGGCTCACCATCCACGGCCCCACGATGACGCTCGACGGGGTGAAGGTCGAGCGCACCGGGGGGAGGCGCCTGGAGGACGCGCTGCCGCCGTCCTTCGTGATGTTCGCCAACGCGCACTCGCTCTTCAAGCTGACGGGGCCGAGCACGGCGGCGAAGTTCACCTACGACTTCCTGAAGAACGACACGGGCTTCGACCTGATCATCGTCGACGAGGCCTCGCAGCTCCCGACGGACCACTTCCTCGCGGCGGCCGAGGTGCTCTGGCCCGGCGAGGTGACGCTCGGCTACACCGACGCGACGCCCGACTACGAGCGGCCGGTGCCGCGGTTGTTGGAGTCCATGGCCATCGCGTCGATGCCCGCGAGGCGCACCCTGGTGGTGGTGGTGGGCGACCAGCACCAGCTCCCGCCGGTGCAGCAGGTGAAGCCGCCGCGCAAGCTGCGCAAGGTGCTGGGGAGCCTCTTCCACTACTTCCTGGAGGGCCACCGGATGCCCGCGCACCAGCTCCAGGTGAACTACCGCTCCACGGATACGATCGTGGACTACACCCGCACGCTGGGGATCTACACCGAGCTGCGCGCCTTCCGGAAGGAGCGGCCGTATGCGCTGCTCCCGGAGGTTCCGTCGGAGGTGACGAGCCCGTGGGTGCGGGCGGTGCTCGACCCGTCGCGCGAGGTGCACACGCTGGTGCACGGGCGGGAGGGAGAGCGGGCGACGAGCCCTCTGGAGGCGACGCTGGCGGCGGAGGTGGTGGCGGGCTTCTTCGCGCAGATGGGGGTGAAGAGCGCGGCGGAGGAGCGGGCGTTCTGGGCGGAGCACGTCGGGGTGGTGGCGCCGCACAACGCGCAGGGGAGGCAGATCATCCGGGAGATCAAGGCGAGGCTGGGGGGTGGAGAGGGAGCGGTACGGAGGAGCTCGCTGGACGACGCGGAGCTGGACCGCTGCCTGCGGCAGACGGTGTACTCGGTGGAGAAGTTCCAGGGCTCGGACCGGACCTTCATCGTGGCCTCGATGGGCATCTCCGCGCGCGACCAGCTCATGGCCGAGGAGGAGTTCATCTACGGGTTGAGCCGCTTCAACGTGCTCACCTCGCGGGCGAAGCAGAAGATGCTGCTGCTGTGTAGCCGTACCTTCCTCGACTACATCCCGGGCGACCGCGACATCATGGCCTGCGCGTCGCGCATCCGCTCGTACGCGATGGACTTCTGCGACCGCGAGTCGGCCGTGGAGGTGCTCGGAGAAGCGGGCGCGGCAGAGACCCTGAGCTGGCGCTATCGGGAGGGGTGAAGGGGCCCCCTCACCGCGCTACCGCGCGCCCTGCACCCCCGCGGGGCGGGGGCAAGGGCTCAGGTCGCTGTCAGGTTCGCGCTCGGACTGAAGACGTCGGAGCCCTTGCCCCCGCCCCGCGGGGGTGCAGGGCGCGCGGTAGCGCGGTGAGGGGGCCGCCCGAGCTCCCCCGCTCTCGTCCGATCAGAGGCAGGTGCCCATGCTGCACGAGCGGCTGCAGCAGTCCGCCGAGGCCGAGCAGGCCGAGCCCGCTGCCACGCAGGCGCAGCGGCCGCTGGTGCAGAGCATCCGGCCGCAGCACTCGTTGCTGTCGGTGCAGCTCACGCTGGCCTCCTTGCAGCAGAGCGAGGTGGTCGGCGACGGGCGGTAGGAGAGCCCCGAGCAGCACGACCCGCCGCTGTCGCGGGGGTTGCCCGCGACGTCGCAGGAGGACGCCACGCACACGCGGCCCTGGCAGGTGAGGCCCGCGCAGCAGCGGCCAGGGAGGGCGCACGACTGCCCCTCCGTCGGGCAGGCGTTGGAGACGCAGGTGCCGACGAGGCTGTCGGAGCAGATGTAGCCCGCGCAGCAGTTCATGACGAAGGAGCACGCCGCGCCCGCGCAGCCGCCCGCCACGCAGGCGCCGCCCGAGCAGATCTGACCGCCGCCGCAGCGCACCCCGCAGCCGCCGCAGTTGCTCGTCGTCCCGGTGGGCGTCTCGCAGCCGTCGGAGGTGCTGCCGTTGCAGTCGGCGAAGCCGGTGTTGCAGGCGATGCCGCAGCCCGATCCGGTGCAGCGCCCGGTGGCGTTGGGGGCGTTGAGGCAGGTCGTGGTGGTGCTGCTGGTGCCGTCGGCGCTGCACACGTTGAGCATCGTCGCCGAGGCGCACGAGGCCATCCCCGGGGTGCAGACCGTCGCGACGCGGCACGTCCCCGAGGCGCAGCTCTGCCCCGCGGGGCAGGCCGTGGCGGTGTACCCGAGGCCGTCGGCGTTGCAGGTCTGGCGGGCGCTCGTCGAGGCGCAGGAGAGCTCGCCCGGGGAGCAGATCCACGGGGTGCAGGCGCCCGCGCGGCAGGTCGTGCGCGCGCCGCAGGCCGCCGCGGTGTAGCCGGTGCCCTCGGCGTTGCAGATGCGCAGCGCGGTGGCGCCGGAGCAGTCGGTCGCCCCGGGGGTGCAGACGCGCGTGGTGCAGACGCCGCCGGAGCAGGTGGTGCCGGCGGGGCAGGTCATCGGGGTGTAGCCGAAGCCGTCGGCGTTGCAGACCTGGCGGGTGCTGGGGTTGGCGCAGCTCGCCTCCGAGGGGGTGCACACCCGGGCGCGGCAGATGCCGCCGGAGCAGGTGGTCCCGGAGGCGCAGGGGAGCTCGGTCCACGCGAGGCCTCGGGCGTCGCAGGTGCGGGCGCGGGTGGCGCCGACGCACTCGGCGGCGCCGGGGGTGCAGAGCCGGGCCTGGCAGGTGGCGTCGGGACCGCAGGTCTGGCCGGGGGCGCAGTCGGTGGCGGTGAGGCAGTCGACGCAGTAGCCGCGGGCGGGGTCGCACACCTGGCCGCTGCACGTCCGCGACGACACGCAGGGGACGCGGGTGACGCAGCGGGAGCTCACGCACATGCGCCCGGCGTCGCCGCAGTCGACCGCGGAGAGGCACTCCACGCAGAGGCTGCGGCTGCGGTCGCAGACGAGGCCGAGGGCGCAGTCGCGGTCGGTGCGGCACGAGGGGCCCGCGTCGACGCCGAGGTCCGGGGTCGAGGGGACATCGACGCCGAGGTCCGGGGTGGAGGGGACATCGAGCGGGGGCACGTCGGGCGCGGAGGGCACGTCGGGAGAGGCGGGCGTGTCGATCGAGGGCGCGTCGGTCGGGGTGACCACGTCGGCCGCGGTGCCCACGTCGGTGGCGTCATCGAGGACCGCGGCGTCCTCGGGGAGGTTGGCGCCGAGCGACCTGGGGGTGCAGGCCACGGGGAGCGCGCCGAGGGCCAGCAGGGTCGCGAGGGTTCGCAGGGGGTGGGTCGGTCTCACGCGCGGGATGGTAAGGCCGAACGCGCGGAGCCCGATAAGACCGGCAACGATCGGGGGTGCGCGCGGACAGGGTACGACCGTCGCCGGGGGACGGACGTCGGTCCCTCGGGGGACGGACGTCCGGCCCTCGTCGCTTCACCCTTCCGCCGCCTTCTCCAGCTGCCTGCGCGGAACCACCACCCGCACCTCGTCGCGCCCCACGCTCACCGTCGTCGCCTTCAGCCCGCTGGCGCGCAGCATCGCCCGCACGGTCTTCTCCACCGCCGCGTCGGCCTTCGCCTTCGCCTTCGCCGCCGCCGTCTTCGGCGCCTTCGCTCGCTCGCCCTTCGCGGCCGCCGCGATCGCCCTCACCGGCGCCTTCGCCGCGGGCTGGCCGTCGACCACCCCGTGCGCGATGAGCTCCGCCGCGCTGTCCGGCTCGGACGTGGCGGCCGACAGCGCGATCAGCGCGTAGGCCCGCTCCTGCCCGACGGCGAGCGCCTGCTCGCGAGGGACGCTCTTCACGATGGCGATGAGCTTCTTCGCCTGCGTGTGCGACAGCAGCCCCTCCGCCTCCAGCCACGCCTCGAGGCTCGCGTGCCCGCCCGCCGCGTAGAGCTTGCTCTTCAGCACCTCGGTGAGCGCCACGCCGATGTCGTAGAAGCTCTCCACCACCGTCGTCAGCCGCCGACGGATGAGCGCGCCCAGCGTGCTGAGCTTCTTCCTCCTCGCGGCGAGCGCGTCCCGCTTCGTCGCCGCGATGAGCTTGTCGCTGCCACCGCTCTTCTTCACGCCCGCTGTCTTCGTCGCTGCCCTGGTCTTCGCCATCGCGGTCATCGCCTCCCGCCAGCGAGCGTACGCCCGGTACGAGCGACCACGTCCACCCCAATGCGGCCTCGCCCGGAGGGGAGCGACCGAGAGGCCATCAGCGGGGATATCCCCGGTACGACCGCGAGGCCATCGGCGGGGAGTCCCCGGTACGACTGTGAGGCCGTCAGTAACCCGAGCCAGACCCCAGCCCGTGAGGGCGGGGGAGAGCCCACCCACGTCCACCCCAATGCGGCCTCGCCCGGAGGGGAGCGACCGAGCACGTCCACCCCAACGCGGCCTCGCCCGGAGGGGAGCGACCGAGCACGTTCTCCCAGCGCGGTTGGCGACGGACTCCGAATCCGAGAGCCGTGCATCGTCGATTCCCCACTCGATGACGTCGCTCGTCGCGGCGAAGACGCGCTGGGTGGACGTGCTCGGTTGCTCCCCTCCGGGCGAGGCCGCGTTGGGGTGGACGTGGTCGGTTGCTCCCCTCCGGGCGAGGCCGCGTTGGGGTGGGCGTGCTCGGTCGCTCCCCTCCGGGCGAGGCCGCATCGGGTAGACGTGGTCGCGCGTACCGCCCCCCCGTCACACCCCCAGCGCCACCATCTTCAGCGGGTGCTGCCCGTCCCGGCTGGGGAAGTCCTCCTCCGGCGTGATCCACTCGGCGTCGCGCACGGCGCGCCCCGCCTTGGCGGCGCTCCGGCGCAGCCGGTCGAGCCACTCGTCGGGCCTCACCCCCGCCACGTTGTTGCAGCACACGATGGTCCCCCCCTCGGCGGTCGCCAGCAGCGCCGGCTTGAACACCGCGGCGTAGTCGTTCACCAGGTCGACCACCCCGAACGGGCTCTTCGCCAGCCTCGGCGGATCAAGGAACACCAGCCCGTAGCGCCTCTGCCCCAGCCTGGGAAACGGCGGCATCCGTCGCCCCCTCACCACCTCGGGCTGCCCCAGCCCCGCGAGCTGCCTCACCGCGGGAAACACGTCGCTCTGCAGACACCTCGGCGCGACCGCCAGCTCGTTGAGCCTCGCGTTCTCCTCGGCCACCGCGAGGCTCGACGCGGCGAAGTCCACGTTGAGCACCTCGCTCGCTCCGCCCCTCGCAGCCACAAGTCCCACCCCTCCCGTGTACGCGAAGAGGTTGAGCGCCGAGCGACCCGCCGCCCGCGCCATCACCCAGCGACGTCCCGCGCGCAGGTCGAGGAAGAGCCACGGGTCCTGCCCCGAGTGACGCGCCTGGATGCGGTACCGCACGCCCATCTCCCTCGCCACGCGAGGCGCCGTCGCCGCCGAGAGCGCCTCTCCCTCCAGGGGGTTGCCCACCCGCGAGCCCGCTCCGCTGCGGTCGTTGTAGACCACCGCGCAGCCGGGCAGCGCGGCCTCGTAGAAGCCCTCCACGACGCGGAGCGCCTCGGCGTCGAGCGGGGCGTGGAAGGACTGCACCAGCACCAGGTCGCCGTAGCGGTCGACGGTGAGCCCGGGCGCCCCCTCCACGCTGCCGTGGAAGAACCGATAGGCGTCGGTCTGCTCGGCGTGGAGCCTCTCGAGGAGCGGGGCGCGGGAAGCGAGCGCCTGGGAGAGGAGCGGTGCGAGCGACGGGGCCATCAGCGGGAGCGCGTGGCGGAGGGGTCGCTCAGCGGCACTGGAAGGTCATGTCCGCGCCGAGGGTGGCGCGGTCGACGGTGAGCATCTGGTTGTTGACCGCGGTGCAGGTCGCGAAGTTGGGCTGGGCGCTCACGTACATCTCCACCCGCTGACCGCGGCAGCGCGCGGGCCACGGAATGGACAGCCGCCCGTTCTCCACCCGCAGCCACTCGGCGCCGCCCTCGTTGTTGAGCATGGTGGTGCAGCGAGGGGCCTGCGGCTCGATCCACACCTGGTGCCTGCCCTCCTCGGGGCAGTCGTAGGAGACCTGCACGCAGAGCGCGCCCGTGTAGCGCCGCCCCTGCGGAGGACCGTTGTTGCGCCAGAAGCGCACCTCGACGTGCGGCCACTGGCGGCACGCGTCGCCGACGCAGGGCGGCGGGATGTTGCGGGCGCAGTCCGCGGAGGAGGCCGCGAAGGCGAGCAGGAGCACCGTGGAGACCTTCATTCGCGTGGGCATCGCAGCTCCCTCTCGTAGCGCACCAGGTCGGCCTCCGTCAGCCGGTTGGCCGGACGGGCGAGGGCGTTCATCGGCCGGAGCTGCATGCGCACGTGCTCGGCCATCGCCGGGTCGCGGAAGGCGCAGTCCATGCTGGCGATGGAGGGGAGGTTGCGCTGGAGGAAGCGCTCCGCCGCCGCGGGGCTGCGCGAGGTGACGATCTGGTCGACGCCGGTGACCACGTTGCGCTGCGCCACGCGGTGGATCGGGTCGCGCTCGCCGTGCGCGGCGGCGGTGGCGATCTGCCCCTCGCCCTGCTGCGCCATCGCGAGGTCTTCGGGCGGGACGACCGGGCCGGGAGCGTGGCCTGGACCATGGCCGGGCGTCGTCGCGGCGACGGTCGGACAGGGAGGAGGAGGCGGCGGGCACTCGACCGCCGGCGGACAGGTCGGCGCAGGAGGAGCCGGCGGAGGGATCACCGCCACCGGTGCGGGCGACGGGCGCTCGACGACGCGCGGGGCGCGGCGATAGAGCACGACGTTGGCCACGAGGGACATCGCCAGCAGCGCCGCGAGCACGCCCTCGACGATGCGCGGTCCGCGGGTCGGGCGGACGGGTTCGGTATCATCCTGGGGGTCGTAGGACATCGTTGATGTCCCGGGAGCCTAACCGAAACCCGGCCGTAGGGCCCGGTGCCTTCAGCGCTCGGAGGTGGCGACCGCGAGCTCGGCCACCCGGAGGCGCCCCGCCTGGGGGCAGCGCTCGAGGCGCACCCGCACCGCGAGGTGACCGTGGCAGTACCAGCGTACGTCGACGTCCGACCCCGGCGGCCCCGCCTCGGGCTCGTGCGCGCACACCGGACCGAACATCTGCACGTACTCCTCCGCCGCGAGGCAGGCCCCCGCCGCGGGCGACCCTGGCACCAGCCGCATCGGCCCTCCGGCGGCCGGGCCCTCGGCCTGGCCCACCGCCACGGGCGCGTTGCCCGACAGGTACACCCAGCGGCCCGAGAGCCTCGCCGTCGGCGCCTGACACGCCACGGCCCCGAAGCACAGCACACCCAGCGCGATGGTCTTGATGTTCACGACGGCTCGCACGCTAGCACGTCACCCCTGCCGCTCGCCCTTCCGGGCGACGCGCTCTCTCAGCGCCGCGAGGTCGTCCTCCACGTCCTCGTCGCTCACCGGCGGCGCCACGTCGACGCGCACCCCCGAGCGGGGCTCCCGTCGCGCCCTGGGGGGAGCTCCCTCCTCGGGCTCCGCCGCGCTCCGCAGCGCCCTCCCGACGTTCTCCAGCAGCCCCGCGACGCCCACCTTCACGGCGTCCTTCAGCTCCTCCGAGGCCCTCGCCACGGCCTCGTCGGCGTCCCGCTTCCTCGCCTTGCGCGCCTCCTGCTCGGCCTTGCGCTCGGCCCTCCTCGCCCGCTCGGCCTCCTGCCGCTGAAACGACGCGAGCTCCCTCGGGTCGGGGCCCTGCTGGTAGCGACGCCAGTCGGAGAAGAGCCCGAAGGCCCACCCGAGGAGCGGCCACACGAACCACAGCAGGTGCGGCGTCACCAGGAGGTTGATGGCCACCAGCAGGGTCATCACCGACGCGAAGGTCGCCGCGTGGCTCAGCACCCCGCGGCGGCGCCGCTCCTTCCACGCCGCGGTCTCCTCGGCCACGGCGCGCTCGGCGTCCTGCGCGTCGATGGCCTCGTCCAGCACCGACTCGTCGAGGTTGAGCTGCTTCAGCACGTCGGCGAGCTCGGCCCTCGACAGCGACTGGCCGTGCTCCTGACGGGCGACCGCCCGCTTCAGGATGGCGTCCACCTCGGCCTCGCTGAATCGTCTCCCAGGGTCGCTCATTCGCCTCGAAGCATGGACTTATCACGTCCGCGCCCGCGCACCTCCCGGGAGGTTGAAAACGCTACCCCGTGGCGGGAGGGAGGTGAGATATCGTCGGGCCAGGGGAATGCGGGTCTCCTGGCCCAGGCACTCGTCCCCTCATGAATCCCTCGCGGAGAGCTCAATGACCGAAATGCGCTTCAGGAACTTCGGCGGCATCCACCAGTTCATGGTCAGCGACGAGGCCGACCTCGCCCGCATCGACGACCTCGACCCCGCGCGCTGGGCGGCCACGAGCGCGCCGCTGAGCGACCTGCACTGCGACCCGGCCTTCCTCCGCTACATCGACCCCGAGACCACCGGGCGGGTGCGCGTCGCGCAGATCATCGAGGCCCGCGACTGGCTCTTCTCACGGCTCGGGCAGAGGGACGCGCTCCGCAAGCGCGTCGAGGTGATCCCGGTCGCGGCCATCGACGACAAGGGCGAGGCGGGCGCCGGGCTGCGCGCCGCCGCGGAGCGGGTCAACCGGGAGCAGAAGGTCGCCGACGCGAAGGTCATCACCCTCGCCGACGTGCAGGCCTTCAAGGGCGCCTACGCCAAGCTGCTCTCCAACGGCGACGGGGTGGTGCCGGCGGAGGTGGTGCCCGAGGAGGACGTGCAGGCCTTCCTCAAGGACGTGATGGAGGTGGTCGGCGGCACCCCCGACCGCGGCGGCTCCAACGGCGTCGACGCCGACAAGCTGAAGCTCTTCGTGAGCCAGGGGAAGGTCTGGCAGGAGTGGCGCGCCAAGGGGGCCGCGGCGAAGCCCTGGGGCGACGACACCGAGGCCGCGCTGGCCCTGGTGAGGGAGATGGACCCGAAGCTGGAGGCGTACTTCATCCACTGCGAGCTGCTGCGCACCGAGGCCCCCTCGCCCGAGAGCCTGCGCCTCAAGGACGACGACCTGCGCGCGCTGCGCCTCAAGGCCATCGGGGAGATCGAGCTCTTCCTCCAGGGCGCTCCGCTCTCGGCCCCGAGGGTCGACGGCGCGCTCCCGCTCGACGCCTCGGTCAACGAGCTCTACCGCGACCGCTTCGAGGCGCTGCGCGACACGGTCATCCGACGGGCGCTCGGCGCCGGGGCGACGTCGCTCTCCCGCGCCGACTGGCGCAGGGTGAAGGCCACCTTCGACGGCTACACCGCCTGGGAGAAGGCGAAGCCCGCGGAGCCCTTCGACAAGCTGGGCGACGACAAGATGAAGGCCTACCTGGACGGCGGGCTCCCGGCGAAGGTCGAGGCGTACATCGCGCTCGACCTCGCGGCCGCCAAGGAGATCGGGCAGATCGACGACCTCGAGAAGCTCATCCTCTACGTGCGCTGGCTCGTCGAGCTGGTGAACAACTTCGTGAACTTCTCGGCCATCTACATGCCCATGCAGACCGCCCTCATCGAGGCGGGCTCGCTGGTCATCGACGGACGCCGGCTGGACTTCTGCCTGAAGGTCGCCAACCGCGCCGCGCACAAGGCCGTCGCGGTGCTGAGCAACATCTACCTCGTGTACGTCGAGGTGCTGGAGAAGGAGGGAGGCGCGGTCGCCTACCAGCTCATGGCGCCGGTCACCGGCGGCGAGGCGGGCAGGCTGCGCGTGGGCAAGCGCGGGCTCTTCATCGACCTCAAGGACAAGGAGTACGACGCGATCGTGACGGAGATCGTGGACAACCCCATCTCCGTGAAGCAGGCGGCCTTCGCGCCCTTCCGACGGGCCGCGGCGGCCATCTCCAGCAAGATCGAGCAGTACGTCGCCACCGCCCAGGCCTCGCAGGAGTCCGCCATGCAGGCGCGCGCCGAGGCGGGGGTGACGGAGGCGCAGGCCCAGGTCGAGGCAGGCGCCACCCAGGTGGGGACCGGCGTCGGCGTGGCCCGAGGGGCGGTGACGCCGCCGCCCGCGACCCCGGCGCCGTCGGAGCCCACGCGGCCGGCCTCCGAGGGGCTCAACCCCAACTCGCTGATCCTCGGGGGAGGTATGGCCCTCGCGGGCATCGGCGCGGTGCTCGGCGGCATCTTCGGCGTCATCAGCAGCCTCACGGGCTGGCTCGCCATCCTCGGCGTGGTGCTCACGGTGATGGGCGTCTCGGCGCTGCTCGGGTGGCTGAAGCTGCGGCGCCGCGACATGGCCCTGCTGCTGGAGGCCAGCGGCTGGGCGGTCAACGTGCACATGACCATCACCCGCCCCATCGCGAGGGTGTTCGCCTTCGTGCCCGAGCTCCCCAAGGACGCGGTGCTCGACCGCACGGACATGCTCCCGGTGAACCCCGAGGACGAGAGCCACGCCGGGCGCACCGTGGTGCTGGTGATCCTGCTGGCCGCGGTGATCACGGGCGTGTGGTTCCTCCGCCGCCGGCTCGGCCTCGTACACTGAGGCGCTCGCTACGCTCCCGCCAGCGTTGACAGCGCGGCGGGGCGGGTGGTACCCGCATCGACTCCGCGCCGGGACTGCCGTGCGCGTCGACCACCGACCTACCAGTCAATTACCGGAGCATCACGATGGGCAAGGGCGATCGCCGTCATTCGCAGAAGTCGATTCAGCGCGCGGGTCAGCGCAAGAAGAAGGAGCGCGCCGCCAAGAAGCTCGCCGAGCGCGCCGCCCGCTTCGCCAGCGCCGGCAAGGCCGCCGAGAAGAAGACCCGCACGCGCAAGCCCAGCGCCGCGACCTGATCCGCTCCCTCCCTCTCTCCCTCCCCCGTCACCCCTTCAGCGCATCGCGCACCGCGAGCAACGCCGCCCACCAGCGGGCGGTGAGCTCGTCGTCCGTGGTCACCGCGCGCAGGTCGCCGGTCCAGCACACCACCCTCGCGTCGCCCTCGCGCCACCCGGCCAGCAGCGGCAGCCGCCCTTCGTCGCCCTCCACCTCCAGCGCCACCGTCGCGTCGCCTCGGAGCTTCACCCGGTCGACCTGCTGCAGCCGCCGCAGCCAGCGCTCGGTCCCACGGTCGCCTCCTGGCGCCGTCAGCGAGCTCGCCTCCGCCCTGCCTTCGCCCCCGCGCACCGCGTCGGCCCACGGGCGCAGCGAGCGCTTACCCGCCTCGGTAAAGCCCTCCCCCGTCGCGGGGAGCAGCACCAGCGTGGCGCCCGCCGCCACGGCCGATCGCACGCAGCCGAGGGCGTCGGGGTCGTCGAAGAGGGCGCCCTCCAGCACCACCAGGGTCGGCGCGTCCCAGAGCCCGAGGCCCGCGGCAGGACCGTAGTCGTAGCTGAGCAGCGAGCGCTCTCCGAGAGAGCGACCGAGGGCGGTGCCCAGCTCGTGGGCGACGCCGAGCTCCCCGGGGTGCCCGCCGGGCTGCGTCGCGACCAGCAGCGCCCGCTCGGCGCCAGGGAGCGCCGCGGAGGAGAGCGCCCGGCGGTCGACCGCGTCCGTGGGCCGGTAGAGGAGCTCGTCGCGGTCGCAGGAGTAGAGCCAGCGGGAGCTGTCGAGCGAGCGCGCGGCGAGGGCGGCGAGGTGCTCCCCGAAGGCGGCGTGGCAGCGGTCGACCACGCGGCGGGCGTCGTCCTCGGGGGAGAAGCCCCGAGGGAGCTCGACCGAGCGACCGAGCTGCAGCCAGCGCCACGCGCCCGGCGTCGAGGGGACGGGATGCGCCTCCGACAGCGCCTCGCGGGTGGCCGCTGGGAGCAGCGCCAGGTCGGCGGAGTGCTCGCGGGATTCGAGCAGCATACCGGGTGAGGTATTCGGGGCGTAGAGGGCGAGCCAGAGGCGGGGGCGGAGCGCGCCGGGGTGAGGGCCCGCGGAGGCCACGAGGTGCACCGACCAGGCCTCGGTGACCCCGTCGATGGACCACGCGGCGAGCTCGGGCAGCCGGGCGTGGGGAGCCCCGGGGCGGAGGGCGGGGGCCTCGGGGTGAAGGGCGTTCCAGGCGGCGGCGACGCGGTCGGAGAAGGAGCGGGTGAAGGCGACGGCCTGGGGGCGCACCGAGCGCAGGTGCCAGAGTGCGTTGGGGATGAGGGGCTGGAGGCGCTCCCAGTCGGGATCGTCGGGCGTGAGGTTGGCGCAGCGGGCCGCGTCGCGGGGGTGGCGGTGGTGCAGCGCCTCGACGAGGGCGCGGGCCTCGGGGTGGGCCCCGAAGCGCATCCGGAGGGCGTCGAGGGTGGTCTCGGCGAAGGCGCGCGCCGCGAGCGTGGAGGGCGCTCGGGGGAGCTCCGAGCGCAGCGCAGAGAGGGCGGCGTCGACCACGTCGCTCCAGGCGAGGCAGGCCACGCGGTCCCGGGGGAAGGCCTCGCGGGGGGTGCGCCGGTCGGGGCTCACATAGATCAGCAGTCGCTCGGCGCCGGGGTGCTTCGCCCTGGACCACGCGAGGTAGGACGAGAGCTGCCCGTCGCCCTCGTCGGCGTCGAGCTTGTTCTCGATGAGCACCACCCACTCCCGGCCACGGGTGTCGGCGCCGTGGCAGCGCAGGTCCGGGGCGCGGGCGTGGTCGCCGAGGGGCTGCTCGCGGAGCACCCTCAGCGAGGCAGGGACGAAGCTCGGGGGCGAGGAGGCCCGGACGAAGGGAGCGCCGGGCAGCGGGTCGAGGGCCGAGAGGGCGCGGCGCACCAGGGCGTCGAGCACCGAGGCGCCGAGGCCGTGGGAAGCGCCGGGCTGCACCGGGTGGGGGTCGAGCAGCCACGCGAGGAAGCGGGTGTGCGGGCGCTCCTTGCGGGCGGTGGCGAGCACCTCCAGCGGGTCGAACGCTGGCGCGATGGCGTCGAGGGCGCGCAGGTCGGGGTCTGCGAGCAGCGCCTCGAAGGGCGATCGTCGAGGGCGGTGGGTCATCGACCGGGGTCTCAGGGCTCTAGCACGTGGGCTATGGTGGCGGCGCATCGGGGCGGCGACGCGCGTCGTCCTCCCCGGGAGAGCCCCTTCACCATCCCATGCGCATCGGCCAGCTCCTGTTGTTCATCGCGGTCGTGCTGCTGGTCGTGGGGGGGATTCATTTCTTCCTCTGGGCGAGGCTCTTCCGCGACCCCGCGTGGTCCGCTCGATGGACCCGCGCGGGCGGCGCGCTCCTCGCCTCGCTCGGGCTCTCTCTGCCGCTGCTGCTGATCGTCTCCCGCTGGCTCCCCCGCGCGGTCGCCACCCCGCTCGCCTGGGCGGTCTTCGTCTGGATGGGAGGCTCCTTCCTGCTCTTCGTGCTGCTCACCCTGGCCGAGGCGGTGCGGCTCGCGGCCGCCGCCGTCGGAGCCCTCCACGACCCGGGTCGCCGCCGCTGGTTCTCCCGCGCCGTCGCCGCCCTGAGCGGCCTCGGCGGCCTCGGCACCTCGGCCTTCTCGGTGCGCGCCGCCCTCGCGGCCCCCACGGTGCGCACGGTGCGCGTCCCCCTCGCGGCGCTCCCCGCGGCCATGGACGGCTACACCCTGGTGCAGCTCACGGACATCCACGTCGGCCCCACCATCGACCGTCGCTTCATGGTCGATCTCGTCGCGCGGGTGAACGCCCTCCGCGCCGACGCGGTGGTCATCACCGGCGACCTGGTCGACGGCTCGGTGGCCTCGCTGGGAGAGCACGTCGCGCCGCTGGCGGAGCTGCGCGCGAGGCACGGGGTGTTCTTCGTGACGGGCAACCACGAGTACTACTCCGGGGTCGAGGAGTGGATGGCCGAGCTCGCCCGGCTGGGCGTGCGGGTGCTGCGCAACGAGCGGGTGTCGCTCGGCGACGGGGCGGCGAGCATCGACCTCGCGGGCGTCGATGACTGGTCCGCCGCGGGGCGCGCCGCGGGGCACCGGGCCGACCTCGCGGGCGCCCTGAGAGACCGCGATCCGACGCGCGCCCTGGTGCTGCTGGCGCACCAGCCGAAGGCGGTGGCGGAGGCCGCCGCGAGGGGCGTCGGGCTGGTGCTGTCGGGCCACACCCACGGCGGGCAGCTCTGGCCCTTCTCCTACGTGGTCTCGCTCGACCAGCCCATCGTGGCGGGGCTCCACCGGGTTCGGGACACCTGGGCCTACGTGAGCGAGGGCACGGGCTACTGGGGTCCGCCGATGCGCCTCGGGACGCGGGGGGAGATCACGAAGGTGGTGCTGACGTTGACCCGAGGCGGAATCGCGTGATGCTCCCCGCTGCGATGCGCCCCTTCCTCCCGATGCTCCTGGCCCTCCTGCCGGCCGCGTGCGCGGATCAGTACGATCCCCCGCTCAGCTACGGGCGCTGCGTCTCCGACGAGCTCTGCGGGCTGGAGACCCGCTGCGACCGCGTCACGGCGAGCACCACCGGGGCGCCTGCGACGCTCTGCACCCTGCCCTGCACCGTCGACCGCAACTGCCCCGGGCTCGCGGGGGTCTGCGTGAGCGGCGTGGCGGTGGTGGCCGACGGCGGCGCGGCGGACGGAGGGCTCGCCGGGCGCTGCCTGCGCGCGTGCTCGGTGGACGGCGACTGCCGCCCCGGGACGGTCTGCCGGGCGCTGCGCCCGGACGCCGGGGCCGACCGGGTGTGCGTGGCCAACCTGTCGATGTGAGCGCTACCAGATGCGCGGGGTGAGCGCGATGGCGGCGTAGAAATCCCAGGTGAGGTCGTTGGTGCTGCGGAAGCGACCGCCGGCGGAGTCGATGACCGGGCGGTGCGTCGGGTCGGGGGAGCTGTTGCCCTGGCAGCCGCCGCGCCACTCGGGGTGGTCCGCCGGGACGGTCTGGCCCGGGTTGCACGCGTCGGTGTTGGTGATGGTGTGCGGCGAGGTCCACGCGAAGGCCGCGCCCAGGGTGAAGCGAAGGAACTTCGCAGGCTGCACGGACACCATCGCGCTGCCGCCGAGGACGACGTGCGAGGCGGTGGTGGTGAGCCCGTCGAAGTACACGTTGCGCTCGGCCTGGCAGGTGCCGTCGGCGCCTCGCGCGTTGGAGGGGCAGCCCGGGAGGTTGAGCGGCCGGCTCAGCGACGAGCCGAGGGCG
The DNA here is from genome assembly GCA_004297725.1 of Myxococcaceae bacterium. Taxonomy (GTDB): domain Bacteria; phylum Myxococcota_A; class Polyangia; order Polyangiales; genus SCUS01. Next base: position 7,544 of record SCUS01000054.1, on the reverse strand, counting down.
TCATACAGGGCGGAGTAATCGCGGCCCGGGGAGTAGTACGCGCCGCGGAAGCGCAGGTCGATGAGCAGGCGCTGCCAGGTCTCGCGGTTCTCCCAGGGGATGATCTCCATGCCCGCGGTGAGGGTGCCGACGATGGGCGGGAAGTTGGAGAGCTGCCCGAGGGGCGTGTCGGCGTAGCGGAAGGCGCTGTCGCGGATCGGGAACTCCGCGAGGAAATCGAGGCCCGCGTAGGGTTCGACGTACCCGAGGCGCCGGGCGACCATGGTCTGGAAGTACACGCCGTGGAGCCCGCGGGAGATGCCCGGGTCGGGGTTGGCGGGCGCCGAGCGGGCGGCGGCGGCGGGCGCGGTGTTGCCGCTGGCGGGCGTCTCCGGGACGCTGGAGGCCTCGGGGCAGAAGGTGCCCGTGGCGGTCTGGCGGCAGGGGCGCATCAGCGAGCCGACCGGCGGGCGCCACTGGAAGGAGAGCGTCCAGGTGGGGCGGTTGCGGTCGCGCTGCTGGTTGAAGATCGACCACTGCAGCCCGAGGGACACCTGGTCGATGCCCGAGCGCTCGGGGCTGTCGAAGCTGGGGTCGAAGAGGTAGGTGGCGCGGGGAGTGCCGGCCCCCTCGGTCCAGCCGTCGGCGAGGGCGGCGCGGGCGCTGTCGACGGAGACCCCGCTCGGGGGCCGCAGCTTGCGCGCGTCGGAGAGCACGAGGGGCAGCCCGAAGGTGAACGCGAGGTCGTGGAAGAGCCCGACCTCGGCGTTGACGAGCAGGGTGTGCGTGCTGCGGGTGTAGTCCGCGACGTCGCCGTACTGAGGGACGCCGAGGCTGGTGCCCGGGTTGCTCACCCGCATCTCGCGCTGCACGCGCAGGTCGCGGCGCTGAAACTGGTAGCCCGCGGTGAGCCTCAGGCTGAACTGGCTCCCGGCGTCGAAGGAGTCGACCACGTCGACGATGCGCGCGGTCTCCGAGTGAAGATGCAGCGGCCCGGAGGAGGGCGTGTCGGCCTCCTGCGCGCTCGCAACCCCGGCGGACGTCCACAGCGCCGCAGCGAAAAGAGCCGTGTTTCGTCGCACGATCGTGGCGGCACGCTAGGCGGCGGGTCGGAGCAGTGTCAAGCCTCCGCTGCGATGGACGGGAGCGCGGCGGGCCGGTTGACGGCGGGGCGGCGCGCGGGCTACCGCGTCGCCCGGAGGGACGCTCATGGGAAAGACCGCAAAGATCATTCTGGCGATCGTCGGGATCTTCATCCTGGCGTGCCTGGTCGGCTCGGTGCTGCTCGCCCGCTTCGGGAAGCAGAAGTTCGGCGAGGTGGTGCAGGAGGCGCAGCGCCAGTCGGTCGAGGCCCGCGCCTGGGCCCGCACGCACTCCCAGGGCGACTGCATCAACGAGGGCATGAGCCGCGTGCAGGCCTGCCCGGGCATCCAGTGCCAGCTCGCGGTGCAGACCTTCACCTCGACCTGCCTCTCCGCGGCCTCGCGCACGCCGGACCTCTGCGTGGGCGTCCCCGCCCCGCAGGACTTCATGGGCACCTCGCAGTGGATCAACACCCGCTGCGCGGCCTTCAACGGCCCGCAGTCGGCGCCGGGTGAGCCCTCGATGCGCTGCCGCAACCTGCTGCCGGTGCTCCAGCGCCACTGCTTCGCCCAGGTGATGATCGCCTCGCCCGACGCCGCGGTCTCCGCCGACGCCGCCGCTCCCTGACGGCGCCCGCTACGGCGCCGCGAGGGCCGCGTCGATGCGCCGCTCGAACTCCGCGAAGGGCAGCGCCCCCGCGACGAAGCGTCCCCCGATGAAGAACGCGGGCGTCCCGATCTCCGCGCCGGTCGCGTTGGCCGCGGCCATGTCCCGGCGGATCGTCGCCTGGTGCACGTGCCGGTCGAGGGCGTCGCGGAAGCGCGCGAGGTCGAGGCCCTGGTCCCGGGCGTAGCGCTCGAGGTCCGCGGGCTCGAGGTTCTGCTGGTTGGCGAAGAGCGCGTCGCGGTAGCGGTCGAAGCCGTCGTTGCCCTGCTGCACGAAGGCCTCCTGCGCCGCCTCCGCCGCCAGCATCGCGTGCTGGTGGAAGGCCAGCGGGTAGTGCCGCCACCGGAAGCGCACCCGGTCGCCGTAGCGCTCTCGGATCTGCGCGATGGTCGGCGCGACCCGAGCGCAGAAGGGGCACTGGAAGTCGGTGAAGTGCTCGATGACCACGCGCGCCTGCACCGCTCCGAAGGCGGGGGCCTCGGGGTTGGCGGCCACCGTGTAGACGTGGTCGGGGTCGTCGGAGGGGCGGGCGACGCGGCGCACGGCGGTGTCCGCCGTGGCCATGAGGGCGTCGTAGTAGCGCGCCCGGGTCAGGCCCGGGTGCGCGGCGAGGTACGCGAGGGCGGCGGTGCGCGCGGACTCGATGCGCTCCGCGAAGACGGCCTCGGGCTGCGCCCCGGCGATGCGCTGGCCGTTGATGAAGAAGTGCGGCGTGCCGGTGGCCTCGAGGCCCGCGGCCATGGCCGCGTCGGCGGCGATGGCGGCCTCGTGGGTGTGCTGGTCGAGCGCCGAGCGGAACCTCCGCAGGTCGAGCCCCACGGCGCGGGCGTAGCGCTCCAGGTCGGCGCGCCCCAGCGCCCGCTGGTTGGCGAAGAGCAGGTCGTGCATGCGCCAGAAGCCGGCGTTTCCGCGCTGGGCGAAGGCCTCCATCGCGGCCTCCGCGGCGGGGCGGGCGTCGGAGTGAAACGCCAGCGGCTGGTGCCGGAAGACCACCCTCAGGTCGTTGCCGTAGCGGGCTCGCATCGCCGCGACGGTGGGGTTGACCCGGGAGCAGAAGGGGCACTGGAAATCGCTGAAGACCACCATGGTGACCAGCGCGGTGGCGGGCCCTCGCGACGGGGCGCCGGAGGCTCGGACGCGGAGCACCTGCGAGGGGTCGGGGAGGGGCGGGCGGCGCGGCGGGGCCGCCGGGGCCGAGGGGCGCGGCTCCTCGGGGCCGGGCACCGGGTTGGCGACCATCACGGCGTACGCGGACTCCCGAGGGGTGATGGCGCGGGCGAGCGCGAGCACCGGGTCGATCACGGCGACGTAGCGCTCGAGGGGCAGCGCCCCGACGAGCTGCGTGCCGTTGATGAAGAAGTTGGGCGTGCCCCCAGCGCCGAGCCGCTGCGCCAGGGCCATGTCGGCCTCCACCGCGGCGCGGTAGGCGCCCGTCGCGAGCTCGTGGCGCAGCACCTCGCGGGTCACGCCGACCTGCTCGGCGGCGTCCTCGAGGCCCTCGTCGCTCAGGCGGCCGCGGCCCTCGAAGAGGGCGTCGTGGAAGCGCCAGAAGGCCTCCGGGCCGGCCTTGGCGTAGACCACCATGGCGGCCTCCGCGGCGGGGCGGGCGCGGTCATGGAAGGGGAGCGGGTTGTTCTTCCAGACGAAGCGGATGTCGTCGCCGTAGCGCTCCGAGAGGGCCGCGAGGGTAGGGCCCACGCGGGCGCAGAAGGGGCACTGGAAGTCGCTGAAGATCACCACCGTCACCAGCGCGTCGGCGCGCCCCCGCACCGGCGAGGCCCCCACCGGGACGCGCTCGGCGTCCCGCATCGCCCGCGGCTCCGCACCGGGCAGCAGCGCCGAGGGGACCTCCGCGGCGTAGCCCGGCAGCGCCGCCGAGGAGGACTCCCCGGCGCTCCGCGACGTGGTCGCGGTGGGGCCGGCGGGGGGACGGGCGGCGCAGGAGAGCGCGCCCAGCAGGAGACACCACGAGACGTTCAGCCTTCGCATCGACACCGTTGCTCTCCCCTCAACCCTTCGCCTGCGCCGGCCGCAGGTGGATCACGAACCTCGACCGCCCGCCCTCCCAGCGCTCTGCCTGCGCCTCGACGGGGTCACCCATCACGAAGGCCGGCGCCCCGCGGTCGGTCGCCTCGGGGAGCAGCGCCACCCGATGGTCCTCCCGGTAGGCGGTGCCGTAGATGCTCTCCAGGTCGACGACGTAGACCTTGAGGTCGACCGCGCACCCGTCGAGCGCCACGTAGACCCGCGACGGACGCACCCCCACGACGGTGCCCGAGCGCCACGGCCGACGCGCGGGCTCCAGCGCGAGGTCGTCGCCCAGGAGCTGCTCCAGCACCAGCAGGTCGACGGCCTTGTCGATCTCGCCCTGCCGCCGCCTCGCCTCGTTGGCGGTGGCGATCACCGCCTCCCGGGTGACGAGGTCCTCCTGGCGCGAGCGCGGCGCCACCAGCTTGAGCCCCTCCAGCAGCTCCTTGTGCGAGAACACCCCGACGGCCTCCCTCATCGGCGCCGACATCCTCGAGTACCCGTCGACGCCCAGCGCGTGGTGAGGCCCGCTCCTCGCCTGAAACTCCGACGCCCGGTAGGTGTACCGGACCTGCCGCTGCACCGCCTGGGAGAGCCTCGCGGTGAGCTCTCCCCCGGGCAGTCCGCCCATCCAGGCCGCGAGGTCGTGGCGCCCCCTGCGCCAGCGCCAGCGGTCCTCCAGGCCCCGGCGCTCGGCCAGCGCGCGGAGGATCTCCTCCAGCTCCGCCAGCCGCACGTCCAGCGGCGGGAGGTGCACCCGATACACCGCCTGCACGTCCTCGTCGGAGTGGCCGAGCGACTGCAGCATCTTCGCGCCCTCCATGTTGCAGAGCAGCGAGACCTGCTCGTTCCAGCGCTCCACGTCGTTGCGGTCGCGGGCCACCGCCATGAGCCTGCCGGGGTCGTTCGGGTCGAGGTCGACCTCGGCCTCGTAGCGCTGCAGCGGAAGCACGCCCCGGGAGGCCGCCTCCGCGATGCGCAGCGTGCCCAGCGCCGCGAAGGCCAGCAGCGACTCGCTCACCTCCGGCGCGTCGCAGCGGGGGTCGCCCGAGCAGCCCGCGTCGAACCACCGCTGCACGCCCTCGTAGGAGAGCTTCGCGCGGCTGAAGATCCTTGCCCGGTGGACGCGCGCCTCCACGCAGCGCCCCTCCGCGTCGACGCGCAGCGTGAACACCACCGCGCGCCGAAGCACCGCGGGGTTGAGCGAGACGATGCCCTCGGAGAGCGCCTCGGGCAGCATCGGGATCGCGAAGCCCGGCAGGTAGTAGCTCGACCCCATGGCGAGCGCCCTGCGCCAGAGCGCGGTGCCGGGCCGGGCGTAGTACGACGCGTCGGCGAGGGCGTAGCGCAGCGTGAAGGAGCTGCCCTCGCGGGTGACGTGCAGCGCCTGGTCGAGGTCGCGCGAGCCCTCGTTGTCGATGGTCACATAGGGGACCGCGGTCTCGTCGACGAGGCCGTCGTCGAGGCCCGGCGAGGCGATGCAGGCGGCGACCTCGGCGTCGACCTCGGGATCGGCGGGGGGTCGGATGCCGAGGCGGTCGACGAGCTCGTCAAGGCGCTTGCGGGGGTCGTTCACCCGCCGGAGCGTAACCCCGAAGACCCCCTATTCCACAGCCGCGCGCAGCATCTCCGCGGCGGCCTCGCGGGTGCGGTCGGTCACCTTGATGCCCCCGAGCATCCGGGCGACCTCCTCCATGCGCTCGGCCTCTCCCAGCGCCCTCACCGTCGACGCGGTGCGCTCGCCCACCTCGCGCTTGCTCACCACGAAGTGCCGGTCGCCGTAGACCGCGATCTGCGGCAGGTGGGTGATGCACAGCACCTGGTGACGCCCGGCCACCTGCTTGATCTTCTGGCCGATGACCTCGGCCACCGCGCCGCCGACGCCCGCGTCGACCTCGTCGAAGACATAGAAGGTTCTCGGCCCCACGTCGGTGAGCACCCGCTTGATGGCCAGCAGCGCCCGAGACAGCTCTCCGCCCGAGGCCACCTTCCTCAAGGGCCTCGGCTCCTCGCCGCGGTTGGGGGCGATGAGAAACTCCACCCGATCCATGCCCGCCGCGGTCAGCCTCGCGCCGTCGACCACCAGCTCGGCGCCTCCGGGCGAGGCGTGGGCCACGTCGACCACCACCCTCGCGCCGCCCATCCCGAGCGTCTCCAGCTCGCGGCTGATGGCCGCCCCGAGCCTCACCGCCGCCGCGCGCCTCGCCTCGCTGAGGGCCCTCGCCTCGGACTGCGCCCTCGCCCTCGCGACCTCCACCGCGGCCTCGAGCTCGGCGATCTTGCCCTCGCCCTGCTCCAGCGTCGAGAGCTCGACGCCCACCTTCGCGCGGAAGGCCAGCACCTCCTCCACGGTCGATCCGTACTTGCGCTTCACCCGCGAGAGCGACTGCATCAGCTCTTCGAGCTCGGCGAGGCGCTCGGGGTCGGAGCGCACCGCGCGGCCGTAGCGACCCAGCTCTCTCGCGGCCTCCTGCACCAGCGTGCGCGCCTGGCTCACCAGCTCGAGCGGACCGCCCAGCGTCGGGTCGACCTGGGCCAGCTTCGTGAGCCCGTCGACCACCGCGCCCAGCTCGTCGAGCACCGCGCCGTCGCGGGAGTAGAGCGTCTCCTCCGCGGCGGTGGTGCCGTCGGCCAGCTTCGAGGCGTGGCGCAGCTTCTCCCGCTCCGCCGCCCACTGCTCCTCCACCCCCGGGACCAGCTTGAGCGCGTCGATCTCCTTCGCCTGGAACTTCAGCAGGTCTTCCCGGTCGGAGCGGTCTCTCAGCGTGCGCAGCACCCCTTCGAGCGCCCTGGTGGCCTCGGACATGGCGGCGTGGGCCTTCGCCATGCGCCCCCTCGCCCCCTCCAGCGAGGCCGAGGCGTCGAGCAGCTGCAGGTGCGTCATCGGGTCGGTGAGCGTCTGCTGGTCGTGCTGCGAGGTGATGTCCGCGAGGCCCGCGGTGAGCGACACCAGCTGCGCCAGCGAGACCATGCGCCCGTTGAGGTAGGCCTTCGAGCGCCCGCCGGTGCGCTCGTTGCCGACGATGCGGCGCACCACCAGCTCGTCGTCCCAGGCGAGGCCCGCCTCCTCGAAGCGCTGCCTCCGGGGGTCGTCGCCCGCCACCGCGAAGACCGCCGTCACCTCCGCCTGCGTGGCCCCGGTGCGCACGATGTCCGCCGCCGAGGCGCGCGCGCCCAGCACGAGCGAGAGGGCATCGATGAGGATGCTCTTCCCCGCGCCGGTCTCGCCGGTCACCACGTTGAGCCCCTCCCCGAAGGTGACCTCGACCTCGTCGATGATCGCCAGATCCCTAACCTGCAGTGTCACCAGCATCGCGGCATCGATCGGAGTAGGCCGCGCCCTCGCGCCGGTCAACACGCGATCGCAGCAAAGGACATTCCCCGTCCCGCTCCCCGGGGAATGCGGTGGGTGACCGTGGAGGGTGGGCATTGGGGTATGAGCGCTCCGTGCAGGTCAGCGCGCCGGGGACGGTCCGCGTGGGGCCGCGTCGCTGGCGTCGAGCTGCGCCTCCAAGGCGGCGATCCGCTCGGCGAGCGCGTCGGCCCGAGCGCGTTCGGCCTGCGCTTGCGCCCGCTCGGCCTGGGCTCGGTCGCGCTCGGCCTGGGCTCGGTCGCGCTCGGCCTGGGCTCGGTCGCGCTCGGCCTGGGCTCGGTCGCGCTCGGCCTGGGCCTGCTCTCGCGCGGCCTCTTCGCCGGTCAGCCAGAGACGCTCGCCGGCCTCGTCGTCCGCGAGGCGCAGCCGCGCGCCGTCGTCGGTCACCACCAGCCACGCGCCGAGCTCGTCGGAG
>SCUS01000007.1 GCA_004297725.1 Myxococcaceae bacterium | reverse complement strand
CGGCGTCGGCGTCGGCGTCGGCGTCGGCGTCGGCGTCGGCGTCGGCGTCGGGGTCGGGGTCGGGGTCGGGGTCGGCGTCGGCGTCGGCGTCGGCGTCGGGGTCGGGGTCGGGGTCGGGGTCGGCGTCGGGGTCGGGGTCGGCGTCGGGGTCGGCGCGGTGCCCGCATCGGGGGTCGGGGTCGGCGTCGGGGTCGGGGTCGGCGTGGTGGCCGCTCCGAGCATGAAGGGGCCGCGGTCTCGCTGGGTGCCGCGGGCGACCTGGTTGATGTCGTCGGTCACTCCGAAGGGAGCGGCGCTCGCGTCGGTGCCCGAGCCGATGGCGGGCGACCCCACGCGGGGACGCACCGTGGAGAGGATCACGTCGCGCGCCGCGTTGGCCGCAGGAACCCCCACCAGCGGGTTGCTGGCGAGGTGCCCGACCTGGGCCGTGAGGTTCAGGAGGGAGGTGGTGGGGAGGGCGGCGCCGTTGTTCCACCAGAGGTTGTGGGAGGTGGACAGGCCGGTGAGGCCATGGCTCGACAGGCGCAGCGGGGTGGGCATCCGGCCTCGCGTGTCGACCATGACGTTGTTGACCACGCGCACGTTCTCCGAGCGCCCGGCGGGGCCGTTGCCCGCGCGGAACTCGATCAGCACCCTGTCGTTGTTGAGCAGGAGGTTGTTGGCGATGTAGGCGCCCTGCGCGTCGTACACGGCCACGGCGCCGGTGGTGCCGTTCATGATGACGTTGTTGCGCAGCACGACGTTGATCACCTCGAACTGCTCTCCCTGGAGGAGCTCGATGTCCGTCGGTCCGCCGAGGCCCACGATGGGGTCGCTCGCTCCGGCCCGCTGCTCGCTCATCACGTTGCGCTCGATGATCGTGTTGCGAGAGCCGCCCTTCACGAACATCAGCATCGAGCCGCCGTCGTGGATGAAGTTGTCGCGGATCACGCTGTCATCGACGTCCACGAAATCGAGGCACTCCTGGTAGGGGTTCTCGACGATGGTGCGGCGCCCCGGGCGGGCGAACTCCGAGCGCTCGATGGTCATGTGGTGCGACTGGTTGACCTTGAGCACGTCGCCGTTGGTGCCGGCGTCGTGGGCGTACAGGTTGCGGAGCGTGATGTGGTGCGAGTTGTCGATGTGCACCGTGTTGTCGCCGGAGTTGCGCACCTCGAAGCCGTCGAAGACCAGGTACGCCGAGCCGCCCACCCTGAGCGACTCGCCGCCGCCCTCGATCACCGCGCGCCGCGGCCCGTCCGCGGAGACCACCGTGATGGGGGCCGTGGCGGTGCCGCTGCGCTGGATCCACCCGCCGCCGGCGTAGGTGCCCGCGGGCACCAGGATGCGGTCGCCGGGGTTGGCGCGGTTGACCGCCGCGGCGATGGAGCCGCCCGGGGCCACGCGGATCTCGATCCCCTGGACGATGGTCTGGAGGTCGTCGAACTCATCGCCGGGCGCGCAGCCCGCGAGCATGGAGGCGTTCAAGGCCAGAGCGACCACCGCGAAGCGGGCGCAGGAGCGGAGTGGGGAGCGGAGCGTCATGCCACCTCGGCAGAAGGCCCGTGAGGGACTTCAGGGCAATGGGTCCTCGACGGGCGTAGACCCCGACATCCCCCAATGGACATCGATGTCTTCATTGAAGTGAACTCACCTCCAATCAGGTGAGATCGCTGCCCTCAATGCCTGTCTCGAACGTTGGAGGCCCACCGTGTTCCGAGGCCGCAATGGTCGTCAAACCGCGAGTCCCGTGCACACCAGGGCGGCAACGGTGGTCGCGTCGACGCCCCGCGCCTCACCAGGGAGCACACCTGGCGACCTCCTGCGAGCCGCGCCATTCCGAGTTGTGCCTTGCGGCGCCCTGGTCGCGCCGTCGCGACGCTCTGCCTGAAAACAAGCGGTTTTCGGCTCGGATCGCGGGAGGCGTCGACCCGATCGGGCGCCGCACCGACCATCAACCAGGTATGGAAACGTGACCCTCTCTCACGGGTATGATTTCCACGTCTCTGTGGTGCGTAAATAAATTCTCGCATGTCGTTTTTGGGAAGCGGGCTCCATCGAAGGTCGCTCTGGCGGTGGATGGAAGTGCCTGACCCGCCATGCGCCCTACATCGCGGCACCCCGCAACGACTCCCCCGAAGCGCTCCCCCCCGGGCGCCGTCTGCGAGCGTGGTAGCGTCGCCGCCGACGATGTCCCACGGGCACCACCGCAGCCCCCACCCCGAGGACGCGACGCTCTTCGCGCCTTCTCGCCTCCCGGCCCTACAGCGGGCCGTCGAGGAGGTGTGCTGGATGCTCGGCCGGGGATACCCGATGAGCCTCGCGGTGCGCGCCGCCGGCGATCGCCACCAGCTCGAGCAGCGCGCCAGGCTGGCCGTGACCCGAGCCGCCGCCTCGCCCGAGGACATCGCCTCGCGCTCCCGGCGCTGCCTCGACGTGGCCGAGCTCGCGGGGCGATGCCTCGACGTCGACGCGTTCAACGTGATCATCACCCTCGAGCTGGCGCTCGGCGGCGGGCCCCTCTTCGTCTGCGCCGACGGACCGCTCCGGGACCTCGCGGGGATGCGAGGGAGCTACCGCCTCGCGGTCGAGACCGAAGGGGCCATCGACCTGCTCGGCGCCGCCCTCGCTCGCTGGTCGGTGGCGCGCTGCGCCCTGTGGATCGACGCGCCGGTGTCCAACTCGGGAAGGCTGCGCTCGCTGATCGAGGCGAGGGCGGGCCATTGGGGGGTCGAGACCCGGCTGGAGATGGTGGCCGACGCGGACATCGCCCTGCGGGGGAGGGAGCTCGTCGCCAGCGCCGACGCCATCGTGATCGATGCCTCGCCGCGATGGTGCAACCTGGCCCGAGCGATCGTCGAGAGGGACGTGCCGACGGCGTGGAGGGTTCCGCTGGCAAAGGGGGCGGAGCCGTAGGGCTCGGGAGACGGCGACCACGGCGGCATCTCCCCCCGAATCGGTCCCTCCGTACCGCCAGGGAAGAAAATTCGACAGGAGCCGGATTCCCCAGGTGCATGGCGCTGTCGGACGATGTGTTTCCCTGTTTTGAACGGGGTGCACAGGAGACTTTCCTTGTTTAACCCGCTTTTGGATGTAGGTGGATGCGCCGGTAGCGGTCACGCCTCGGCACCTCAGGGTCCCCAATCCTGACAACCGACCCCGTTGTCGCGCGATAAGCGCTTGTTTTTAGGGGTTTGCGCGTTGCCACCCCGGCCGCTTTGCTGCGGTCCATGCAACGACACACCACCCTGACCGCTCTCGCCGCCCTGACCCTGGTCGCCGCCGCTGGCTGCGCTCCTGTGGAAGGGGACGACCCGGCCTCGTCGTCGACGCAGACGCTTCGCTCCGCCACCTGCCCCGAGTCCGTGACCTCCGATGGCCGTGACCCCCGCAACGCCGCGGGTCAGATCCGCTACTGCTGGCCCGGCGACGCCCGGTGCTTCTGCGACGCCGACGGCGACTGCTACGCCGAGGAGGGACACGTCGCCTGCACGCCCCTGCTGACCCTCCCCGCGACGACCGCCCCCATGGCCCCCGCGGTCGATGCGGGCCGCGCTCCGACGACGGCCGATGCGGGCCGCGCTCCGGCCCCTGCGGCCGATGCGGGCCGCGCTCCGGCTCCTGCGGTCGATGCGGGCCGCGCTCCGGCCCCTGCGGTCGATGCGGGCCGCGCTCCGACGACGGCCGATGCGGGCCGCGCTCCGACGACGGCCGATGCGGGCCGCGCTCCGACGACGGCCGATGCGGGCCGCGCTCCGACCCCGTCGCCCACCCCGACCCCGACGGTCGATGCGGGCACGGCGCCGACCCCGACGCCGTCACCCGCCCCGGCCCCGGCCCCGGCCCCGGCGACCGGGACGACCACCCCTTCGAGCGGGCTGCGCGCGTTCCCCGGCGCGGAGGGCTTCGGCGCCGGTGCCACCGGCGGCCGCGGCGGTCGGGTGATCTACGTGACCAACCTCAACGCCTCCGGCCCCGGCTCCTTCCAGGACGCCGTCCAGCAGACCGGGCCCCGCTACATCCTCTTCAAGGTGAGCGGCGTGATCAACGGCGACGTG
>SCUS01000053.1 GCA_004297725.1 Myxococcaceae bacterium | reverse complement strand
GGGGGGAGTGCCTGCGTCAACGGGGGGAGTGCCGAGGTCGGTCGGAGGGGCGCCGCTGTCGACAGGGGACACCACGCCGGCATCGGGGTCTGGCAGTGGTGCGGTGCTGGTGGAAGAGCAGGCCATCGCGATGGAAACCGCGACGAGGCAGAGCGGGAGAGGGGTGGCGATGCGCATGGGGCAGGGGGCTCCTCCGGGGGGTCAGGGCGTAGCGCTATGGTACCCGCTCGAGGCGGCGTCACGGGCCACGCTCTCGCACGGTCCAGGAGTAGTTCCAGTAGTCGTCGCAGGCGCCGGAGTTGAACGAGCGCAGGTTGCGCGCCGCGTAGGAGAGCTCGTCGATCTGCAGCGTGCCGGTGGCGCCCTGCGCGACCACCACCGGGTCGGGGTCGCGCAGGCAGTCGCGGCAGTGCCCCTGAAACGACAGCGCGAACACCTCGGGCCTGCCGCCGCCGCAGTCCGTCCCGGGCATCACGCAGCCGATGCTCCGTCGGGTCACCTCGAAGGGCGCCTCGGGCAGCGCCGTGCCCTCGCCGCTCGCCGCCGCCGCGAGGAGGACGCTCCCCTGGCGCACCATGTTGACCGCGCCGTCCCACGTCGGCGCGTTGGAGACCTCGACCTGCATGGTGCATCCCCACGACCAGGTCGCCCGGCTGCGAATCTGCACGAACTGCCCCGTGCGCAGCCCCGCGGGCGCAGCCCTCAGGCTGAACCCGGGCGCCTCGATGCGAAGCGTCCCCCGCCTCGGGATGCAGTCCGCCGCAGGGCTGCAGAAGTCGAGCGACAGCGTCGCGCCGGTCGCGTCGTCGAGCGCGGAGATCACCGCCGCGGTGCGCGTGAGCACCATCGAGGGCGCCCCTGGCGTCGGCCGCGCCGAGCGACAGTCCCAGGCCACTTCGTCGGGGCCGGTGTATGTGATCACCGCGCTCCTCGTCGCCTCGGAGGCGCACGAGAGCGGGGCGTCCGTCGGCGCGGGCACGTCCGGCAGGGAGACCTCGGCGTCGCCCCCGCCGTCGACGCTCCCCGTCACCGAGGACACGCTCGACGAGCAGCTCCCGAGGCTCAGCAACGCGACGACGGAAGCCAGGAGAGGTCTGTGACGGGGGCGCATCGGGTGCATTCTGACCCCATTCGGAGGGAGCGCGTGGAGGGTACCCCCCAATCCCGAGTCAGAACGCCAGCCGCACCGCGCCCCCGCCGGTGAAGCCCCCCGCGTCCTGCTGCCGGGCGCCGTAGCCCACCCTCGCCAGCACCGTCAGGTGCCGCCCGAAGTGGCGCCCTCCCTCGGCCAGCAGGCGCAGCCCCCACTGGGCGTTGGCGCCCGGCTGGCTGGTAAGCTCGATGCCAGCCCCGAGGGGCGTGTCGCGCGCCGTCTCCCAGCGCATCCACGCCGACGCCGTCAGCCCGTAGCTGGTGATGCCCTGGAACCCCAGGCTCACCACCGCGGGCAGCCCGGTGCCCACGTCGAGGCGCACCCCGCCGCCCACCTGCACCGTCTCCTCGTTGGCTCCGATCGTCCCGAGCAGGTGCAGCGACACGATGTCCACCAGGCGGAACTCCACCGACGCCGTCGCCGCGACCAGCCCGACGTCCCTCGTGCGAGGCCCCTCGAAGGTCGTGCGCGTCGTCTGCCCGTCGAGCCGCTCGACCCTCACGGCCACCGAGCGCACCCGGCGGTAGAAGCGGTACCGCACCTCGCCCCAGAGCGTGTACCAGTGGTCGGGGCAGCGGGCGCCCGAGGCCGCGCCGCAGCGGGCACCGCCCTCGTTGGGCGCCGAGCCGAAGTCGGTGTACTCGCCGCCTCCGGTGAGCTCCAGCCGTCGGCCGCGGTTGCGGGTGAGCTCGATGAGCTCGCGCTCGTCGCTCTCCTCGGGGCGCAGCACGACCCGGTGCGGGCTCTCCGCCGAGGCGAAGCTCGCGCGGGTCGAGCCGTCGACCAGCTCCAGCACGACGTAGTAGTCGACCGCCCTCGCGGTGATGGGCTGCGCGGGAAGGTCGACGCGCCAAGCCCCCGAGTCGCGCACGGCCACGGCGGTGCGCCACGCGGCCGCGCCACCCGGCCTCCAGCGGACGGCGAGGCGCGCCACCCGCTCCAGGTGGCGCACGCCGAAGCGCAGGACGATGGGCTCCCGGGCGTTGGCCGCGGCGAGCGGCGCGTGCTCGATGGTCGGGACGTCGGCCGCGGGGGACTGCGCGAGGGCGGGGCGCGCGGCGGCGGCGAGGGCGAGGGCGAGGCAGAGGGCGGCGGTTCGCATCGGTGTTCTCACCAGTCGAAGGTCGTGGAGAGCCCGGCGCCGAAGCCGCCGTTCTGGATGTTGCGGAGCTGGTAGGAGCCGCGCGCGGCGAGGGTGAGCCAGCGCGTCGCTCGCCACCCGACCTGCGCCACCACGCGGAACATCGGGTCGCCCGACGCGATGGACTGGTTGAACACCTCCCCCTGCGCGAGCATCGGCACCGCGGGGTGGGGCTGGAAGTTGAGCGCGAAGAAGGCCTTCTGCCCGACCTCCGTGAGCACGTCGCCGCCGAGCACCAGGTTGGTGCGCCGCTCCTCGCCGATGCGCAGCCGGGCCTGCGCGCCGCCGACCAGTCCGCCTCGGTGCACGCCCACCTGCACCCTCGCGATGACGTGCACGAAGCCCGACGGGGAGAACTCCAGCTCGTGGTAGCCGTAGACCACCGTCGAGGGCTGCGCGGCGAGGTCGCCCGCGAGCTGCGAGAGCGGGAGCCCCTCGCCGCTGTAGACCCCGAAGCCCACGCGGTAGCCGTAGAGCACCCGGGAGTCGAGGCGCTGGAGGAAGTCGCCCTCCACCAGCACGAAGCGCTGCGCGACGTAGCGCGAGCCGATGGTGCGCGACCCCACGTCGGCGAAGTCGGCCCTCAGGTCGATGCGCGTGCGGCCTCGGGGGTCGGGCGCGTCTCCGGGCCCGGGTTCGACGAGCACCGTGCGGGGCGACTCGGCGGTGCCCACGACGGACACCGCCGTCCCCCCTTCGGTGTCGAGCTCGACGAAGTACTCGAAGCCCTCCAGCGTCACCAGCGACTGCGGAACCTCCCCCCGCACGAAGCCGTCGCCGTCACGAACGAGCGTCACCGTGACGTAGCGCTCGGCGCCCGGCCTCCTCGCGGAGATACGCCCCCCGAGCACCGGAGCGCCCGCGACCTGCAGCGCCACCCGCGCTGGATCGCCGAGCCGCAGCGAGGTGGCCAGGGCCCCCCGCGCGGTCGGCGCCGGAGGCGCGGCGGGACGGGGCGGGGGCTCGGCCGCGAAGTGGAGCAGGGACGCGAGCTCCGCGCGCACCCGCTCGGCCCACGGGCTCTCCCGGTGCTCTCGGAGGTAGGCCGTCCAGCGGGCGACCCGGTCGGCCGGGCGCTGGCCGAGGGTGCTGAGGAAGACAGTGAGCACCGCGCGCTCCTCGGCGTCGACGCCCGGCGCGGCGGACTGAGCGGGGGCCTGCTCCCACGTGGCGGCGATCGGCGGTGGCGTCGCCGGCTGCTGGGTGGGACGGGCGGGTCGCGGGGTGGCCCCGGCAGTGGCCATGGCGACGGCGCTCGTCGGCCTCGCGGGCTCCGTCGGCTCCGGGGCGTTCGGGGAGACCACCCGGTCTCCCACGGCGGGCGGGCGCAGCAGCGCCTCGGTGCGGCGGAGCACCGAGAGGGCGCCTCCGACGTTGTAGACCTGCAGCGTGCCCAGCGGGAATCGGTCGCGCAGGCTCTGGCCCGTGATGGGGTGGCGCACCGTGATCGGGCGCAACACCGGCACGCGCTCGCCTTCGACCAGGCCCGAGTCGCGCCCGAGGTCGACCACGAGCAGGTCGCCGTCGACGCGCACCACCGTCCCCTCTCGGCGCGCCGCCTCGGGCGCAGGCTGCGCCGACACCGTTCCCCCCGCCGCCACCATCGCCACCGCGAGGTGCAGTCCCCAACGTCTGCGCGTCATCCTTGATGCCTCCGACGGCGACGCTGTGCAGCGGCCGTGCCGCCAGTCGGAGGCGCTGACTAGCGGAGGTAGCCCGAAGCGGCGAGCAGCGCGACGGCGACGCCCAGCAGGCTCTCACCCGCGATGATGCCGCTGGCGATGGGGATCGTGTACGCCTCGGCCTTCGCCTCGTTGCGCTTCATCCACGCGGCCGCCAGCACCGCGCCGATGAACATCGACACGCTGTTGAAGGCCGGGATCACCAGCGCGAGACCGAGCCCCATGGCGGAGGGCAGATACTTCTTGTGCTTGGGGAAGCTGAGCTCCAGCAGCGGGAGCGCGAGCCCGATGAGGCCGCCGATGAGCATCGCCCAGCGGGCCGTCGGGTGCAGCGAGTGCACCCCTCGGGCGAGCACCTCGGCGACGCCGCGCCACACCTGCGCCGACGGAGCCGGGAAGCGGTCGCTCCCGAGGATCGCCGGGTTGGGCACCAGCTTGTAGAAGGCCGGGACCACCACGATGGTGCCCACCACGGTGCCGCTGAGCTGCGCCAGAAACTGCTTCCTGGGATTGGCCCCCAGGAGGTATCCCGACTTGAGGTCGGTGAGCAGGTCGGCGGCGCTCCCCGCGGCGCCCGCGGTGATGCTCGCGGTCATCAGGTTGGTGGTGAGGTTGGAGGGCGCCAGCGCCCCGTAGGTGAGCTGGGTGATCTTGCCCATCGCCCCCACCGGCGTGGTGTCGGTCTCGCCTGTGGCGCGGCACGCCACGATGGCGAGCACGAAGGAGAGCACCACCGCCAGCACCGACAGCCACGGGGCGATGTGGAAGGCGAAGTAGCCGACGATCACGAGGCCGATGGTGGCGAAGGCCATGCCCCCCACGAACCACGTCGGCGGCACCTCGATGCGCTCCATCGGGTCCTCGCCCGGGTCGACCAGGGAGCCCTCCCGGAAGGGCCCGTCGCCCGCGGTGGTCTTCGGCGCCTTGGAGCGGGAGAAGGCCTTGCCGAGCCCGCTGAAGGCCCGCGCCACCGTGCGCCACTGGAGCGCGAAGGAAAGCAGCCCCGAGGTCACCATGATGGCCGCGCCGGGCCAGAGGCTCCATCCGACGATGCCGCGGTAGCCGAGGCGGGTGATGCCGCCCATCTCGAAGATGCGAGGCGCCAGCACACCGTAGTTGATGAGCGCCGCGAAGAGCATCGTGGTGGTGGTGCGCAGCCCCATCATGGCGCCCGCCGCCACCAGGATGAGCGAGCCCTCGAAGCCGATCGTGTACTGCATCGCCGGGCGGCCCGCGATGGTGAGCCCGGGGATCTCCACCGTCGAAGGGAGCTTCGACAGCCGGGTGAGCAGCGCGAGGACGCCGGTGCTCGCGACGGCGTGGGCGTCGCGCAGCCAGGCCACCACCGCGCCGATGCCCATGGAGGCGAAGAGCGCGCGGGCCTTCGCCTTCGCCTCGCCGCCGGTGCCGTAGAGCGAGCGCAGCGTCTCCGCCGCGGCCATGCCCGAAGGAAACTTGAGCTGCTCGATGTTGATCATCTGCCGCTTCATCGGGATGGCCATCACGGTGCCGAGGATGGCGAGCAGGAAGGTCCAGGCGGTGAGGGTCCAGAAGGGAAGGTGGTGGCCCTGCACCAGCAGCAGCGCGCAGATGGCGGACACCATCGTGCCCCCGGTGGAGTAGCCCGCCGACGAGGCCGTCGACGACATGGCGTTGGTCTCGAGGATCGACATGTTCGACCCGAAGAGCTTCGGCGCGATGCCGCTCAACACCGAATAGAGGGTGAACGACAGGATGCTCGCGGTGATGGCGACGCCGAGGCCCCAGCCGGTCTTCAACCCGACGTAGAGGTTGGAGAGCGCCATGAGCGATCCCAGCAGCGATCCCATGACGAACGACCGCAGCGTGAACTGCGGCACCTTGTCGCCCTGGTAGACCTCTCGAAACCAGCGGATCTCCGCCTCGGTGGCGTTGCTGGCGGCGGGGGACGGGACGGGCGTGGGCGCGACCTCGGAGCTCATGGCGCGCGATCGTAGTCGCAAGCCCCGCCCCGGTGAGGGCAGAAAGGCAAGGGTCAGTAGCGCGAGGCGCTCTGGAGGATTCTCGCCGCCGCGAAGGCCGCGCCGAAGCCGTTGTCGATGTTGCAGACCGTCACGCCGGAGGCGCAGCTCGTGAGCATCGAGGCCAGCGCCGCGAGGCCGCCCAGCGCCGCGCCGTAGCCCACGGAAGTGGGCACCGCGATCACCGGGATGGACACCATGCCCCCGACCGCGCTCGGCAGCGCGCCCTCCATGCCCGCCACCACGATGGCCACGGAGCAGCGCTCGAAGACCGCGCGCCTGGCCAGCAGCCGGTGCACCCCGGCGACGCCGACGTCGTAGACGCGCTCCACCGAGGCGCCCAGCATCCGGAGCGTCTCGCACGCCTCCTCGGCCACCGGGGCGTCGGAGGTGCCCGCGCAGATCACCGCGACCGGGCTCTTGCCCAGCGCCGGGATGGGGCGCACCTCCAGCGTCGCGATGCGGGAGACCGCGTGGTAGCGCACCGCCGGCAGGCGCTCGCGCACCGCCTCGGCCTTCGCCGGGTCGAGGCGGGTGATCAGCGTGTTGACGTCGCGGCGGGACAGCTCCTCGGTGATGCCCACGATGTGATCGGCGGTCTTGCCCTCGCCGAGAATCACCTCCGGCACCCCCTGACGGAGCGCCCGGTGGTGGTCGACCATCGCGTACCCGAGGTCGGCGAAGGGCAGGTCTCGCAGCCCCGTCATCGCGGCGTCCACCGTGACACCGCCGTTGCCCACCTGTTCGAGCAGTTCGCGCAGCTTCTTGGGGTCCATCAGGGTGGCGTATTCAGCACATCGTCATGCCGCCGTCGACCACCATCGCCTGTCCGGTCATGTACCCCGCGGCCTCGCTCGCCAGGAAGAGCGCCGCGCCCGCGATCTCCGAGGGCTGCCCCACGCGCCCGAGGGGGGTCTTCCTCATGACCTCCTCCACCAGCGTCGCGTTGCCGGTGATGGCCGCCGCCAGCCGGGTCTCGACCAGCCCCGGACAGATCGCGTTGACCCGGATGCCGCTCGACGCCAGCTCGTAGGCCAGCGTGCGGGTCATGGAGATCACCGCGGCCTTGGTCATGCCGTACACGCCCTGCATCGGCGCCGCCTCGAGGCCCGCCACGCTGGAGACCGACACGATGGAGCCCCGGGCGCCCCGGTCTCGGAGGTGCCGTGCGACGCCCCGGGCCATCCAGAAGTAGCCCTGGAGGTTGACCTCGAAGGTCTTCTGCCAGGCGCCCATGTCGACGTCGAGCATCGGACCGAAATAGGGGTTGGTGGCGGCGTTGTTCACCAGCACGTCGACCCGGCCGTAGCGCTCGATGGCAGCGGCCACGAGGGCCTCGCACTCGGCCTCCCTGCCGGTGTGGGCGGCGACCGCGTGGGCGCTCTCCCCGAGGCTCTCGGCGACGGCGCGCACCCCGTCGAGCTTGCGCGAGGCGATCACCACCCTCGCGCCGTGGGCGACGAAGGTGCGGGCGATGGACTCGCCGATGCCGCGGCTCGCGCCGGTGACGATGGCGACCTTGTCTTCGAGGGAGATGCGGGCGATCACGGCAATGCGCTCCTCGGCGCGAGGGGAGGGGGCGGATGTTGTACCGTGCGCGCGAAGGAGCTGGGAAGCGACGAATGACCGAGGCGATCATCGAGTCGAGCGTGGTGGCGAACGGGGTGCGCTTTCACTACGCCACCCAGGGCCGAGGGCCGCTGGTGCTGCTGGTGCACGGGTTTCCCGAGCGCTGGTTCTCCTGGCGATGGCAGATCCCCGCGCTGGCCGCAGCGGGCTACCGGGTGGTGGCGCCCGACCTGCGAGGTTATGGCCTGAGCGACAAGCCGCACGACGGCTATGAGATCACCAACCTCGCGCTCGACATCGCGCAGTTGATCCGGGCGCTGGGCGAGGACGAGGCCACGGTCATCGGTCACGACTGGGGAGGAGCGATCACCTGGGAGACCGTCAGTCGGCACCCCGAGGTGGTCTCTCGATATGGGGTGATCAATTGCCCTCACCCCGAGGTGATGCGACGCACGCTCCTCTCCTCGACGGCGCAGCTACGGCGGAGCTGGTACATGTTCGCGTTCAACATCCCGTGGCTGCCGGAGCGGATGATCGCCCGCGATGGCGGCTCGGCGGTGGCGAAGATGTTTCGCGCGATGGCGGTCGATCGGAGCAACTTCACCCGCGAGGCGATGGCCCCCTTCTGCGAGAGCGTGGCGAGCCCTGAGGCGGTGACCCCGATGCTGGCCTATTACCGACAGGCCCTCCGCGCGGCCGCCCGCCCCTCGTCGATTGCCCCCTATCCCGTCATCGAGAAGCCGGGGCTGCTGCTCTGGGCCGAGGAGGACAAGGCCCTCGGGCTGGAGCTGCTCGCGCCGCACTCCCGGGTGGCCCGCGACCTGCGCATCCAGCGGATTCCGCAGTGCGGACACTTCTGCACCCAGGAGCAGCCGGAGACCGTCAATCGACATCTCCTCCGCTGGCTGGAGGAGACCCGGGCGGTCACTCCAGGACGAAGCGCCTCGCCGCCATCGGAGTGAAGGGCCCCGCGCTCGGTCCGATCTGACCGTTGTTGAACAGCGCCGTGTACACCGTGAGCTCGACGGTGCGCCCCGAGGCGCCCGCCACGATCAGGCTCCAGTCGCGCGCGTCGGGCGTCCAGCTCGTGGCCGACTGCTGGCGCCGCAGCACCGTCGCGCCGTTGACCCGTAGGCGCAGCTCGTAGGCGCGCCCGGAGAAGGGCTCGCAGTGCGCCTCGGCCTCGGGGATGAGCGTGGTCCATCGGCGCAGCTCGTCCGCGAGGGACATCGCCCGGGGGGCGCGGAGCCTCGGGCGCGCCGCGACGGGCGCCGTCCAGGAGAAGGTGAAGGGGGTCGCCCGGGAGACGCGCTGCCCCTCGGTGGGCGCGGTGACCGACGGGGCCCTCGCGTCCTGCGCACTGGCCCGGGTGGTGATCGCGTCATCGAGCACGGTGCAGGCCTCATCCGAGAAGCCGTCGACCCCGGCAGAGCAGCTGGGCAGGCTGACCTGCGTCGGGTCGCCGCAGGCCGCGGTCACCGGGGCGTCATCGTGGCCACACCCGAGGGCCACCAGCGAGAGGGCCCATGGGGAGAGCGACTTCAACCGGGTACGAATCGATGGGGAGGACATGCGCGCGATCGTAGCGACACCTGCCCCGCGCGCCATACGACATGTTGACGCAGGGGGTGGCGAGGCACGCTCTGATATGCTCCTCGCGCGCCGTCTCCCCACCCCCGGGGCGCAGCGCAAGGATCCCTTCCATGCCCTGTCCGTCGGGTCTCGTCCTGCGCCTGCTCCTCGTTCTCGGAACCGTGGGCGCCTCGGCGCTGACGGGGTGCGCCCGAGGAAGCATCGCCGACCCGCGCGACGCAGGCCCCTCGAAGGACGCGAGCGACGCGGGCGACGCCCCGACCGTGGAGGGTGACGGCGGCCCCCGCTGCGCGAGCAACGACGAGTGCCGCACCGACCCGGGGGGCACCCTCTGCGACCCGGTGAGCGGCCGCTGCGTGGGGTGCATCGTGGGCGGCGACTCCTGCGCGCTCGGCTCCTACTGCGACCCCGCCGCGCGGGCCTGCGCGACGGGCTGCGACGACGACGCCGACTGCGGCGGGGGCGTGACCCGCTGCGACCTCGCCACGCACCGCTGCACCGGGTGCAAGCAGGCCGTCGACTGCATCCCGGGCACCGTGTGCCGCGAGGCGGTGTGCGTCCCCGGCTGCACCGACACCAAGCCCTGCGGCGTGGGCAGCACCTGCTGCGCCGAGCGGTGCGTCGACGTCAACAGCAGCGCGGCCCACTGCGGGGCCTGCGGCAACGCCTGCGGCGACGGGAGCTCGTGCTGCCTCGGGCGCTGCGCCACGCCGAGCAGCGACGCCATGAACTGCGGCCGCTGCGGCATCTCCTGCAGCGCCCCCAACGGCGTGCCCGCCTGCGTCGAGGGGGCGTGCTCGGTGGCCGCCTGCACCATGGGCTTCGGCGACTGCGACCGCGCGCCCTCCAACGGCTGCGAGGCCGACCTGTCGGCCGACCCGGCGAACTGCGGCGGCTGCGGTCGGGCCTGCACCGCGGGGGTCAACGCCTCGACGCGCTGCGTGTCCGGCGCCTGCGTGCCGGAGTGCAACGCGGGCTACGGCGACTGCGACGGCGACGCGTCCAACGGGTGCGAGACCGAGCTCGCCCGGAGCACCGCGCACTGCGGCGCCTGCGGGCAGCGATGCCCCGCGGGCCCCAACGCGGTGGCGACCTGCGCGATGGCGATGTGCGGCGTGACCTGCGAGGGGGGCTTCAGCGACTGCGACGGGATGGCCGCCAACGGCTGCGAGGTCTTCGTCGCCACGAGCGCGGCGCACTGCGGGGGCTGCGGCATCCGGTGCAGCGTGGCGCACGCCAACGCCGCGTGCTCCGGCGCGCGCTGCGTGGTGGCGAGCTGCGAGACGGGCTGGGCCGACTGCGACGGCAGCGCCTCCAACGGCTGCGAGGTCGACCTCAACGGGGAGAGCGCCAACTGCGGCGCGTGCGGCCACCGCTGCGAGGCCGGCACCGCCTGCTCGGCCGGAACCTGCGCCAGCGTGTGCACCGGCGGGGCGACGTTCTGCGTCGACCGCTGCGCGCAGCTGGTGTCCGACGTGCAGCACTGCGGCGCCTGCGGGCGTCGCTGCGACGGCGGCGCCAACGCCGCGCCCGCCTGCACCGGCGGCCTCTGCGCCCTCGCCTGCAACGCCGGCTACGGCGACTGCAACCGCGCCGCCGGGGACGGCTGCGAGACCAACCTCCGGGAGAGCATCGCCCACTGCGGGGCGTGCGGCTCGCAGTGCTCGCGCGCCAACGCGACCGTCTCCTGCGCCGGCGGCGGGTGCGTGCTGGGCGCGTGCAGCCCGGGCTACGGCAACTGCAACGGCAGCGAGGCCGACGGCTGCGAGACCAACCTCAACCTCAGCAGCTCGCACTGCGGCGCGTGCGGGCGAAGCTGCTCGCTGCCCTTCGCCACGGCGTCGTGCTCCGACGGCGGGTGCGCGATCGTCGCCTGCGTGGCGGGCTTCGCGGACTGCGACGGCACGCCGGCGACGGGCTGCGAGACCAACCTGGCGAGCAACAACGCCAACTGCGGAGCGTGCGGCCGGAGCTGCGGCCCCGGCACGGCGTGCTCGGGCGGGTCGTGCGCGAGCGTGTGCGCGGGCGGGACCACCTTCTGCGGCGGGAGCTGCGTCTCGCTCTCGAGCGACCCTCGCAACTGCGGCGGCTGCGGCAACGTGTGCCCTTCGGGCCGGTCGTGCGCCGGCGGCTCGTGCGTGCAGTCCGCGCCGGCCAACGACTCCTGCGGCGGCGCGCAGGAGATCTCCTTCGCGAGCTCCAGCGTCGCGCTCGGCGGAACCAACGTCGGGGCCACCGCCTCGATCACCCCGCCGTGCGGCTTCGGCGTCACCTCGGACGTGTACTACCGCTTCACGGTGCCGGGCCCGTCGAGGGAGCTGGTCTACGCCGACACGGCGGGCAGCTCCTTCGACACGGTGCTCTATTTCGCCCGCGACTGCGGCACGGCCCTCTCGGCCTCGACGACCAGCGGCGACGTCGTCTGCAACGACGACATGGGCTCCGCCGGGTGCAACGGCGGGCTTCAGTCGCAGGTGGTCGCGCTGCTCAACCCCGGAACCTGGTACCTGATGGTCGGCGGCTACGGGGGCCAGACCGGCACCATCAGCCTTCGCTTCCAGCACCTGCCCGTGGGCAGCGGCGGCGTGAGCCTGCTCCCGGCCGGAGCGACGACGCAGGGGGGCGGCACCGGGGGCAGCGGCTCGATGGGCGGTCCGTGCGGCGGCGGTGCGGCGGGGGAGTCCACCTGGTGGTGGCGCACCTGCCCGGACTTCGTCGGCGGGGCCTTCAGCGCGCAGACCTGCGGCCGCGCGAGCTGGGACACGCTGATCTACCTCCGCAACGCGGCGGGCGGCGGCGACGCCTGCAACGACGACGCGTGCGGGCTGCAGTCGTCCATCAGCGCGACGCTCCCTCCCGGCCCTGGCATCCACGCCTTCACGGTGGACGGATTCAGCAGCAACACCGGGAGCTTCTCGGTGGCGATCAGCCGACCGTGAGGGCGATCAGCGGGTGGCGACGGTCGCGCTGAAGAGGAAGCTGCGGCCGAGCTGCGGCATCGACCGCAGCCGCTCGTCGAACTCGCCGCTCACGGGGGTGACGTGCCGCCAGTCGAAGACGTTGTAGACGCCGACGGCGTAGCGCACGCCCCAGCGCTCGACGCGCCCGGAGAGGGCGACGTCCCACACGACTCCGGGGTCGGTGCGCCCCTGCGCCGGGTCGGTTCCCCGGTCGAAGCGATCGAAGCGCGGGCCCTCGACGGTGAGTCGGGACATCAGGGTGAAGAGCTCGGGCACCACGGGCACCGCGGCGCGCACGGAGAAGAGGTGCTCCGGCGCGTTGGGCACCTCGCGCAGGGCGTCCTGCGGCCGGCTGCTGGCCTCGACGATGTACCGCGAGCGCTGGAACGAATAGCTGGCGCTCACCATCCACCCCTGGCGCCACTCCCGCCGCAGCTCGGCCTCGCCGCCGAGGGTGAGCACCGGCGCGCGGGTGTTCTCGTACCGGATCAGCGCCGGGTTGGCCGTCGACTCCCGGAGCGCGATGAGGTTGTCGAGGTAGTTGGCGTAGCCGCTGACGAGGGCCGTCCACGCTGATCCGATGCGGTGCGAGAACTCCACCTCGCCCGACCAGACGGTCTCCGGGAGAAGACCTGGAGAGGGCTCCTGGGTCTGCCCGCCGTCGTTGTAATAGAGCTCGTAGATGCTCGGCACGCGGAAGGCGCGACCGGCCATCAGCTTGAGGTTGCCGCCCGCGTAGGGTCGGATGATCAGCGCCAGCCGGGGCGCCGGGAGCGCCCTCCCGATGGTGCTGAAGTACTCGCCGCGAAACGCGCCGGACACCCGCACCTGCTCGCTCGGCGCCCACTCGGCGGTGGCGTAGCCCGCGGCGATGCCGAAGGTCCGCGAGTCGCGGAAGTCCATCGGCAGGCGCATGCGATCCTCCCGGACGAGCGCGGAGGTCTGCGTGGCGTCGAGGTGGTACTGGCCCTGGGCTCCCACGTTGAGCCGCAGCCCCCGGGCGACCTCGAAGGCGCCGCGGATCTCGCCGTCGATCCAGGTGCCGTTGAAGGTCTCCCGACCGGGGTTGGTCGGGTCGTCGGTGTGCCTCAGCACGCTCCGGTAGGCGTAGTGGTTGAGCGAGAGGCGGGTGAGGAGCTGCGCCGTATCCGAGAGCCTCGGATCGAAGCGCAACTCCAGCAGCCCGCGGGTGTCGGCCAGGTAGGTGCCGGCGAGCCCCGGGACGGTGTCGTACGCGCCGCCGGGGAGGTCCTTCCTTCTCGAATGAAGGGACCATTGCATCGAGAGCGCGCGGTACCACGCCCGACCGAGGAGGGTGCCGCTCTCGAAGCCGTCGGCCCCTCGCGCGGTGCCGTCGAAGCCAGGGCCCGCGAGCTCCGGCAGGGCGATGTCGCGGCCCGGGCTGCGCGCGCCGGAGACCGAGGCCCACACCCCGGAGTGGGCGTTGGCGCGGTACCGCCCCATCACGCGAGCGCGGGCGACGCCCTCCTGGTTGGTCGAGAGGGTGCCCTCGACGCCGGTGGGCTCCTCGCGTCCTCGGCTCACCAGGTTGACCACGCCCGAGAAGGCGCCGGTGCCGTAGAGCACCGAGCCTGGGCCCCGCACCACCTCGATGCGCGCGAGGTCTTCGAGGTCCGTGCGCAGGTCGTAGCCGAGGTAGGCCGAGTTGAGCCAGCTGTCGTTCATCGGCGCGCCGTCGAGCAGCACCAGCACCCGGTTGCCGTAGTCGCCCGGGCGGCCGTACCCGCGAAAGCCCACCGTGGGGTAGTTGCGATCGTCGGAGAGGAAGATCCCTCGCGTGCCCCGCAGCGCCTCGGTGACCGTGGGGTAGGCCATCGCCCGGAGCTCGGCCCCGGAGATGATGCTCACCGAGCTCGGCGCGTCCTCCACGGCCTCGGCCGCGCGCGACGCCGCGGTGACCTCCTCGACCTGTCGAAGCGCGAGGTCGAGGCGCGTCTGGGCCCCTTCGGTGACGGAGACGGTCTGCTCGATGGTGCGAAACCCGGCGCGCGAGACGCGCACCCGGCGCCGTCCCACCTGGGCGTCCACGACGGCGGGCGTGAAGCCCACCGGCCGGCCGTCGATCTCCACCAGCGCGTCGCGCTCGTCCGCGCTGATCACCACGCTCCCGGTCACCGGGGTCAGGGCGAGGGTGACGCTGCGGGTGTCCCTCGCCGCCACGTCCACGACCTCCGCGAGCGGGCGGTAGCCCTCGGCGGAGAGGTGCAGCGTGCGCCGACCGGGAGGCAGCTCGAGGTCACAGGGGACCGCTCCCACCACCGGGCCGCTGGCGTCGTCCACGCGCACCGAGGCGCCGCGGACGTTTCCCTCCACGTGCACCCGACCGAGGATGCGCCGCATCGAGAGCACCACCGGGGTCTCGACGCCCAACCGCAGGTCGACGCCCTCGACGGTGACGGGCTCGTGGCCTTCGAGCTCCGCGATCACCCGCACGCGCCCCGGCTGGAAGGCCAGCACCCGAGGGCTCACGCCGCGGGGCCCGAGGTCCCTGCGGTCGATGTAGAGCGTCGCTCCAGGCGGCGTGGTGGTGACGCGCAGCGCGGCGACGTAGGGGCTGACCCGGCGGAGCGCGGCCTCGATGTTGGCGCGCGCCCCGGGGTCGGTCTCGCTCCCCAGCGCCTGGGTGTAGTACCGATGGGCGTCGGGGTATCGGGTGAGCTGCTCGTAGCTGCGCGCGATGTTGAAGAGGACGTTGCGGTTGGGCACGAGGCGGTTGGAGGCGAGGAAGTGCTCCAGCGCCTCGCGGAAGTCACCGCGGCGGTAGCGGTCGGCGCCGAGCTCGAACTGCAGGTCGGCCTCGTCGGCGAGGTCGTCGGCGCGGAGGGGAGCGGATGCGGCGAGGACGATCGCCAAGGCCCAGCGTGGGCTTCGGCGGGAGGGAGCGCGGGTCATGGGGTTCACCGATGCAGTCGGATGTCGGAGTCACCCGACGGGTTGACCGGAGGACGCGGAGGTCGACGGCCACGAGGTTCGGCGTGCACGGGGCGCGGAGCGCTCGGGGCGACGGGGGTCTGGACGACCTGCACCTCGTCCGCCACCAGCGTCGCCACCGTGCGGACCGAGGGCTCGTGGGAGGGACCGGCGCTGAGCTCGTAGGGCCGGTGACCCGGGAGGCGCAGCACGAAGCGTCGCGGCGACGAGGCCACGGAGGCGCTGTCGATCATCACTCCGATGGGGGTCACGCCGAGGACGTTGCCCCCCTCGACGACCGCAGCGCCCGGAGGGACGGAGTCGATCTCCAGTCGATAGGGCGCAGGGGTCGAGGGAGCGCGAGGAGGCGCGGCGGGGGCCGCGGCGGAGGGGGGCGCGACGGCGGGCGGCGACAGCCTCGACTGGAAGAGGATCCCCACGGCGAGCCCGAGGGTGGCGAGCCCGATGACGCCGATGACGAGGGCCAGCGGACGCCGCGACGCGGGCGGGGAATGGGCCGCGGGCAGCATGTCGGTGGGGGCCAGCGGAGGAATCGTCGGCCGCCGCCCGGAGGGCATCGAGCGCTCGGTGAACATCCCCGAGCCCGGGAGTCCGAGGGACTGCTCGCACTGCCGCAGCGCCACGAGGAAGTCGTCCATGGTGGCCGGTCGTCGCTCGGGCTGCTTCTCCAGGCAGAGCATCGCCAGCGCGCCCAGCGGCTCGGGGACCACCACCGCGGGGTTGCGCTCATGGAAGGGCGGCACCGGCGTGTGAAGGTGGGCCATGAGGATGTGCACCGCGTTGTCGGCCTCGAAGGGCGGCCGACCGCAGAGGCACTGGTAGAGGATCACCCCCAGCGAATAGATGTCCGTGCGGAGGTCGACCCGGCCGTGGGCGATCTGCTCGGGGGACATGTACCGGGGCGAGCCGAGGAAGGAGCCCTCCTTGGTGAGCTCTTCGGAGTCGTCGCGGAGCACCTTCACCAGGCCGAAATCGAGGATCTTGATGGTCTCCTCGCCGGACTCGTCGGGCACGAGCATCACGTTGGAGGGCTTGAGGTCACGGTGCACCACCCCCTGCCGGTGCGCCTCGCGGAGCCCCTTCGCGATCTGCCGGACGATGGCCACGGTGGCCTCGGCGTTGAGGGCGCCCTCGCGCTTCAGCCGACGGTGGAGCGTCTCCCCGGGGAGAAACTCCATCGCCATGAAGAAGGCCTCCTCGGCCAGACCCTCGATGCGCCCGTAGTCGAAGACCGTGACGATGTTCGGGTGCTGGAGCCGCGACAGGATGCTCGCCTCGAGGAAGAAGCGCTTCTGAAACGCCGGGTCGTCCTGCGTCTCCGTGTAGCGGGTGTGGAGCACCTTCACCGCCACCACCCGGCCGAGCGGGAGCTGCTCGGCGCGGTAGATCTTCCCCATCCCCCCGGCGGCGACCTCCTCGATGATGCGGAACTTGCCGTTCACCATCTGGCCAACGAGGGGGTCGGGCCCCTCGCGCAGCAGCTTCGAACGACGCTCGGCGGACGTCATGACGGGCTTCTCGCTCCGCCGTACGGCTTCACTCGTTCCGCCCTGCGCACCGCCGCAGACTACCTCAACCCTTCGCCGCGCCGCCATCCCGCTGCCCGGCCATGGGGGGGCTTGAAAACGATAACTGATCTCACTATAACAGGGGTCACCTTCTACCTGGAGATGTGCTCCCGATGATCGTTTGCGTCTGCCACGGGATTCCCTGCAAGAAGATCAGGTCCGTCATTCGCGAGGGTGCGGAGACCGTCGACGCGGTGGGCGCGGCCTGCGGCGCGGGGACGGACTGCGGCTCGTGCCGCGATGCCATCGACGAGCTCATCGAAGACACGCTCCCCTCGGAGGTCCGGAG
This sequence comes from Myxococcaceae bacterium, assembly GCA_004297725.1. Taxonomy (GTDB): domain Bacteria; phylum Myxococcota_A; class Polyangia; order Polyangiales; genus SCUS01. Next base: position 143,711 of record SCUS01000053.1, on the reverse strand, counting down.
CCGCTCCCGGCTGCCGATGCTGATGACCGGCTGAGAACGCCAATCACCCTCCGGGGTGAGCATTTCCCACGCTCGACGGCCCGGCCTCAGGTAACCATCCATCGCCTGGAGGTCTCCATGAAGGGTCAAGCGGCGATCATCGATCTGCTCAATGCAGTGCTGACGGCAGAGCTCACTGCCATCAACGAGTATTTCATTCACGCCAAGATGTGCCGCAATTGGGGCTACCTGCGTCTGGCGGACTACGTGAAGAAGGAGTCCATCGACGAGATGAAGCACGCCGACAGGATCATCGAACGGATTCTGTACCTGGAGGGCGTTCCCAACCTCCAGCGGCTCAGCAAGGTCAACGTCGGGGAGAGCGTTCCGGAGCAGTTTCAGCTCGACCTGCAGCTCGAGAAGGACGCGCTTCAGCGCCTCAACGACGGCGTGAAGCTCTGCCGCGACCTCGGCGACAACGGCACCGAGGCCCTGCTCAAGGACATCCTGGTGAGCGAGGAGGAGCACGCCGACTGGCTCGAGACGCAGCTCGGCCTCATCGGCCAGATCGGCGAGCAGAACTACCTCGCGCAGCAGCTCCGCGACTGATGCTCGGCCCCGGTCAGTAGTACGGCCGGTTGGCCGGCGGAGGCGCGAACCCGCCTGGAAACGGGTTCGCCGACCGACGCAGCTCCACTTCATTCTCCTCGAGGTCCAGCGTCGCGCCGCGCTCTGCGAAGAGCGCCACGCCGATGACGCCCACGTTGCGCGCCGAGCCCCGCTCGTCCGCGTAGGACCCTTCGACCCCGCCGAAGCGAAACGCCGCCACCGTGCTGGTGCTGCGGCGGAAGCCCTCGACCACGATGCTCCCGTGCGGTCGAACGAGGTAGCCCCGGTTGTCCGTGCTGCCGGGCTGACCGTTGATGACGTCGAGGCCGTCGACGGTCAGCACCGCCTCGATGCGCGCCGAGGTCTGGTTCTCCAGCACGATGGCGTAGCGCTGCCCGGGCTGCCCGATAACGAAGGCCTCGCCGCCGCTCATGAAGCCGGGGAGCACCTCGCCGGACTCACCCCGCAGCGAGATGCGGATGCCGTCACGGTGCACCGAGAGCCATCGGAAGCTCTCTCGCTGCGCCTGCATCGCCGAGAGCCGGGCGTCGTTGTAGTGCAGCGTCGCGACGTCGAAGGGCCGCTCGGAGGCGCGCTCGAAGGCCGTGGTGCGCACCGTGGAGTAGCGGTCCTCGCCCCAGTGGGTCGCGAGCCCGGGTCGCAGCGAGGAGGGGAGCTCCGTGGGCGGCGAGGAGGGCTGCGCGCGAGGGCCGTCGCCGTCGGAGAGGGCGCCACCCGTCGACGACGACTCGGCGGTCACGGAGGCGGAGGCCACGGGCGGCGCGGAGGGCTCGTAGCCCGACTGCGCCACGGTCGTCGTGCCGACGTGGGCCGAGCGGTAGCTGCCGGCGGAGACGACGTAGGGCGAGGGGGCCGCGCAGCCCGTGGCGGCGGCGAGGGCGAGGAGCGGGAGCAGTGACAGGGAGCGCTTCATGGGGTTCACCTCTGGTGGGGTGAACGCCCGCGGAGAGGCGGGGCTTACAGTCGACGGATCACGTTCCGGGGGGACAGGGGTTGTAGGCCGCCCGGCCGCGGAGCCGGATCTTGCCGGTCTCGATGATCGCGGAGGCCCCGAGGTCGGGCGCCCGGATGCCGAAGACCGCGATGAACCAGCCGTCGCCCCACGGCGCGAGCACGCCGTTGTCGAGCGAGCCCAGCCCGACCGAGCGGGCGTTGATGGTGCGGGCGGGCCCGCTCGCCGAGAGCACCGAGAGGGTGCCTCCGCGGGTGTCTGCGCGGGCGCCGCGGGTGGAGACCTCGGAGCGGGTGAGGGGCGCCTCGAGGAGGGGCTGCAGCGGTCGCTGACGGGGTGCGTCGGACACCTCGATGACCCTCACGAAGGAGGTCAGCGGGTCGACCGAGTAGCACCGCGGCGTGCCCCGGGTGAGGCCGCAGAGCTCGAGGTGGTCGCCACGGATGCGAGCGCGGGTGGTCTCGAAATCCGTGGGGAAGCAGGCGTGGGCGTCGGCCTGGTCGGGGACCATCGGCGGAAGCTCAGGCCGGGTGGAGCGCGCCGGACGCACGTCCGCCGCGGCGCCGGAGGAGGCGTCGACCGGGGCCGAGGGAGAGCGCGAGACGCACGCGCTGCAGAGCGCCAGGGCGACGAGGAGGGCGGGTGATCGCGGGGTCACGAGGGCCTGAACTAGCACCCTTCGAGCGCCATCGCGCGACCCATTGGCGGCGCGGGGCGGCTGCCGGTACCTTCGCGCGCGACATGAATCGTTCAGCGCGTCGTCTGGGTGTGTGGTTGTTCGCGGCGGCGTCGGTGCTCTCGGGGGTGGTGGGCTCCCAACAGGTCCCGGCGCAGGCGCCCGCGGCCCCGGCGGCGCCCTCCGCGCTGCAGATTCCCGTGCAGCGAGAGCGCCTGGAGAACGGCCTCAGGGTGGTGCTCTCGCCGGACCGCTCGGTGCCCACGGTGGCCATCGCGATCTATTACGACGTCGGGGCGCGGGTCGAGCCGCAGGGGCAGACGGGCTTCGCTCACCTCTTCGAGCACCTGATGTTCGAAGGCACCGAGACCCTCCCGAAGGGCGAGTTCGACCGGCTGCTGTCACGCGTCGGCGCCGACTCCAACGCCACCACCTCGGAAGATCGCACCAACTACTACGAGATGCTCCCCGCGCACGCGCTGGAGCTGGGGCTGTGGCTCGAGGCCGACCGGATGCGCTCGCTCGCCATCACCGCCGAGGCCTTCGAGAACCAGCGGCTCACGGTGATGGAGGAGCGACGGCAGTCCTACGAGAACCGCCCGTACATGCTGTCGTTCCTGCGGCGAGACGAGATCCTCTACGACGGCTATTTCCCGTACTCGCACAGCACCATCGGCGACGTGCGCGACCTGGAGATGCCGGGCGTCGCTCCGGCCGAGCAGGTGGCCCGGGTGCGGGCCTTCCACACGCGCTTCTACGCGCCGGACAACGCGGTGCTCACCATCGCCGGGGACTTCGACCCGGCCGAGGCGCTCGCGATGGTGCGGAGGCACTTCGGTGACATCCGCACCCGGCGCGGCGAGCCGTGGCAGGACACGGCCTATCAGCCTCCCGTCGGGGAGCGCACCGAGTCCATGGTCGACCCGCACGCCGAGATGCCCGGCTTCCACGTGGCGTGGCACATCCCTGCCCGACGGACGCCCGATCACTACGCCCTGGAGGTGCTCGCCACCGTGCTCGGGGGGGGAGAGTCGTCGCGGCTCTATCGGTCCCTGGTGCGCGACCAGGAGCTGCTGTCGGAGATCTCCGTGGACACCGAAGACCGCCGGGGCCCCGACCTGCTCGCGGTGTGGGCGATCTGCTCGCGAGGGCACCAGCCCGCGGAGGCCCGGCGGGCGCTCGACGCGCTGGTCTCGCAGGTGGTCGCCCGGGGCATCACCGCCCGCGAGCTGGAGAAGGCGAAGAACAACATCCGCGCCGGCTTCGTCTTCGGGCTTCAGCGGCCGGTGGGGCGCGCGCAGTTTCTGGGGATGACCGAGCTCTACGACGGCGACGCGTCGATCGTGAACACCGAGCTCGAGCGCTACCTGGCCGTGACCCTCGCCGACGTCCGCCGGGTGGCGGCGCAGTACCTCGTCCCTGCCAACCGCATCGTGCTGGACGTGACGCCCCCCGCTCCCGCTAGCGCGGCTGCCCGAAATCCGGCACCGAGCGAATGATCTGGGGCCGCGCCGGAGCGCGCGCCGGCGCCGGGCGCAGCGCCCTCGCGGCCGCTGGGGCACGCGCCGGAGAGAGGGTCTGCCCGACGCTCTCGGGTTGAGCCGGGGGAGGGGCCGGGCACGCCGCGCACGGAGCGCACACCGGCGAAGGCCCCGGGATGATCTGCGTGGTCGGCGTCTGACGGTGCACCAGCGCGTAGGAGATGGCGTGCGCGACGCCGACGATGAGCAGCGCGTGGGCGATGAAGAGCCCGGCGAGCGCGACGGGCGAGCGGGTCCACGGGGTCGCGGCCGGCACCGGCGTGTTGAACACCGCCGTGGGCTCGTCGAGGAAGAGCCGGGACTCGGGGCGACCCTCGATCGGCGGAGCGTCGAGCGGGGAGACGTAGCTCTGCGGCGGCGGAGCGACGCGCTGCGGGGGCGGGGGAGCGGGCTCGGCCGGGGGCGGGCTTACCGGCTCAGGTAAGGCGACCGCCGAGACCGGCGGCGGCGGAGGCGGCGGCGGCGGGGCCTCGACGACCGGGGGCCGGGCGACCTCGATGGGCTCGGGCTGCGGCGTCGGTCGGGCCGGGCGCGGCGTGGGCTCATCGGGCGGCTCGGAGACGGACACCGGCGTGCGGGACTCGGCAGGCTCGGCGGGCGGGGCGATCGGGAGCTCGGTCGGCTGGGTGGTCTCGACCGGGCGCTGCGCCAGCGTGCGCACGACGTCGGTGGGACCGGTGGGCTCCGGGACCGGGGCCGAGGTGGACAGCGGGGTCTCCTCGGAGGGGCGCTCCTCGGAGGGTTCGGGTGGGGGGAGGATGTCCTCCGGGCGAGGCACGGTGATCCTGGCCGGGGGCTCGGACTCGTCGGCGCGCACGGGCCTCGTGCCGGGAGGGACCGGCGCCCGGAGCGCCCGCGGGGGCGGCGGCCGCGTCGGCTTCGCGTCGCCCTCGGCCTCGGTCTCGCTGGCCCGCACCTTCCCTACGACGGCGCGAGGGACGATGGCCTGCGCGACCGCTCCGGCGTTGAGCAGGGTGTTGTTGCGCACCCGCAGCGACAACACCGGAACCTGCGCCGTGGGCCGGTCGTCGAAGACGTTGCTGGAGAGCGAGGCGGCCAGGTCGAGCGGGTCGACGGCGGCTCGCAGCGCCCGGGCGAAGCGCCCCGCGGACGAGTGGCGGGCGTCCGGGGAGAGCGACCAGGCGCGCTCGAAGACGGCGTCGAGCGCCGTCGGGAGCACCGGGCGCAGCACGCTCACCCGGTCGCGGACGCCGACGCGCATGGAGTCGAGCGCGAGTTCGGGCACGTGCGGCCACGCGGCGCGGCCGGTGAGCAGCTCGTAGGTCAGGGTGGCCAGGCTGAACACGTCCGCGCGAGCGCCCAGCGAGAGGACCCCGGCGAGCTCTTCGGGTGAGCGGTAGCCGGGACGGACGCCTTCGAACTGCGGGCGATCGGCGTTGAAGAGCCCCAGGAGCCGGACCTCGTGGGTGTCCCGGAGCATGACCACGTGCTCGGGGCAGAGCGTGCGGTGCGCGACCGGGGGAGTGCGCCCGTGGAGCGCGTCGAGCGCCGAGGCCACCTCGTTGACGACGCGCACCACCGCGAGCGGATCGAGCCCCTCGGGCGAGGCGTCGAGCGCCTCTCGCATCGAGGTGCCCTCCAGGAACTCGGTGACCTCGAAGGGGCGGCCGTCGTCGAGCCGGCCGACCGACAGGGTCGTCGGGAGCGACGGGTGATGGATCTCCCCGCGCGAGGTCGCGGCCTGGGTGAACCACTCCCCCAGGCCGTCGACGAGGCCCGCGTCGAGCACGTGCACCGCCACCAGCTCGCCCTCGCTGGAGCGCGCGGCGTAGATGACCCGGGTGCGCCCCTGCACCACCGGCTCTTCGATGGTGTAGGCCCCCGGGAGCTCAGCGCCAACGGACAGATCGCCTGGATCGATCGGATCAGCCACCACGCCGACGACGCTACGCAAGCGGCGGGCGGGACGCCAGTAGCGAGCGGAGGGAGGTCAGACCTTCGGGTCTTCGCGGCAGAGGGCGAAGTACTGCCCCCTCGGCTTACCGTTCATGTAAGCGGTGCCGATGGTGACGTGGTCGGTGACGCGGCGCAGGACGTCCGTCATGCCCGCCCAGACGAGGCTCCCGGCGCGCGCGGTCGGACCCATGATCGTCGGCCATCCGGCGGGCTTGCGCGGCGGGACCTTCGCGTAGTCGATGAGCACCTCGCCCTTCTCGGTGAGCGTGGCGATGAAGTACCCGGGGCCGACCACGGCCGTCTCGAGGGCGCCGTTGTGGTTGTAGCCCCAGAGCTGGTCGGGGCAGTCTTCGCCGTCGGGCCGGCAGAATCGCTTCTGGAAATGGCTGAACATCGGCAGGGTGTTCTTGCCGTGGTGGATCACCTCGACCAGGGGCTCACCCGTCGGGACCATCGCGTCGAGGGTGAGCGCCTCGCCCTCACAGGCCTCGAAGAGAACCTTCATCTGCGCGGGCGTGAGCGTGCGCACGGCGTTGGCTCGGGCCCATGGGCCGCAGGTGTCGAGCATGGCGCGCAGCCGGTCGAGGTCGAGCTTCGGTTCGAAGAAGGTCTGGAGAAACATGGCGCCCGGGGTGTAGGCCAGTCAGGGCCTCCGGGTAAAGACCCGTCCGGGCGCGCGGTGGGGCTTCGGGCTACTGGGCGGTGCCCTGGACGGAGACCGAGGCGCTGAACTCCACGCTCACCTGCGCCGAGGCGCTGAAGCGGCTGGCGATGTCCGTGGCCACCACGCCGGCCCGGGCGACGCAGGCGACGGCGGAGAGGCCCACGTTGCTGGCCGCGGTGCCCACGCCGTTGAGGCTGGCCACGAAGTTCGGGGCGCTCTGTCGCACCACCCGGTCGATGCGGGTCGCGTTGAGCACGATGCGGGGGTAGTGGCGCTGGAGCGAGGTGACCAGCACGTTGAGCCGCTGCAGCGCCGCGGGAGAGACGGTGGCGCGGCTGCCGATGGTGATCTGCGGGTCGGTGCACGTCGCGCGCGCGTTGGCCTGCGCCTCGCACGCGGCGGAGCACTGCGCGTCGGCCTGGACGTCGTAGGTGCCGTCGCAGCGCACGCTGCTCTGCACCGAGCAGGTGCCCCGGCACTGGCCGCGGCAGGAGCCCTGGCAGCCCGCCGAGCAGCTCCCGGTGCACGAGCCCGTGCAGGTCGCCGAGCAGCTCCCATTGCAGGTGCCCGCGCAGGTGCCGACGCAGCGCCCGGTGGAGTCGGTGGCGCTGCACCCCGCGCTGCACTGGCCCACGCAGGTGCCCATGCAGGTGCCCGTGCACATGCCGCTGCAGACGCCGGTGCAGCCGCCGTCACAGGTGCCCGCGCACGATCCGCTGCAGCTGCCGGTGCACTCGGCGACGAGCTCTCCCATGCACCGCGGCACCTCGACGGTCGCGGTCGCGGTGCACTGGGCCGCGCAGCGGGCCGCGAAGCTCACGTCGATCTGACAGACCGGCGGGACGATGGTGACGTCGAGCGAGGCGCCGCGGGGGAGGGCGGCCTCGATGATGGTTCGCACCTCCTGGGAGACGCGGCGGCAGGTGTACGCGACCGGGAGCTCCCCGGCGGTGGCCGGGCGGTACTCCGACGCGGCGAGGCCGAGGTCGGTGCCGATGGCGGCGCAGGTCGTGGTGAGGCCGTCGGCGATCTCGATGGTGGCGGCGTTGAGGTCGAGCGTCGCCTGGAGGAAGGCGTCGATCTTCCGCGCGTCGGCGGTGGTGCCGAAGGTGGTGAAGGTGCGGCCCTCGACGTTGAAGGTCGTGGCCGAGCATGTCGGGTCGCGCAGGTCGTTGGGGCTGACGTCGCCGCAGGCGGTCAGGGCGAGGCCGAAGGTGGCGAAGGCCGGGACGAGGAGTCGTTTCATGCTCGCCAGCGTAGAGCCGCGAGGCGCCGATGCGGAAGGGGTGTCCGTCAGTAGCGGGCGAGCTTGCGCAGGGCGGCGGTGATGCGCTCGCGCCCGGGCAGCAGGCTCTGCTCGAGCTTCTTGTTGTAGGGCGACGGGCGGTCGGCGTAGGCGACGCGGCGCACCGGGCCGTCGAGCCACTCGAAGCACTGGTCGGCCACGCGGGCGGCGAGCTCGGCCCCGAAGCCCGCGGTGATGGTGGCCTCGTGGACGATCAGCACCTTGGAGGTCTTGCGCACCGAGGTGAAGATCGTGTCCTCGTCGAGGGGCGAGAGCGTGCGCAGGTCGACGACCTCGACGGAGACGCCCTCCTTCGCGAGCTCCTCGGCGGCGGCGAGGGACTCGTGCAGGGTCCACGACCAGGTGAGGATGGTGACGTGCTTGCCCTCGCGGGCGACGTGGGCGCGGCCGAGGGGGGTGAGCAGGTCGCCTTCGGGGAGGTCTTCCTTCTCTCTGCGGTAGAGGAAGCGGTGCTCCAGATAGATCACGGGGTTGGGGTCGCGGATGGCGGCCTTGAGCATCCCGAGGGCGTCGCGGGGGGTGGAGGGCGCGACCACGCAGAGGCCCGGGGTGTGGGCGAACCACGCCTCGGGGGACTGCGAGTGGAAGGGCCCCGCGCCCGCGCCGCCGCCGAAGGGCAGGCGGATCACCATCGGAACGGGCGCCTCCCAGCGGTAGTAGGTCTTGGCGACGTTGTTGACGATCTGGTTGAAGCCGCAGGAGACGAAGTCGGCGAACTGCATCTCCAGCACCGGGCGCTTGCCCACGAGGGCCGCGCCGAGGGCCGCGCCGACGGTGCCGGACTCCATCAGCGGGGTATTGATCACCCGCAGCCGGCCGTGCTTCTCGAAGAGGCCCTTGCACGCGCGAAACGCGCCCCCGAAGGCCGCGATGTCCTGACCCATCAGGAAGACCGCTTCGTCGCGGTCCATCTCCTCGCCGAGGGCGCGTCGGATCGCGTCGATGTACGTCGTCTCAGCCACCGGTCACCTCCGTCGACTGGCGCGCGAACGCCGTCGCCACTTCACCCGGCGCGAACACCGGCCTCGTCGCCTCGTCGATCAGGGGCTCCTCGGTCGCCATCGCGCGCTCCACCGCGTCCTCGATGATCCCCCGGGCGATCTCCGTGACCTCCTTCACGCGCTCCACATCCGCCAGCGCCCGGTCGACCAGCATCGCCTCGAAGCGCACCAGCGGGTCCTGCTTCAGGTACTCCTCGCGCTCCGCCGGGGGGATGAGCTCGTAGCTCCCGTCGCCCTCCGCGTGGCCTCGCATCCTCGGGAGCATGCACTCCAGCAGCGTCGCCCCTTCGCCCGTGCGGGCGCGCTGCACGGCGCGGTTCATGGCGGCGTGCACGGCGTCGAAGTCCAGCCCGTCGACGGTCTCGCCCGCGATGCCGTATCCCGGCGCGCGGTCGCTCAGCTTCTCGCACGCGTACTGCTCGGAGAGCGGCGTGCTGAAGGCGTAGCGGTTGTTCTCCACCACCAGGATGAGCGGGAGCTTCATCACCCCCGCCATGTTCAGCGCCTCGTGGAAGTCGCCCTGCGAGGTAGCCCCCTCGCCGATGAACCCGAGCACCGCGCGGTCGTTGCCGTCCTGCAGGTTGGCGAGCGCCAGGCCCGCGGCCACGGGGATCATCGACCCGAGGTGCGAGATCATCCCGACGTGGCGGATGCCCCACTCGGGCTTGATGAGCCCGTAGTGAAACGACCGGTCGACGCCACGGGTGAAGCCCCCCCGGCGCCCGAACACCTGGCTGGCGAGCTGGTCGAGCAGCGCCTGCGGGGGAGGGCGGAGGGCGTCCCACTCGGTCTGGTCGCCGTCCTCGAAGAGGCCGGGCGCCAGGCGGGTCGGGTCGAGGTAGTGGGTGAGCACGGCGCCCAGGTCGCGGTGCACGGTGGAGATGGCGTCGTTGGCGCCGAGCGCGAGGGAGGTGCCCACGGTGGTGCACTCATTGCCGACGGCGCTGTACCAGCGGCCGATGCGGCCCACGCGGGCCATCGCCTCGAAGCGCGAGTCCCAGGCGCGGGAGAGGCGCATGAGGAAGTGCGCCCGGCGCAGCACGCGCGGGTCGGTGCCGGCGGGCGCGGGGCTGAGGGGCTGAGGGGGTTTCGAGGCGGCCATGGCGCGCGGTGTACCGTCGCGGGCGCGCCCAGCGCAAGATCAACGCGGGCGGCGGAGCTGGCCGGAGATGCGGAGCAGCGCGGTGCGGGCCACCTCGTCGTCGAAGAGCACGCTCAGCTCGCGGGTGAGGTGGTCGAGCGCGTCGATGACCCCGTCGCTGCGGCCGGTGATGGTCTCGGCCTGGGCGGCCTCGCGAAGCGCCGCGATGGCGTGCTCGAGGTGCGACATCGGGCTGCCCGGCGCCGGGAAGTCGATGGTGTCGGGGCGGTGGGCGGTCGCCGGGTCGCGGAGCAGCGTCAGCCGAACGGGCTTGCGTCGCCGGGCCGCGCCGCCGCCTTCGAGCACCTGGAGCCGTGAGCGCATCGGGGAGGGAGCGTCGCCGTTCATGCCTGGATGTATTGCGCAAGATATCAACAGCAGTCAAGCAATGATTGCTCAGCGCTGGAGTTCCTGATAGATCCGGAGGCGTGCCTCGTCCGGTCACGAAGGAGCTGAGCCTGCGGAGGCGCGAGCGGCTCGCGGAGCTGTTCGACGCCCTCGGTGCGGCGCGCGGCGCGAGGCTCACCCAGCGGGCCTTCGCGGCCTCCATCGGGCGGGAGCAGGGGACCATCGCGGCGATCCTCGGCGGGCACCGGGCGCTGGGAGGCGACGTGATGCTGGCGGTGGTGCAGGCCTACGGGCTCCCGCCGGACTACTTCGACTCCCCCGTGAAGCCCGATCCCCGGCCCTTCGCCAGGGCGGTGGTCGGGGCCGTCCCCGACCTGGTGGGCGGCGGGCGCAAGGCCCCCCCGGCGAAGCCCGTGAGCGCAGCCCCGGCGGCCGCCTCTCCCGAGGGTGACCCCGCGCTGGAGGAGGCCCTGGAGGCGCTGCGACCCGACCACGCGGTGACCGTCGCGCTGAGGGCCATCCAGCGCGCCGCGGGCCAGCGGGCGACCACCGAGTGGCTGCGCCTCGCGGTCGGCGCCCAGAGCGCCCATGAGCGGGGCACGCTGCTGGAGTGGTACGACCGGGCGCTCGCCACGCCGCGACGGGCCGACCGCCCGGGGGTCCTGCGACCGGTGGGGTCGAGCCCTCGCGCCAAGGCCGTCGAGCGCCCGTAGCGGACATATCCTGTCACGGCATCGGACGGGCTTTCTCGACGAGAGCTCCTGTCTGGAAGGGCTTTCTTGGCGTGTGACAGGATATGTCACGAGTGCCTTGCCAGGGGCGGCGCGGCGAGGTGGGGGGGCGTATCCTGCTTTGCGTATGGACGAGCGAACGAAGCGCGCAGCGAGCGGCTCCCCGGTGCCCCAGGCGCCGTCGTCCACTGAAGGAGCGACTACCATGAGCAATATTGCTGAGCGTGGCATCCAGGGCACGATGTACGACGAGCGCCGGGTCGAGTCGTCGCAGGAGCTCGACGAGCTGGTGAGGCTCCGGGCGGAGCTCAGCTACGCGGACTGGAAGGCCCATCCCCGCTTCAAGAAGGAGCGGGTGCTCCGCGAGGCGCAGCGCAAGTGGGGCGTCCCGGCGGTGGAGGCGCTGTTCTGGTCGGGCTTGATGGCGGCCAACGACGTGCTGCCGGAGGACGCCGACGCGGAGGCCTCGCTGGCCGGGGACATGGAGTTCGAGGCGTTCTGCAACGAGCGGCGGGACGCCTTCGTGGCGGCGCTGGAGACGATGGAAGAGCCGAAGGACGACGCGGGCGAGGAAGACCCGACGGCGGGCGCGAAGTGAGCGGAGAGAGGGAGACGACCATGAGCAACGAGAAGAACGAGCAGCGGGTGCAGGCGGCGCAGGGTACGGGCGAGCGCGCGGGCTACGACGTAGACGAGCGCACCGGCGCGAAGGTCATCGACTCGATCGTGCTGCGGGGCGACCTGTCGGGCCTCGGGCCGAGCGAGCGGGCGCGCTTCTACGTGCAGATGTGCGAGGGCCTGGGGCTCAACCCCCACGCACAACCCTTCGCGTTCCTGCGGCTCAACGGGAAGGAGATCCTGTATGCGACGCGCGGGGCGACCGACCAGCTCGCGGCGATGCACCGGGTGACCCGGGAGATCATCGACGGCCCGAAGGTGATCGACCTCGCGGGCACCAAGCTGGTCTACGCGGTGTGCAAGGCCTCGATGCCCAACGGTCGCTTCGAGACCGCGACGGCGACGGTGCCGCTCACCGACCCGGTCAACGTGCTGATGAAGTGCGAGACCAAGGCGAAGCGCCGCGCGACGCTATCCATCCTCGGGCTCGGGGTGCTCGACGAGCTGGAGATCGAGACCATCCCGGCCAACGCCCAGGAGCCGGGCGGGGGCATCGACCTGAACCAGGTGAACCCCATGGCCGAGGCGGCGGAGGAGTCGCCCGCCAACGATCCGACGCCCGATCCGGCGACGGCCCACCCGGCGCTCGGGGGCTTCTACGCCCGCATCGGGGAGATCGAGCTGCCGGGCGAGGCGGTGGCGGTGTGGATGAAGTACCGCGCCGAGCTGGCGCCGCTGCCGGTGTCCGATCGCGAGGCGGCCTGGAGGGCGCTCTGCAAGCGCACCGAGGAGGTCGGGCGGATGAAGAACGCCAAGGTCTGGCTGAAGAAGGCCATCGCGGAGGAGGACGCCCGAAAGGGAAGCGCCAGCGGCTCGGACTCGCAGGCGGCGTAGTAACGGGGTGGGCGGAGGGTTCCGCTGAGCGAGCGGGGGGCGATCGGGATACACTGCTCCCGACGCCCCTGCTGATGAACCCTCCGCTCCTCGACCTGCCCCATCTCCTGGAAATCGCTCAAGCGCGCGCGTCGCTCGCTCCGCGATTCTACGCGATCGTGGCAGCGCTCGGCTCCCCTCGGGCCGTGTGGGAGGCACTGCACGGCGCCGGGGTGTTTCCCGAGCCGGTGGGGCGCTACTACGCCTCGCTGCGCCGCTTCGGGATGGAGACCACCCTCGACGCGCTCTTCACCGCCGAGCGTCTCCCGGCGATCCGTCGCTTCGTCGAGGGCCCGCGGGCGGTGGGGCCCCCGAGGGTGTCGGTGAGCACGCTGGCCAACCAGTTCTACTGCGAGATGCAGGTGCACCTCGCGAGGACCAACACCCTGCGCACCGAGAGCGCCGAGCTCGCGGCCGGGGCGGCCGGTCACGCGGCCTTCGAGGCCGAGGCCGAGGAGATCAGCCAGCAGGAGATCAGCGAGGCCATCACCGCGGGCGAGGCCCTCGAGCTGGTGGAGATGCCGGTGACGGCGGAGATACACGGGGTGCGGCTCGTGGGGCGGGCCGACCGCATCCACCTGGAGGGGCGGCGCGCCAGGCTGGTGCTGGAGTTCAAGTTCTCCGGGCGGCGAGAGCTGTTTCCCTCGCACGTGGTCCAGGTCGAGGCCTACGGGCGGATGCTGGAGGCGATGGGGTTCCAGACCGATCGGCTGTTGTACGGGGTGGCGGTGCTGCCTCGCGGTCGACGGGTGAGTGACGCGCTCGCCCGCAAGATCGCCGAGGCGGCCTTCGAGCTGGCCCGCGCGGGCCTGAGCGCGACCGACGCCCGGCCGCCGAGCGGGGTCCCCGATCCGCTCTCCGGGCTCACCGTGCGACGGGTCGACGACGAGGCCTTCGGTCTCTGGGTCTTCCGCCACTCCCGACAGCGGGTCGAGCGCGACCTCCAGTGGGCCACCTCCTACTGGACCGGCGCCCGCACCCCGGAGGGGACCATGGCCCGCGGGAAGTGCCGCGCCTGTCCCTTCAACGCGGCGGAGCTGTGCGCGGTGTCGAAGGCCCCGCCCGACGGGCGATACGCCGTGCGCCGCACCCTGGGCCGCTTCGGCGTGACCCACGTGGTGCAGCCCGCGGCGCGGCGCTAGCGGATCAGAGCCGGAGCAGCCCGGCGCCCCAGGTGTAGCCGCTGCCGAAGGCCGCGAAGAGCACCAGCGAGCCGGGGCCCGCGCGGCCCGCGAGGAGGGCCTCGGAGAGCGACAGGGGGATGGAGGCCGCGGTGGTGTTGCCGTAGCGGTCGATGGTCGTCACGACCTTCTCCATCGGGATCTCCAGCTTGCGCGCCACGAACTCGTTGATGCGCAGGTTGGCCTGGTGAGGCACGAAGAGGTCGATGTCGGAGGTGGTCCGCCCCGCCTCGGCGAGCACGGCGCGCGAGGCCTCGGGCATCTTCTCCGTCGCCCAGCGAAACACCTGCTTGCCGTTCATGCGGGTGTACTGCCGACGCTCGTCGAGCATCTGGTGGGTGATGCGCTCGGGCGAGCGACCGGAGGAGGGGGCCTCGATCCAGAGATCGGTGGCGCCGCGACCGTCGGCCCCGAGGGTGAGGCTGAGGAGCCCGCGGCCCTCCTCCTCGGTGGGGCCGAGCACCACGGCCCCGGCGCCGTCGCCGAAGAGCACCGTCACGTCGCGGCCGGCGTCGGAGAAGTCGAGCCCGGTGGAGTGCACCTCGGCGCCCACCAGGAGCACCCGGCGGTAGACGCCCGCGCGGATCCAGGCGTCGGCGATGGAGAGCCCGTAGAGGAAGCCCGAGCACTGGTTGCGGATGTCGAGGGCGGGGATGCCCGGGAGGCCGAGCTTGGCCTGGAGGAAGCACCCGGTGCCGGGGAAGAAGGCATCGGGGGAGAGCGTCGCGAAGATGATCGCGTCGATCTCCGAGAGGGCCACGCCGGCCTTCTCGCAGGCCATCTTGCACGCGGGCACCGCGAGGTCGCTCGCGAACACCCCGTCGCCCTCGATGTAGCGGCGCTCTCGGATGCCCGAGCGCTGAACGATCCACTCGTCGCTGGTGTTGAAGAGCTTGGCGAGGTCGTCATTGGTGACGACCTTCGAGGGGACATAGTGACCGACGCCCAGGATCGCGCTTCGACGCATGCCCAGCGGTCTGCTTGACGACGGGCAATCCGTCAACGGTCGGCGCCGCGGTGACGCAACGAGCAGCGGGTGAAGGAGCCCTGGTCGCCCCGCAGCACCTCGAGGCGCGCCGGGATGCGCTTGCGCAGCTCGGGCACGTGAGAGACCACGCCCACCATGCGGGCGTGCTGGGGAAGGCGCTCGAGCAGCTCGATGGCGCGCTCGACGGTGTCCTCGTCCAGGGCCCCGAAGCCCTCGTCGACGAAGAGCGACTCCACCCGGATGCCGCCCGCCCAGGCCTGGAGCACCTCGCCCAGGCCGAGCGCCATGGCCAGCGAGGCCAGGAAGACCTCGCCCCCGGAGAGGCTCGCCGCGGGCCTCGCGACGCCGCCCACGTAGGAGTCGTCGACCACCAGGTCGAACTCCCGGCCGGTCTGCGCCCGCTCCTGGCGCCGCAGCCGGAAGCGCCCGTCGCTCATGGCCTCGAGGCCGGTGCTGGCGCTCGCGACGACGCGGTCGAAGAGGTCGAGCAGCACATAGCGGCTCAGCCTGACCTTGCTGGGGCCCTTGCCGTTGGCGACCTCGGAGACCCGTCGCACCCGCTGGCTCCGGGCCTCCGCGGCGCGGCGGGCCTCCGCGGCGGAGACCAGCGCGCGGCGCTGGTGGCCCATCGCCGAAAGCGACGATTGAGCGACCCCGAGCTCCCGCTGCAGCGCCTCCAACCGGCTTCGCTGCTCGGCCTCGGCGCCGAGCTGCACCGGGCTCGAAGGCTCGTCGGGGCCCAGCGACGAGAGCGCCTCGCGGTGCGCCGCCTCCGCGCGGGCCCGCGACTCCAGCGCCTCTCGCAGCCGCTGTCGCTCCGCCGGACCGAGCACCGCCTGCGCGATCGCGGCCTCGTCGGGGATGCCCCCGTCGCGCATCGCCTGCGAGAGCGCCGACCTGCCCTCCTCGTGCAGCGCCTCCGCGCGACCGAGCTCCGCGCGCAGCGTCGGGAGCGATCCCTCCGCCGCCGCCGCGGCTCGCGCGAGCTCCTCCCTCCGGGCGCGAGCCGAGCGGAGCGACGCCTGCTGACCGGCGAGGTCGGCCTCCAGGGCCCGCAGCGCGGCGCCCATCGCCGAGGGGCTCATACCCGGCTCGGTAAAGCCCTGCCTCCGTTGAGCGATGTCCTCCTCCATCGCCGCGACGCGGGCCCGCACCCCCGCGAGCGCCGACTGATCCGGACCGAGCGAGACCCGCTGCAGGTCCGCCGTGGCGGCCGCGCCCACCCGGGAGCGCCGGGCGGCCTCGAGGTCCAGCCGTCGCCTTCGCAGCGCCGCGAGGGCGTCCTTGCCCGACTTCACCTCGCGAGCGAGCGCCTCCTCGTCGATCGCCTCGCCCTCGCCCTCCGACCGCAGCGCCGCCTCGGCCTCCTCGATGCGGATCTGCAGCGCGAAGGCCTCCCGCTGCGCCCGGGAGTGCGCGGCCGCCGAGCGGGCGAGGGCCTCGGCGTCCACCGCCTCGACGGAGGAGCCCGACGCCACCCTGGGCGACGGGTGATCCGACGACCCGCACACCGGACAGGCCTCGCCCGGCACCAGCGTCGCGGCCAGCCGTACCGCCTGCGCCTCGCGCGTCGACGCCTCGGCGAGAGCGTGCTTCGCCGCGAGCTCCCGCCACCCCTCCTCCGCGTCGCGCTCCGACGCCAGCGCGTCGCGTCGCGCCCGCTGCAACCCGCGGAGCGAGTCCTCGCGCGACCTCCGCTCCAGCGCGCGCTGCTGCCGCGCGCTCAGGTTGTCGACCCGGGCGCGCAGCGAGGCCTCGTCCGCCAGCGCCGCCTCGTGCGCCGCGATGGCCGCGTCGAGCCCGGCGAGGGAGAGCGTCGCGTCGGCCAGCGCCTGCTCCCGGGCGGCCAGCGCCGACTGCATCCGATCGGCCTCGGCGGCCCGGTCGGCGGCCTCGCGCTCCAGGCCCAGGAGTCGCTCGGCCTCGTCCTGCATCGCCCGGAGCGCCGCCGCGCGCGCGGTCGCGGTCCGGATCGCGGCCTCCGCCACCTCGAAGTGCGAAGGGGCGAGCGCGGGGTCGGCCAGCGCGACGGACAGCCGCTGGTGCTCCGAGGCGGCGCGCTCATACTGCTCCCGGCGCTCGGCGAGGGAGGCCTCCAGGGAGCGAAGCCGCGTCAGTCGCTCGAGGCAGCGTGAGGCCGTCTCGTCGCGGGCGAGGCGGGCGGCGGAGAGGGCGGCGGACTCCGACTGCGCCGCGAGCTCGTCGAGCGCGGCCCGATGGACACGGCGCTGCGCGTTGCGCCGCTCGACCTCGGCGGCGACGGCGTTCGCGGCGACGACGGACTCCAGCGACGCGCGGGTGTCGGCGATCGCGCGCTCGGTCTCCGCGAGGCGCTGCTGGGAGTCCGCGGTCTTCGCGTCGAGGTCGTCGAGGTCCGCGGCGCCGACGCCGTCGAGCAGGGCGCGCAGCACGCCGTCGGTCTTGTCGAACTCCGCCCTCGCGGAGGCGTCCATGGCGCGGAGCTGGTCCTCGATGAAGGCGTAGCGCGCGGTGCCGAAGAGGTGCTCCAGCAGCCGCTCGCGGCGCTCGGCGGGGGCGAGCAGCAGGTCGCGGAACTCCCCCTGCGGCAGCACGATCACCCGGGAGAACTGCTCGTGCGGGAGGTGCAGCAGCCGGACGATCTCCCGGGAGACGTCCTTCGGCCCGCCGACGGGCTGAAACTGGGGGTCGCCCGAGAGGCACTGGAGCGAGGCGGTGGTGCGGGCGCGGGTGACGGTGCCCTTGCGAGAGACGCGCTCGGGCTCGAGCGAGCGGGCAACACGGTAGCGCCGGTCGCAGAGGGAGAAGTCGAGGGTGACCTCCGTGGGCGCATCGGCCGGCGCGGCGACGTTGCGGAGCATCTCGTCGGAGGAGCGGTCGCCGAGGCCCTTGCCGTAGAGCGCCCAGGACATCGCGTCGAGCAGGGTGCTCTTGCCCGACCCGGTATCCCCGTGGACGAGGAAGAGGCCCGCGTCGTGGAAGGGCTCGAGGTCGATCGAGTGCTGCGCGTAGGGCCCGAAGTGCTGGAGCTTGAGGGAGTGCGGCCTCACGCGGGCTCCCCCGTGGCGGCGAGGGCCTCGCGAAACACCCCGCGGTCTTCGTCGGTCGGGACGCCAGGGCCGTGGAGCCGGAAGAAGTCCTCGAAGACCTCCGCCGGGCCGCGGCGCTCGTCGGGGATCGCAGCGACCGCCGCCAGCGGGTCGCGCTCCATCCTGGTCTGTCGGAACTCCAGCAGGTGCGGAAACCGCTCCCGCAGCCGCTCCATCGCCTGCGGGGGCATCGGGTGGTCCGTCACCACGGCCTGGACATACCGGGTCGTGTATTGCTCCAGCGCCGGGTCGCGGAGCAGCGTGTCGAGGTCGCCGCGGATGCGCGCGAGGTCCCTCCGGGGGTGCAGCGCCTCCTCCTCGAGGGCGCACCGACCGTCGGCGCCCAGGGTCACCACGGAGAGCGTGCGGGGGTCGTCGCTCTCCTCGAAGGCGTACCGCAGCAGCGAGCCCGAGTAGCGCACCCGACGGTCGTCGCCGACCCACTGCGGCCGGTGCAGGTGCCCGAGGGCCACGTAGGAGAAGCCGTCGAAGTGCGAGGCCGGGACGGCCCCCGCGCCGCCCAGGTAGAGCGCCCGCTCGGAGCGGGGCGACTCCAGCGGCGAGGCGCCCCCGCGGACGAAGCCGTGCGCCACCACCACGCTGCGTCGCACGCCGCTCGACACGCGGTGCTCGTGCGCGGGCGCGAGCAGGGCCTCGACGGTCTCGGCGTGGGTGAGGGTGCCGCCCTGCACCGGGGCCTCGGCGCCCGGCGAGGCGAAGAGGGCCGCCGCGGTCTCGGGCTCCACGTAGGGGATCGGGTAGAAGGTCACCTCGCCGTGATCGTCCTCCACGGTGACCGGGCGGAAGGGGCCGTCGACCCGACCGCGGAGGTGAAGGTCGCCCTGGGCGAAGAGCCACGAGCCGAAGCCCAGGTGCTCGCCGCTGTCATGATTGCCCGCGATCGCGATCACGGGAATTTCCAGGCTCCGGTGCACCTCCTGGAGGAAATCGTCGAGCAGGCGGACGGCGTCCCGCCCGGGGAGGGCGCGGTCGTAGAGGTCCCCCGCGAGCACGAGCACGTCGGCCTCCGCGGCGCGGACGCGACCCACGACCTGCTCCAGGATGTGACGCTGGTCATCGATCAGGGAGAGGCCGTGGAAGACCCTGCCGATGTGGAGGTCCGCGAGGTGGGCGATGCGCATCGCGGGCGTTGTACCGCATCGGGTCCTCCCTGCAGGTCGCCGGTGCGCGGGTCACCGGGTTCGGCTATCCTCGCAAGCCTCCACGCGCGAAGGCTGTTGGCGCTAGGAGCGGAAAGAGAGCCATGAGCGAAGCCGGTGATCTGGTCGAGCTGAGCGAAGAGGAGCGTCGGACCATCGACGCCATCTACGAGCGTCGTCTGACGGCGACGCACTACGAGATCCTGGGCGTGCCTCGCGACGCCGAGCGCAAGGTGATCCGCGACGCATACTTCGCCCTCTCCAAGCGCTTTCACCCCGACGTCTTCTTCAACCGCTCGCTCGGGGCCTACCGCATCCGCATCGACGAGCTCTTCCGGGTCTTCACCCGCGCCTACGACGTGCTCGGCAACGCCCGGCAGCGCTCGGGCTACGACCTCCACATCGGCTCGATGGAGAGCCCCTCTCGCCCGCCGCCGCCGCTGGTGCCCGAGGTGACCGACATCGTCTCCGCCGCGCGCCATGCCGCCCAGGAGCATCCCCGCGCCTCCAACCCGCCGCTCTCGGGCTCCGCGAGCCATCCGCCGCCGCAGCCGCGCGGCTCGTCGCCCACCAACCCGGCGACGGTCAACCTCCCGCCGCCGGCCCGCACGCCGCCGCGGCCGGTGATGCCGCCCATCGGTACGGCGGTGATGCCTCCGCCCCCGACGCCGTCCGCCCCGTCGCTGCCCGCCGCCCACGTGACCGCGAAGCCCACGCCGGGTCCGATGCAGCCGCTCGACCCGGAGACCCTCCGTCGCGCGAGGGAGTCCATGGCGCGCCGGCTCAACTCCGTGGTCCCGCAGCGCTCGTCGAGCACCCCGGCGCGCCCGACCATCTCCACCCCGGTGGCGATGCCGCCGGCCCCGACGTCGTCGGGCCAGGTCCCGAGGGTGGCCGAGCGCGGCCCGAGCATCGGGCAGCTCATCGCCAACGCCGAGGAGGCCCAGCGCAAGGGAGACCTCAACGCGGCCACCGAGGCGCTGAAGCAGGCGCTCTCCATGAGCAGGGACGACGAGGCGCTGCGGCTGCGCTACGAGGCCACGCGCAAGCTGCTGGTGGCGCAGCAGGTGGACGCGCACATCAACGCGGCGCGCGAGGCGATGCGCGAGTCGCAGCCGCTGGTGGCCGCGAAGCACTGGGAGCAGGCGGCGGAGGGGCGCCCGACGGACCACCTGCTGCTGCTCAACGCGGCCGAGGTGCTGGCCAAGTACACGAAGGAGTACAAGCGCGCGACCGACCTCGCCCAGCGCGTGACGATGGCCGACCCCAACAACGTCAAGGCCCACGTGCTGCTGGCGGGGATCTTCATCAAGGCAGGGCTCAAGGCGAGCGCGTACGCGTCCATCCAGACCATCGCGCGGCTGAGCCCCGACCAGCCGGCGCTGAAGGACCTTCGGGAGAAGCTCGGGCCCTACACGCTCGCGGAGAAGGTCGGTATCCGCAGTCGTTGATGCGGGGTAGCGAAACGGGCATCGTCTGCGCGAGATGCCCGACGTAGAAGCACTGCTCAAGCGGATGGTGGGAGAGAAGGCGTCCGACCTGTTCCTCACGGAGGGTCGGCCGCCGTCGCTGCGGGTCAACGGCACGCTCACGACGCTGGGCGACGCCGCGCTCGAGCACGAGGCGCTCAAGGAGTTCATGCACGCGGTGCTGCGCCCCACGCAGCGCGACGCGTTCGACCGCCTGGGCGACGTCGACGTCGGCGTCAGCCGCCCTGGCCTCGGGCGCTTCCGCGCGCACTTCCATCTGCAGCGCGGCCTGCTGGGCGCGGTGATCCGGCTGGTCCCGGGGGGGCAGCTCGACTTCGACGTGCTCGGCCTCCCGGAGTCCGTGGGCACGCTCGCCGACTCGCCGCGCGGGCTCGTGCTGGTCACCGGCAGCACCGGGTCGGGCAAGAGCACCACCCTCGCGGCGATGGTGCACCACATCAACACCCGCTACGCGAAGCACGTCGTCACCCTCGAAGACCCGATCGAGTTCGTGCACGAAGACCTGAAGGCGCTCATCACGCAGCGCGAGGTGGGGAGCGACACGCGCGACTTCACCCTGGCGCTGCGGCACGTCGTGCGCGAGAGCCCGGACGTCATCGTCATCGGCGAGATGCGCGACGCGGAGACGATGAACGTCGCGCTCTCCGCCGCCCTCACCGGGCACCTCGTGCTGAGCAGCGTGCACACCATCGACTCGCTCCAGACCCTGCAGCGCATCCTGGGCTACTACCCCGAGCACCTGCGCGAGCAGGTGGCGATGGACCTCTCGCTCTGCCTCCAGGGCATCGTCTCGCAGCGCCTCGTGCCGCGCGCCGAGGGCGAGGGGAGGGTCGCGGCGGTGGAGGTGATGGTCGCGACGCCGCCGGTGCGGAAGCTCATCCGGGAGCAGCGCGTCGACGAGATCGAAGACCTGATGCTCCAGGGGTCGGACGGGATGCAGACCTTCAACCGGGCGCTGGTGCAGCTCTACGAGAAGGGCACCGTGAGCTACGAGACCGGCGCCGCGTACGCGACCAACCCCGACGAGTTCCGCATGAACGCGCAGGGCATGGAGCGCGGCTCGGCGGCCTTCGTGGCGGAGCACGACGCGCTTCCCGCGGTGGGCAGCGTCGACATGCGCACGCTGCTCAACATCGCGCTGCGCTACGGGGCGAGCGACATCCACCTCGTGGTGGGCTCGGCGCCGATCTTCCGCATCCACGGCAAGCTGCGCCGCCTGGAGGTCGACTCGCTCTCCCCGGGCGACGTGCGCCGGCTGCTCTTCTCGCTGCTCTCGCACGCGCAGCGCGAGAGCTTCGAGATCGACCGCGAGCTCGACTTCGCGCTCACCGTGACGGGCAAGCATCGCTTCCGCGTCAACGCGCACTTCCAGCGGGGCACCGTCGCCGTCGCGCTGCGGCTGATCCCCAACTCCATCCCCGACGCCGCGACGCTCGGGCTGCCGTCGATCGTGCGCGAGCTCGCCACCAAGCCCCACGGGCTCGTGCTGGTCACCGGCCCCACCGGCGCGGGCAAGAGCACCACCCTCGCGACGATGATCGACCAGGTCAACTCGTCGCGGAGCTGCCACATCATCACCATCGAAGACCCGATCGAGTTCGTGCACTACAACCGCATGGCCACCGTCGAGCAGCGCGAGGTGGGCCCGGACACCCGCAGCTTCGCCGCGGCGCTCAAGTTCATCCTGCGGCAGGACCCGGACGTGATCCTCATCGGCGAGCTGCGCGACATGGAGACCATCTCCGCGGCGCTCACGGCGGCGGAGACGGGCCACCTGGTGCTCGCCACGCTGCACACCAACGACGCGCCGCAGACCGTCGACCGCATCGTCGACGTGTTTCCTCCGCACCAGCAGGCGCAGGCGCGGGTGCAGCTCTCCGCCGCGCTGCAGGCCGTGGTGTCGCAGCGCCTGCTCACGCGGGCCGACGGCAAGGGGCGCATCGCCTGCTTCGAGGTGATGATCGCGACCTCGGCGGTGCGCGCCATCATCCGCGACGGCAAGACGCACCAGCTCCTCAGCACCATGGAGACCGGCGCCCGCGAGGGCATGATCACCATGGACCGGGCGGTGCTCGAGCTCGTGAAGGCGGGCCACATCACCGTCGAGGAGGGGACCCGCTACATGCGCAACCCGATGTCCCTGAAGGGCCTCGCCGATGGTTGAGCACGAGCGTCGCCGCACGGCGGCGAGCCGGGTTCGGCGGCTGCTCGACGGCGCGCCTGGGGTCACGCAGCGCCAGGCCATCGGGGCCGTCGTCACGGTCACCCGGCTGGCGCTCGACCAGCTCGTGAACGACCGCGAGCTCTTCGCGCAGGCGATCGACCGGGTCGAGGACTGGCTCGCAGGAGCCGTCGGGGACGACTCGCTGGCGCTGATGCGGGCGGACATCGCGGCGGCGGCGACCCGCGCCGACCGCGAGGATGACCGCGGCGCCTGGCTGGCGATGGAGGCGGTGGTCTCGCTGCTCGACGCCGCGCTCTCTCGCGACCCGTGGGCGATCGGGCAGCGCGGCTGGCGGGCGGTGATGTGCGCCGCGGAGTCGATGGCGTGGCCGGACGTCGACGCGCCGGAGATCTTCGACGAGGTCGATGCGAGGCTGCACCACGCGCTCGACCGCTCGGGCGCACCCGACGGGGCGGAGACGCGGGTCTCGGTCGCGCAGCGCTGAGCGACCGCTCAGTGCGGCAGGAACATCGGCAGCTCGCCGCCGGGCTCGTCGCTGGGGCGGTGGCTCCGGGGCCGGCCTGATCCGCTCGAGGAGCGGGGGGTCGCGGCCGGGGCCGCGGGGGGCGGCGGGGCGATGGGCGCGAGGTCGACGGTGGCGCTGGCCGAGTTGCCGTCGAGCACCACCGGGAGCCGGGTCGCTCCGAGCGTGAGCACGACCGGCCGCGTCCCGCCGAGGGGGACCGAGACGGCGCAGGGCGTGGCGGCGCAGAGCTCGACCCCGGAGGCCTCGGTCACCCGGGCGCCGGCGGGCGTGGTCTGCACCACGACCATGCGAGCAGCCGCCGAGGGGGGCGGAGGCGCGGGGGCCACGACGGGCGCGAGCGCCGGCACGACGGGCGCGGGCGACGGAGCGGGAGACGCGGAGGGCGGGGCCGGGCGGGGTCGCAGCGCGACCGCGGCGACGAGCCCGACGACGAGCGCCGCGAGGACGAGCACGACGACGAGCAGCGGCGATCGGCTCGCGGGGCGCTGTCCGGGCGACGAGTGCGTGGCGTCGCTCATCGCCGCGCGCAGCACCTCGGAGTTCGCGATCGGGGTCGACGCCTCGGGGGTCAGCCGACCGGTGGAGGTCATGGCCCCCGCCGGGACCACCCCGGAGCCCGAGGCGCCGAAGCGGCCGCTGCTCTCCGAGACCATCCACCGGGACATCTCTCCGCCGAGCAGCGGGAGCAGCGCGCGGCGGAAATCCTCGACGTTGGCGAAGCGCTCCGAGGGCTGCTTGGCGATGGCGCGCATCACCACCTCGGCGAGCGGCGTGGGCACGTCCGGGGCGCGGGCCTGCAGCGGGATCGGGGCCTCGGCGATGATCTGCCGGAGCAGCACGAAGCGGTCTTTCCCGTCGTAGGGGAGGGCGCCGGAGAGCATCTCGTAGAGGGTGACGCCCATCGCGTAGACGTCGATGCGCTGGTCGGGCGCCTCGCCCGCGACCTGCTCCGGGGCCATGTAGCGGAGGGTGCCCACCAGCGAACCCTGGGCCGTGTGGTTGGGGTCTCCGGCGTCTGCCTCGGTGAGCTTGGCCACCCCGAAGTCGAGCACCTTCACGTGGTCGCCGTCGTCGGTGTGGTGGACGAAGATGTTCTCGGGCTTCAGGTCGCGGTGGATGACCCCCGCGGCGTGCGCGGTGCGCAGCGCCTGGAGGCACTGGGCCGCGATGACCACGGCGCGCTCGGGAGCGAGCCGACCCTCGCGGCGGAGCAGCGTGCGCAGGGGCTCGCCCTCGAGCAGCTCCATGACGAGCAGGAGGTTGCCCTGGGTGTCGCGCCCGAAGTCGATGAGCTGGACGATGTTGGGGTGCGTCAGGCGCGCGATGACGTTGGCCTCCCGCACGAAGCGCGCGAGGCCCGAGGCGTTGGAGGCGTGCTCCGGGAGCAGCATCTTCACGGCCACGTAGCGCCCCACGGAGCGCTGCACCGCGCGGTAGACCGAGCCCATCCCCCCGACGCCGATCTCCTCCAGGATCTCGAAGCGGCTCTCGTCGATGTCCGGCACGCCCGCGTCCGAGCGCAGCGAGCGGGAGAAATCGGCGGAGTAGGATTTGCTCATCGGACGTTGGCGTCTGTGGGGGAGGGAGCGGCGCGCCTACGGCGCCTCGTCGGCCACCGGCGTCTGGGTGAAGTACAGCACCACGGCAGCGACGCCCGCAACCAGGGCGGTGCCGAAGGCGATGTCGGCCCCGAGCGCCAGCGGGCCGCCGCGGTCGTAGGCCGACGCGCGGTCGTTGCCCGCGTGGCTGGCGTTGAAGTCCGACTGCGCCGAGAGCGCGAGGCCCCCCAGCACGCCCCCGGCGATCGCCGCCGCCGCCGCGACGCCCCCGGTGGCCAGCACCGGCACGGTCAGCCGACGGTGCATCGACGCGGTGGCCAGCTGCCGACGGCGCTCCTCCTCGGCCCGCCGCCGCTCGGCCTCCGCGGCCTGCGCGCGCGCGGCCTCCAGCGCCTGCTGCTGCGCGGCCTGCTCCGCCGCCAGGCGGGCCTGCTCGGCCTGCTGCACCTCGGCGGCTCGGCGCTGCGCGGTCGCCATGGCCTCGCGGGCGATCGCCCCGGCCTCGGCGTCGGGGTTGGTCTGCAGGAAGCGGTTGTAATAGTCGACCGCGGTGCTGAACGAGCCCGCGCGCTCGTGGGCGCGGCCGAGGTTGTAGAGCAGCCGGGGGAGGGGGCGGATCGCGTAGGCCCGCTCGAGCTCCACGATGGCCTCGCGCGCCTGGCCGGACTCGTAGTGCTGCACCGCGGAGCGCAGCAGGGCGTCGAACTCGCGGCGGGAGTCGCGGGGCTGGGCGAAGGCCAGCGAGGCGCCCAGGAGCGCCGCGGAGAATACGCTGACTTGTAAGATGGACCTCATCGGGCGGCCCCTCCGGTGGAGCAGCGGAACCCGCCGACGGCCTCTCCGCGGTCGCCGTCGAGCCAGCGGCGGATGCCGACGCGCAGGTCGGTGGAGCTGTAGTTGCGGCCGCGGAGCATGCGGCAGTTCTGGCAGTAGAGCCCGCCGGCGGCCTGGGCGATGGGGGCTCCCATCTCGGGCCCGAGGGGGCCGTTGGGGTACATCGCGCACCAGCGGTCGACCGGCAGCGAGCGGTAGTAGTTGTTGCGGGTGTGCATCTCGTCGGTGTTGTGGAAGTCCCACATCCACTCGTTGGCGTTGCCGTAGAGGTGGAACACGCCCTCCATCGACCTTCCCATCGGGAGCGCGTCGAAGGCGACGAGCCGGCCGCCGCAGTTCTGGCCCATGGCGTCGACGGCGATGTTGGCGCGGGCGCAGGTCACCGGGTCGTTGCCCCACGGGTAGGTACGACCGAAGTCCGCGCCCTTCACCGCGCGAAACCACTCCGCCTCCGTGGGCAGGTGCTTGCCCGCCCAGCGGCAGTAGCGGTCGGCGCCGAACCACGTGACGTTGACCACCGGCAGCCGCCCCGAGCTCGCGTCGGCCGTAGCCCACTGCGCCCCGCGCTGCTGGAAGGTCACCGGGGTCACCGTGTCGCCGATGAAGGCCAGCGGCACCTCCGTCGCGCCGTCGTCGAGGATGAGGTAGCGGCCGTAGCGCACCGTGGTGTTCATGGGCGCGCGAGGCTCGCCGACGCGCAGGCGGGCGCCGCCCGCGCCGAGCGCCGAGAGGTACGTCGCGTAGGCCTGGACGGACACCTCGTACTTGTCGAGCCCGAAGGCCGAGAGGCAGACGGTGTGGGCGGGCGCGTCGTCGCCCTCGCCGTACGCCGGGTCGTCGCTGCCGATGGGCAGGTTCTGCGTGGGGGGGAAGTTCTGTACGCAGGTCGCCTGGTTGTCGACCGCCCCGTCGCAGTCGTCGTCGATGCCGTTGTTGCAGACCTCCGCGCTCGCCGGGGAGGTGCGTCGCACGCACTCCAGCCGGGCGCTCCCGCGGCAGCGCAGCACGCCGTCGCGGCACATCCCCGGGACCCGCATCGCGGGCTCGCACACGCCGAAGCTCTCGGCCTCGTCGCCCACGCCGTCGTGGTCGTCGTCGACGCCGTTGCAGAGCTCGACCGCGGGCACCTCGCAGTAGTGCCGCTGCGGGTTGCAGCTCTCCCCGCTCGGACAGTCCGCGTCGCGCGTGCAGTCGTTGAAGTCCACGACGACGCTGCAGTCCGCCGCCATGACGGCGAGCGACACCACGGCGACGCGGGCCAGTGCTCCTCCAGGACGAATACCAACGCTCGGTCGAACCATCGCGCGGAGGATATCGCCATTTCCCCCCGCGGCGGCAGAACGTGGCAACGGCGGCCCCGAAGGTCGAGGGAAGGGGTTTGCGCCGGAGGGGAGTCGGACTATGGTGCCGACGGTGAGGGTTCAGCGCACGGCATCGAGGCAGGGGCGGCGGATGAAGGAGCTGGGCAAGGGCCTGGCGCTCAGCGTCGAACACCTCGGCGAGATGCTCCTCGCCTGCTCCGAGCTGCCGCCGCAGTTCGCCCGCGTGGCCGAGGCGCTCGGGGGTGGTCGCTCGGTGGTTCCGCTCGACGGGGAGGTCTCCGACTGGCCCGCGAGGCTGCGCTCGACCCGCGCCGTCGCGCTCGCCCGCGTCGCTCGCCCGGGTGACCGCGCCCGCTCGCTGCGCGCGTGGCTGGGCGCTTCGCTCTCGGCCTGGCTCTCGGCCGCGCTCGACGAGGGCGCCGCGCTCGGATGGGTGCTCAAGGGCGCGGTCGACGAGTGCGCCGACGCCCGCGACGCGCTGCTCGCCGCCATCGGCCCCGTCGCCGACGCGCACGCCACCTGGTACGCGGCCGGGGCGGAGGCCGACACGGTCCCGTGGATCAAGCTCGCCTCGCGGCTGGCGCTCGAGGAGTCCGTCGACCGCTGGGTGTCGCTGGGCTTCGACGCCGACCTTCCTCGCTACGTGAGCGTGTGGCAGCGGGCCGCGTCGCGCTGGGTCGAGCTCGTCGTGGGCTCCGCCGTCGACGTCTCGCTGAGCGACCTCGGGGCGCTTCGCTCGCTGCGCGAGCTGCTCGAGGAGTTCGCCACCCGGCGCGTGCCCAAGAGCCGGCTCAAGCGCATGGCCGCCGAGCGCCTCGCGGTCTCCGAGGCCGAGGTCACCCGGCTGCTCACGGTGCAGGCCGCGGTGCTCGAGCGGGTCGATCCCCGGGAGGTGCTGCGGCGCCGGGCGTCGGTGTTCCGGCCCATCGCGAAGGCGGCGGCGGAGCTCGCGGCGACGGGCAACGGCAAGGTGCCGACCGTGGCCGCGGTGGCGCGACGAGCGAAGGTCCACCCCGCGCTGGTCGAGCTCTGCCTCGACGCGCTCGACCCACGCTGACAGCCCAACAGAGGAGCCGACCCAATGATCCGTCGCATCGTCGTGGGATACGACTTCACCGAGGCCTCGGACGACGCCCTCTCCTGGGCGCTCGAGCTCGCGCAGCCGCTGCTGGCCACCGTCCACATCGTCCACATCGCAGACTCGAGCGACGACAACGACCCGAACGTGGTCGAGCGCCGCGCCGCGCTCGCGAGGGTGGCCGACGACGCGGGCCCGCGGGTGACCAGCCAGCTCGCGCTGGGCAGCGACGTCGCGAGGGCCCTGGTCGACCTCTCGGAGGAGGGCAACGCCGACCTCATCGTCGTGGCGACGCGGCAGGTGTCGGCGATGCGACGGTGGTTCCTCGGGAGCGTTGCGAACGAGCTCATCCGCGCGGCGCACTGCCCGGTGGTCACCGTGCGCAGCGGCGACGACGACTGACCCGACGACGGCGCTACTGCCAGAAGCCGATGCCGAAGCCCCAGTCGAAGTAGTTGTACGAGTAGTCCATGGTGAAGGTGAGCTTGAAGCTCACCGGGTCGGAGATCTTGAAGGTGTCCCAGCGGAAGAGCCGGAGGTCGAGCCCGCCGGTGACGTGCACCCGCGCCGGGACGTCGTCGAAGCGCGACGGCTCGACGTAGCTGCCCACGCGAATCTGCAGCCGGTTGGCCCAGGGCTCGCCCTCCAGACCGAGCCGCGGTGAGAGCAGCAGCCCCCGCCCCGACGGGCGCTCCTGCTGCGCCATGAAGGCGTCGATGCCCTGGCCGCGCCCCACCGGGCCGAAGACCACCAGGCCGAAGGAGATGAGCAGGAAGCGCCGCCCGCGGTCGCGCAGCATCACCCTGCGCGCGGCCCGCCAGCGCCACGCGAAGCTCGCGTCCTCGCGCTCCTCTCGCTCCCGCCGCTCGCGCTCCTCGGCCGTCCAGCGGGCGTCGAGGCTGGCGCGCTCGACGTCGTCGTCGATGGCGGCCAGCTCGATGCGGTGCTCTCGCTCTCGCCGCGCGCGGTCGTCGCGGTGCCGGTCTCGCAGGTCGCGGCGGAGCGCCTCCATGTCCTGCCACGGGATGTTGAAGGGCCGCTCGCCCAGCATCACCGAGGCGCCGATCTCCGCCTCCCAGGGCAGCGCGATGCGCCGCGGGACCACGAAGCACCCCGCGCTCCCCTCGACGCAGCCGGTCGGGCGACGGACGGTCCCGCCCTCGGTCACGCCGAAGTCGATGGGCAGCGCGCTCACCTCCGAGCGGAAGGCCATGCCCAGGCGGAACCGCCGCCCCGTGGGACGCCACAGCGCCCCGAACTCGGGCGCCACGCCCAGGTATCGCAACGCGTTGCCCGAGGCCGGGTTGGAGGCCGCCCCGGACCACTGGAGGTTCATCCAGCCGATGCGCAGGCCCGCCCCGATCACCACCTCGCCGTCGCCCAGCAGCAGGCCGCCGCCCAGGTGGTGCGAGCTCATGTCGACGGTGATGGGCCGCTCGAGGCCGTTGCGCGCGCCGAGCTCGTAGCTCTGGATGGTCGCGAGGTAGCCCACCCCGACGGGGCCGAAGTGCATCCCGAGGCCGAGCTGCGTGACGCGGAAGCTGTCGTAGTCACGGCCGCTCGCCCCGGAGTTGTCCCAGTTGCGCTGCGGGAAGAAGAACGAGACCACCGGGTCGAAGGAGAACCACGAGAGCTCGGCGCCCGAGCGCTCGGCGTAGCCCGCGGGGTTGAAGGGGACGCCGTCGACCCCGGAGACCAGGCTGCCGTAGGCGCCGCCGAGGCCCACCGCTCGCCCGGGGCCCACCACCGGGCCGCGGGAGAAGTCGATGGTGAAGTCGCTGCTGCGCAACGGGCGCTGCGCCCACGCAGGGCCGGAGACGGCGAGCGCGGCGAGCGCGGCGAGCGCGGCGAGGACTCGGGGCACGGGCGACACGGCGAGGGCGGGTGTACCGGGACTCCGGCGGGGCGCAACCGCCACGGGACGACTTTCGGTCCTCGCCCGCACCCGGCGGGAATCTGTTGATCGCGCCGAGGTCTAAGGGGTCGACCGCGGGCGGCTTTCGAGTATGGTCCGCCGCGCCCTGCGGGGCGGTGACGGAGGTCAACGGAGTTCGCGATGCACTTCATGAAGTTGGTGCTGGAAGACGGGACGGAATTGCGGGGCCGATCGTTCGGCGCGCCGCGCGAGGTCGCCGGCGAGGTGGTGTTCACCACCGGGATGAGCGGGTACGTCGAGACGCTGACCGACCCGAGCTTCCGGGGGCAGATCCTGGTCACGACCTACCCCCTCCAAGGGAACTACGGCGTGCCCGCGCGGCGGCCCGCGGGGAGCATCGACGCTCCCTTCGAGAGCGGCAGGGTGCAGGTGCAGGGGGTGGTCTGCCTCCGGCACACCGAGCGCCCGTCGCACCATGGGATGGCGAGCACCCTCGGCGAGTGGCTGCGCGAGGAGAACGTCCCCGCGGTGGAGGGCATCGACACGCGGACGCTCACCCGCAAGCTGCGCGAGCACGGCACGATGAAGGGCTGGCTGCTCCGCGATGACACGCCGACGGCGGAGGGGAAGCTCCGCGCGGACGCCATCGACATGCCCACGGTGGTCGCGCAGTGCACCGTGCCCGAGGCGGTCACCTACGCGGGCGGCGAGCTGCGGGTGCTGCTGGTGGACACCGGGTGCAAGGACAACATCGCCCGGGCGATGGTGAAGCGAGGCGCGACGGTGATCCGGGTGCCGAGCCACGCGGACCTCGCGAAGTACCTGCCCGACATCGACGGGGTGCTGCTCTCCAACGGCCCCGGCGACCCGAAGGACCTGATGCCCCTCGCGGAGCAGATTCGCGGGCTCTTCGACAAGGGCATCCCCACCTTCGGGGTGTGCCTCGGCAACCAGCTCCTGGCGCTCGCGGCGGGCGGCGACACCTACAAGCTCCGCTACGGCCACCGCTCGCAGAACCAGCCGGTGCAGGACCTCCTCACCCGCCGCTGCTACGTCACCTCGCAGAACCACGGGTACGCCGTGCGCGAGGACTCCCTCCCGGCGGACTGGGAGCCCTGGTTCGTCAACGTCAACGACGGCACCAACGAGGGCATCCGGGCCCGAGGGAGGGCGGTGTCGAGCGTGCAGTTCCACCCCGAGGCCACGCCGGGTCCAGAGGACACGGCCTTCCTGTTTGACGACTTCCTCCGGCTCTGCGGCTCGATGAAGCGAGGACGTTGAGATGTTCGGACAGTATCTCCCCAAGAAGCCCCGCCGCGTTCTCATCCTTGGCTCCGGCGCCCTCAAGATCGGCGAGGCCGGCGAGTTCGACTACTCGGGCTCGCAGGCGATCAAGGCCATCCGCGAGGAGGGCATCGCGACGGTGCTGGTCAACCCCAACATCGCGACCATCCAGACCAGCGAGGAGATGGCCGACAAGGTCTATTTCCTCCCGGTCGATCCGCACTTCGTGGAGCAGGTGATCATCGCCGAGGAGGTCGACGCGATCACCATCTCCTTCGGCGGCCAGACCGCGCTCAACTGCGGCGTGGCCCTCGACGAGAGCGGCGTCCTCAAGAAGTACGGCGTGCGCGTGCTCGGCACCCCCGTCGACACCGTGCGCGACACCGAAGACCGGCTGCGCTTCAAGCAGCGCCTCGACCAGATCGGCGTGAAGACCGCGCGCTCCGCGGCCTGCAACAGCCGCGAGGAGGTGCGCGAGGCGGTGCGCACGCTCGGGCTGCCGGTGATCCTGCGCGCGGCGTACTCGCTCGGCGGCAAGGGCTCGGCCATCTGCGAGACCGACGAGCAGCTCGAGGCCGCGCTGCTGCGGGCCTTCGGCGGCGGCACCGCGCAGGTGCTGGTGGAGGAGTCGCTCCGAGGGTGGAAGGAGATCGAGTACGAGGTCGTCCGCGACGCCCGCGACAACTGCATCACCGTCTGCAACATGGAGAACCTCGACCCGCTCGGCATCCACACCGGCGAGTCGATCGTGGTGGCGCCGTCGCAGACGCTCAACGACGAGGAGTACCAGATGCTCCGGTCGATCGCGATCCGCACCATCCGGCACCTCGGCGTGGTGGGCGAGTGCAACATCCAGTACGCGCTCGACCCGAAGAGCAACGACTACCGGGTCATCGAGGTCAACGCCCGGCTGAGCCGGTCGAGCGCGCTCGCCTCCAAGGCCACGGGCTACCCGCTCGCGTACGTCGCGGCGAAGATCGCCCTCGGGTACACGCTGCCCGACCTGCCCAACGCCATCACCCGGCGCACCAGCGCGTTCTTCGAGCCCGCGCTCGACTACATCGTCTGCAAATTTCCCCGGTGGGACCTGCAGAAGTTCAACCAGGTCGACACGCGCATCGGCAGCGAGATGAAGAGCGTCGGCGAGGTGATGGCCATCGGCCGCACGCTCCCGGAGGTGCTCCAGAAGGCGCTGCGGATGATCGAGATCGGCGTCGACGGCCTCGACCCCGACGCCTTCGTGGGCGACGACCTGCGAGACGAGATCCGCAACCCGTCGCCGCGGCGCATCCTCGCGGTGGCGCGCGCGCTCGACAGCGGGATGACCGTCGAGGAGATCAACAAGCTCTCGGGCATCGACCCGTGGTTCCTCCACGAGATCAACTCGGTGGTGCGCACGCGGAAGCACCTGAAGGACGGCACCGGCGCGCCCTCTCCGGCGCTGCTGAAGGAGGCCAAGCAGCAGGGCTTCTCCGACCGGGCCATCGCGAAGCTGCGCAAGAGCTCCGAGGCAGAGGTGCGCTCCGAGCGCCTTCGCCAGGGCATCAAGCCGCACCTCTGCCAGATCGACACGCTGGCCGCCGAGTACCCCGCGGAGACCAACTACCTGTACCTGACCTACCACGCGACCGTGGACGACGTGGCGCCCTCGTGGCGCAAGAAGGTCCTGGTGCTCGGGTCCGGCGCGTACCGCATCGGGTCGAGCGTGGAGTTCGACTGGTGCTGCGTGAACACCGTGCGCGCGGTGCAGGAGCTCGGCTACGAGACCATCCTGCTCAACTACAACCCGGAGACGGTCTCCACGGACTATGACGTCTGCGACAAGCTGGTCTTCGACGAGATCTGCCTGGAGACGGTGCTCGACCTCTACGAGCGCGAGCAGCCCTACGGGGTGATCGTCTCGATGGGAGGCCAGGTCTCGAACAACCTGGCGCTCAAGCTCCACAAGGCGGGCGTGCGGGTGCTCGGCACCAACCCCGAGAACGTCGACCGCGCGGAGGACCGTGAGAAGTTCGGCGACCTCCTCGACCAGCTCGAGATCGACCAGCCGAAGTGGGCCACCACCACGGACGTGAGCGACCAGAACCTCACCCGCATCACCGACGAGCTGGGCGGCTTCCCCCTGCTGGTGCGGCCGTCGTACGTGCTCTCCGGCGCGGCGATGACCGTGGCCCACGAGCAGCACCACCTGCGCAACTACCTGCACCGCGCCACCGCCGTGTCGCCGGAGCACCCGGTGGTGATCACCAAGTTCGAGACCAACGCCAAGGAGATCGAGATCGACGCCGTCGCCGACCGCGGCGAGGTGATCCTCTCGGCCATCAGCGAGCACATCGAGAACGCGGGCGTGCACTCCGGCGACGCGACGCTCGTGCTGCCGCCGCAGAAGCTCTACGTGGAGACCATCCGGCGCATCAAGCGCATCGCCCGCGACGTGGCGAAGGCGCTGCAGATCACCGGGCCCTTCAACATGCAGTTCCTGGCGGTCGACAACGTGGTGAAGGTGATCGAGTGCAACCTCCGGGCGTCGCGCTCCTTCCCCTTCGTCTCGAAGGTCACCGGAACCAACTTCATCCGCGAGGCCGCTCGACGGATGCTGGGCGTGGCGACCCCGACCTCCGTCGAGGCGCTCGACCTCGACTACGTGGCCGTGAAGGCCGCGCAGTTCTCCTTCTCGCGCCTCGCGGGCGCCGACCCCACGCTGGGCGTCGAGATGGCCTCCACGGGTGAGGTCGGCTGCCTGGGCGACGACCTCTCCGAGGCGCTGCTCAAGGCCCTGATCGCCACGGGCTTCAAGGTCCCCAAGCGAGGCGTGCTGCTGTCGCTCGGGCCCGTGGCGGACAAGTACCGCTTCGAGCGCGAGGCCCGCTGGCTGCTGGAGATGGGGCTCACGCTCTACGCGACCCCGGGCACCGCGGACGTCCTCCGGGAGCAGGGCATCCCCTGCGAGGTCGCCTACAAGGAGAGCAACGAGAAGCAGCCCAGCGCCGTCTCGCTGCTCAACAGCGGGCACATCGACCTGGTGATCAACATCCCCCGCTCGTATGACAACCAGGGGATGCCCGACGGGTACCGCATCCGTCGGCGCGCGGTGGACGTCAACGTCCCGCTGCTCACCAACCTCCAGCTCGCCCGAGCCGCCGTCGAAGCGATGCACAAGTATCGCGTCGAAGACCTCAAGCCCCTCGACTGGGGCAGCTACCTCGCCCGCAACGCGCGGGCGTAGCGCCCCTCCTCAGAGCATCGCCCGCCGCACCTCGATGAGCCACGCGTCGAGCTCGGCCTCGTTGCCCGGCGCCTCGGGCAGCGCCGAGGCCCCGTGCGCCTCGTCGAGCCGCAGGAGCGCCCGCTCGACCTCCGCCACCCATCGCGCCCGCTCCCCCTCGGGCAGCACCGCGCGCTCTCCGGCCCGCTTCGCCTCGACCAGCGCGTGCGCGGCGCCCAGCCCGTAGTCGTCGAGCAGCGCCGTCACGTCGAGCACCAGCTCGCCGCTGCGCAGCAGGTGGGCGCCGGTCAGGGCGGTGCGCAGCACGTAGAGCAGCTTCTTCGCGGTGGGCGCCTCGTCGAACTCCCGGCGCTGCCCCAGCGCGAAGCCGCGGTAGTGGCGGTGCACCCGCCGGCTCAGCGCGCCCCGGGCGAGCGGTCGCAGCGCCTCGAGCCACGACGATCCGGCGAGCGACGAGGCGCCCAGCACCCGCTCGAGGTAGTTGCCGTTGCCCTTCAGGATGCCCGCCAGCACGCCGCCGAGCTCGTTGGAGGTGTAGTCCATCTCGACGCCGTCGAGCACCTCGAGGCGGTCGGCGGGCGCGGCCGAGGGGTGCAGCCCGAGCAGCCCCGCCGTCGGAGCGACGTGGACGGCCTTCAGGTCGACGTCGCTGTCGGGCGACGGGAAGCCGTAGGCGTGCGCCCCGCTCAGCGCCACCACCACATGACAACGGAGCGCGCCCTCGCGCTCGATCACCGCCCTCGAGCTCGCTCGCTGGGCCTCCGTGAGCCGCGCCCAGGGAGCGTTCATCCCGTCGTCCATACGACCTCCGGCGGGGGCGGCGCCTCGCTGCCCCACGGGCCCTGCTCGCCGAGCACGGCGCGGCGGGCCACCTCGTGCCCGATGCGCCGGAGCAGCGCGTCGGCGACGCCCGCGTCGGGGTGGGGCCGCAGCCTCGTGGCACGGCGCGCCTCCTCCAGCGCGGGCGCGAGCGACTCGGCCTCCGCCAGCACCTCGTCGAGCGGAACTCGCCCCTGCTTGATCGCCCAGAGCCTCGCGCGAAACTCCCCCGAGGCCGCGAACTCCGGCGCGCCGGTGCGCAGCCACTCCGTCGCGGTCACGATGAGCCGAAGGAGGTTGTAGGCGTTCTTCGGGCGCAGCTCGCGAGGGAGCTCGAGCGCGGCCGGGTCGTCGTGGGCGAAGCGGGCCACCGCCGAGAACTCGTTGGAGGCGACCAGCCCCTGGTCGTGCAGCGAGCGGCAGAGCTGCTTCACGTACTGCTTCGCCTGGTGCAGCGCGTCGGCCTCGGTGGGGGTCGCCCTCGGGAAGGCCCCCGCCAGCCGCGCGGAGACGGCGTCGAGAGAGAGCGTCGGGTCGACGCGCAGCCAGCCGAGCACGGCGTCGCGGTGGGCGGCCAGGCGCTGCGACTGCTCGAGGCGCTTGAGCTGGGAGAGGGCGTAGCGCCCGAAGCTCCCGTGGATCTCCGCGGACACCAGCGCGTCGCGCGCCTCCAGCAGCCACTCCCCGATGGGGTCGAGCGCGCGCGCCCCGGGGACGAAGAGCGTCTCCAGGGTGTTGGGGTCGGCCCGCATCGCCTGGCGCACGGCCTTGTCGGCCCGCCAGTAGGTCGCGCTGCCGTCCGCGCTCACCAGGTCGGAGGGGCCCTCGATGAGCCCGGCGGACCAGGGCAGCGGGAGCGCGAAGATGCCTCGCAGGTCGGTGTCGGAGCCTTCGTCCGAGAGCCCCCAGGCGCGCGACCCGACGACGGTCTCCAGCACCACGCAGCCTCGAAGGGCCGTCCATGCGACCTCGCGGCGCTGCGCGAACTGCGCCTGCCCGACCTTGCGCGGGGTGAGCTCTCGCCGGGCGAAGCGCACCGTGCCCACCCCCACCACCAGCACGTCGACCTCGTCGCCCGCGACCTTCACCACGCGCCCGACGGCGCCCTGCGGGAGCGTGCGCTCGCCGACGACCCGGTCGACGCGGGTGGTCACCTCGGTGCCGTGAGGCAGCGGGACGGCCTGTGGATCGAGGTGCGCGAGCTGTTGCAGTCGGAGGTCCATGGCTTCGGGTCACCGGTGGGCTGTTGCCGGGCGCCGGAGCGTACGACGGCCGCATCCGTTACGCTGCGCCCCATCCCCACCCGATGCGCCCCTACGCCGCCGTCTTCGCCGCGAGCCTGATCGCGCTCGCTCCGGTCGCCGGGGCCCAGTCGCCGCCTCCTCCTCCGAGGCCGCACGCGTCGTCCTGGCTGGTCCCCATCCTCCACGGCTCGGGGCTGCTGCTGGGCCAGCGCGTCGCGGCGATGCGCCTCTGGCCGCACGCCTTCTCGCTGGAGGACGGCACCCGCAACCTCGACCACCTGGCGGTGGCCTATTCGCAGCCGCCGGTCTTCGATCCCCGTCGTCGCCTCTTCGAGTGGGACGGCGACCGCTGGGAGATCAACTTCTTCGGGCACGGGCTCATGGGCAGCGAGCTCTACCTCCGCGCTCGCCAGTGCCAGCACGGCTTCGCGGCCTCGCTGGCCTTCACCGCCGCGGGTTCGGTGCTCTGGGAGTACGGCGTCGAGGTCTGGAACAGCCGCCCCTCCGTCAACGACCTGCTCTGGACCCCGCTCGGAGGCGCGCTCATCGGCGAGCTGCGCTTCGTGACCTGGGAGCTGGCGGCCTCGCTCTCTCCGACGGTGAGGGGCATCGTGCGCGCGGTGGTCGACCCCTTCGGCGAGCTGGAGCGGGCGCTCGGGACGCCCTGCTGAAGCGCGCTATCGGTAGACGATGTCGTCGTCGACGGCCCGGTGCGCCTTGAGCAGCGACTCCCAGGTGAGGGGCGCTTCGCCCATCGCCTCGATGAAGGTTCGGGCCTGCTTGATGGCGTCCTCGGAGGCCACCTCGCTGTCGCACGCGATGGCCGCAAGGGAGAGGGTGTGCGCCACCCCGGCGACCTCGTCGAGCAGCCGCGCCGTGTCGGGGTCGCCGTCGATGTCCTTCAGGGTCATGAGCACCATCGAGGCGTGCCAGAGGGCGCGGCGCTTCTCCAGGCGGCTGTGCGACGCGAGCTCGACCGCGCTCATCGCGGCGCCCACGCGCAGCTTGCGCTCGCTCCACTGGTAGCCCTGCTCGTCGAAGACCGAGCCGAGCACCGTCTCCATCACCCGCAGCAGGTCTGGAACCCGCTCGGTCAACCGCTGCACCTCGGCCCTGGCAAGACGTTGCATGAGTGGCTCCTGAACCCTCCGGGCGGTGTGCCTCATCCCTCGCCGCAGCGCCAATCCCGTGGGGACATATCCCGACCGTGGTAGCCTCCGCGCCCCGTGCGACTCCTCATGCTCCACACCGGCGGAACCCTCATGATGCGCGGGGGAGACCCCACGCCGCTGGTCCCCGACGTCTACACGAGCGACCTGCTGACCGAGCTCCCGGTGCTCAACCGCATCGCCGACATCGAGACGCGCATCCTCTTCAACTACGACTCCAGCGACATGCAGCCGCACCACTGGGTCGAGCTCGGCGCCGCGGTGCACGGCGCCCTCGACGAGCGCCGCGCCGACGGCTCTCGCGCCTTCGACGGCGTGGTGGTGCTGCACGGCACCGACACCATGGCCTACACCGCGAGCGCGCTGGCCTTCCTGCTGCGGGGCCTCGACCGACCGGTGGTGCTGACCGGCGCGCAGCGCCCGCTGGCGGAGGTGCGCACCGACGCGCGCTCCAACCTGGTCGACGCCTGCCACCTCGCGACGATGGACATCCCCGAGGTCGGCATCGGCTTCAACGCCAAGCTCCTCCGCGGCTGCCGCGCGGTGAAGATGGACGCCTGGGGGCTCGACGCCTTCGGGTCGCCCTCGTGCCCTCCGCTGGTCACCCTCGGGGTCACCGTCGAGCGCGGATCGCACGTGCTGCCGGCGCGCCCCCGCCAGGACTTCGACGCGCGCATCGAGCCCAAGGTGCTCGCCGTGCGGGTCTTCCCCGGGCTCGACCCCAAGCTCCTGCTGGGCGCGCTGCGCTCGGGCGTCCGGGGCGTGGTGCTGGAGGGCTTCGGCTCGGGCAACATCCCCCGCCTCGAGAACTCGCTGGTGCCCGTGGTGCAGGACGCCGTCGCCAGGGACATCCCCGTGGTGATCGTGAGCCAGTGCGCCCGAGGGGCGGTCGACCTCACCCGCTACGAGGGCGGCGCCGCGGCGCTCGGGGGCGGGGCCATCGGGGCCGGGACCATGACCGCCGAGGCCGCCGTGACCAAGCTGATGCTGGCGCTCGGGAGAGCGGGCGAGGGGAGTCGGCTCGACGCCGCGAAGCGGGCCTTCGCGGAGTCGTGGGCGGGCGAGTTCTAGCGCGTCGGCCGGGCGCGGCTGGGAAGGCCCGCGGAGGGCCGGAGATGCTGTCCCAGCGTACGGGTCGGCGGCGGAGCGCCGTCGGGCGCCTCCTCCTCGAGGACGTTTTCGACAGAGTCTACGGGGATGATGAAATCGCCGTCGGGCGCAGCCCCGGGAGGGCCACCGTCAGGTCCGGGCTCATGGATGGCCGGCCGACCGTAGTGGCGTCCGCCCTCCTGGGTGCGCCCCGGATCGAGCTCCGCCGAGGCCCCGTTGCCCTGAAACTCGTCCCTCCCACGCTCCGCGGCGCGCATCGACTGGCCCGCGAGTCCCTGCTTCACGGACGACCCGCCGTGCCCCCCGGGGGCCACGGCGCCGATGTCCTCCGACGTATCCTCGTTCTCGTAGCGTTCTGCTGCCCTCGGCATGTTGCACGCTCCTGCGGTGATACGGGCGCGCACCAACGCGCACCCCGCCGCCCCTCGTAGCAAGCCGCGTGCATGCCTCGCGAGGCGGCCATCCGAGCGGCCGGCGGCCCCGCTCGTCGCGCCATCGCGACACAGGTGCGTCGGCTCTGCGTGTGGTGCTCCCGCGGGCTCTCTCCCGGCGGTCGAATCGCAGGACGGCGGCGAAATCGACGGTGGTAGCGTTCAGCCCCGTGAGCCGACTCTGGTGGGTGGTGTTGCTGGCGATGGCGGTGCTCTCCTGTCACGGCCGCGCCGCGCCGACGAGCGCCCTCGCGAGGGTGAGGGCCGCCGGGGTCCTGCGCTGGGGCGGCGACATCCAGGGCGGCGAGCCCTACGTCTACGAAGACAGCGAGCACGGAGGGCGCCTCACGGGCTTCGAGGTCGAGCTCGCCAGCGCGCTCGCCCGTGAGCTCGGGGTGCGCGCGCAGTTCGTCCAGAACGACTGGAGCGCCCTGATTCCGTCGCTGGAGCGAGGCACCTTCGACGTGGCCCTGAACGGCGTCGAGGTCACCGCCCAGCGCGTGGGTCGGGTTCGCTTCACCCGGCCGTACTACATCTTCGGCGCGCGGCTCATGGCCCGGCGCGACGACGCCCGCATCCTGGCCACGCTCGCCTCGCTGCGCGGGCGGAGGGTGGGCACGCTGGCCAACAGCTACTCCTACGAGCTGCTGCGAGGGGTGGCGGAGGTCGTCCCCTACGAAGGGGTCGAGGAGCCCTACATCGACCTGGTGCAGGGCCGCACCGACGCGGTGCTCCTCGACGACATCATCGCGACCCGCTACGGCGAGCCCAAGCCCGAGCTGCGCGTCGTGGGCGACCTCACCGACGGCTACTACGCCATCGCCGTGCGACCGGCAGAGGCCGACCTCCAGCAGGCCCTCGACCGGGCCCTCGCCCGCATCACCGCGAGCGGAGAGCTGGAGCGCATCCTCCGCGGCTCCAACATCTGGAGCGACCGCGAGCGCCGGCTGCTCGCCTGGACCGACGACGACCAGCGGCGGATGCTGGGCACCGCCGCCGCGGGGCAGCGCTTCGGCTGGTCCCACGTGGTGCTCTTCGCGAAGGGCGCGCTCGTCACCCTGCTGCTCTCGGCGCTGTCCATGTGCCTCGCGATCCCGCTGGGCATCGGGCTGGCGGTCACGCGGCTCTACGGTCCGAAGGCGCTCTCGCGGCTCGCGGGCGCCTACGTCGAGCTCTACCGCGGCACGCCGGTGCTGCTGCAGCTCTACGTGCTCTATTACGGGCTCGCGCCCATCGTGAAGCTCGACGCGCTCCCCGCGGCGGTCCTCGGCCTCGGGATGAACTACGCCGCCTACGAGGCCGAGGTGTACCGCGCGGGCATCCAGGCGGTTCCTCGGGGGCAGATGGAGGCGGCCCTCTCGCTGGGCATGTCGCTCCCGCTGGCGCTGCGCCGGGTGGTGCTGCCGCAGGCCTTCCGCCTGGCGCTCCCTTCGGTAACCAACGACTTCATCGCGCTCTTGAAGGACAGCTCGCTGGTGTCGGTGATCACCGTGGTCGAGCTCACCAAGCAGATGACCATCACCGCGGTCGACATCCGGGGCT
Source organism: Myxococcaceae bacterium (assembly GCA_004297725.1). Classification (GTDB taxonomy): domain Bacteria; phylum Myxococcota_A; class Polyangia; order Polyangiales; genus SCUS01. The sequence goes on along the minus strand of SCUS01000053.1, from coordinate 103,182 downwards.
GGGCCCTCCCGGGCGCCCTCTGCGCGCTGATGTATTTCCTGATGAGCTACCCGCTGTCGCTCTGGGCGCAGCGGCTCGAAGCGAGGCTGGCGCGCTCATGATCGAGGTCCACGAGCTACGCAAGGTCTACGGAGAGCGGACCATCCTCGGGGGCATCACGGCGACCTTCGAGAAGGGCCAGGTGGTCGCGCTGGTGGGCCCCTCGGGCGGGGGCAAGAGCACCCTGCTGCGCTGCCTCAACGGCCTGGAGTCCTTCGACTCCGGCCGGGTCGTGGTGGGCGGCGAGACGCTCCTCCCCGGCGGCGCGAAGGTCAACCGCGCGGCGCTCCACCGGGTGCGCCAGCGCGTCGGCATGGTCTTCCAGCAATGGAACCTCTTCGCCCACCGCACCGCCCTCGGCAACGTCATCGAGGCGCCGGTGCACGTGAAGGGCGCTCCGCTGGCGCAGGCCACCGAGCGCGGCCGTGAGCTCCTCGCGCGGGTGGGCCTCTCGCACCGCGAGGGCGCCTACCCCCACGAGATGTCCGGCGGCGAGCAGCAGCGCGTCGCCATCGCCCGGGCCCTGGCGATGGACCCGGAGGTCCTGCTGCTGGACGAGCCCACCAGCGCCCTCGACCCCGAGCGGGTGGGCGAGGTGCTCGACGTGCTGAGCGCCCTGGCCGCCGACGGGCTCACCATGCTGATCGTGACCCACGAGATGCGCTTCGCCCGGGAGGTGAGCCACCGGACGCTGGTGCTCCACGGGGGACAGATCATCGAGGAGGGCCCGTCGAGGTCGGTGATCGACGACCCGAAGCACGAGCGCACGAGGGCCTTCCTGGGCCTCGACCGCAAGTAGCAGGCGCCGGTCACATCATCGAGGGTCGATCGGCGACGAGGAAGGGGCCTTCGACCCACTCGCCGTCCTTGAAGACGAAGAGCTTGTGGTCGTCGACCACGCCGCCCGCGCGCACGCTGGTGACGAGGTAGACCACCGGCAGCACCGGGGTGCCGTCCGGGGCCGCCACGAGCTGATCCTCCTTGGAGAAGTACGCGCCGCAGTCGCAGTGTGAGTGATAGATCACCTTCACCGGGACGCCGCCCGCGTCGCCGTCTTCGAGGGCGCGCTGCATCAGCATCCCATCGATGATGTAGGCGTCCTTGGAGGTGCGCGGATAGGTCTCCGGGTCGAGCTTGTGATAGCGGTCGGCCAGGTTGGCGACGCGCCGCCCGGAGGTGATCGCCCGCGGGTCGCCCGCCGGGCCGGAGAGCAGCCCGCACGACTCGCCGGGGTACGCCTCGCGCGCGTGCGCGTCGACGTCATCGAGGATGTCTTGCGGAATCACCAGGTCGCCCAAGAGCCATCGACGAGTGCGCATCGCGGGTATATCCCTCTCACCAGGTGTAGAAACGCTCCCACTTCAACGGCAGGAAGTACCGGTCTCCGCGGTCACATAGGATGGTCACGACGCAGCCGGGTTCGCCACGGGCCGAGAGCGATCGGGCGATGGACCACGCAGCGAAGACGTTGGCCCCGGCGCTGTGACCGACGTGCACGGCCTCCTCCTCCCAGAGCCGGTCGGTCATGTCCCAGCCGTCCTCGGTGGTGATCCACATCGTCTCGTCGGGGAGGGTCCCGTCGTAGATGGGCGGCACCAGGGAGCTGGGCAGGTGCTTGAGGCCCTCGAGGCCGTGGAGCGCATCCGCGGGCTGCACGGCCACGCAGCGGATGGGCCGGTGGTGCTCCTTCAGCCGACGGGTGGTGCCCATCATCGTGCCGGTGGTCCCGAGGCCCGTGACGAAGTGGGTGATGCGGTCGCCCACGTCGGCGAGGATCTCCACCCCGGTGGTGAGGTAGTGCGCGCCCGGGTTGCTCGGGTTGGAGTACTGGTCGGGGTAGTAGTACCGGTCGGGGCTCTCCGCGACGAGCTTGCGGGCGAGGCGAATCGCGCCGTCGCTGCCCTCCAGCGGGTCGGAGAAGATGATCTCGGTGCCGAAGGCGCGGGTGATGTCCTTGCGCGCCTGGGACACGTTGGAGGGCATCACCAGCGTGACGCGGTAGCCGAGCGCGGCGCCCACCAGCGAGTACGCCACGCCGGTGTTGCCCGAGGTGGAGTCGATCAGCACCTTGTCGCGGGTGAGGTCGCCGCGGCGGAGGGCGTCGGTGAAGATCTGCCGGGCCGCCCGGTCCTTCACCGAGCCGCCAGGGTTCTGGAACTCCATCTTGGCGTAGATCTCCACGCCGGGCGTGTCGCGCTCCAGGGCGCGCAGCCGGAGGAGGGGCGTGTTGCCCACCGCGTCGAGGATGGAGTCGAGTCTCTTCGGACGAAGCATCAGCCGCTCAACCGCGCCAGGAGTCCCTCCGGCATCGCCCTCGGCCCTTCGCCCAGGACGCGCCGCGCCGCCTCGATGCTCGCCCACGCCGCCACCGCCCGGCTCGACGCGTCCGGCACCGTCACCGCGATCGCCGCGTCGTCCGAGACCCGTCCGCCCGCGCGTCGGTGCGTCTCGGCCAGCAGCGCGCTGCCCGGGACGAAGCGCACCGCGGTCGCGCCGAGCCGTCGCTGCCCGTCGGGGCCGAGCTCGGGCAGCGCGATCTGCCGGCCGAAGCGCGCGTAGTCGACGGGCGCGTCGCTCATCCGCCCGCGATCGCCGGGACGATGGTCAGCGTGTCGGTGTCCTTCACGGGGGTGTTGAGCCCGTCAAGAAAGCGAACGTCGTCTTCATTGAGATAGAGGTTCACGAAGCGGCGGATGCCCTTGGCGTCGAGCAGCCGGTCCTTGATGCCGGGGTGCGCGCCCTCCAGGTGGTCGATGAGCTCACCCACCGTAGCGCCCGTACCACTGACCTCTTCCTTGCCCGCCGTCAGGGTCCGAAGCTGCGTCGGAACCCGCACCGTGATCGCCATCGAGAGCCTCCTTGAGGGCGCGTCGCCCGCGCGTTCAATAAACTGAAAACACCGGTAGGTCCAGTGGAACTCTCAGCGGTCGCCGCACAGCGGACAGGCGCTCCGGCGGGGGAAGCGCGTGCTCCGGAACGTCTGGCGCCAGCCGTCGTAGCGCGCAAGGTTGCCCGCCGTGGAGCGGTCGCCTCGGAGCAGCCGCAGCGCGTCGGCGGCCATCAGCGCGCCGATGACCGAGGTGACGGGGCCGTACACCCCGGCGATGGCGCAGTTGGTCATCTCCTCGTCGGGCAGCTCCTCGAAGACGCAGCGGTAGCAGGCGCCGTCGCCCCAGGACACCGGCAGCACCGTGCCGTGCCACGCGACGCACGCCCCGTGGACCACCGGCACCCGCAGCCCCGCCGCCGCGTCCGCCGTCAGGAACTTCGTCGGCAGGTTGTCGCTCCCCTCGACGATCGCCGACACCCCGCGCAGCAGCTCCTCCGCGCTCTCCGGCACCAGGTGCTCCGCTCTCGCCTCCACCCGCGCCCCGGGAGCGATCCTCGCCAGGGCATCCCGGGCGGCCTCCACCTTCCGCCGCCCGACGTCCGCGTCCGTGAAGAGCACCTGCCGATGCAGGTTGGATCGCTCGACGGAGTCCTCGTCGATGAGCCTGAGCGCCACGCCCGCCTCGGCGAGCGCGAGGGCCGCCGGGCACCCGAGGCCCCCGACGCCGACCACGGCCACGATCGGGCTCATCCTACGGAGGCGTCCTGGGCGAAGTAGGTGTCGAGCGAGAAGTACCGCTCGCCGGTGTCGCAGAGCACCGTGACCACCACGGCCTCCGGGGGCAGCGTCTCGGCCAGCCTGCACGCCGCGAAGACGTTGGCCCCCGAGGAGATGCCCACCAGCAGGCCCTCCTCGCGGGCGAGGCGCTGCTTCATCCGCCAGGCGTCCTCGTCGGAGACCGTCTCCACCGCGTCGACCACGCCGGGGTCGTAGTTGCTCGGAACGAAGCCCGCCGCGATGCCCTGGATCTTCGTCGGCCCCCGCTCTCCGCGCGAGATGGTGGCGCAGGCCTCGGGCTCCACCGCGACCACCTTCACGGGCGATCCTCTCTTCCGCAGGGCGCGACCGACGCCGGTGATGGTGCCACCGGTGCCCACGGCCGCGACGAAGGCGTCGACGCGGGGAAAGGCGGCGGCGATCTCCTCGCCGGTGGTCGCCTCGTGCACCGCGGGGTTGGCGGGGTTGTCGAACTGCTCGGGCATGAAGGCCCCGGGGGTGCTGGCCACGATGTCCCGGGCGCGAGCGATGGCGCCGTCGAGCTGCTGGGCTTCGGGCGTGAGCACCACCTCGGCGCCGTAGGCCTTGAGGAGCGCGCGGCGCTCGAGCGACATGCTCTCGGGCATGGTGATCACGAGCCGCAGCCCGCGGGCCTTGCAGGCGAGCGCGAGGCCGATGCCCGTGTTGCCGCTGGTCGGCTCGACCACGGTGCCGCCGCGAGCGATCGCCCCGCGGGCGAGGGCGTCGTCGAGCATGGCGACGGCGATGCGGTCCTTCACCGAGCCGCCGGGGTTCTGCTGTTCGAGCTTCACCCAGACCTCGGCGCCGCCGGGCGCAGGGATCTTCCGCAGCCGAAGGGCGCTGGTCGCGCCCACGAGGTCCATCAGCGATTCGACGATTGCCACGGAGACGGTGTGTTCTGCAGAGGGCGGGGTGTTGTCAACGTCGACGCGTGACGGGGCTCCGCGCCTCGCCGAAGAGCAGCGCGCGGGTGAGGCGCTCGGAGTCCTCGATCACCGCGGCGCGGCGCAGCACGAGGCGCCGGGCGTCGAGGGCCTCGGTCACCGACGCCACCCAGGCGCGCAGCCTCTCGTCGTCGCGGAGCCCGTCGGCCCAGGAGAGCTCGAGCTTCACCGACGTCGACGGCGCCGCGGTCCGCGAGCCTTCGTTCACCGCGCCGACCTGCTCCGCCGCGGCGGCGAGCGCGTCGGCACGATCGCCGGGGAGCGCCTCGAAGCCCTCCCCGAGCAGGGTCGGTGGACCGGCCACGGGCAGGGCGCTTCGCACCGCCGCGAGCGAGGTGCCGTCCCTCGGGTCGACCGCGTCGGGCACGAGCGCGAGCAGCGGATCGAGCGCGAAGGTGCGCTCTCGCAGCCCCTGGTGGGGCACCGTGAGCCCGGCCCCGTCGCAGGACAGGGACGCGTGCCAGAGCAGGTCGAGGTCGAGGGTGCGCGCCCCCCAGCGCTCACGGCGCTCGCGGCCGAGGGCGCGCTCGATGTCGAGGCAGAGATCGAGCGCCGCGGCGAGGCTGCCGTCGAAGTCGAGCGCGAAGGCGGTGTTGAGGTAGTCGGGCTGCGGAGGACCCATCGGGGCGGTCTCCCAGACCGGCGCGACGCGCAGGTCGGCGACCCCGAAGCGATGGGCCACGAGGTCGCGGGCCGCGCGGAGGATCGAGCGTCGGCCGCCGAGGTTGGTGCCCGCGCCGATCACCAGGGTGGAGCCGCTCATCGACCGCACTCTACCGTTCGCCGAGGCGGGAGAGTCGGGCGCCTGGAATGATCCTTGACCGGGGCGTTCGAGGGTGTGGGAATGCGCGGCATGAGCAAGGTTCTTGTCACCGGGGGAGCGGGGTTCATCGGACATCACGTGGCGACGGCGTGGCGCAGGCGCGGCGCGGAGGTGGTGGTGCTCGACAGTCTTCGCACGGGCAAGCGGGAGAACCTCTCGCACATTCCCGCGGAGGGCGGCCTCACCTTCATCGAGGGGAGCATCACCGACCCGGCGACGGTGAAGCGCGCGATGGAGGGCTGCTCGGTGGTGCACCACCTGGCCGCGCAGGTGAGCGTGCCGGAGTCGATGGAGCACCCGCGGGAGTGCGTGGAGATCAACGTCCACGGGACGCTCAACGTGCTCGACGCCGCGAAGGCCGCGGGCGTGTCGCGGGTGGTCTTCTCCAGCAGCGCCGCGGTCTACGGCGACGACCCCCGGAGCCCCAAGACCGAGGACATGACCCCGGCCCCGAAGTCGCCCTACGGCATCACCAAGCTCGACGGGGAGTATTACCTGAAGATGTATGCCGAGGCCCACGGCGTGCCTACCGTGAGCCTCCGCTACTTCAACGTCTTCGGCCCGCGGCAGGACCCTCGCAGCGTCTATGCGGCGGCGGTTCCGATCTTCATCGAGCGGGCGCTCGCGGGCTCGGACATCACCATCTTCGGCGACGGCGAGCAGACCCGGGACTTCGTCTACGTGGGCGACGTGGTGGGGGCCAACCTGCTGGCGGCGACCTCCGAGCGGGCGGGCCGCGGGGAGGTCTTCAACGTCGCCCAGGGCGGGCGCATCACCATCAACGAGCTCGCCCAGACCATCGTGCGGGTGACCGGCAGCCGCTCGGCGATCGTGCACGCCCCGGAGCGGGCGGGTGACATCCGTCACAGCCAGGCCTCGATCGTGCGCATCGTGGAGGGCCTCGGCTTCGTGCCGCAGACCTCGCTGGAGCAGGGGCTCCGCTCGTGCCTCGCTCCGGGCTGAGCGAGACCGCGCTCGCTCCGGGCGCCCACGTGCGGCATGATGTGGGGCAGATGTTCCATCGAGGCCAGCGACACGGCGAGAGTCACCTCGGGGGCCCCTACCGCTCCCCCGGTCAGGCTCCCGAAGAGCTGGGCGGCGTCACGCCGTCGATGTCGTACTTCATCGACGCCATGATGGTGCTGGTCATCGCGCTCACGGTGCTCACCATCGGGCAGTGGTCGTCGCTGGTCGAGCAGGCGGCCCGGCGGTTCATGGGCTTCTGATGGCGCGGCGCATCGTGGTGGGAATGAGCGGCGGGGTGGACTCGTCCGCGGCGGCGGCGATGCTCCACCGTGAGGGCTGGGAGGTCATCGGGGTCACGCTGCACCTGTGGGACTACGTCCGCGAGGGGCACCAGGGCCGCTGCTGCGCCCCGGAGGACCAGTACGACGCCGCCCGCGTCTGCGAGGCCCTGGGCATCGCGCACTACACCTTCGACCGCCGCTCGCTCTTCCGCGAGAAGGTGGTCGACCGCTTCGTGGAGGACTACGCCGCGGGCCGCACGCCGAGCCCGTGCGTGCGCTGCAACGAGTCGGTGAAGCTCGGTCCGCTCTGGGAGATCGCATCGAAGCTGGGCGCCGAGGCGGTGGCGACGGGGCACTACGCGAGGCTCTCGACCGACGGGGAGGGCGTCGACCTGCGCGCCGGCGCCGACTCCTCGAAGGACCAGTCGTACTTCCTCTGGGCCGCCCCGATGGAGGCCCTTCGTCGGCTGCACCTCCCGCTCGGCGGGATGTCGAAGCCCGAGGTGCGCGCCCTCGCGGCGGAGGCGGGGCTCGCCAACGCCGACAAGCCCGACTCGGTGGACCTGTGCTTCCTCGAAGGCGAGGCGTACCCGGCCTTCATGGCGAGGCACGGCGCATCGAACGCCCGGCCCGGCACCATCGAGACCGTGGGCGGGGAGGTGGTGGGTCAGCACGACGGCGTGCACGCCTTCACGCCGGGGCAGCGCAAGGGTCTCGGCGCGGGCGGCAGGCCCCGATATGTGCTGAAGATCGTGCCCGAGCGCTCGGCGGTGATCGTGGGCGACGACGCCGAGACGCGCGGCGGGGGAGCGACGCTGGAGGGCTTCCGCTGGCTCTGCGAGGCGCGGCCCGAGCGGGTGAGGGCGCGCATCCGGTACCGCCACCAGGGGGTCGACGCGGCGCTGGAGCACGACGGCGGGTCCACGGCCCGGCTGCGCTTCGAGGCCCCGCAGCGGGGCGTGGCGCCGGGTCAGGCTGCGGTTCTCTACGTGGGCGATCGGGTCGTCGGCGGGGGATGGATCTCGGAGGTCGCGTCGTGAAGATGCACGCACTGGGGCTGGTGGCGCTCGCGGGATGCAGCGTGGGCGAGGGGGTCGGGGAGGTCCGCGGCCCGCTGCACATCGAGCTGTGCGAGGTGTCGACCGAGCTCTTCGACCTGAGGCCGACCTTCTTCGGCGGCGACTTCCACGACGGCAGCCTCGTCATCCGCGTGGCCCGAGGGGGCGAGACGGCGGAGTTCAGCGACGAGTTCGCGTGGCGCATCAACGACACCTCCTACGTCGCGGCGCACCTCAACGAGCGCATCCCGGTGGGGCCCGCGGGCGTGGCGCCGGTGCAGGCGACCTTCCGCCCCAACGCCTCGTGCGGGCGCATCAACATCGCGCGCTACGCCCCGACGGTGGCCCTCGAGGCGATGAGCGGGTACGTGATCTTCAGCGCGATCTACCGAGGCGACCCCAACGCCGACGCGACGCTCCGCCTGACGGAGGTCACGCAGTTCTCCGTCGAGCTCCGCGACCCGCGCCCGGTGCGCGACACCAACCCCTCGCGAGACCCCATCGGACCGGCCATCCGTGAGCCGAGGGTGCTCTCCGACAGCTACGGAGAGTTCGAGGGATTCTTCCGCTTCTATTTCGTCCGCGGCCGCCCTGCACAGCGATTCCAATGAAAGAACAGATCGTCACCATCGACGCGCTCACGGCCTCGGGCGACGGCGTCGCTCGCATCGGCGACGCGCTGGTACGGCTCGAGAACACGCTCCCCGGGGAGCGCTGGCTCGTACGCCGCGAGGGCGGGGCCTGGGTGCCCACGGCGAGGGAGTCGGAGTCCGACGGGAGGGTGCAGCCCGGCTGCGAGGCCTTCGGGCGCTGCGGCGGGTGCACCTGGCAGCACGCCTCGCCCGCGGTGCAGCAGGCCGCTCGCCTCGATCGCATCCGGCGCGCTCTCCCCCCTGCGCTGCGCGCCGTGCCCATCGGGTACGTCCCGAGCGACGTCGCGTACGGATACCGCACCCGCGCCCGGCTCCACTGGATCACCCCGGGCAAGCACACCTACCTCGGCTTCCTGGGCAGGCGCTCCAGCAACGTCGTCGACCTCGCCGGGTGCCCCGTGCTGGTGCCCGCGCTCGACGCGGCGATGCCCGCGCTCCGTGAGGCGGTCACGGCGCTGGGCGGTCGCGGGGAGGTCTCGCTCGCGCTGGGCGACGGCGGTCGCCCCGTGGCGAGCCTCCGGCCCGAGCGCCCGCTCGATGAGCGCGGCTACGCGGTGGGGCGAGCGCTGCTGGCCAGGGGCTTCGCCGGGGTCGCGCTGTGGTCGCCGGGCGCGACGGCTCCCGCGCTGGAGGGAGACCCGAGCCCGGTGCAGGTCGGCGGCGACGGGCTGCCGCTGCGCGCTGGCATCGGTGGCTTCGGTCAGGCGCACGGATCGCTCAACGCCTCGCTCGCGGCCTACGTCGACGAGGAGGCCCAGCCGGCGGACCGCGCGGTGGTGGAGCTGTACGCGGGCGCGGGCAACCTCACGGTGCGTCTGGCGCGCAGCGCGAGGACGGTGACCGCGGTGGAGTCCGACCGCGACGCCATCGAGGCGCTGAGGCACAACGTCGCCGCACGAGGGCTGGCGAACGTGAAGGTCCACCAGGAGGCCGTCGAGTCGCGCACGAAGCCGTGGAAGGCCGACGTGGTGGTGCTCGACCCGCCCCGCTCCGGGGCGAAGGATGCCTGCGCGCTGCTGACCTCGTCGCCGGTGCGGCGGGTGGTCTACGTGTCGTGCGACCCGGAGAGCCTCGGGCGCGACCTGCTGACCCTCTCGGCGAAGTATTCGGTCGCCCGGCTCACGGCCTTCGAGATGTTCCCGCAGACGGCGCTGGTGGAGGTCGTCGCGACGCTCGCCCGGGCCGGCTCGGGGCGGTAGCTTCCGACGGTGCGATTCATCGTAGGTCGGGAGTTCGATGCAGAGCGGGCGCGTTACGCGCTTCGGCACGCCTGCGAGGACTGCGTGTTCTTCGTGGCCGAGACCGGACGCTGCGCCAACGGCTATCCCAACGCCATGCACCGCGACGCCGCCTTCGCCCCCGAGGCCCCTGGCGACGGAACCTTCTGCAAGGACTTCGAGCTCCTGTGAGCGGCTACGCCACGGGGGTCGAGCTCGCGCTGCGGCGGGCCATCGCGTTCGCCTCGCGGCAGCGCCTCTTCTCTCCGGGCGACCGGGTGCTGGTCGGCATGGGAACGGACTCCGCGAGCCTCGGCCTGCTGGGGCTGCTCACCCACGCGAGGGCCTCGCTGGGCCTCGGGCAGATCGCCGTGGCCGCCGTCGAGCGAAGGCTCGACGAGGAGTCCGACGACGCCGAGCAGGTGGCCGACCTCGGGCGACTCGCGCGTCAGCTCGGGCTGACCTTCCACGCCGTGCGACCGGCCGCGAAGGGCCGTCGGGTGCGGGTGCTCGACGAGCTCCGAAAGCTTGCGACGGAGCAGGGGCACACCCGCATCGCGCTGGCCCCCACGCGCGACGACGACGCCGCGCGCGTGCTCTGGGAGCTGCTGCGCGGCCGGGGGATGACGGCCATTCGGGGGCTCGCTCCGCGCGTCTCCGGCGGCGTGGTGAGGCCGCTGCTGGCCCTCGAGCGATCCGAGGCGGCGTCGCTGGCCGCGCTCCTGGGCGTCGAGCTGCCCACCTCTCCGCCCGAGCTCCCCGACCCCCAGCGAGACCGCCTCCTGCCGGCGCTGGAGGCGACGATCCTGCCGCGGCTGCGGGCGCTCACCCCGGGCTCCTCGGCGGCGCTCGCGGGCCTCGGCCGTGAGTCTCGACGCATCCAGCGCATGTTCGCCCGGGACGCCGAGGCCCTGGTGAAGGCGAGCTCGCTGGCGCCCACCGCCGAGCAGCTGGAGCTCGACGCCGAGTCGCTGCTGGGGCCGCGGGGCCCGTGGGTCGCGAGGGCGGCCCTGCGCGCGGTGTGTGCGGCGGCGGACCCTTCGCACCTTCGACACGACGCGCGCGCCCTCGTCCGCGCGGTGCTCCACCCGCGAGACCTCGCGAGGGCGGAGGCCCTGGTGCTCCATGGCGCTACGGCCACGTTGGACGCACGCTCGGGCAAGGTGCTGCTCCGTCGTCGCGCGCTCCGAGGCGTGTGAGAATTCCCGTGACGGTCTGGAAAATGCCCTGAGACCGCTGGCGTCCAGGGATTTGCGATGTAGGCTGACCGTCACAATTTACAAGAGGTGATCGTGAAGCAATCGCACAAGACCCTGCTGCTGTGGGGTTTCCTCGCCGTGATGTTCCTTCTTCTCTGGAAGGTCTTCATGGGGGCTCAGACATCCCATGAGGTGGCCTTCAGCGAGTTCATGAACGACGTGCGGCAACACCACGTCGTCGATGTTCGCTTGAAGGAGCGGGACATCACCTACCGGCGTCAGCTCCCCAACGGCACCGTCGAGGTGCGCGAGACCCTCGCGCCGGCGAACTGGGACCTGCAGCGGGAGATCCTGGCGAGCTCCGACCCGCAGCACCCTATCCGGGTGCAGAACGAGAAGGACGAGGGCTCCGGGCTGCTCACCAACGTGCTGGTGACCTGGCTGCCGATGGTCTTCCTCTTCGCGATGTTCGTGTTCTTCATGCGCCAGCTCCAGTCCGGCGGCGGCAAGGCGATGAGCTTCGGGAAGTCCCGCGCCCGCCTCGTCAACGACGGCAACAACCGCGTGACCTTCGCGGACGTGGCAGGCATCGAGGAGGCCAAGGACGAGGTCGAGGAGATCATCGCCTTCCTCAAGGACCCGAAGAAGTTCCGCCGGCTGGGCGGTCGCATCCCCAAGGGCGTGCTGCTCGCGGGCGCTCCCGGCACCGGCAAGACGCTGCTGGCGCGCGCCATCGCCGGCGAGGCGGGCGTGCCCTTCTTCACCATCTCGGGCTCGGACTTCGTCGAGATGTTCGTGGGCGTCGGCGCCTCCCGGGTGCGCGACCTCTTCGAGCAGGGCAAGAAGAACGCGCCCTGCATCATCTTCATCGACGAGATCGACGCCGTCGGTCGCCACCGCGGCGCGGGCATGGGCGGCGGTCACGACGAGCGCGAGCAGACCCTCAACCAGCTCCTGGTGGAGATGGACGGCTTCGACGCCAACGAGGGCGTGATCATCATCGCGGCCACCAACCGCCCCGACGTGCTCGACCCGGCCATCCTGCGCCCCGGGCGCTTCGACCGACGCATCACCGTGCCGCGCCCCGACGTGCGGGGCCGCGAGGAGATCCTTCGGGTGCACACCCGCAAGGTGCCGCTGGCGCCGGACGTCGACCTCGCGATCATCGCGCGCTCCACCCCGGGCTTCGCGGGCGCCGAGCTGGAGAACCTCATCAACGAGGCGGCGCTGCTCGCCGCCCGTCAGGACAAGGACGTGGTCTCGATGATCGACGTCGAGCTCGCCAAGGACAAGGTCCTGATGGGCGTGGCGCGTCGCAACATGGTGATGAGCGACGAGGAGAAGGAGACCACGGCGTGGCACGAGGCCGGCCACGCGGTCACCTCGCACTTCGTCGAGGGCAACGACCCGGTGCACAAGGTCACGATCATCCCGCGCGGCCCGGCGCTCGGCGTGACCATGAGCCTGCCGGTCGAAGACCGCTACACCATGACCGAAGACCAGGCCCTGGCCCGCATCGCGATGATGCTGGGCGGCCGCGTCGCCGAGGAGCTGACCTTCAAGAAGGTCACCACCGGCGCCTCGGATGACATCAAGCGCGCGACGAGGCTCGCCCGCCGGATGGTCTGCGACTTCGGCATGAGCGAGAAGATCGGCCCGGTCTTCCACGGCGAGAGCGAAGACCAGCCCTTCGTCGGCCGCGACTTCGGCGGCGCCGGCCGCGAGTACAGCGAGCAGACCGCGGTCGAGATCGACTCCGAAGTGCGGCGCATCATCCGCGAGCAGCAGAACCGCACACGCGCCGTGCTCACCGAGCACCGCGACGCCCTCGAGCGGCTCGCGCACGCGCTGCTCGACCGCGAGACCCTCGACGCCGAGGAGATCCTGGCCTGCTTCGAGGGGCGCCCGCTCCCCGCGCGCGCCCGCCCGGTGATCCCCTCGTGGTCCGAGCGTCGTGAGCGCAAGGACAACGCCGGCCGGCCCGCCAAGGTCACCAGCATCTTCCCCCCTCCGCGAGGCGTGCCCTCCGGCGCCTGACCCCTCCTCGTCCCCCTTCCGGTTCTCCTCCGCGGTGTTGACCCGACGACGTATGTCGCGCCCTCCCGTCCAGCTCCGAAGCACCACCTGGGACTGGTCCCGCCCGTACCTCCTCGGCGTCCTCAACGTCACGCCCGACTCCTTCTCGGACGGCGGGCGCTACGCCGGGGTGGGCGCGGCCGTCGACCGCGCCGCCGCGATGGTCGCCGAGGGGGTCGACGCCATCGACGTGGGCGGAGAGAGCACCCGCCCCGGGGCTCCGCCGGTCTCCGCGGAGGAGGAGCTGGCTCGGGTCATCCCGGTCATCGAGGCGCTCGCCGCGCGCTTCGCGCAGCCCGTCTCCATCGACACGACCAAGTCCGCCGTGGCCCGCGAGGCCCTCTCGGCGGGAGCGAGCATCCTCAACGACGTCGCCACCGGCGACGCCCCGGAGGCGCTCGGCGCCGTCGCCGCAGAATACAGCGCCATGTATGTCGCGATGCACGCCCGGGGCGTCCCGGCGACCATGCGCTCGCTCGCCCGATACGGCGACGTCGTCGCCGAGGTCTGCGCCGAGCTTCAGTCCTACGTCGGCCGGGTGCTCGCCGCAGGGGTCGCCCCGGAGCGGCTGGTGCTCGACCCGGGCCTCGGCTTCGCGAAGACCGCCGCCCACTCGCTCGCGCTGCTCGCAGACCTCGCGGCGCTGCGGGCCCTCGGATACCCTGTGTGCGTGGGCGCCTCGCGCAAGAGCTTCCTCGTCGCCGACGAGGCCCATCCCCCGGGGTGGGCGAGGGACGACTCCGCCGCGGTCGACCGCCTCGGGGGCACCGCCGCGGTGGTGGCCCTCTCGGTGTCTCAGGGCGCGGAGATCCTGCGGGTGCACGACGTCGGGGTGATGCGACAGGCGGCGAGGGTCGCCCACGCCATCGCGCTCCGGAGCGGAGGCGACCTTGCGCGATGAGTGGCTGCAGGTGCTGCTCCGCCGCGCGCCGCTCGAGCTCCTGCGTGACGCCGTCGACATCACCGTGGTGGCCTACGCCATCTACCGCATCCTGCTGCTGGTCCGAGGCACGCGCGCGGCGCAGGTGGGGCAGGGGCTGCTGCTGATCGCGGTGGTCTACGCCATCTCCCAGCGCCTCGAGCTCATCACCACCTTCACCCTGCTCGACCGCTCGCTCACGTCCTTCCTGGTGTTCGTGGTGGTGATCTTCCAGGCCGACATCCGGCGCGCGCTGATGCGCGTGGGCGACCGGCCCTTCTTCCTCCGGTGGCGCAAGCCCGTCGACGCGCCCGCCGTGGAGGAGGTCATCGCCGCCGCGGAGGGGCTCGCGGCGCGGCACATCGGCGCGCTCTTCGTCTTCGAGCGCGACGCGAGCGTCGATGACTTCGTCTCGCAGTGCACCTTCATCGACGCCGAGCTCTCCACGGCGCTGCTGTTCACGGTCTTCCTCCCGAGCCAGGACAACCCCCTGCACGACGGCGCGGTGATCATCCGCAACGGGCGCATCGCCGCCGCGGGCGCGGTGCTCCCGCTCACCAGCAGCGGCACCCTCGACCGGCAGCTCGGCACCCGCCACCGCGCGGCGCTCGGCATCTCCGAGGAGACCGACGCGGCGGTGGTGGTCGTGAGCGAGGAGCGCGGCGAGATCTCCCTCTGCTTCAACGGCAACATCGTGCGCGGCCTCGACACCAAGACCGCCCGGCAGGCCCTCTACGGCGTGCTCTACTCCAAGCGCCAGGCCGCGGCGCTGCTCCGCGAGGCCGGGCAGGCCGAACGAGAGGGGCGCACCTCCCGCCGGCCCCCGCCGCCGCCGCCGCGATCGGGCGTGCGACCCGTGCCCAAGGGCGAGGGCGAGCAGGGCCCCCGCGCGGGCGGAGACGAGCGATGAACCTCGGCTCGCGACTCGCCGCGGCGCGCGCCCTGGTGCTGGAGAACTTCGGATACAAGTTCGCCTCGCTGGCGATCTCCGTGACCCTCTTCATGGTCTTCCGAGGCGCCGGGGCGGTGCAGCGCAGCGTCGACGTCCCGATCACCGCGGTGCTGCCGGCGGCGTACGCGGGCAACTCGGTGCTGATCACGCCGCTGCCCGAGCGCGTCCGGCTGACGGTGCGGGGCACGCCCTCGGTGGTCGCGCCGCTGCGGGGCGACGAGATGGGTCCCGTGCAGCTCGACCTCCGCGACGGGCGGCGTCGGCGGGTCTACCTCGACCGGTCGCTGGTCAACCTGCCCGCGGGCGTCGACTTCGTGGGCTTCACCCCCCAGAGCATCGACCTTCGCTGGGACGCGCTGGTCACCCGGCCGCTCGCGGTGCGCGCGAGCGTGGTCGGAAACACCGCGCCGCGGTCGCACATCGCCGCGGTGACCGTGGAGCCCGAGCGGGTGCAGGCGCGCGGCCCCTCGCTGGCGCTCGAGGCCCGGGACGTGGTCCACACCGTCGCGGTCGACGCGTCGGGACTGTCGCCCGGGCGCTACGAGCGACGGGTGCCGCTCGAGGCTCCTCGCGACGGCATCGACTACAGCATGGCGCAGGTGCGCGTGACCTTCGAGGTCGAGCCGCTCATCGGCGAGCGGCGCTTCGAGCGGCTGCCGGTGACCGTGCGCGGCCTCGCCCGGGGGGCTCCGCGCCTCGAGGCGCGGCCGCCGGTGGTGGCCGTGGTGGTCACCGGCGACCCGGAGCTCCTGTCCGAGCTGCTGCCCTCGCAGATCGTCCCGGTCGCGACGGCGCCGGACACGACCCCGATTCGCGTGGCGACCGAGGTGAGGGTGCAGACCGTGACGCTGCGCGAGGGCCTGACGGCGGTGGTCGAGCCGCCGCAGGTGCTGCTGGTGCCGACTCGCGAGCCTTGAGCGCTCGTCGTCACCCCGGCGCCTCGCTCCTGCGGTAAGGTCCGCGCGATGGTCAGGTCACACCGCTCCGCAGGCGAGGCTTCATCGCCCGCGACTCGCAAGCTCTTCGGCACCGACGGCATCCGCGGTGTCGCCAACGAATACCCGATGACGCCGGAGATCGCGCTCCGCGTCGGCGCCGCGATGACCTGGTGGTCGTCCCGGGGCGGGCGCGCCGCGCGCATCGTGATCGGCAAGGACACGCGCCTCTCGGGCTACATGCTCGAGACCGCGCTCGCCGCGGGCGTCTGCGCGCAGGGCGGGCGGGTGCTGCTCACCGGGCCGCTCCCGACGCCGGCCATCGCCTACATCGTGCAGTCGATGCGCGCCGACGCGGGGGTGGTCATCTCGGCCTCGCACAACCCGTACATGGACAACGGCATCAAGCTGTTCGGCGCCGACGGGTTCAAGCTCCCCGACGCCGCGGAGGCGGAGATCGAGGCGCTCATGGACGACCCCCGGCTCATGACCGGGCGGCGCACCGACCTCGGCGTCGGCCGCGCGGAGAAGATCGAAGACTCCCGAGGGCGCTACATCACCTACGTCAAGGGCACCTTCCCCAGGGCGCTGCGCCTCGACGGGCTGCGCGTGGTGGTCGACGGCGCCCACGGCGCGGCCTACCGCGTGGCACCGCTGGTCTTCTCCGAGCTGGGCGCCGCGGTGACCGCCATCGGCGTGAAGCCCAACGGCCGCAACATCAACGACCGCCACGGCGCGCTCTTCCCGGAGACGCTCGCGGCGGAGGTCATCCGCCGCAAGGCCCACCTCGGCATCGCCCTCGACGGCGACGCCGACCGCCTGATCGTCGTCGACGAGAAGGGCCAGGTCGTCGACGGCGACGCGATCATGTCCATCTGCGCCCGGCGGATGCAGCAGCAGGGATCGCTCGCCAAGGACACGGTCGTCGCGACGGTGATGTCCAACCTCGGGCTCGAGCGCGCCCTCGCGGCCATGAAGGTCTCGCTCGTGCGCACCGCCGTCGGCGACCGCTACGTCGTCGAGGCCATGCGCGCCAGCGGGTACAACTTCGGCGGCGAGCAGTCGGGGCACCTGGTGTTCCTCGACCACGCGACCACCGGCGACGGGCTCATCGCCGCGATGCAGGTCACCGCCGCGATGGTGACCTCCGAGCGGCCCCTGAGCGAGCTGGTCGCCGGGGCCATGCAGCGGGTTCCGCAGGTGCTGGTGAACACCACCCTCAAGGCGCGGCGGCCGCTGGAGGACATGCCGACGACGCGCGCCCTCGTGAAGTCCGTCGAGAAGGCCCTCGGGTCCGAGGGGAGGGTGCTCGTTCGCTGGTCGGGCACCGAGCCCAAGCTGCGGGTGATGATCGAGGGGCCCGACGAGGCGACCATCCAGCGGATGGCCCAGGAGATCGCCGAGGCCGCGGGCAGGGAGATCGGCTGAGCGTGCGCGCACGTCTGGTCTGGTGTTGCGTGGCCTTCGGGCTGCTCGGGTGCACCCGTCCGCCGCGCTCCGAGGCGGCGCCTGATCGCGCCCGGGCGACCCGGGCGGCCGTGGTCCCGACCGCGGACCTGGGAGCGGTCGAGCCCTCGGCGGTGGCAGACCCGCCGGCGGAGCCTCGCCGGGCGGAGGCTTGGGAGCGCTTCGTCCCCGCGCTCGACGCCCCGACGCGGGCGCACGTCCGCGAGCTCTTCGCGCGAGGCGCGGCCGCGGGCTTACGCCCCGACGTATTCAGCAAGCTCGGCGACAGCATCACCGAGTCGGGCAGCTTCGCGCAGGACATCGGCCACGGCTGGTACGAGCTCGGGGCGTTCACCGAGCTCGAGCCCGTGATCGCCTGGTTCCGTCGACGGACGCTGCAGGGCCCGGACGAGAACTCCTTCACCCGAGGGAGCGCGGCGGCGACCGCGGGCTGGGAGTCGAGCCAGCTCCTGGAGGGCGGCGACCGCTGCCCGGTCGAGCGCGAGCTGCAGGTGATGCGCGGGGCCTTCACGGTGCTGATGGTCGGCACCAACGACGCCGAGCGGTCGAGCGCCGGGACGCTCGCGGCCAACCTCTCGCAGATCGTCGACCGGGTGGAGCGCCGGGGGGTGGTGACGCTGCTGAGCACGATCCCCGAGCACCACGGGAGCGACGCGGCGCGGGCCGAGGCGCGGGCCATCAACGGCCGCATCCGCGCGCTGGCCGCCGCGAGGCACCTGCCGCTCATCGACTACCACGCCGCGATGGCGTCGCTGCCCTCCGAGGGCATCTCCGACGACCTGGTGCACCCGTCGGTCTTCGTCGACCACGGCGACACGCGCGCGGCGGTGTTCACCGCGGAGGGGCTTCGCTACGGGTACAACGTGCGCAACCTGCTGCTGCTGCTGGGGCTGCGGCGGGTGCTCGACGCGGCGGGCGTGCCCTACGCGTCGCCGCGCTCACGGTGACCAGAAGACGTCGACCGCGCCGGCGCCGCGGCTGCTGCCGCTCGCCGCGAAGGTGATCGCCTCGCTGACGGCGTACTCCAGCAGCAGCCGGAACTCCGCGGACAGGTTGCTGCTCCCGGTGCCCTGCGAGGTGGAGCTGCCCGCGGCGGAGTAGGTCGCCTGGAGGTAGAGCCTCGGGGAGAGGTTGACGCCCGCGCCGTAGCGGCTCCCGGCGCCCGTGGTGGTGGGCTCGGCGATGATCGTCGGGAGGAAGGAGAACTCCCGGGAGATGCCGCTGGCGACGATGCCCGAGACCAGGGAGACGACGGCCTGCGCGAACTGCGCGGCGAAGTCGGTGCTCGACGAGGTCGCGGCGGGCGAGCGGCGGCCGAGCGCGATCATGGCGAGGATCTCCGCCTGGCTGGCGGCGGGGTAGCTCTCCGAGGCGAGCACGATGCTCGGGCGCTGGAGGCGGCCGGTGACGGACACGGTGATGCGGCCCGCGCCCGGGGAGTTGTGGTGCGCGGCGATGTCGAGCTCGGGGTTCATCGCGAGGTTGCCGTCGAAGGTGATGCGCACCCGGTCGAGGTCGAACTGCTTGCCGAAGATCGAGTACCAGGACTGGTTGCTCGCCTGGTGGATGGTGCCCGCGAGCGCGGTCCCTGAGCGGTCGTAGCGGAGGCGCAGGTCCGTGCGGACCGCGATGGCGAAGTCCGAGCGGCGCGCCCAGACGGGCGTCTGGGAGTGGATCTCGAGCTCGATGGGGTAGGTGCTGGCGCCGCCGGGCTGGGCGAGCTCCGTGCGGCCCACGATGAAGACGCTCGGGTCCGCGCCGAGCGGCTGCAGGTTGTTGGAGGGCTGGTCCTGCACCAGCGCCGAGAGCTGCTCGACCTCGATGCGTCCCCGCGCCCCTTCGTCGCGGAAGTCCATGGTGAAGGCCACGCTCCCGTCGAGCCAGGCCCAGGTGTAGCCCGAGAGCACCCCGGGCAGGGTGCGGGCGCGGCCGTGCAGCTCGAGCGCGACGCGATCGTCGTGGAGCGTGGCGGCGCCGTCGGCGTGCAGCCGCCCCCGGCCGAGCTCGAAGTCCACGTGGTCGATGCGTACGGAGGAGTCCTGCGCGACGAGCAGCAGGTCGAGGTTGCGCATCGGCTCGCCGAGGGTGGTGAGCGTCGCTCGCCCTCCGCTGAGCGCGACCCGGCCGCTCGGCGCCCTGGGGTGCTGGCCGTCCCAGTGGAGGCGCGCCTGGAGCTGGCCGCCGAGGTCGGACGCGATCTCGTCGGGCACGAAGCGGGTGAGCGTCTCCAGGGGGTAGCCCACGGCGATCATGTCGAAGACGGCGCCCGCGCGGTCGGGCGTGACGCTCGGCATCCTCCCGGTGAAGGGCACCGAGCCGATCACCAGCACGGACTCCGAGGGCGCCTGCGGCAGCGGACCGTCGGGATCGCAGTCGGGCATCGGGGCCGCCGTGGTCGCGATCGCGCAGGTGCGCAGCCGGTAGCGACCGCTCTCGTTGCGCACGTGGGCGTGCACCCGGGCGCGCACCGAGGGCGCCACGTAGCCCTGCATCGTCTCCGGGAGCTGCGCGCGGAAGTCCTCCACCGTCACGTCCGCGGTCACCGGCTGGCGCGGGTCGTCCGTCGCGAGGAGGCGCACCGCGACGCGCCCCTCGAGGCCGCGGTCGCGCGCCCAGCGGAAGCGCTCGATGCGGAGGTTCTCGGAGTCCACGTCGAAGCGGTCCCAGGAGAGCCCGGCGGTGCCGCGCTCGGTGAGGTCGGCGACGCGGGTGGAGAGCCGGATGTCCGCCTCCACCCGGGCCTGCTGGTCGCGGGTGGTGTTGGGCGAGGTGAGCCCGCGGACGTTGAGGTTCACCGCCCAGGAGTCGAGCAGGGTGCCGCCCTCGCGCGGGGCGATGGCCGCAAAGACGTCGGCGCGCATGGGCTCCTCGAGGCCGATCTGCGCGAGCGAGGGGGCGGTCCCCTCGACCTCGACCTCGATGTTGGGCACGAGGAAGGTCCCGTTGGCGCGGACCTCGGCGTGCAGCATCGTCCCCGGGGGCACGTCCGGGGGACGGATGAACCGCGGCGTCCCGTCGGCCTCCGGGATGGCGATGGTCCGCAGCGGCCACTCGCTCCGGAGCACCGGGCCGAGCGAGAGGCGCGCCTCGGAGCTGGCCGCCGCGAGGGCCGCGCGGAGCCTCGCGGGCATCGGGGTGCCCCGCAGCCGCACGGCCTCGCGCACCGCGCCGAGGGCCGTCCACCAGGGACCGCGCAGGGTGGTGTCGGTGGCGATCAGGGTGCGCGTCATCAGGGGCTGGTCGTCGCAGGCCGAGGGCGGACCGGGCGAGGGCTCGTTGAACTCCCTCGTGATGCCCAGCCTGAGCCGCGGGGCGAAGTCGTCGAGGCGCGGGGACGCGAGCGTGGCGCAGAGCACCCCGCGCACCCACATCGGCTGCACCGCCGGGATCATCCGAGGCTCGCGCCCGAGGAGCGCCGGGAGCCCGACGCCCACGACGAGCTGGCGCCCCTCCACCCCGAGGGTCGCGGTGAGCGGGGCCTCGGCCGTGGCGCGCGAGGCGTGGGCCGTCATCACCACGCGCCCCTGCATCCGGACGGAGCGCGGAAGCGCCACCGCGAGCAGCGGGAAGCGCGCGAGGTCGGCGACCTCCGCCCGGGCCTCCAGGGAGCGGATCCCCCGTAGCCACGCGGCTGGATCGCTCCACGAGCGCGTCGGCGGCATGACCGCCTCGAGGCTGAGCGTCGCCGCCTCCGGCGCTCCCGGCGGGGTGACGGAGGCGTTGAGTCGGGTGATGAGCTCGCGCTCCCGGCGGGCGAGGGTGAGGTCGGCGCGGACGGTCCCGAGGCTGGGGATGGTGAGCTCCCGCAGCGTGAGCGAGCCGCGGCTGCGACCGATGCTGCCGAAGTCGACGACGAGGTCGCCGTCGATGCGCCCGGAGAGCGACTGCGCCGAGGGCGAGAGCGGAGCGGCCCAGGCGAGGTCGAAGCGCCGGGCGTTGATCGCGACCTGGTCGCCTCGTACCGCGACCGACATGGAGCCCGCGGCCCCGGCGTCGATGGAGACCGAGCCTCGCACCGGGTTCGCGGCGTTCGACGGCTGCACCACGAGGGAGCCGCGGATGCGGGCCGTCGCGCCGCGGAGGTTGATGCGGGCGTCGGTGATCTGCGCGCTGATGTGCGTCGGGTCCGCGAGGTCGACGATGGCGTCGAGCTGCGCGCTGGCGCTGGAGGGCACGCCCTCGGGGGCCGGGCCGAGCGCCGCGAGGAGCCCCGAGCCGTTCGCCGAGCCGCGGACGCGAAGCAGCCCCGTGGGGTCGCCGACGACGTGCAGCGTGGCGTCGGAGGGCTGCACCGAGCCTCGCACCGAGGCACCCTGGAGGGTCGCGACGGCGTCGATCCTGGGGGCGCCGCCGACGAGGGTGAGGGCGCCGCGGACCTCGCCGTGACGGACCCGCGCAGCGCCGACCGCGAGCGCGTCGGCGAGCACCGTCGCGTCGACGCGCAGGTTCGTCGGGTCGCCGGTGATGTGGGCGCGGCCGCGCACCCGCCCTGCGGCGAGCCCTCGGGTCCAGGGGAGGCTCTCCAGGGCAGGGGGCTCGAAGGTCGCCTGCACGTCGACGGCGTTGGGGGCCTCGAGGCCGACCGTCCCCGTCGCGTGGAGGCGGAGCATCGGCACGTCGAGGGCCTCGATCTGCAGCGGCTGGCGCTCTCGGTAGAGGGCGGTCGCCACGAAGGGCGGCACCTCGTTGCCCGAGACGCTGGCGTGCAGCTCCCTCGCGTCGAGGCTCATCCGGTGGCCTGCGCCGACGTCCTGGTCGGTGAAGGCGACGACCCCGTCGACCTGCCCCTCGGGCAGCGAGGAGTGGGCCTCGCGCAGAGAGACGTGGTCGAAGCGAAGGGTGACGTTGCGGTCGTGGCTGCCGATGAACGCGGACACCGTCATGGGCGCGCGGCCGACGAGCACGCGGCCGTCGACGCTCCAGCTCGCCTCGGGTCGGCCGCGCAGGGCGAGGCTCGGGATGGTCACGTCGGGCAGCGTCTGCGTGGGAGCGAGCCGCGCGAGCCGCGCGAGCGTGGCGCCCGGGACGAAGCAGTCGCGGAGCCCGACCATCGTCTCTCCGCTCGCCTGCGGGGCGACGGTGACCTCGCAGCGCAGTGGGGCGCCGGAGAGCGAGAGGGACGCGTCGACGGAGAGGGCGGGGTAGGTGAGCACCCTGGCGCGGCCCTGGAGGGCGACGGGCGAGAGCGGGGTCGTGCGGGTGTCGAGGGACAGGCTGCGGACGGTGAAGCCCACCCCCGAGGGCAGCAGGCGCAGCGACCCGGAGAGGCGGACGTCGCGCGCCTCGATGGGGTAGCCGAGGGTGTTGCGCAGCGTCGCGGCGCGCAGCCGCAGGTCGGGGAAGCGCATCGACGGCAGCGGCGCCGGGGGGCCGGAGGGCGTCCCGGGAGGAGGCGGCGGTTCGCTGGAGAGCCGAGGTTCGAACACGGTGATCGCGCGCGCGTCGACGGCGATCGCGGGCCACGGGGCGCTGCCGACGAGCGCCCTTACGAGCCCGGTGGTGGTGGTGACGGTGACGGTGGCGTCCTCCACCAGCGCCCGGCCGTCGAGGTCGCGCCAGGTCACGCCCTCGACCACGAGGCCGCGCGTGTCGAGGCGAGCGATGTTGCGGAGCGTGATGTGGCCCGGGGCGAAGTCGGCGGCGACGGCGCGGGCGAGGTCGGTGGCGGCGGCGCGCCCGAGGCCCGTCGGGAGGTGCAGCAGCAGCGCGAGCACGAGCAGCACCGGCAGGGCGACCAGGCGCGCGAACTGGACCAGCAGCTCCCGGAGGTGGCGCATCAGTAGGCCTCCCCCAGCGAGAGCTGGATCGCGAGGGGGATGTCGGCGCCGAAGAAGTCGCAGCGCGGCTGGGTGACGACGTAGTAGCTGGCCCAGCCGCTGGGGGCGGCGCGGTTCTGGGCGGCGACGTCGGCGGCGTTGCGGGAGCAGCCGAGGTCCGCGAGGCGCACGGCGAAGTCGGCGCGCAGCGGGCCGATGGGGGTCAGGTAGCGGAGGCCGACGCCGACCGAGGGGTGGAGGTTGGTGAAGAGCTCGCGCACCGTGTCGAGGTTGAAGCCGCGCGGGGGAGGGAGCGAGCGGTTGCTCCGGTCGACGGCGCACCCGACGCCGTCGGCGACGGCGTTGGTAGCGGTGGGCTGGCACCCGAAGGCCTGGGTCCCCTGCGGGTTGACGTAGGGCTCGGGGTCGATGCCGACGACGTTGGAGATGTCGAGGAAGGCCACCATGCCGAAGGAGCGCGGCTGCCAGCGGGCCTCCGCGGAGGCCTCGAAGATGCCCGTCCCTCCGAGCGCGGTGGTGCGCTCCGCCGAGGCTCCGGTGCCCGGTGTCGGCGCGATGGGTACGGTGCCGAGCACGCCGACGCGGCCGTAGGGGTAGCCCCGGTTGGACTGCGATCCTCCGGAGACGAAGCGCAGGTCCGAGGGCAGCGGCCAGTATCGGTGGCCGTTGTCCTCGTAGGAGGCGCCGATGGTGCCGCCGACCATCGCGCGGAAGGCGAAGACGATGTTGCGCAGCGGGGAGACGTACCCGCGGGCCTCGGCGGAGGCGCGGATGAAGGTGTAGTCGGACACCGACGGGATGCGCACGGACTCGAGGAGGTTGGCCGAGAGGTAGATGCCCCTCGAGGGGTGCGCGCGGTCGTCGCGGCGGTCGTAGGTGAAGGTCTGCTCGAGGTGCAGGTAGCGCTGGTCGAAGTAGAGGTCGCGGTAGATCGGGTCGTTCTCGAGGGTCTCGCGGTTCGACCGGAAGGTGTCGCCGTCGGCGATCTCGTTGGGGCGGTACTGCAGGTCGGTGAAGCGCACGTAGAACGCGCCGTGGATGCGCCGGGTGAAGGCGCGCTCGAGCCCGACGGTGACGCGCGCGACCTGGCGAAACGCGACCGAGGGGATGAGCGGATCGGGCGCGAGCTCGTACTGCACCGAGGCCAGGCCCAGGGTGCGCCGGAACATCTCCGGCCTCGCCAGCTCCGCGGTCACCGAGGCGCCGGGTACCCAGCGGAAGGGCGCCTGCTCCTGGGCGTTGCCGCCGCCGAACACGCTCCCGAGGTTGACCAGGTAGAGCAGCGGCCTGGCCTCGATGCGGAAGCGCCGGAAGCCGCCGAGGGCGTTGCGGTGCTCGTACGCGGCGAGCAGGTGGATGTTGGAGCGGACGCTGTCGTACTCGAGGCCTCCGCCGATGCGGGCCCGCCAGAGGCGCGCGGTGGAGAGGGTGAGGTTGAGGTCGACGACGCCGCCCGGGCGCGGGGCCTCCTCGATGCGCGCGATGCCGAAGACCCCGAGGTCGAAGAGGGCCTGCTGGCCGTCGACGAGCGCTCGCCGGGAGTAGCGGCGGCCCGGGTCGATGTTGAGCGCCGAGCGGATGACCGACACCGGGAGCCCGTTGGGGAGGTGCGTCCCGGTGAAGGGTACGAGGCTGGGCGAGAGCTGCAGCGTGACGACCCCGAAGCGGCTCTGCGGACCCGAGCGCGCGGTGTACTCGACCCACGCGCGGCGGGTCGCCGGGTCGACCGCGGCGTGGGGGATCACCGTCGGCGTCGCGAAGCCCGCCTCGCGCAGCGAGTCGAAGATGAGCGAGCGGTCGAAGCGGAAGCGGTCCTCGTCGAAGAGCGAGCCCGGGGTGGTGCGCAGCCCGGCGTGGATGCTCTCGCAGACCCGCGGCGGCAGGGGGGTGGGATCGCCGGGCTCGCAGCCTCGGAGGCGGATGTCCTCGACCAGCGTGGGGGCGCCCTCGCTCACGTCGATGTCCACGCGCGCGCGACGGTCGCCGAGGTCGGTCACCCGGGGTCGCGCGACGTGGGCGTCGTAGTAGCCGCGCGCCTGGTAGAAGCGCTGCACCCGGGCCTGGTCGCGGGTGAGCGCCGCGGGGTCGAGGTACTCCGGGTCGACCCACCACCAGCGCCACCAGCGGAGGAAGCGCGGGCGGTTGGCGGGCCACAGGGAGGTCTCGCGCGTGGCGACGCGGCTGCGCAGGGCGTCGCTGTCGACGTTACTGACGCCGCGGAGGTTCAGTTCCGATACGATCGTCCGACCGGGCACGAAGCGCGCCGGACAGCCTGTGACGAGGAGCGCGACCGCGGCGAGGCATACGTGAAGGTTTCGGCCCGGCCCGGACATTAACGACGAGGATAGTGCACGGTTTTGGAGTCCAGCAGCGGCTCATCGACGCGCGAAGGCAGAGGAACCCGACGAATGGTCGATCGTAGGAAGGCATTGAAGGTCGTGGCCGGGGTCGCGGGCGCCGCGGCCGCAGGGGCGGTCGTGGTTCCCGCGGTGGCGGTGGTGGGCGCCGCCGCAAACGCGCCTCGCCTGCCGGGCCGACCTCCCGGCAGCGACGACGGCTGGCGCACGGTGGCGCGCTGGGAGCAGCTTGCGGTCGGCACGCCGCTGCAGGCCCACGTCATCGGCGCGGAGGTCGACGCCTGGAACGTCTCCCCCGACCGCCGCCTCGGCACCGTCTGGCTGCTCCGCGGCGGCGAAGGCCCCGAGACGCTCCGGGCGCTCTCCGCGGTCTGCCCCCACCTCGGCTGCCTGATCGACCACACCGAGCGCGGCTTCGTGTGCCCCTGCCACAACAGCGATTTCAGCGCCCGCGGCGCGGCGCTGCGCGGCCCCTCTCCCCGATCGATGGATCCGATCGAGGCGCGAGTGCGCGACGGTCGGGTCGAGGTGCGCTGGGCGCGCTTCCGCCTGGGCGGGGCCGAGCGCATCCGCGAGGAGGGCTGAGCGCATGACCTCGCCCTCGCGATGGCGGTCGTTTCTCGAAGAGCGCACCGGGCTGCCGAGCGCCCTGGGTCGCGCGGTCGACGTGGCGGTGCCCGGCGGCCCTCGCTGGCGCCGGGTGTTCGGCGCCTCACTGTCGGCCCTGCTGCTGCTGGAGGCCGTCACCGGCGCGGCGATGATGACGGTGTACTCGCCGTCCACCACCGCCGCGTGGTCGAGCACCTGGTACCTGGAGACGGTGCTCCCCTGGGGGCGCCTGGTGCGCGGGATCCATCACTTCGGCATGCACGCCATCGTGGCGCTGCTGGTCCTGCACCTCGTACAGGTAGTGCTCGACCGGGCGTCCCGGAAGCCTCGCGAGCTCAACCACCTGCTCGGCCTCGCCCTCGGGGGCCTGGTCCTCTTCGCCGCGATGACCGGCTTCCCCCTCGCGTGGGACCAGCGCGGCTACTG
Source organism: Myxococcaceae bacterium (assembly GCA_004297725.1). GTDB lineage: Bacteria > Myxococcota_A > Polyangia > Polyangiales > SCUS01. The sequence goes on along the minus strand of SCUS01000053.1, from coordinate 76,856 downwards.
GGTCTCTCGCATCGAGATCGGCATCATCGGCAGCGTCCCGGTGCTGGGCACCTCGCTCCAGCGGCTGCTCGTCGGCGGCGCGCATTTCGGCCAGTTCACCCTGACGCGCTTCCACACGCTGCACGTGTGGCTGGTGCCGCTGCTGCTGCTCCTGGGCGTGCGGGCGCACATCGCGATGGTCCGCCGCCACGGGCTGAAGGGCGACGCCGGGCGCGGCGACCCGCAGGCCCGCTGGTGGCCGGGGCAGGCCGCTCGCGACGCGGTCGCGGCGCTGCTCTCGGTGGCGGTGGTCACCTGGATGGCCCGCCGCTGGGGCGCTCCCCTCGACGCCCCGGCCGACCCGGCGAGCCACTTCCCCGCGGTGCCCACCTGGTTCTTCTCGCCGCTCTCACAACTGCTGCGGTACTTCCCCGGTCCCCGCCAGGTCATCGGCACGATGATCATCCCGGGCGCCCTCACGACCTTCCTCGCGCTGCTCCCGTGGATCGACCGCAGCGAGTCCCGCTGGCGGCGCGCCCTCGTGCTGTCCCCGCTCCTGCTCGCGGGCCTCGGGGCGGTCGCGCTCGGCGTGCAGCAGCGCCGGGGTCTCGCGAAGCCTGCCTTCGTCCGCTCGCTGCGCGAGGCGCAGCACACCGCGTGGCGGGCGAGGAGGCTCGCTCGCGCAGGCATTCCCCCGGAGGGTCCGCTCGAGATGGTGCGCAACGACCCCGCGGTGCGCCCCGGCGAGCTCTTCGCCCAGCACTGCGGCACCTGCCACGCCGTGCGCGGCCTGAGCCAGCAGCGCAAGGGCCCGCGCCTCGACGGCTTCGGCTCGCGCGAGTGGGCCACCGCCTTCGTGGTGTGGCCCGACCACCCGGAGCTGATGGGGACCACGGAGATCCACGACATGTCGGGGCAGCGTCGTCGCCTCCGCGACGAGGGGGTGCGCGCCGTGGCGGAGTGGCTTTACTCGCGGGGGTATGAGCCCGGCGAGTCGGCACCGGACGCCGCGCTCGTGGCCGCGGGCGAGACGATCTACCGCCGACGCTGCACCACCTGCCACCAGGGGGAGGGCGACACCTCGGAGACCGAGGCGGCCGACCGCGACGCCCCGAACCTCGACGCGTGGGGCTCCCGCGCGTACATCCGCGCGCAGATGCTAAACCCCGGCGCGCGGGAGAACTACGGCGAGCGCAATCACATGCCTCGTTTCCACGACCGGATGAACGAGCGCGACCTCACGATGGTCGTCGACTTCACCCGCTCGCTCCGCACGCGCCCCGCCCCGGCGGTGATGGAGCAGCCCGCGGAGCCGCCTACGCCCTGACTTGACCCCCGGCGCATCCGGGCGCTAACGCAGTCCGCCCAATGTTCCCGGGTCGCCCGACGAAGCCATGGTCCATCGCGCGGGGGGTGCTCCTCGCGGCGGCGCTCTGGGCGCGCGGGGTCGTGGCCCAGACCGGGCCCGATGGCGGCCGCGCGGAGCCCGACCCGATCGCCCTCAACGACTCTCCCGAGCTCCCGGACGACGGCCCGACCTCCCCGACCGGCACCGTGGCGCACCCGCCCGTCGACGAGCCGCTGCCGACGCGGCCCAACGCGGTCACCGGCACCACGAGGCCCGTGCGGGCGCGGATGTTCGGGCGCTCCGACGACCGCGCGGAGCACGAGCGGCTGGTGGCGGCGCTGAGGGTCCGGCGGCGGCGCAACCCGGCTGAGCCCGAACAGCTGGAGCTCCCGGGCATCCCCGACGCGTGGTTCTTCCGGCCGCGGGTGGGGGGCAGGGCGAGGGTCTTCGTGTACCTGCACGCGCGCGGGGCCGACCCGAGGGAGAACTGCGCCCGCTTCGCCCCGCTGGTGACGCCGCGCGGCTGGCTGGTCTGCCCTCAGGGCCCCGGCATGCGCGGGGACGGCCGCCGCGTCTGGAACAACAACGCCACGCTGGCCCACAACTACACGATGGCCTCGCTCGACGCGCTCTTCCGCCGCTTCCCCCGGCGGGTTCGGCGCAACGACAACGTGGTGATGGGCTTCAGCGAGGGCGCCTTCGTGGCGATGCAGACCGGGCTGATGGAGCCGGTGGTCTTCCCCCGCTGGGTGATCTTCGCCGCGCACGACGGCTACGTCGGGATGAACACCGAGCTCTACCCCGCGGCCCGTCGCGCGCTCCGCCGGGTCTACCTCCTTACGGGTGTGGGTGATGGCATCGTCGAGCGCACCCGACGAGCCGCCGCGCTCATGCGCCGCGAGCGTCTGGGTCGGGTCGAGGTCCGAATCCTCGACGGCGCCGGGCACCAACTGCCGCCGGACTTCGCGCCCGTGGTGCGTCGCGCGCTCACCTGGGTCACCGCCAACCGCTGATCGCGTGCTTGACACGAGGGCACCCCTCGTTAGAGTCCGCCGCCCGTCACCTTTCACCCCCCGTTGAGGCTCAGCGTTACATGCAGGTCACTGTCTCGCGTCTCTCGCCCGTTGAAGTGTCGCTCCGCATCGTCCTTGCGAAGGAGAAGGTCGACGCCGAGCTCGACCGCGCCTTCCAGAAGCTCGGGCGCGACGCGCAGATCCGAGGGTTCCGCAAGGGCAAGGTGCCGCGCCCGGTGCTGAAGCAGTACTTCGGTGGCCAGGTCGCCTCCGACGTGTTCCGCAAGATGATCGACGAGACGCTTCCGGGCGCCATCCGTGACCAGAAGCTCGAGGTCATCGGCCAGCCGCGCGTCGAGACCGAGAGCGACCTGCTGAGCACCGCCGAGTGGGCCTACACCGCGCAGGTCGAGGTCCGCCCCGACATGAGCGGCATCGACCTCGGCGCGCTCAAGCTCACCCGCAAGGTCTACACCGTCGGCGACAAGGAGCTCGACGTCGCCCTCCAGCAGAAGCGCGAGGAGAACGCCACGCTTCGCACGCCGGAGCCCATGCGCCCCGCGCAGGAGACCGACACGGCGACCTTCGACGTCGCGATCCTGGTCGACGGCAACGAGCTGGTGGAGTTCGGCGCCAAGGGCCGCACCGTGGAGCTCGGCCGCAACACCCTCATCAAGGAGATCGACGACGGCCTCCGGGGCATGTCCCCGGGCGAGACCCGCGAGGTCTCCGTGTCCTTCCCCGAGACGCACCGTCAGAAGGAGCTCGCGGGCAAGACCGGCGCGTTCCGCCTCACGCTCACCGCGCTCCAGGAGAAGGTGCTCCCCGAGCTCGACGACGAGTTCGCCAAGGACGTCGGCGCCGAGAGCCTCGAGGCCCTCAAGGCCAGCACCCTCGCGACGCTCCAGAAGCAGTTCACCGACCGCTCGGACGACGAGGTCCGCGAGGAGGCCATCGAGAGCCTGGTGAAGGCCAACACCATCCCGGTGCCGCCGTCGCTGGTGAGCCAGGTGCTCGGTCAGCTCCGCCCCTCGCTCATGCGTGAGCTCGGCGGCACGCTGGGCGAGGGCGCCGACCTCGAGACCACGCTGCGCACCGAGGCCGAGCAGCGCGTCCGCGCGGGCCTGCTCCTCACCGAGGTGGCCCGCACCAACGGCATCGTCGTCACCGAGGCCGACCTCAACGCTCGGCTCGAGGAGATGGCGAAGGAGACCGGGCGCGCGCTCCCGCGGCTGCGCGTGGAGTACCGCGACCAGCAGAAGCGCGACCTGCTCATCAGCGAGGTGCTGGAGAAGAAGGTGCTCGACCTGCTGCTGAGCAAGGCGACGATCACGGAGGTGCCGACCGACATCAGCGACGTCGGCGCGGCGAAGGAGGCGTGAGCATGGACGACCGTAACCGCAGCTTCATCCCGTATCCGCAGGTGATCGAGACCACGCACCGCGGCGAGCGGTCGTGGGACATCTTCTCGCGTCTGTTGAAGGACCGGATCGTCTTCCTCGGCACCGAGGTGAACGACGACGTCGCCAACATCATCATCGCGCAGCTGCTGTATCTGGAGAGCGAAGATCCCGACAAGGAGATCATGCTCTATATCAACAGCCCCGGCGGTGTGATCACCTCGGGTCTCGCGATCTACGACACCATGCAGTACATCCGCTGCCCGGTGAGCACGCTGTGCCTGGGCATGGCGGCCTCGATGGCCTCGGTGCTCCTCTGCGCGGGCACCACGGGCCGCCGGCTGGCGCTCCCCAACTCCCGCATCCTGCTGCACCAGCCGCTCGGCGGCGCGCGCGGCCAGGCGACGGACATCGAGATCCACGCCAAGGAGATCTTGTATCTCCGGCAGAAGCTCACGGACATCTACGTGACGCACACCGGGCAGGAGAGCGAGAAGATCCGCCGCGACACCGAGCGCGACTTCTACCTGAGCGCCAAGGACGCGAAGGACTACGGCCTCATTGACGAAGTGGTCACCGGCCGCAAGGAAGCGCCCAAGCGCTGAGCGCGATCGCTGCGGTTCGCTTGCCCCGTAGTGGGGCGGCGTCTAGACTCCACTGAATTGAGCATTTCCCAGCCACGCGCGCATCGCCGTGGAGGAACGAGGCACCGGTGACGGGCAAGGATCGAGGGGATCACGGCAACCTGACGTGCTCGTTCTGCGGCAAGAGCCAGCGGGACGTGAAGAAGCTCATCGCAGGACCGACGGTCTATATCTGCGATGAGTGCATCGGGTTGTGTAATGACATCCTGGTTGAGGAAGGGGAGCGCGAGGAGAACCTCCGCGGCAGCTCCCCCATCCCGAAGCCGGCGGAGATCAAGGCCATCCTGGACGACTACGTGGTCGGGCAGGACCGGGCGAAGAAGATCCTCGCGGTGGCGGTGCACAACCACTACAAGCGCATCGAGGCCAAGGGCGCGGGCGAGGAGGTCGACCTCCAGAAGTCGAACATCCTGCTGCTCGGCCCGACGGGCACCGGCAAGACGCTGCTCGCGCAGACGCTGGCGAAGATCCTGAATGTGCCCTTCGCCATCGCGGACGCGACCACGCTGACCGAGGCGGGCTACGTCGGCGAGGACGTCGAGAACATCATCGTCCAGCTGTTGCAGAACGCCGATCACGACATCGAGCGGGCGCAGCGCGGCATTGTCTACATCGATGAGATCGACAAGATCGCTCGCAAGGGCGACAACCCCTCGATCACCCGCGACGTGTCGGGCGAGGGCGTGCAGCAGGCGCTGCTGAAGATCCTCGAGGGCACCGTGGCCAACGTGCCCCCGAAGGGCGGCCGCAAGCACCCCCAGCAGGAGTTCTTGCAGGTCGACACGACCAACATCCTCTTCATCTGCGGAGGCGCCTTCGTGGGCCTCGACCAGGTGATCGAGCGGCGCACCAACACCAAGAGCCTCGGCTTCGGTGCGGAGATCGCCAGCAAGAACGAGCGGAAGATCGGCGAGCTGCTCGCGCAGGTTCAGCCGGAAGACCTGTTGAAGTTCGGGCTCATCCCGGAGTTCATCGGGCGCCTCCCGATGCTGGCGACGCTGCATGAGCTCAACGAAGACGCGCTCATCGACGTGCTGACGAAGCCGAAGAACTCTCTCGAGCGGCAGTACAAGAAGCTCTTCGACATGGACGGCGTGAAGCTGAAGTTCACCCGGGGCGCCCTCGCGGCGGTGGCGCGCGAGGCGCTGACCCGGCTGAGCGGGGCGCGCGGGCTGAGGGCCATCCTCGAGAACGCGATGCTCGACGTCATGTACGAGATCCCGAGCAAGAGCGGCATCAAGGAGGTCATCGTGAACGAGGAGGTCATCCTCCGTCATGAGACTCCGTTGATCGTCTACCATAAAGAGTCCGCGGAGAGCGCGTAGCCTCCTCTCGCCTTAGGAGCCTCCATGTCATCATTGAAGGGCGAGAGCACGGGCGAGCGGCTCGTGCTGCCGTTGCTGCCATTGCGGGACATCATCGTCTTTCCGCGGATGGTGGTGCCGCTGTTCGTAGGCCGCGAGAAGAGCATCGCGGCGATCGACGCGGCGCTGGCGGGCGACAAGGAGATCTTCCTCGCGGCGCAGAAGCGGCCGCGCACCAACGCCCCGGTGCCCGACGACATCTATGAAGTCGGCACCATCGGCAGCATCCACCAGTTTCATCGGTTGCCCGACGGGACGGTGAAGGTGCTCGTCGAGGGCCGCCGCCGCGGGGTGGTGCGCCGCTGGCACGACAGCGACGCCCATTTCCTCTGCGACGTGGAGCCCCTCGAGGACACGGTCTCGGCGAGCGTCGAGGTCGACGGCCTCATGCGCTCGGTGCAGTCGTCCTTCGAAGCCTATGTGAAGCTCAACAAGCGGGTTCCGCCGGAGGTGCTGATCGCCGTGCAGACCCTCGACGAGCCCGGCCGGCTCGCGGACACCGTCGTGGTGCACCTCGGGAGCATCAAGCTCACCGACCGCCAGGCGCTGCTCGAAATGACCGACGCGGTGCAGCGCCTCGAGCGCCTCCACGAGGCGATGCAGGCGGAGATCGAGATCCTGCAGGTCGAGAAGAAGATCCGCTCGCGGGTGAAGCGCCAGATGGAGCGCACCCAGAAGGAATATTACCTGAATGAGCAGATGCAGGCGATCCAGAAGGAGCTCGGGGAGCGCGACGAGTTCAAGAACGAGATGCAGGAGTTCGAGGATCGGCTGAAGAAGAAGCGGATGTCCAAGGACGCGATGGAGCGCGTCCGCAAGGAGATCAAGAAGCTTCGGATGATGCAGCCGATGAGCGCCGAGGCGACGGTGGTGCGCAACTACCTCGACTGGATCCTCGCGCTCCCGTGGGGCGACCGCTCGGACGACCGGCTCGACGTGGTCGAGGCCGAGAAGATCCTCGATGAGGACCACTACGGGCTGAAGACCGTGAAGGAGCGGGTGCTGGAGTTTCTCGCGGTGCGAGCGCTCTCGGACAAGCCCCGCAGCCCGGTGCTGTGCCTCGTGGGTCCGCCCGGCGTGGGCAAGACCTCGCTCGCCCGCTCGCTCGCCCGCTCGATGAACCGGAAGTTCGTGCGCATCTCCCTCGGCGGCGTGCGCGACGAGGCGGAGGTGCGCGGCCACCGGCGCACGTACATCGGCGCGCTCCCGGGCAAGATCATCCAGTCGCTGAAGAAGGCCGGCACCGACAACCCGGTGTTCCTGTTGGATGAGGTCGACAAGATGAGCACGGACTTCCGGGGCGACCCGGCGGCGGCGCTCCTCGAGGTGCTCGACCCCGAACAGAACACCGCCTTCAATGACCACTATCTCGATATGGACTATGACCTCTCGGAGGTCATCTTCATCACCACGGCCAATACGCTGGGTGGCATTCCGCTGCCGCTGCAAGACCGGATGGAGATCATCCAGCTCAGCAGCTATACGGAGTACGAGAAGCTCAACATCGCGGTGAAGTACCTCGTCCCGCGGCAGCTCAAGGAGTGCGGGCTCGAGGGCGTGAAGGTGGATATCACCGAAGGCGCCGTGCGCACGGTGATCAATCACTACACGCATGAAGCCGGGGTGCGAAACCTGGAGCGCGAGCTCGGGAGCCTGATCCGCAAGGTGGCGCGGCGCGTCCTGAAGGACGGCAAGGGCGGCACCTACCTGGTCGAGGCGAAGGACATCCCGAAGTACCTGGGCGTCCCGAAGTACCGGGTGGGGCGCAAGGAGGAGCACGACACGGTGGGCCTCACGGCGGGCCTCGCGGTGACCTCCTTCGGCGGCGAGCTGCTGGCCAATGAGGTCGCGGTGGTTCCCGGCAAGGGCAAGCTGATCGTCACCGGGAAGCTCGGCTCGGTGATGCAGGAGTCGGCGCAGGCCGCGATGAGCTACGTGCGCTCGCGCTCGGCGCTCTTCGGTCTCGAGCCCGACTTCTATTCGAAGATCGATGTGCACATCCATTTCCCGGAAGGTGCCATTCCCAAGGACGGCCCCAGCGCGGGCGTCACCATGGTGACCTCGCTGGTGTCGGCGCTCCTCAAGCTCCCGGTGCGGCGCGACGTGGCCATGACCGGCGAGATCACGCTCCGGGGGAGGGTGCTGGAGATCGGCGGCCTGAAGGAGAAGCTCCTGGCGGCGCACCGCGGCGGCATCGGCACGGTGATCATCCCGAGGGACAACCGGAAGGACCTGCGGGACGTACCCCGGCGGGTGCTCAAGGCGATGCGCGTGGTGCTGGTCGAGCACGTCGACGACGTGCTGCGAGAGGTGCTGGTGTGGCCCGAGGCCAACGTGCGGCTCGGTGACCGGCCGAAGCCCATGGAGTACCGCGACGGGGCCATGGTGGAAGAGGACGAGCGGCCGGTCGATCGCGCGGCGAGCGGTCGGCGCGCGGCGGGCGACGGGGTCCGCCCGGCGGGTTGACCTGCGGACCCCCCGGAGTACAAGGGGGGTGCGCCGCGCGCGGTTAGCTCAGTGGCAGAGCGCCTGCTTTACACGCAGGATGTCGCAGGTTCGATCCCTGCCCCGCGCACCTCGAGGATCCTCCAACCGCCCCTTCAGAGAGGAAGCCGACACCCGCCATGCTCGCTCGCGAACACTGTCAGGAACTCGTGATGAAGTACGCCGCGGGGGCAGGGGTCGGAGGGCTCATCCCGGTGCCCGGAACCTCCATGGCCATCACCGCCGCGGAGGTGAAGCTGGTGGTCGACATCGCCGCGGCCTACGGAGAGCGCATCGACGACGCCGGAGCGGTGAAGCTCATCGGGCTCTCCACCGTGAAGAACATCGGGATGAAGGCCATCGGCGAGGCCGTCGGGTGGGTTCCGCTGGTGGGCTGGGCGGCGAGGCCCGCGCTCTTCGCCGCCAGCGTGAAGGCGGTGGGCAACGCGGCGCTGCGGCACTACGAGACCCTCCGGCCCGACGCCATCTATCACCAGTAGGGCTTCAGACAGCGGCCGCGATCGCCCGAGGGCGGATCGCCGACGGCACCGCCAGCGCGCTCACCGTCACGTACGCCGCGCGGCTGCGGCGAATCCTCGCGGTGGGCTGCGGCGAGGGCAGGTCCTTCGTCGCGGCCCACACGGCGCAGGCGAGCTCGTCGCGACAGGGGGTGATGCGGTCGCGGGTGAGGGCCCGCTCCAGCGCATCGCGTAGGGCGCGCGCGTTGGCGGGGCGCGCGGCGGGGTCCATCGCCAGGCAGCGGTCGACCACCGCCGCCAGGTGACCGGGGACCTCCGGCGCCGCCTCGGCGAGCGGCGTCCTCGGGCTGCGCAGCCACGCCCTCGCCCTCGCCGCGGGGTCGGTCTCGTGGCCCCAGAGGCGCCGGCCGGCGAGGAGTTCCCAGAGCGTCGCGCCGAGGCCGTAGAGGTCGGCTCGCACGCCGTGCACCCGCCCTCGCAGCACCTCCGGCGCCAGGTAGCCGAGCTTGCCCACCACGATGTGCGCGGGCTGCGCGCGGGGGCAGGCGAGCCAGCGCGAGAGCCCGAAGTCCGAGAGCAGCGCGCGGCCGTCGCGGGAGAGCAGCACGTTGCCCGGGGCGATGTCCCGGTGGAGCACCCCGGTGCGGTGGGCGTGCACGGCGGAGAGCGCGTCGGCGAGGTCGAGCGCGATCACCGCGCCGGCGCCGAGGGACACCCGCTCGTTGCGAGAGACCAGGGCGTGCGCGTCGACCCCGTCGACCCACTCCAGCACCAGGAAGGGGCCGCCGTCGAGGCCGTGGTCGAGGCCCGCGGCGACGTGCGGGTGGTCCACCGTGCGCGTCACCCGGATCTCGTCGAAGAAGCGCTCCGTCGTGTCCGCGCGGTCCCGCACGGTCTCCAGCACGCGCTTGATCGCCACGCGCTCCTGGGTGTGGAGGTCCGTCGCGCACCAGACGCGGGCCATCGCTCCGGCGCCCAGGCAATACTCCAGCTTGTAACGTCGGCCGAGGATCGCGCCGGGACGGTCCATCATCGGGGTCGGTTAGCCCGGCCGGGAGCGCAGCACCAAGAAAGCTGCGGGCGGTGCTCAGGTGATGGGGGAGCTCAGCTCAGCGCCTCGGAGGGATGATCGCCGCGTGCGCGGTGGGGTAGTTGTGCGCGGTCCAGAAGGGGAAGCCCTCGTCGATGACCGCGGTGCGAGGGAAGCGACGACGCCGCAGCTCGTCCACCACGTGCCCGGAGGCCGCGTGGGGGCACGCGCAGTACGCGAGGATCCAGGTGCCGTCGCGGGGGATGCGCTCCGCCATCTCCTCGATGTTGTAGAAGGGGAAGGGCAGGGCGCCCGCGATGTGGCTGGTCGACCAGTCGGAGGTCGCGCGGGCGTCGAGGATCACCATCCGGCGGCCCTCCTGCAGGGCGCGGGCGACCTGCTCGGAGGACACGAAGCGCCCCTCGCGCAGCGTGAACTCGGGCGCGCGGCCCTCGGGGTTGATCACCAGCCGCTCGAGCCCGGGCGGAGGCTCGTAGTTCGGCGGCGGGGGCGGGCCGGGCACGTGCTCGACGCTCCGGATGAACGCCACCAGGTCTTCGACCGACTGCGCGGGGAGGGTGTTGAAGGCGACCATCGGGGTGCCCGCGCGGCCGTGCGTGATGGTGTGCCGGAGGTAGCCGTCGCTCACCGCGCGGAGGAAGTTCGGGCTGGAGACGCTGGTGGCGACGTTGGTCCCTTCGCCGCGCAGCCCGTGGCAGGTCTGGCAGCGCTCGTCCCAGATGCGACCGCCCGCCTCGGCGTTGCCGGTCGAGCGGCGCGAGCCCACGGCGACGAAGGGCCGCCGGGAGAGGCTCCGGAGGTACGCGACGATGTCGTGGACCTTGCGGTCGTCGAGGGGGCCGCCGTGGGCCTCGCCCCAGGCCGACATCGTCGTGCCCGGCCGCCCGTCGGTGATCGCCCCGCGGAGGAAGGAGCTCGACGCGATGGAGAGGAAGTCCTGGTTGCCGAGGGCGTTGGCGTGGTCGGCCGCGTAGCCCTGCGCGTTGGGGCCGTGGCAGAGCGCGCAGTAGCGGGCGTAGTGCCCGCGGCCCCGCTGGGCGCTGGCGGCGCGGACGGCCGCCGCGTGGGCCTGCGCGCGGCCGAGCGCCGTGTGCCGGCGCCAGGTCGCGCGGGCGCGACGGCATCCGGTGAGCGAGGCCGCGAGCAGGAGCGCGATGAGGATGCGGGCCAGCAGCGCCGCGGTGCTTCGGTGGGTCATGGGAGCACCTCGATGCGCAGCCGGAGCGTGCCCGTCTGCGTGGGGACCGCGCCCGCGGTGCGCACCGGGAGCGAGAGCTCGGGCGTCGCTCGGGCGAGCGCGTCGACGTCGAGGTCGGCGCTGCCGATGACCTCCTCGGTGGTCGTGTCGTCGTCGACCACGGTGAAGCGCAGCGGCAGGTCGCGCCCCACCTCGAAGGCCGACGGGAGCCAGCGACCCCAGGTCGCGTCGTTGTGGTCGGCCGCCACCGGCGTGCGGTCGACCTCGCGGCGCAGCGGCACCGACGCGGTGATCACACGCACGTCGGCCTCGCCGCCGACGAGGTCCCAGGCGCGGCCGTTGGCGTTGCGCGGGGTCACCGAGACGCCCGTCACCTGCACGCGCACCCGACGCGGCGCGGAGGGCGTCGCGACCGCGCCGGGAAGCTCCGGGGCGACGCGGTAGCGCATGCGCGCCGGGAGGGCGCCGCCGCCGCGGGTGGAGAAGGTCAGCACCATCGGGCACCGCGCGCCCGCGACCTGCGCCGGGAGCGTGATGTGGCGCTCTCGCACCCCCTGGGTGAGCTCCGCGATCACGTCCCCGGAGGGCGCCGCGGGCGTCGCCACCGGGTCGCGGAAGCGCGCGTCGAAGTAGCGGGTCAGGGGCTCGGCGCACACCGCGCGGATCACCACCCCGTCGCCCTCCTCAAGCGCCACGTCGAGGCCGAGCGCGCCCTGCGAGGTGTCCACCGGGCCCACCACGTCGAGCCCGCCCGGCCACACCATCGAGCGCTGGTTCACCAGCCAGGGGCCTCCCTCCGCCGCGGGGTAGGGCCGCTCGGGAACCTCGCCCCGCTGCAGCGCGCCCACCATGAAGTCCACCTGCCGGCGCTCGAGTCCGACGGTCATCGTGAAGCCCGCGCCGAGGCGGTCGCGGAGCTGCGTCGAGCCGAGCTCCGCGGCCTGCGTGCGAGCCCGCTCGCTCACGGAGTTTCCCGTCACCGCGGCCACGCCGCCGAGCACCGACGCGAAGAAGCCCTGGGGCTCGACGGCGACCATGCCGCGCGGGGTGATCGTGGCCTGCACCCCCGCGGCGGGGGTCATCCAGAGCGAGGCCACGCGGCGCGTGCGGTCGTAGCCGACGGTTACGTCCGCCCCGAGCGAGGCGCTCGCGTCGAAGAGCAGGTACTGCCGCACGCGAAAGCCGCTGGTCTCCCGGTCGATCCAGGTCCAGCCCGAGCCGCCGATGGACAGCTCCATCCGGTCGCCCACGGTGCGCGCCTCGCAGCGGCGGATCCACCAGCGCCCCACCGAGGCCGTCGCGCCCGCCGCCGGACCGCGCGCGTCCCCCTCGCCGGGCAGGCCCACGAAGGACCCCAGCAGCTTCGGGCAGAGCTGCGGCGTGAGGGCTTCGGTCACCATCGCACGCAGCTCGGCGTCCGCGCCCGCCTCGGCCCCGCCGCTCGTGCGCGCGGCGCTGGCCGGCGCGACGTTGGCCGGGGTCGACGCCCCCGCGCCGCCGCCGCCGCCGCCCAGCAGGCCGCAGCCCGTGCTCATCCATGCCAGCGCGATCGCCTGCTTCCATGCGGGTTGGTTCATCGTCGGAGGCCGAGGGTTCTACCCCAAGACGCGCCCCGCGTTCGCCCATCGAAGCATTGGCAATAGAACGTTTGTTCAGTACCCTGAAGAAGCCCGCTGCCATGTCCTCCGCCGCCGTCGATCTCCGCCTCGCCGCCGCCCGCAGGGTGCTCGCGGAGACCTCGCAGCACCTGGGGCTCGTGCTCCCCGCGCAGCGCCCCTCCGTGGTGCGCGCCCGCCCGGCGGTGGTGTCCACGGGCATCGCCCCGCTCGACCTCGCCCTGCACGGCGGCCTGCCCCGGGGGCGCATCAGCGAGCTCTCCGGGGCGCGCTCCTCCGGGCGCATGGCCGTCACGCTGCACCTCCTCGCGCACGCCTCCGCGGCGGGTGAGCCGGTGGCCCTCATCGACGCCGCCGACGCGCTCGAGCCCGACGACCTCTCCCCCGACGAGCGGGCGCGGCTGCTCTGGGTGCGCCCCGCCGACCTGCGCGCGGCCCTGCGCTGCGCCGACCTGCTCCTCGACGGCGGAGGCTTCGCCCTGGTCGCCCTCTACCTCGTGGGCGCTCCCCCCTCGGCGGCGTTCCCTCGCGGCGTCCCGGCCTCCGCGTGGGCGCGCCTCGCGCAGCGGGCGCTCGGGGCCAACACCGCGCTGCTGGTGGTGACCGACGGCGACCCGCGCTTCCGCCCCGGGGCCTTCGCCGCGGTGGGCCTCGCCGTGCAGCGACGGCGCGCCCTCTGGGTCGGCGGCGCCCCGCTGCTCGACGGCGTCGAGGCCGAGCTCATGGTGCGCAGGCTGCGCGGCGGAGCGGCCCCCGCGGAGGGCTTCCGGTGGGGCGCTCCGACGACGCCGTGAGCCCGCCGAGGGTGGCCTTCGTGCGGGTGCGAGAGCTCGCCCTCTCGGCGCTGCTGAGGGTCGAGCCCGAGCTCGCGCTGCAGCCCCTCGCGGTGCTCGACGTGGCCCACGACCTCGCCCGCGCCGGGGCGCTGCCGCCGGGCTACGGAGCGGCCCGGGTGGTCGCCTGCACCGCCGCGGCGCGGGCGCTCGGCGTGGCCGTCGGGCAGACCGGGCACCAGGCCCGCGCGGTGGCCCCCGACCTGCGGCTGAGGGGCAGCTCGGCGGAGCTCGCCCAGCGCGCGAGGGCGGCGCTCCTCGATGCGGTGGCCACGGTGGGGGCGCGGCTCGCCCCGGCGCCGCAGGGGGTGTGGGTCGACGCGGCGGAGCTCTCGGGGATGTACGAGAGCGAGGCCGGCCTCGGGGCGGCGCTCACCGAGGCCCCGAGGCGGGTGGGCCTGGCGGTCTCCGTGGGCATCGCGGGCAACCTCGGGGTGGCCGCGGTGGCGGCGAGGCGAGGGGGCGTGACGGTGATCCCCGCGGGGGAGGAGGGGCGCTACCTCGGTCCGCTGGCGCTGGAGGCGCTGCCGATCTCCGAGGCGCTGCGGGCCGAGCTGCGGCGCTTCGGCGTCACCCGGGTCGCCGAGCTCGCCCGCCTGCCCGTCGACGCCGCGGGGCTGAGGCTCGGCGAGGAGGCCGCCCGCGCGGTGCGGCTCGCCCGCGGCGAGGACGACCGACCGCTCGTCCCCCACGCGCTGCCCGCGCGCTTCGAGGAGGGCGTCGACCTGGAGTGGGAGGTGCAGTCCGTCGAGCCGCTGCTCTTCGTCACCCGCCGCCTGCTCGACGCGCTGGTGGCGAGGCTGAGCTGCCGGGGCCTCGGGGTCGGCGGGATGGTGCTCTCGCTCGACCTCGTCTCCCGCGTCTCCGACGAGCGTGCGCTCCCGCTCGCGGCCCCCACGCGCGACGTCCCCACGCTCTTCGCCCTCGTGCGCACGGCGCTGGAGGGCCACGGCCCCCCGGACGCCGTGCGCGCCCTGCGCATCACCGCGCTCCCGCAGCCGCTGCGCGCCACGCAGCTCGGGCTCTTCGACCCGCCGGGTCCGGCGCCCGAGCGCCTCGCGCTCACGCTCTCCCGGCTCGCGGCCCTGGTGGGCGGCGACCGCGTGGGAGCCCCCTCGGCACCGGACACGCACCGCCCCTACGCCGCCGCGGTGACGGCCTTCGATCCGCCGCGCACGCCGCGCGCGCCCGGCGCGGACGGGGCCCGGGCGATGGCCCTGCACGTCTACCGACCGCCGCGAGAGGCGGAGGTGACCCTGGGCGCCGGGGCGCCGGTGGGGGTGCGCTCGGGCGAGGTGCGAGGGCGCGTGGTGGCGTGCAGCGGACCGTGGCGGGTGCAGGGCGAGTGGTGGGCCGAGGCCTACGCGCACGAGGGCTACGACGTCGAACTGGAGGACGGAGGGCTTTACCTGATCGCGTATGATCCGATCGCCGCGCGGTGGCGCCTCGACGGCGTGTACGAGTAGCGACGCGTGCAGGAGAGTGGGCAAGGTCGGCGCGCGCGGCGTATCGTCGCGGGCGACTGAGGAGGAGAGTCCACGATGACCGAGCCGGCCGACCGCCCGCAGCCCGACGACACCTGGGACCAGGCCGAGCAGGCCTCCGAGAAGAGGCCGTCGATCCGCGCGCTGGCCGAGCTGATCGAGGGGACCACGAGCCCGGAGCGGGTGAGCGACCTGCCGCCGAAGACGGACGGGCCCGCGGCCGCGGCGATGCCGACGGTGCCGCCCGCGGCGCGGCTGCCGACGGAGATCACGTTCATCGAGACGATGCCGCCGGACGCCTACGAGGTGGAGAAGCAGCGGGAGGTGATGCCGTCCAACCTCCCGGCGCCGACGTTCTCGCGCATGCCCCCGTCGCCCGCGTCGACGCTCACCATGGAGACCATCGAGAACCTGGTGAGCCAGAACCAGTGGACGAAGGTCTGCGAGCTGCTCGGCGCCCCGGAGAACCAGGGCAAGCTGCCGGTGGGGATGGCGTTCATCTACGCCGTCGCGCTCAACGAGCTGCGCGTGCCGGGCGGCATGGTCGACAAGCGCGCGCCGGACATCGAGAAGATCATGCTGCGCTGCCTGAGCGTGATGCTCGGCGCCGACGCGAGCGGGCCGCTCACGCAGATCATCGCCAAGCGCCTCATGCGACGAAACTGGCGCTCGACCCCGGCGCCCCCGACGCGCACCTCGGTGCTGCTCATCATCGCCGCGCTCATGCTCGGGAGCTTCATCGGCTTCCTGCTAGGCCCGGGTCACGACTGGTTCAAGACGATGTGACCCGTGGGCGCCGCGCCCGAGCGCCACCACAGGCCCTCCAGCCGATCGATCACCCGGCGCACCAGCTCCCGCGGGGTCGCCGCGTCGGAGAGGGCGCCGGTCACCCACGACGCCCAGCGGGGGTCGTCCACCTCGCCGCGCACCCTCGCGTGCGTGGCGCGCACCCGGAAGGCCAGCACCACCCGCTGCGAGGCGTCGAGCTCGGGCACCTCCACCGGGCGCGTCCAGGTGATGCGACGGCGCAGCATCGCGGCGTCCTCGGAGGGGAGCACGGTGCGCTGCTCGGTCACGTCCGCGAGCAGCTCGCCCGCCTCGTGGCGCAGCGAGGTGAGCGCGTCGGGCGTGATCGCGAGCACCACGCAGGAGCCCGGGAGCGTCCCGCCGCAATAGAAGGACAGCGAGCGAAGGGCCGCGCGGCGCTGCGGCGACGAGAGGCCGCGGTAGAGGTTCTCCGCCTCGTCGATGAGGATCATCGGGCCGCGGCAGTCGTCCATCCGGGCGAGGAGCTCGAGCCAGAGCTGCAGCCGCTGGTAGGCGTCCTTGCGGTAGGTCGAGGTGCCCACGCGCGCCGCGAGGTCGGACGCTCCGAGGAAGCTCTCCAGGGCGACCCCGGCGCCGGCGTGGCGGGAGGCGCGGGAGAGGGCCTTGCGGGCGGCGACGGCGGCGTCGCCGGTGGTGCTGGTCGCGATGTCCTCGAGCGCGGCGAGCAGGTCGTAGACCCCGACGGAGGAGCGGGTCCAGGCGACGAGGCGGTCGAGCGCGGAGGGCGCCGAGGGGAGCGGGAGCACGGCCTGGTCGAGCATGCGGCGCAGGTGGCGCTGCGGGTTGCCGAGGTCGGCGTCGAGGTGCTCCATCGCGAGGCGAAACACCGGGCGGCGCTCGGAGAGGGCGCGCGCCGTGAGGTGCATCAGCAGGTGGGACTTCCCGGCGCCGTAGACGCCCGTCACCAGCGCGAAGACCGAGCTCTCCAGGGCCGCGTGGTGGAAGAGCTCGGTGATGGTCAGGTCGATGCGCTCGTGGCCGACGCTCATCGAGACCTCCGGGTCCGCGGGGGGCAGGCCGTGCGAGGCGCGCATCACGGCGCGCAGCGCGGAGGCGGCCTCCCGGGGAGGAGGGCGGACCGTGGGGAGCACGCCGCCAGGGTCCCAGTCGCCGACAGGGGAGAGGTCGACGAGGGCGCGGTGCGGCGGGGGGAAGGTGCCCTCGAAGGTGGAGGTGACGAGCACCCGCGTGGCGAGCGGGCGGAAGGCGGTGATGGCGCGAGGACCGTCGAAGAGGGCGGCGGTGCCGGAGACCCAGAGCTGCGCGGCGACGAGGCCGCGGCCTCCGTCGGCGTTGTCGACGAGCTCGCGCAGCACGGTGAAGCTCCCGTCGCGGCGCGCGGGCGAGAGCCGGGTGAGCACCTCGGCGCCCTCGAAGACCATGAGCAGCCCGTGGTGGCCGAGCGCCCGGAGCAGGCGGGTGAACTCGCCGAGGGCGCGGCGCGCGGTGATCGAGGTGAGCGAGGAGAGGGCGGTGACGCGGCCCTCGACGCGAGCGAGCTCGGTGCCCGAGAGCCACGCGTCGAGGCGGGCCGCCACGCGGGACGAGCGGGGCGAGGCGTCGAGGTACTCGCGGGAGAGCACCGAGAGGTCGCCGGCGGCGCCGTAGCGGGCGGCGGCGCGGTCGAAGGCGGCGACCGGGGAGGAGGGGTGCGCGGCGGCGAAGTGGTCGAGCACGGCGGCCCAGCCGCGGGCGCGGGAGGAGGCGCCGGGGACGCGCAGAGAGAGCAGGAGGTTGCGCACGAGGCCGTCGAGGGTGTCGAAGGCGCGCTCCTCGAGGACGCCGACGCGGGCGACGGCGAAGCCCCGGGCGAGGGCGGCCTCGCCGAGCTGGTCGAAGAAGGCCGCGGCCGTGGAGGCGCGGCGGGAGCGGGCGAAGAGGACCTCCGCGGCGTCCGCGGCGGCGACGTCCTCGAGGCCCTGGAGGGAGGCGCGGATGAGCGCCTGCTGCCAAAGCACCTCGCGCGGGGCGGGCTGTTCGGGCGGCAGGTCACGGGCGTCCACGGGCGCGGAGTGTATGCGCGATCGGGCGGAGCGGCGGAGAGAGCGTCAGGATGGCCTGAACGTGGACCTCGGGTGACGAACTCGTGGCATCGTGGGCGCCCCATGGCGCGTCGTGATGATCGGGAGTCGGGCTGGTCGGTCTCTGAATCGGGAATCGTGCTCCCTCGGCGCACGCTGCTCCGCGGCGGGCTCGCGGGCTTCGCGGCGGCGATGATGACCCGCGCGCTGCCCGGGTGCAGCGACCCCGCCCCCGCGGTGACTCCGGGCGACGCGGGCACCCCCGACGCGGGCGCCTCGCCTGTCGACGCGGGCTTCCCCGACGTGGGCGCCTCGCCCGTCGACGCGGGGGCCATGGAGGTCGACGGCGGCCTCTCGTACTTCGAGCCGCGCGCCGTGCCCGCGCCGCCCGCGCTGCGCTCGCTCATCGCCAACGTGGGCCCCCTCGGCGCGCCCGACGCCAACGGGCTGCGGCTGCCGCCCGGCTTCACCTCGCGGGTGATCGCTCGCACCGGCGAGCGCGTCGCGGGCACCAGCTACTCGTGGCACCTGCTCCCCGACGGCGGCGCGACCTTCGCCACCGAAGACGGCGGCTGGATCTACACCTCCAACTCCGAGATGGTCCTGGTCGGCGGCGTCGGGGCGGTGCGCTTCGGCCCGACCGGCGCCATCACGGGGGCCTACCGCATCCTCGACCGCACCAACGGCAACTGCGCGGGCTGCAAGACCCCGTGGCACACGTGGCTGTCCTGCGAGGAGGTCTCCCGGGGGAGGGTGTTCGAGTGCGATCCCTACGGCGAGCGCCCTGCGGTGGCGCGGCCCGCGCTCGGGGTCTTCAAGCACGAGGCCGCGGCGGTCGACACCGTCAACGCCCACGTCTACCTCACGGAGGACGAGGACGACGGGAGGCTCTACCGCTTCATCCCCGAGCGCCGCACGCCGCAGGGCCACCCCGACCTCTCCGCCGGTCGGCTCGAGGTCGCGGCGGTCGACGCCGGCAACCGGGTCACCTGGCAGAGCCTGCCCGACCCGCAGTGGATGGGGGCGATGCCCACCAGGATGCAGGTGCCGGGGAGCACGGTGTTCCGAGGCGGCGAGGGCATCTGGTACCACGCGGGCGTCATCTACTTCAGCACCAAGGGCACCAACCAGGTGTGGGCCTACAACGTGGCCGCCGCGACGATCTCCGTGCTCTACGACGGCCGCTCGATGGCCATGCCCGGCATCCGCGGCGTGGACAACCTCACCGTCTCCTGCTGCGGCGACGTGCTGGTCGCCGAGGACACGGGCTCGATGCAGATCGTGGCGATCCTGCCGTCGGGGGAGCTCAAGCCGCTGATGCAGGTCGCCGGGCACGAGAACTCCGAGGTCACCGGGCCCGCCTTCGACCCCAGCGGCACCCGGCTGTACTTCAGCTCCCAGCGTGGTCTGAGCACCGGCTCCGGCTCCGGCTGGACCTTCGAGATCACCGGGCCCTTCCACGAGCGCATGGGCTGAGCGCGAGTCAGCCCGGGCCGTTGCGGCGACGGGGCGTTGGCGCCGGGCCTGGCCACGACCTAGAAGGGCTCCTCCCCGGATGGATCACCGACGCCACCTGCTCGACGCCGTGCACCGCGACCTCGCGGCCTGCCGAGCGTGCCCTGCCATGATCGGTCCGGTGGTGCACGGGCCGCCGGTGATGAGCCGTGTGCTGCTGGTCGGCCAGGCCCCCGGCCCCCGCGAGGGCGGCTTCGGTCGGCCCTTCGCGTGGACCGCCGGGAAGACCCTCTTCGGGTGGTTCGAGTCGGCGCTCGGCGTGGATGAGCCCACCTTCCGCGATCGGGTCTACATCGCCGCCGTGGCGCGGTGCTTCCCCGGGAAGGCCTCCAGCGGCGGTGACCGCAAGCCCGACCGCGACGAGATCGCCCGCTGCGGGACCTTCCTCTCTCGCGAGGTGGACATCCTCCAGCCCGAGCTGGTGCTCCCGGTGGGGGCGCTCGCCATCGAGCAGGTGCTCGGCCACCGGGGTCCGCTCAGCGGTGTGATCGGCACCACGCAGCGGGCGCGCTTCCACGGCGTGGAGACCGACGTGATCGCCCTCCCGCATCCGAGCGGCGTCTCGACCTGGCACCGCGGCGAGCCCGGCAAGACCCTTCTCACCGAGGCCCTCGCCCTCATCGGCAAGCACCCCGCGTGGATCGCAGCCGTCCGATGAACCTTCGTGAGATCGGCGTGGTCCGCTCGGTCCATGACCACCTGGCGCGCACCCCGAGGCAGCCTGGAGCGGCCGCGAGCGAGCGCGAGGCCCTGGTGGTGCTGCACCCCATCGCGGGCATCACCGACGCGCTGCGAGACCTCGCCGCCATGGAGCGCATCTGGCTGATCACCTGGTTCGACCGGGTGCGCGGGTGGAAGCCCATGGTGCTGCCCCCGAGAGGTCCGCGGGTGAAGCGAGGGGTCTTCGCGACGCGCTCGCCCCACCGGCCCAACCCCATCGGGCTCTCGCTGGTGCGGCTGCTGGAGGTCCGCGGGCGCACGCTGCGCGTCGCCGACGTCGACCTGCTCGACGGCACCCCGGTGCTCGACCTGAAGCCCTACCACCCCACCGTCGAGGCCTGGCCCGACGCCCGGGCCGGATGGATCGACGAGCTCGTCCGCGCCGAGCGGGACGGCAGCGCGTTTCCCAACACGGTCACCTGGTCGGAGCGCGCCGCGGCGCAGCGCGACTGGCTCTGGACCGAGCACGCGGTCGACCTCTTCCCGCTCGAGGACGTGCTGCGCCGCGACGCCACGCCGCACCCGTACCGCCGCATCGAGGCGCTGCCCGGGGGCGAGCTGCAGATCGCGTGGCGCGCCTGGCGGCTTCGGCTCCGGGTGGAGGGGACGGCGGTGGAGATCGTCGCCGTGGGGAGCGGCTATGCGCCGGGGGTGATCGCGGCCACGCCCGAGGGGGCGCTGGTCGACGACGCCGCGCAGAGGGCCTTCGCGGAGCGCTGGTAGCGCCTCCGACCGCCCGGCGGATACACGCCGTAATGGACAGCGGCGGGCGCACTGGCGATCATCGCCGCCGCGACACGGCGGAACACCCGTTTTCAAGGGGATCGATGAGCGAGCAGCAACGGTTGGCGGAGCAGATCGAGCAAGCCAAGACGGCCCTGATGATCAGGCCCAACGACCCCTTCCAGCGCAACCGGCTGGGGAACCTCTACCGTCAGGCCGGCCGGCTGGATGAGGCGATCGTCGCCCACAAGCGGGTGATCGCGATCGACCCCAACCTCGCCGACGGGCAGTTCAACCTCGGGCTCGACTACATGGCCCGCGAGGACTTCGCCTCCGCCGCCCCGGCGCTGAAGGAGGCCACGAAGCTCAAGCCCGAGCACGCCGAGTCCTGGTACCGGCTGGGCCAGTGCCAGGCGAGGCTCGCCCAGTGGGACGAGTCGAGCGCTTCGTTTCGCCAGGCGCTCAAGGTCAAGCCCGACTACGCCGCGGCGGTCTCCGAGGTGGGCTTCGTCTATGTGCGAGCCCGGGCCTTCGCGGAGGCCATCCCCTACCTGGAGCGCGCCAACGAGATGCGCCCCGGCGAGCCCGAGATCATCCGCAACCTCGCGTGGGCCTTCCACGGCGCAGGGCGCGACGCGGACGCCGTGCGCACCTTCGAGCACCTCGCAAAGATCGAGGCGCCCACCGCCGACGACCAGTACCGCCTCGGGGTCTCGCTGGAGAAGGTCGGCCGGGTCGACGACGCCCTCGCCGCGTGGCGCGCCTGCACCGGCGCCCACCCCGATCGACTCGACGCCCACCTCGCCGCCGCCAACCTCGCGGCTCGCCTGGAGCGTCACCGGGAGGCCCTCGCCTCCTTCCAGGAGGTCGCGCGCGTCGCTCCCGATCGCGTGGAGGGCTTCGCCGGCATCGGCGCCGCCTCGCAGGCCCTCGGGCTGCACCCCGACGCGGTGAGCGCCTTCCGCGAGGCCATCAAGCGGGCGCCCACGCAGCCCATGCTGCGCGTGGGCCTCGGGGTCTCGTGCGCCGCCGTGGGCTCCATGCAGGAGGCCGTCGAGGCGCTGGAGCAGGCGGTGCAGATCGATGCCGACTGCGCCCCCGGCTACAACCACCTGGGCATCGTCTACAAGGACCTCGGGCGCATCCCCGAGGCCGCGAAGGCCGTGCGCAACGCCATCCGGCTCAAGCCGGAGGAGGCGGAGTTCCACTACACCCTCGGGCTGCACGAGCGGGCGCTCGGCAACCTGGTGATCGCCGAGGAGTCGCTGCGGCAGGCCACGAGGCTGCGCGCCAACCACCCCGAGTCGCTGCACGTGCTCGGCGAGGTGTGCGCCGCCATCGACAAGCCCGACGCGGCCATCGAGGCCTTCCGCAAGGCGATCAAGCTGCGGCCCGAGCACGCCGAGTCGCACTTCGAGCTGGCGAAGGTCTACGCAGGGCTCAGCCGACAGGTGGAGGCGGTGGAGGCCTTCCGCGAGGCCATCCGGCTCAAGGCCGACTACTTCGACGCGGTGGTGGCCCTCGGCGTCACCTACGCCGCGACCTCGCGCTTCGACGACGCGGTCGACCAGTTCAAGACCGCGCTCACCATGCGCAAGGACCACCCCGAGACCCTGCACCGCCTCGGCGCCGCGCTGCTCTCCCTCGACCGGAAGGACGAGGCCATCGAGGTGCTCCTCCGCGCCGTGAAGGTGAAGCCCGACCACCCCGACGGGTACTACAACCTCGGCCTCGCCTACCGCCGCATCGACCGCCCTGACGAGGCCATCAAGGCCTTCCAGCAGGGCATCCGGCTGCAGCCCAACAACCCCGCGCTCCACGCCGCGCTCGGGTCCGTGCTGCTGGAGATCGAGCGCTTCCAGGACGCCGTCGACGCGTACGAGCAGGCCGTGTGGCTCGATCCCAACGACATGGACTCGCAGCGCAACCACGGCATCGCGCTCGAGCGCCTCGGCCGCGGCGACGAGGCCCTGGAGAGCCTGCGCAAGGCCGTCGACAAGAACCCCGACGACGCGCAGGGGCTCTACTTCCTGGGCCTCGCCCTGGAGCGCGGACAGCGCTGGGAGGACGCCTCGGACTACTTCCGCCAGGCCGTCGAGCGCAGGCCCGACTACGCCGAGGCGCACTACCACCTCGGCCTCATGCGGGAGCGCCGGGGCGACAAGCGCGCCGCCGTGGAGAGCTTCCGCCAGGCGACGATGATCCAGACGGACTTCGCCGACGCGTACCTCTCGCTGGGCAACACCTACCGCGCCCTGGAGATGCCCCAGGACGCCGCGCAGGCCTACCGCCAGCTCGCTCGCCTCCGGCCCGACAGCGCCGAGGCGTACATCGCGCTCGGCGCCGTGGCCCGCGACCTCGGGCGCGACCAGGAGTCCATCGAGCGCTTCCGCCAGGCGCTGCGCATCCGGCCCAACGACGCGCGCGCCCACCTCGAGCTCGGCACCCTCTACGCCAGGCTCGGGCGGCCGCAGGAGGCGGTGGACTCGCTGGGCCAGGCGATCCGCCTCGACCCCCGGCAGTCGGCCGCGTACCGGGTGCTCGGCGAGACCTACCAGGCCGCGGGAATGAACGCCGAGGCCGCGGAGATCTTCCAGCGGGCGCTCGCGCTCGACCCCCACGACGGCGCGGCGCACCGCGGGTACGGCGCGGTCTCCGTGGCGCTCGGCCGCTACGAGGCGGCCATTCCCCCGCTGCGCGAGGCGATCCGCATCAACCCCGACCACGCGGACTCCTACCGTCTGCTCGCGCTCGCCAGCAAGCAGCTCGACAGGCTGCCCGAGGCCGAGGCGGCGCTCCAGCACTCGGTGGAGCTTCTGCCCCGGGAGCCCGGGCTGCGCTTCGCGCTCGGCGAGGTGCTGCGAGACCTCGGCCGCTACGCCGAGGCGGGCGAGGCCTTCCGCGCCTGCATCGACCTCGACCACGGCCAGGCCGACGCGTGGACGGCGCTGGGCAATCTCTACGGCGATGCGGGCCACCACGCCGAGGCGGTGTCGGCCTTCGAGTGCGCTCTCGGCCTCAAGGTCGACCTCGTCGACGCGCTGCTGGGCATCGCGCGCAGCTACGCCGAGCTCGGCCGCATGGAGGACTCCGCCGAGTCGCTGCGCCAGGCGGTGCGCTACCGCCCCGACCACGCCGACGCGCTCTGGCGCCTCGCGCTCACCTACGAGCGCATGGGCAGGTGGCAGGAGGCCGCGGACGCCTGCAAGCGCGCGGTGCGGCTGCGCCCGCAGTCCGCCGAGGCGCACCAGAAGCTCGGGGTGCTCTGCATGTACACCGAGCGCCCGGACGAGGCGATCGAGGCGCTGCGCGAGGCGGTGCGGCTCAAGCCCGACATGGCCCACGCGCACTACTCGCTCGGGCTCGCGATGCGGCAGAAGGGCCTGTCCGAGGACGGGCTGCTGCACGTGGAGAACGCCGCGAGGCTCGACCCGCGCGACCCGACGCTGCAGGCGGGCCTCGGGTACATGCTGGCCGAGGGCGGCCGGTTGCAGGAGGCGGCGGAGGCCTATCAGAACGCCATCAAGCTGCGGCCCGACGACGTCGACTCGCACCTCGCGGCTGCGCTGCTGATGGGTCAGCTCGGGCGCGACGAGGAGGCCATCAAGGCCTTCCGCCGGGTGCTCCAGTCGTCGCCGGACGCGCCCTCGGCGCACCGCGGGCTCGGCATGGCCTACAAGAAGACCGGGCGCTTCAAGGACGCGGTCGACCCGCTGCGGAGGGCGTCGCGGCAGAACCCGAGCGACGCGCAGCTTCAGTTCGACCTGGGCGAGTGCCTCTACCGCGCAGGCGACTGGAACAGCGCGCAGGACGTGTACAAGTCGCTCAAGCTCCTGAACCGCCCGCTGGCAGACAAGCTCTTCGACCTCATCAACGTGTAGTCGCTGGAGGGTCCATCGCAGGTCGGCATGGCGGGGTATAGGCTCCGCCGCCCATGCGGATCGGACTGGCCCTGGTGTTGTTGCTCGGCTGCGGCGCCTCCACGGGGGCCGTCGAACCGTCCCCCGACGCCGCGACGCCCGCGCCGTCGGGCTGCCTCCCGGCGTGCATGGCTCGGATGTTCGCCGCGTGTTCGCCTCCGGTGGGGGCGTGCTCGGCGTACATCACGGCCGCGCCCGACAACTGGCGTCGGTGCTTCGACAACGGCCTCGTGGTCGAGGCGCAGCCCATGGGCGCGCACCGCTTCCGACAGGGCCGCGCCGTCTGCGCGTCGGTCACGAGCCTCGGGGCCGCGACGGTGACCGTCGACACCTGGCGCGGCGGCGATGGTCGCGTCGTGGCGACCGTGACCCGCGGGCTCGCGGACGGCGTGTGGCGGGTCGACTGCGACGGCGCCGAGCACACGGTCGACCCGTCGTCGGCCGCCTGCCAGGCCGAGCCCTGGGTGCGCAACCGCAACCCGCACGCGCTCTCCTGCCCGATCGACACCGAAGCCTGCCGGGATCGCTGAGTTCACCCAGCGATGCGCGCGAGCCGTCTCTACGAGGGGTCCTGCTGGAGGACGTAGCCGTTGCCGTCCGGGTCCTTGAAGGTGCAGTAGCGGCCCCAGGGCTCGGACTTCACCTCGCTGGGCGCGACCCCCGCGGCGGTGAGCGACGCGTGCATCGCGTCGATATCGTCGGTGTTGAAGAGCAGGCCCTGCATCGACCCGGGCGGCATCGCGTCGAACCAGGTCACCAGCGTGAGCGAGGTGAGCGCGCCCGGCGGGGCGACCTGCACCCAGCGCATGGTGGGTCCCATGGGGGAGTCGCGCAGCACGACGAAGCCGAGCTTGTCGCGAAAGAACGCGATCGAGCGGTCGGGGTCCGAGACGGGCACCGAGACGATGGAGACGTGGCGGATGGGCATGCGAGCGACGAGAGCGCGGCGGGCGAGGAGGCGTCAAAGAAGCGGCGGGGGAGGGGAGGAGCGGTCGCGTCAGACCGTCGGGCTCACCGGCGGGACGTCGGCCTTCTCGCGCTTGCGCGGCACCGAGCGCGTCTGCAGCGCCGGAATGCGCTGAGACAACTGCCGTCCCCACAGCGCGCCCGCCGCGCGCTCGACCTCCGCGTAGGTGTCGACGAACACCGTCCACAGGCGGTCGCGCAACGCTCGCGCGTCGCGCTGCGCGTTGCTGAGCCGGCTCGGGCGATCGTGCCCCGCGGGGTTGATCCGCGTGAGGAGCGAGCTGCCCAGCGCCTTCGCGCGCCGCACCTGCGCGTCGGTGACGGCGCTGCCAGCCGCCGTGAGCCCGTCGTTGGTGTGCAGGAACGCCAGGTCGACGAGGTCCTGCGCGAGGTCGACCGCGCCCCGGCCCTGCGCGATGCGATCGACCTCGGTGCGGGAGCAACGCCCGGCCAGCGCATGGGCGCGGGCGTTCATGAGCATCAGCGCCCGCAGCGGACGCGCCTCGTGCAGCCCGACGAGCACCTCGTTCGATCGCATCGGATCGGCCTCCACGCGACCGGCGGCGAAGACCAGCGCGCGACCGAGGGACTCCAGCTTCGAGATCACCTCCCAGTCGATGGGGAGCTGCCGGGCGTCGAGCTCATCGCGCACGGCGAGCACCGCGTCACGACCGTCGAGCGCGTTGTGGAAGGCGAGGCGCGGGTCGACCCGGCAGACGCGTACGGCCGACATCGGCACCGCATCGGCGGCTCGGCGGTGACGCTCGACGTCGTCCCAGTCGCCCGTGACGTCGGGACGGGCGGCATGGGTGAGGTCCGCCTTCGGGTCGGACGCGGTCCTGGAGACGGGTGACTTCCGGGTGCTGACGGGTGTTGCCATGATGTTCGAGACCTCCTGCACCCGTCATCGCAGGCAGCGCGGGAGAGGTTTCCGCCCCGCGACGAATCTCCTTCAGCCCGTTCACGAGCCTCGGTCACCACGAAGGTCACCGCGCCGAGCTCGCGCGGAGGGTCGAGGCTCCCGAACAGCAAGCCAGATCGCTCGCGCGGAGGGTCGAGGCTCCCGAACAGCAAGCCAGATTGCTCGCGCGGAGGGTCGAGGCTCCCGAACAGCAAGCCAGATCGCTCGCGCGGAGGGTCGAGGCTCCCGAACAGCAATCCAGATTGCTCGCGCGGAGGGTCGAGACTCCCGAACTGCAAGTCGCGATGCGTGCACCCCGGTCACGCCCGGGCTCCGCGGAGCGTTGTATGGGTCATGAGCATCGCCTCGACGGCCCCTGCGCCCCGGAGGCCTTCTGCCGTCCGGGCGGGCACCTCCGATCCGCTCGCGGCGACGCCCTGGCGACCCGGTGCGAGCGCGCTCACGTTCATCTGCACCCTCGTGCTGCTCGGGGCCTTCACCCGCGTCGGGTACCTCGAGCCCTCCGGCGCATCCGACGCGGTTCTCGATGAGCTTCACTCGCTGGCGCCGGTGCTGATGGCCGCGATCGCCATTGCTCACGCGACCGTCGCCGCCGTCGCCGCACGGATGCCGCGGGTCCGAGGGGCCCTCGCGATGTTGATCCTCTCCACCGCCGCCCTGCCGCTGCTCGCCGAGGTACTGCGCTCGCCCATCCACGCGCTGCTCCTCACCGTCGCGCCGAGGTACTGCAGCCAGTGGCCGACGTCCTGCCCCCAGGAAGCCTGGACGCCCGCCATCGGGGCGCTCGTCGGCGTGTTGCTCGCCCCCATCGTCATTCCAGCCCTTCACCTCCGCGGGCAGCCCGCGGCCGACGTGGGCGCGAGGATGCTCTGGATCACCGGGCTCTGGACGGGCGCCGTCGCCGTCGCCCTGCGCGTCGCGCGCCTCGCCGGACCAGCGCCCCTCGCGCTGGCGTCGGGCGTGGCCCTGCTCTGCGTGCTGGTGGGCTTCACCGACACCGCGCTGCGATGGGTCCACCTGCGCTCGCTGCTCTCCACTGGGCGACTCATCGTGCGCGCCCCGCGCGCCGACGAGGCCGAGGGGCTCGTCCCGTACGCGAGCCTCGCGCGGTCGGCTCCCTGTGCAGGCGTTCTGTGCATCGACGAGGTGCGCGAGGCGTCCCCCTACCGGGCGGTGCGCCACGGCCGCTGCCTCGCGCTCGCTCCGATGGACGTCTCTCTCCTGGTGCGGGCGCTCGCGCTTCGCCTGGGGTGGCAGGCGGTGCTTCTCGCTGGGCTGGTCACGGCGCTCGCGCTGGTCACCGCGGGCGGGTGAGCGCACGGCTCACTCCCTACCATCACGGCCACCCACGCCCGTCGGATCATCGCCCCCCGCTCTCTGCGCGACGGTCAGCGCGTCGCGACGTCGGCCCCGCGCGGGTGCACCGAGACGATGCCGCCGTCGGGCGCGTCGGCGCCCAGGTGGGCCGCGGACAGCACCGTGCGAAACGCCCCGAGGATGGACACGTCGCGCAGCGAGAGCGTCACCGTGCGCCCGGGTACGTCGTCCGAGAACACCACGTTGAACCCGCCGAGCTCCGCGAACATCCGCAGCGTGTCGGTGACCGGCGCCTCGCGCAGCGACATCGACCGGATGCGGCGCCGCCCTCGCGCGCCCATCGCCTCGGCGAGCGGGTCACGCGCCGCCTCCGCCGGGATGCGGATCGTTCCCCGTGGGGCCGACTCGACGAAGAGCGTTCGCGCCCCGACGGGCGTCACCGCGGCCACCTCGGCAGGCGGCGCCATCCAGCGCGGCAGCGCGGCCACCGACGAGGGTTCGATGCAGCTCGCGGGCGGCGCCGTGGTGGCGCATCCGAGGGAGAGCAGACTCAAGGCCGCGAGCAGGGTCATCGGGCGCATGGATGGGACCTCCGTTGCCCCGAGGATGCCAGTCATCGGGTCGCCTGAGCTCGATCGAGGCCGGGTCAATGTCGCCGGGCGAGCGCCTGCTCCACCGCCTCGACGGCGTCCTTGGCCTCCTTCAGCCCGCACTTCGTGGCGTCGCGGTAGACCTTGATCGCCTCGATCTTCTGGCCCGCCCGGATGAGCCGCACCACCTCGGGATTGGCGCCCGACGCCGGGCCTTGCACCCCCGGCGCCGCGGTCACGAAGGTCGTCCCGCAATAGGCGCAGACCACCGCCCCAGGGATCGCGCCCGCGCCGCAGTTCTCACACTTCGCACTCTTCATGGTCGGCGACGGTACTGCGATCGCGGGCCCCGCGCGCGGGCCGCGGATGGGCCATCATTGCGGCCCATGAGATTCCTCCACACGATGCTGCGCGTACGCGACCTCGACGCCGCGCTCGATTTCTTCGTCGTCAAGCTCGGGCTGCGCGCCGTGCGGCGGCGGGACTCGGAGCAGGGTCGCTTCACCCTGGTGTTCCTCTCGACCGGCGCCGAGGGCGACTCCGCGGAGATCGAGCTCACCCACAACTGGGACCAGTCCGACCCTTACCCCACCGGGCGCTTCTTCGGGCACCTCGCCTTCGAGGTCGACGACATCTACGCGACCTGCTCGCGCCTCCACGACGCTGGCGTGACCATCCTCCGCCCGCCGCGCGACGGTCGCATGGCCTTCGTGAAGTCTCCCGACGGGCACTCCGTGGAGCTGCTCCAACGCGGCGAGGCGCTGCCCCCCGCGGAGCCCTGGGTTTCGACGCCGAACACGGGCGAGTGGTGAGCGAGGACGGGAAGGTTCCTGGGGGACGAACCGACGCGACGGACGCGGTCGAGCGCGAGATGACCGCCGACGGCGCGCCGGTGCGCCTGCGGGACAAGCACGTCGCTCGCACGGCCGCGGCGGTGATGATCCCCGGCGCGCTGATCTTCCTCCTCGCCGGGATACTCGTCGCGCTCGGGGCAGACCCTGCCGCGCCTCGTCTCGCCGCGCTCATCCCCTTCGGGATCTTCGCCGCGATGGCGTACACGGCGCTCGCGAACATGGTCGTGCGCACGGCGGTCACCGATCGGGAGGTGCGCGTCCAATGGGGGCTGCGCCGCATCGTGGTCCCGATCGCGGCGATCACGCGATGCGAGGCGCGATCACGGTCCGGGGGCTCCACCGTCGCGACCGGCGCGGGCTGGTCGCTCTTTGCGGACCGCGGCGCGCTGCATCTCTCCTGGTCGTCGGAGGGCGCGGAGCGCTCGGTGCTGATCCCCGCGCAGGACCCCGTCGGCCTCGTCGCTTCGATCGAGTCCGCGCGCGGCGCTGTGACGGGGGTGCGCGTCGACGTCGCGGAGGCGACGGCGCCCACCGGGCACGAGGCCACGAGCACTCCGGACGAGAAGACCCACGCGAAGGGGGGAGGCGCTCCCCGGTAGATCCCCGCTATCCTCCCGCGCCATGCGGATCACCGTGGACCGGGAGCTGACCCAACTGGACGCCTACGCCGAGGGCGCCGAGGAGATCGAAGGCATCCTCGACGGCTCCCTCGCCGACGACGGCGCGCGGATCCACCTCGCGACCTTCCCCGACCCCGTCCTCGTCACGGACCCCTGGCGCATCGCGCAGCTCCCCGCCGCGCAGCGCGACGTGGTGTCGTCCTTCTTCGGGCTCCCGCGGCGCACCCTCGAGTACGACGCCGTCACGATGGACTTCGACGCCTCGCGGCACCCGCGGGTGTGGTCGCCCTCCATCGACACCTTCCTGATGTGCAAGGCGCTCGCGCCGGTGCTCGACGCGGCCGCGCCGGGCGCGTCGGTGCTGGAGGTGGGCTGCGGCTCCGGGTTCATCGCGCTCTACGCGATGGAGGCGCTGCGCCGACGAGGGGCGCCCGCGTCCGAGGTGCACGTGGTCGACATCGAGCCGCAGGCGCTCCAGGTCGCGCTCGGTGCGCTGGAGCGCGCCGCGGACACGACGCTCGTGACGGCCTCCCTCGGGCGACGAGGGGACGCGCTCCGGGTGCGCGGCCGCTACGACCTCGTGCTGATGAACCCGCCGTACATCCGACGCCCCGCAGACCTCGTCGGCGCCGCCCACAAGGACAACCCCTGGGAGGGCGTCGCGCTCCTGCGCGAGCTCGCGGAGCAGGGGCGCAAGCACCTCAACCCCGGGGGCTCCCTGGTGCTGGTGATGTCGAGCCTCTGCGATGGCCTCGCGCGCCCGTGGTTCGATGCGGGGTGGGAGGTGGAGACCCTCGCGACGCTGGAGGTTCCGCTCAAGGTGTACGCGGTGACCTCGGGGCTCACCCGGAAGAGCCGCGCATGGATCAGCTACCTCAAGGCCGTCGAGGGGCTCGCGGTGCACGAGCCGCCGCTGCGGGGATACGCGACCTGGCAGCGGCTGGAGATCCTCCGCTGCCGTCCTCGCTGAGCGAACTCGCGAGAGCGCAGCAGAGTCCACGCCGTGCGGAATAAATTCCCAACAAGGCCGAGCTGTCATTGACGACCACATTGACGGCGGTGTAGGCAGCCCTCTGGCTGTTCTCAGATTTCCTGGTGTCGCGGGGTGCGCGACGCCTGCTCCTGTCCCGTGGAGGACTCCTGACCGTGTCGTCGACGACGACCACGGACCCGGGAGATCTGCGGACAGGACGCCGCAACTCAACCAGCGATCCGTACGGATCGCATCGAGGAGGATCCATGACCAAGGGAACCACGAAGCGAGAGTCCATTTTGCGCAAAGGTCGGTCGGCCATCGCGGTCCTCGGGCCCGCGGTCTTCGGCATGCTGCTGCCGCTCGGCGGCTGCGGCGATGCGGGCAGCGGCTCGGCCCGCCAGCTGCTCAACGGCGCGGCGCCGAGCGTGCTCTGCCACCAGAACAACGCCAGCGTCTGCAACGCCATCCGTAGCCTGGTGCCGGGCTCGACGACCACGGTCTGGAACGACACCCAGTGGACCGCCGCAACGACGGCGCAGTTCGCGGCCTTCGACATGATCTACATCGGCGACCGTGCCAACTCGACCCCGGCGCTCACCGCCGTGCAGGCGAGGACCAGGCTCGGGGCGGCCGTCACGGGCCGCGTCGCCCTCACCGGCGTGCACTTCGAGCACTGCAGCGGCTCGGCGAACACCGGCCCCTGCATCGTGCTGCGCGACATGGTCAACTGGATCAAGGACGGCTCCTCGACGGGCCTCCTGGCCTCGACGCAGCCCAGCGCCCCGCCGTCTGGCGCCCCCCGCGGCTGGCTGCCCCCCAACGCTCCCTTCGACGGCGTCACCTACGCGGCGCACGGCGTGGGCCTGGACATCGTCAGCATCACCGACCCCGGCCACGCGACGATGGCCGGCTCGACCAACGCCTCGCTGAGCAACTTCAGCCAGAGCGCCCACAGCTACTTCGGCGACATCGGCGGCTTCACCGTGGTCGCCCGGGTCTGCCGCACCACGGGGCGCTACCCCTCGGCCTGCCCCAACAACAACTTCGCGCCCGACGTGCTCGTGACCTCCGTGGCGGTGGCCGACCAGGACGGCGACGGCGTGCCGGACTCGACCGACAACTGCCCCACGGTCTCGAACGCGGGCCAGGGCGACGCCAACGGCAACGGCGTCGGCGACGCCTGCGAGTCGGCGCCGACGGTGACCGTCACTCCGGCCGCGAGCACCGTGGCGAGCGGATCGTCCATCACCTTCAGCGCGGCCGCGGCCGACGCCGACGACCCCCTGAGCTCGCTCACCTACGAGTGGCGCGTCAACGGGCTCGTCCAGGCCGCCACGGGCTCGACCTTCACGACCACCTTCACGGCCGACGCCACGGTGCGGGTGACGGTACGTGACCCGGGCAACCTCTCGGGCTTCTCCGAGGCGGCGGTGACCATCCAGACCAACACCCTGCCCGTCGCCAACGCCGGCGCGAACCAGTCCTTCACCTGCCTCATCCCGGGCGCCCAGGTCGGCATCACCCTCAGCGGCAGCGGCTCCGACGCGGACAACGACCCGCTGACCTTCTCGTGGTCCGACGCCTCCGGCGTCATGTCGAGCAGCGCCAGCTACTCCTTCTCGATCGCGGCCCCTGGCTCCGACGAGACGCGCAGCTACACCCTCACCGTGGACGACGGGCGCGGCGGCACGGCCAGCGCGACCACCCAGGTGAGCCTGCAGCTCGACAGCGCCCCGCCGACGGTGACCCTCCTCGGGGCCTCCACGGCGACGCTGGAGTGCGCGGGCCCGGCCTTCTCCGACCCCGGGGCGACCGCGAGCGACGTGTGCTCGGGCGACCTCACCAGCGCCATCGTCCGCAGCGGCGCGGTCGACGTCTCCTCGGTCGGAGCATACACGCTGCGCTACGGGGTGACCGACAACGCGGGCCTCACGGCGAGCGCCGACCGCGTCGTCACCGTGACCGACACGACCCCTGCGACGGTGACGGTGCGCGAGCCGATCACCATCTGGCCGCCGAACCATCGGTACCACACGTTTCGCCTGTCGGAGTGCGTGACCTCCGTGCAGGACGCCTGCGGCGGCACCCTCGACGTGAAGGACAACGGCGAGATCGTCTCGGTCTATAGCGACGAGGTCGAGCAGGGCAACGGCGACGGCAGCACCTCCAACGACATCGTGATCGTGGACCCGATCACCTTCCGCGTTCGCGCCGAGCGCGACGGCGGCAGCAACGGCCGCGTCTACGGCGTGAACTTCGTCGTGACCGACGCCGCGGGCAACCGCACCCCCGCGGTCTGCCACGTCGCCGTGCCGCACGACCAGGGCGGCAGCGACGCGGTCGACGACGGCGCCTCCGCTGGCTACACCGTCTCGCGCTGAGCGCCTCCCTCCCTCCCTGCGCCGCCGGAGCCCCCCGTGGAAGAGCCTTCTTCCGCGGGGGCCCGGCGGACGCTACCGTGCGCGGAGGCCCGTGAAACCCTTCGAGAGCGCCCCGATCGTCCCGCTGTTCCACTCTCCACTGCTGATGCACCGCTGGCCTGACAGCGACGCGCTCAACGCAAGCCTGCGGGCGCTCATCCTGGAGCGCTCCACGAGTGACCCGGGGCGGGTGCGTAGCAACGCCGGAGGCTGGCAGTCCGGCGAGGACTTCGCGGCCTGGGCCGGCGCCCCCGGGGCCGTCCTGATACAGCGCGCCGTCGAGATGGCCAACCACGCGACGGCCCAGCTGCTCCGCAACGTCGAAAAGACGGTGGCCTTCTCCTGGCAGATGGCCATGTGGGCGAACATCAACCGCCGCAGCGGATTCAATGAGCTCCACTGCCACCCCGGGTCCACCTGGTCGGGCGTGTACTACGTCGACGCGGGCGTGCCCGAGGGCGGCGGAGCGTCGGGTCGGCTGCGCTTCCTCAACCCTGTGGCCCAGCAGCTGATGAGCTTCCTCAGCGACTTCACCCGCGACCACTTCGACGTCGATCCGGCCCCTGGGATGATGGTGCTCTTCCCCTCCTACCTGCAGCATCAGGTGACCCCGCACCCCCACGACGCGCCGCGCATCTCCGTCGCCTTCAACCTCCGCAAGGACCCGTATCCCTGATCCGCGCTGCGCCCCCTCGCTTGACATTCCGTCGCATCGCGGCGAAAGCCCGCGACCATGAAGCGTGGGTTGCTTTGCATGGTGCTCGCTTCGCTGGCCGCCGTCGGCTGTGCGAACGGGGAAGAGATGACGCAGGTCGGCGACTCCGGCGCGACGCCCGACCTGGGCAACGCGATGGACACGCCGACGGTCACTCCGGTGAACTGCGGCGCGGTCACCCAGTGCGGCACCTGCGCGAGCCTCGGCCCCTGCGGCTGGTGCGGCGCCACCGGCACCTGCATGGGAGGCAACACCACCGGTCCCTCCGCAGGCGCCTGCGCCTCCGGCTGGACCCCCGCTCCCGATCGCTGCCCCGTCGTCGACGCGGGCACCCCCGACACCGGGACCACCACCCCCGTCGACTCGGGCTCTCCCGTCGACGCGGGCACCGTCGCCCCCGACACCGGGACCACCACTCCCGTCGACGCGGGCTCTGCCGCCGACACCGGCACCGCGGCCGCCGATGCGGGCGATCCCTGCGCGTCGTCGACGACCTGCGGCGCCTGCACGGGGAGGGCGTCGTGCGGCTTCTGCGGTGCCACCGGGCGCTGCCAGACCGGCGGGCGCGACGCGCCTACGATGGGCCCCTCGTGCGCGAGCGGCTGGTCGTGGCTCTCCTCGCAGTGCACCGCCGCCACCACCGACGCCGGGACCGCCACGGACCTCTGCGCCTCCGCGGCCGACTGCGGCGCCTGCACGGCGCGCTCCTCGTGCGGCTGGTGCCCCGGCCTCAACCGCTGCCTCCCCGGCACCGGCACCGGCCCCAACACCATGGCCGCCACCTGCGGGTCGTGGGCCTGGTACACCGGCCAGTGCACCGCGCGCCCCGACGCGGGCACCGCCGTCGATGCGGGCCCTGCGGTCGATGCGGGCGATCCCTGCATCAGCGCGACGACCTGCTCGTCGTGCACCGGGCGCTCCCAGTGCGGCTGGTGCCCCGGCGCCAACCGCTGCGCCGTCGGAACCTCCTCCGGTCCCAGCGGCGTCGTCGCGAGCTGCGGCTCGTGGGCCTGGCTCGGCTCGCAGTGCACCACCACCGCCGACGCGGGCACCGACGCCGGCACCGGCACCGACTCGGGCACCCAGGGCCCTGGCATCCCGGGCTTCGGCAACCCGACGAGCTTCAACCCCGCGGACGTCGCTCGCGCCTGCCCCGCTGGCGGAACGCTCCGCCTCCAGGTGACGCGCATCTACGCGACCCCGCGGCGCCCCGATGGAAACGGCTGGGACGGCATCCCCGGGCTCACGGACTTCGTCTGCAACGCGAGCGCCGACCGGGTGCGCGAGGTGCTCCGCGACCAGATCAACGGCGTCCGGATGGACGTGGGCGACGCCGCCGATCGCGTGGTGGGCGACGCCTTCCGCAACGTGGTGGCGACGCAGTGCGGGGCGGGGGCCAACTGGTTCCTCGGGCGCTGGGAGGGGCCGGACATGTTCGCGCTGATGTACTCGCCGGGCACCGCGGTCTCTCCGCGCTGGACCACCAGCACCGAGAACGACTCCTGGGAGGCCCCTCGCGTGGGCGCCGTGTGGTCCAACGCCTTCGTGGAGATCCCCTGCGCGGCGCTGGGGACGAGCACCTTCCGCCTGGAAGTGCGCGACGAGGAGCTGTTCTCTCTCTGGGAGCGCATGGGCGAGACCACCTTCCGCGGGAGCGAGGTCTCTCCCCGGGCGATGTGCTCGGGCATCGCCTTCCATGAAGGCTTCGGCGGCGTCGCGGGCGTGCTCTTCAGCACCAGCGTGACCGGCGCCACGCAGAACTGCACCGGCCTCCGCTGACCGTCCCCGCCGCCGTGTTGACGGCGGTGGGCAGACGCGACATCTCTCGCTCCCATCGTGATGTCCCCGAAGCGCCCCATGGGCTGGATCCTCCCCGCGGCGCTCCTCGGGCTCGGCTGCGGCGCCGACCCGGCCTCCGCCGTCCCTGACGCCAGCACCGTTCAGCCCCGCGATGTCGCGGCCTCCACCGACCGCGGTGTCGTGGCCATCGACCGGGGCGCTCCCCCGGCACCGACCGACGCAGGCACTCCCGTCCCCCCGATGGACGCTGGAACTCCAGTCGCTCCGATGGACGCGGGCTCTCCCGCCATCGACTCGGGCTGCGTCTACGAGCCCGTCACCCTCGATCGCAACAACGAGCCCCGCAACGCCGCGGGCCACATCCGCTGGTGCTGGCCCGGCGAGGACCGTTGCACCTGCGACGCTGACGACGACTGCTACCGCGCCGCCGGATACATCCCTCGGTGCGCGGTGCCGGGCGCTCCTCGCGACGCAGGGAGCACCGTCCCCGACACGGGACCGACGACCCCTCGCGACGCAGGGACGACGCTCCCTCCGACGGACCTCGGCAACACCGGGATGGGCCTGTGCAGCGACCCGGTTCTTCCCAGCACCGGGCCGGTGGTGAACTTCGACACCATCCGCTTCAACTGGTCGATGCAGTGCTACCGCCCCGAGGACGGCTCGCTCTTCGTCTTCGTGGAGGACACCGAGAACGCCATGGTGGCGCTGCGCTTCTACGACTTCCTCAACAACGGCGGCCCCGTCACCGGGGACACCATCGACCTCTCGCGCGTTCGCGCCGGGACGCGCCCCTTCTTCGTCTCCACCCTCTCCGGCATCCAGACCGCGCCCACCTGGAGGGCCGAGCGCAGCTACCTGGCCTACGAAGGCCAGGTGGTCTTCCACCAGCTCCAGCGAAGCTCACCCGTGGGCACCCGGATGCGGGTGGAGTTTCGCAACGTGAGGGCCCGCGAGGTGCGGCAGTACACCAACGGGCGCTGCGAGAACGTCCCCAACGGCGCACAGATGACCATCCGCTCGCTGATGCTCGACCTGCCGGTGAACAACATCCACACCAACGAGGACTGCATCGACTGGGCGGGCGGCTGATCACCCGACCCGGAGAGGCAACGCCATGAAGTCCGTGGTGGGTCCGTTTCGCCGCTTCCGTCGACTGATGGTCTCCAACGTCTACCTGCTCGACGGAGGGCCGGGCGACCGCTGGCTCGTCGACTCGGGCCACTGGAGCGAGCGCTGGCAGCTCCTCAGCGAGCTGCGATCGACGGGCCTTCGTCCGAGCGAGCTCACCGGCGTGCTGCTCACCCACCGCCACTCCGACCACGCTGGCAACGCGGCCTTCCTTCAGCGGGAGCACGGCGTGAAGGTGCTCTGCCACCGCGCCGACGCCGCGGTGCTCGACGGCAGCGCCCCACGCTTCCGCCTCGGAGGGAAGGGCAAACCCCTCGAGCGCGCCCTCGGCGCCTTCGAGAACGCCTTCCCCGCGAGGCTCCGCGTCGACCGCGCCCTCGAGCACGGCGACACCGTGGCGGGCCTCTCGGTGCACCTCCTGCCGGGCCACACCGAGGGCTCGGTGTTCTTCCTCCACGAGTCGACGGGCTGCCTGCTCACCGGCGACACGCTGCTCACCGCGCGCCCTCCGCTCACCCTCTTCGGCGCCGTGATGCCCGCCTACGACGCCTTCTCCATCGACACCCGAGGCGCCCACGAAGCGCTCGATGCCTTCCACGCCCAGGGCTGGCACTACGAGCACGTGCTCGCAGGCCACGGCAGCCCGATGGTGGGCGACGCCCGGCGGAGGGTGATCGCCGGGCTCGAAGGGGAGAGACGCCGGGGCTGAGAGCCGTTGCCGCGCTGCACGGATGACCAGTACCGTGATCCGCGGTGCTGCCCGAACTCCACGCCATCAGCGCCTTCAGCTTCCTTCGAGGGTCGTCCGACCCGGAGGCGCTGGTCTCTCGCGCGGCGGAGCTGGAGATCCCCTCGCTCGCGCTCATCGACCGCGACGGGGTGAGCGGGGGCCCGCGCTTCCAGGCCGCCGCGAGGGAGCAGGGGGTGCGGCCCATCTTCGGGGTCAACCTCGCGCTGCGCGACGAGGGCCTCGACGGCCGCCTCGCGCTGCTGGTGACCAGCCGCGCCGGCTACCAGAACCTCTGCGCCCTCGTCACCCTCGCCAAGGCGAAGGTCACCAAGGCGCAGGCGAGGGAGGGCCTCGCCTCGGTCACCCTGGCCGAGCTCGCCGCCCACCGGGCGGGCCTCGTGGCGATGCTCACCGCCGCCGACCTGCCGCTCGCCGGGCTCGCGCAGCGGCGCTTCGACCGAGAGGCCGCGCTGCGGTGGTCCCGAGCGGTCGTGGGCGTCTTCGGCCGCGAGGATGCGGTGGTCGAGCTCACCCGCCACCAGCACCGCCCCGAGGAGCGGCGCACCCAGCGCCTCGTCGCGCTCGCGAGGCACCTCGGGGTGAACGCCGTCGCCACCGGGGACGTGCGCTACGCGCGAGAGTCGGACGCCACGCTTCACGACGTGTTCGCGTGCATCCGCGAGCGCACCACCATCGACCGCGCGGGGCGGCTGCTGCTGCCCCATCACGGCTGGCACCTGCGCTCCGAGGAGAGCACCCGAAGGAGCTTTCGCGACCTGCCCGGCGCGCTGCGAGAGGCCGAGCGCCTCGCCGAGCGATGCGCCTTCACGCTCGACAACCTCGGCTACGAGCTGCCGGACTACGGATCGCTTACGCCGGAGGAGATGTCCGCGAGGCTCCATGAGCTCACGATGACGAAGGCGAGGGAGCGCTACCGCCCGGAGCACCCGAAGGCCTGGGCGCAGCTTCGCAAGGAGCTCGGGCTCATCGAGAAGCTCGGCTTCGCGGGCTACTTCCTCATCGTGTGGGACATCGTGGAGTTCTGCCGGACGAGCGGGATCCTCGTGCAGGGCAGGGGGTCCGCGGCCAACAGCGCGGTCTGCTACAGCCTCGGCATCACCGCGGTCGACCCGGTGGAGATGGACCTCCTCTTCGAGCGCTTCCTCTCCGAGGAGCGCGGGGAGTGGCCCGACATCGACCTCGACCTGCCGAGCGGCGAGCAGCGAGAGCGGGTGATCCAGTACGTGTTCGGGCGC
Source organism: Myxococcaceae bacterium (assembly GCA_004297725.1). Taxonomy (GTDB): domain Bacteria; phylum Myxococcota_A; class Polyangia; order Polyangiales; genus SCUS01. The sequence goes on along the minus strand of SCUS01000053.1, from coordinate 37,939 downwards.
TACGGGGAGCGGGGCGCGGCGATGACCGCCAACGTGATCACCTACCGGGCGCGCAGCGCGATGCGCGAGGTGGGCCGCGCGCTGGGAATGCCCGAGGAGGTGCTCTCCAAGGTCTCCCGGCAGCTCCACCACCTGCACGGCGCAGCGCCCGAGGCGCTCGATGAGCGCGTGGCCTCGGCGGGCCTCGACGCGCTCGACCGTCGCGTGTCGCTCTGGCTCTCGCTGGGGCGGCAGATCGAGGACCTCCCGAGGCACCTGGGCCAGCACTCCGGCGGCGTGGTGATCGCTCGCGGACGGCTCGACCACGTGGTCCCGGTCGAGCCCGCGGCGATGGAGGGGAGGCGGGTGATCCAGTGGGACAAGGACGACTGCGCCGCGATGGGGATGCTGAAGATCGACCTGCTGGGCCTCGGGATGATGGCAGTGCTGGAGGAGGTCTTCGCCACGGTGCCGACCGTCGACGGCGGCCGGGAGTCGAGCATCGCCTCGGTGCCCGCCAACGACCCGAAGACCTACGCGATGATCCAGGCGGCGGACACCGTGGGGGTGTTCCAGATCGAGTCGAGGGCGCAGATGGCGACGCTCCCGAGGCTCAAGCCGAGCACCTTCTACGACCTGGTGGTGGAGGTCGCGCTCATCCGCCCGGGGCCCATCGTGGGGAAGATGGTGCACCCGTACATCGCCCGCCGAGCGGGCCGCGAGGACGTCACCTATCCCCACCCCGACCTGGAGCCAGTGCTCAAGCGAACCCTGGGGATCCCGCTCTTTCAAGAGCAGCTCATGCGCGTCTCGATGGTGGCCGCGGACTTCACCGGCGGCGAGGCCGAGGAGCTGCGCCGGGCCATGGGGTCGAGGCGCAGCGCCGCGAAGATGGCGCGCATCGTGGGGCGCCTGCGCGAGGGCATGACCCGCAACGGCTACGCCCAGGCCGACCAGGAGCAGATCATCCGGGGGATCACCTCCTTCTCGGAGTACGGCTTCCCGGAGTCCCACAGCGCGAGCTTCGCCCTGCTGGCCTACGCCAGCGCCTACCTGCGGGCGCACTACCCGGCGACCTTCACCGGGGCGCTGCTCAACCACTGGCCCATGGGCTTCTATCACCCGGCCACGCTCATCCGGGACGCGCAGCGCCACGGGGTGCGGGTGCTCCCCATCGACGTCACCCGCTCCTGCTGGAACTGCTCCCGCGAGGGCGACCCGGGAGAGCAGCGGCTGCGGCTGGGGATGCGCTTCGTCGCTGGGATGAGGGAGTCGACCGGGAGGGCGATCGAGGCCGCGAGGGCGCAGTCGGCCTTCACCTCGCTGGAGGACTTCCGACGTCGCGCCTCGCCCGATCGCTCGGAGCTGGAGGCCCTGGCGGAGCTCGGGGCGCTGCGCTTCACCGACCGGGAGCGGCCCTGGCACCGGAGAGAGGCGCTCTGGCAGGTGCGCGCGCTCGAGGCCATGCCCCGGGGCATCTTCGACGGCGCTGCGGGCCCGAGGGCGGAGGTCCCGGTGAGGGCGATGCGGCTGACCGAGCGGGTGGCGGCCGACCTGGAGCGGAGCGGGGTGACCGTGGGGCCGCACCCGATGCGCTTCGTGAGGGAGGCGCTGCGCGGGGAGGGGGTGCTCTCCTCGGCGGAGCTGCGCCTCGCCCGTCACGCGAGCGCGGTGTCCGTGGCCGGCGTGGTCATCACCCGGCAGCGCCCGGGGAGCGCCAGGGGCTTCTTCTTCCTGACCCTGGAGGACGAGCACGGGGTCATCAACGCCATCGTCTCGCCCGCCCTCTACCGCGACCAGCGGGCGCTGCTGGTGACCGCCGGGGTGCTGAAGATCCACGGCGTGGTGCAGCACCAGGAGGGGGTGCTCAGCGTGAAGGCGATCCGGGCGGAGGCGGTGTCCCTCTCGGCGGAGGTCGAGGCGCTGGCGCTGCCCCCGTCGCACGACTTCCATTGACGCGCGAGGTCGACGCGAGGGGCTGAGGTCACGCTCGCGCGACATCCGAGGTCATCCATCGGGAGTGTTTGGAATCACATGGCTAATTCCAGCTTCCCCAGCGGCCCTATGACTGCCCTGGTGACTCTGGCAGACTCCGCCGCCCGATGCGCGCACGAGCCCTCCTCCTCCTGCTTCTGACCGGCGCTTGCGGCGGCGCGCAGACGCAGCCCACGACCCCCGCCGCGGCTCCTCCCTCCCGGCCCGCGGCCGCCCCCGTCGCGACGACGCCCACCTCGCGCTGCGGATCGACCCAGGGCATGTCCATCGAGGGCCAGATGGGCAGCCTCGACCCGGCCCGGGTGCGCCGCATCCTTCGAGACGCCGAAGCCTCGATGCTGGCCTGCTACACCCGCCGCGTGGAGGCGCTGCCCTGCCTCGCGGGCCGCGTGGCGCTGCGCATCCGGGTGGGCGAGGACGGCGCGGTGCGCTGGGCCATCCCGACCGAGTCGACGCTGGGCGACCGGGCGACCGAGCGGTGCATGGTGGAGACCGCGGCGGCGCTGCGCTTCGAGCCCCCCTGCGGCGGAGAGGCCGAGGTCGCCTACTCGCTCGACCTGGACGGCGGCCCCGATCGCAGGCCCGCCACCGACGTCGCCGCCCAGCGGGTGGAGACCGCCCTGCGCACCCGGCGCACCGCCCTCGCCACCTGCCGCCACGGTGACCGCTCGCCCCTCCGGGTGACCCTCTACGTGGCGCCCGACGGGACGATCCCCGCCGCCGGGGCCGCGCTCTCCTCGCACGAGGCGAGGGAGATGACCGACTGCGTGCTGAGGGAGGTGCAGGCCCTCCGCCTCCCGACGCCCGGATCGTGGTACGCGCGCACCACGGTGACGATCCCGTAGCGGAGAGAGCGATGGACTTCGAGCTGAACGAGACGCAGGCGATGGTGCGCGAGACCGCGCGGGCCTTCAGCGACCGGGTGTTGCGCCCGCGCGCTGCGGAGTTCGAGCGCGCCGAGCGGATCCCCTCGGAGGTGCTGAAGGAGATGGCCGAGCTCGGGCTGATGGGGGTGAACGTCCCCTCGGCGCTGGGCGGCTCCGAGGCTGGAGCGGTGTCCTACGCGCTCGCCATGAAGGAGATCGCCCGAGGGTGCGCGGCGACCGCCGTGACGATGGCGGTGACCAACATGGTCTCCGAGGTGATCGCGGGCTTCGGCACCGCGGCGCAGCGGGAGACCTACGTCCCGAGGCTGGTCGGGGGGGAGTACGAGGCGGGCTCGTTCGCGCTGAGCGAGCCGGGGGCGGGAAGCGACCCGGGCGCGATGCGCACCACGGCGGTGCGCCGCGGCGAGTCCTGGGTGATCAACGGCGACAAGCAGTGGATCACCTCGGGAGACCGCGCGGGCGTCTTCGTGGTGTGGGCCCGCACGGGGGGCCCTGGCACCGCAGGGCTCTCGGCCTTCCTGGTGGAGGGGGGGACCCCGGGGCTGCGCGTGGGCAAGCGCGAAGACAAGATGGGCATCCGCGCGTCGAGCACGGTTCCGCTGGTCTTCGAGGACTGCGAGGTGCCGTCGAGCGCGCTCCTGGGCGTGGAGGGAGGCGGCTTCAAGATCGCCATGATGGCGCTCGACGGAGGCCGGGTGGGCATCGGCGCCCAGGCCCTCGGCATCGGCGAGGGGGCCCTCGACGACGCGCGCCGCTACGCGACCGAGCGGCAGCAGTTCGGCAAGGCGATCGCGGAGTTCCAGGCGGTGCAGTGGATGCTCGCGGACAGCCACGCGGAGCTCGACGCGGCGCGCTGGCTGGTGATGCGCGCGGCCTGGCTGAAGGAGTCGAAGCGCCCCTTCTCGCAGGAGGCGGCGATGGCGAAGCTGACGGCGTCGGAGACGGCGTGGCGGGTGTGCAACCGCGCGGTGCAGGTGCACGGGGGCTACGGCTACACCCGCGAGTTCGCGGTGGAGCGACGGATGCGCGACTCGAGGGTGACGATGATCTACGAGGGCACGAGCGAGATCCAACGGCTGGTCATCGCGCGGGGGGCGCTGCGCGGATGAGCCTCGCCCTGCACGTCAACGTCGACCACGTCGCCACGCTCCGCCAGGCGCGAGGCACCCGCTACCCCGACCCCGTGGAGGCCGCCATCGCCTGCGAGCGCGCGGGCGCCGACGGCATCACGGTGCACCTGAGAGAAGACCGCCGGCACGTCCAGGAGCGGGACGTGAGGGTGCTGAAGGAGGTCGTCCGAGGCACCTACAACCTGGAGATGGCCGCGAGCGACGACGGCCTGGCGATCGCGCTCGCGGTGCGCCCCGACCACGTGACCCTGGTGCCCGAGCGCCGCGAGGAGCGCACCACCGAAGGGGGCCTGGACGCGGCGGGGCAGCGCGTGGCGCTGGCGAGGGTGATCGACCCGCTGCGGGCGGCGGGCATCCGGGTGTCGCTCTTCATCGCCCCCGACGACGCCCAGATCGACGCCGCGGTGGCGCTGGGCGCGGAGCAGATCGAGCTGCACACGGGCGACTACGCCGACGCCGCCGGGGCGCACCGACGCGAGGCGCTGGCCGCCCTCCGGCGGGGCGCGGCGAGGGCGAAGGACGCGGGGCTGCGCGTGGCCGCGGGGCACGGGCTGACCGTGGCCAACGTGGTGGACGTGGCGGCGATCGCGGCGGTGGAGGAGCTCAACATCGGCCACGCGATCATCGCGGACGCGGTGATCATGGGCATCGCCGACGCGGTGCGCTCGATGCGCGACGCGATGGACCGGGGGCGGGCGACGAAGTGATCGTGGGCGTCGGCATCGACGTGGTGGCGCTGCCCCGCGTCGAGCGGATGTGGCGCCGCTGGGGAGAGCGCATCGCGGCCCGGGTGCTGAGCGAGGACGAGCGGCGGGCGATGGTGCCGCACGAACCCCGAGTGATCGAGTGGCTCGCCGGGCGCATCGCCGCCAAGGAGGCCGCGAGCAAGGCGCTCGGGGTGCCTGCGGGCATCCACTGGCACCACGCGGAGGTGCTCGCCGCGAGGCCGGGGGCGCCTTCGCTGCGGTGGCACGGCGTGGCGAGGACGAGGGTCGAGGCGCTGGGCGTGACGGGGGCCTTCCTCTCGATCACGCACGACGCGGGCTTCGCGGCGGCGGTAGTAGTGTTGGAACGATGAGCACCGACGACCAACTCTCCCCGGAGCGACTCCTCACCCGCGACGAGGTGCGCACCATCGACTCGACGCTCATCGCCCGCGGGGTGCCCGGCGTGCTGCTGATGGAGAACGCAGGGCGGGGGGCGGCGGAGGCGATCCTCGGGCGCACCCGGGGGAGGGCCCTGCGAGACGTCGCGGTGCTGGTGGGGCCTGGCAACAACGGCGGCGACGGCCTGGTGGTCGCGCGGCACCTCCGGCTCCACCTGCCGGACGTGAAGGTCGTGGCGTGGTGCGTGGTCGACCCGGCGACGCTCTCGGGTGACGCGGCGGTGATGCGCGACGCGGCCCTGGCGTGCGGCGTCTCCTTGCGGGTCGCGGCCGACGACCCCCACGCGGCGGCCCTGGCCCTGGGCGCCTGCGACTGCATCGTCGACGCGCTCTTCGGCACCGGCCTCTCCCGCCCGCTCTCCGGCGCGGCGGCGACGTGGGTGCTCGCGGCCAACGCCCGCATGGAGGCGCTACGGGTGGCGCTCGACGTCCCCTCGGGCATCGACGCCGACCGCGGCGCGGTGCTGGGCGACGGCGCGGCGTTTCGCGCGGACCTGACCGTGACCTTCGCGGCGCAGAAGGCGGGGCTGCACACCGGCCCCGGGCGCACGCTGGCGGGCGAGGTGCTGCTGGCGACGATCGGGGTGGCGATCCCGACCTCGGTGGCGCGCTCGAAGTGCTGGCTGGAGTCGGCCGCGCCTCGCGTGCCGCCGCGACGGCCCGACGCCCACAAGGGCGACGCGGGGAGGGTGCTCATCGTCGGCGGCCGGCGAGGGATGACCGGGGCCGCGGTGCTCGCCGCGCGCGGGGCGCACCGCATGGGAGCCGGGCTGGTGAGGGTCGCGTCGACCGAGGCTCCCTCCGCCCCGCACCTGCCGGAGACCATGGTGACGATGCTGCCCGAGGACGCGAGCGCCCGGGCCGAGACGCTGCGCGGGCTGATGCAGCACGCAGACGCCGTGGTGCTGGGGCCGGGGCTCGGGCGCGACGACGACTCGGCGCACATCGCGGCGACGGTGCTCGGGGGCTGCGAGGTCCCGCTGGTGATCGACGCCGACGGGCTGTGGCACCTCGCGGCGCTGGGGCTGACGCCGACGCAGGGGCGTGCCTGGGTGCTCACGCCTCACCCGCTGGAGATGTCGCGGATGCTCGGGGTCGACACCCGCTCGGTCAACGACGACCGCGTGGAGAGCGCCCGGCGGGCGGCGGCGAGGTTCAACGCCTGGGTGGTGCTCAAGGGTCCGGGCACCGTGCTCAGCGACGCGGAGTCGTCGTGGGTGATGCCGTACATGACCCCGGCGCTGGCGGTCGGAGGGAGCGGTGACGTCCTGGCGGGCGCCATCGGAGCGCGCCTGGCCGAGCGAAACAGCGACGGGCCCATCCTGGTGCGCTCGCGGGTCGCCTCGGCGGTGCACGCGCACGGCCTCGCGGGAGAGCGCCTCGCGGCGCAGCGCGGAGCCTCGCGGGGAGCCCTGGCGACGGAGATCGCCGACCTGCTGGGGAGCACCCTCGAACCCGATTGACAGATTGGCCCACGGGCTCCGAAGCCGCCCGCCGCGGTGGCATCGGAGGGGGCGACCGGGACGCCGCAGCGAAGCGAAGAACGGCCCTGATTGGCCGTGAAATCATGGTTGGCGCGAGAGTTGAACAAAGACCTCCGCATGAACCTCAAGAGCGGACGCAGGGCACACTTCATGGCCGAGACGGCGCCGTTGATCGACGGCCTCTACGCCTCGGCGAGGCGGCTCACCGGCGCGAGCGACCGGGCCGACGACCTGGTGCAGGACACGATGCTGCTCGCGTGGCAGTCGTGGGAGCGCTTCGCCGAGGGGACCAACCTCCGCGGGTGGCTGCACCGCATCCAGATCAACGTGTACATCACGGGCTACCGCCGGGCGCGGAGGGAGCGGGTGGCGAGAGACCGGGCCGGGGAGGCGGGCCTCGCGATGATGACCCTCACCGACGCGCAGGAGGCCGTGACGGCGCCCGACGGAGGCATCCAGCGGAGCGGCCTCGGCCCCAGGCTGCGCCAGGCGCTCGACGGGCTGCCGGTGGAGTTTCGCGAGGTGGTGGTGATGGCCGACCTCGGGGAGATGTCCTACCGGGACATTGCCGAGACGCTGGGGTGCCCGATGGGGACGGTGATGTCGCGGCTGCACCGCGCGAGGCGCTCTCTCGCCCGGTCGCTCACCGAGCCGGTCGAGGTGGTGCAGAGCCGCGCGGCGTGAGGAGAGGAGAGCGGGAGGATCAGGCGTCGCCGAGGTCGCGAGAGACTGCGGCGGCGTCGGCCTCGCGGGCCACGCTGCGGTCCTCGCCCGCGCGGCTGTGGAGCCGGGCGCCGCGGAGGATCTCCTCGCAGAGCGAGGGGAAGTCGAGCCCGGCGCCCGCGGCGATCTTCGGCAGCAGCGAGGTGGCGGTGAGCCCGGGGAGGGTGTTCACCTCGAGGACGTACTCGTTCTCCCCTTCGGTCACGAGCACGTTCACCCGGGTGGCGCCGGTGCAGCCCAGCGCGTGGTGCGCGCGCTCCGCGAGGCGCAGCACGCCCTGGTAGCGCGTGGGGGCGAGGCGCGCGGGGAAGTAGTACTCGCAGAGGCCCTTGGAGTACTTGGCCTCGTAATCGTAGAAGGGCCGCTTGGGCACCACCTCGATGGCGCCGAGCACGCGGTCGCCGAGGATGGCGACGTGCACCTCGCGGGCGCGGATGTAGCGCTCGACCAGCACGCCGTCGTCGTGGCGCAGCGCCTCGTCGACCGCGGCGCGCAGCTCCGTCGGGTTGGTGGCGCGCGACACGCCGATGGAAGACCCCTCGCGGCGGGGCTTCACCATCACCGGGAAGCCGAAGGAGCCGTGGCGCTCCTCGATCTGGGCGTCGGAGACCGGGCCCGTGAGGTCGTAGTAGGGCGGGGTCGGGATGTTGTGGAGGCGGAAGAGTTCCTTCGCCTTGAGCTTGTCGAGGCTGAGGGCCGAGGCGAGCACGCCGGAGCCCGTGTACGGGATGCCGAGCCACTCGAGCACCCCCTGGATGGCCCCGTCCTCGCCGAAGCGCCCGTGCAGCGCCAGGAAGGCCACGTCGATGCGGGCCGCTCGGAGCACCTGGTCGATGTCGCGCCCCACGACGATCGGCACCACGTCGTGCCCGCGGGAGCGCAGCGCCTGCACCACCGCCTCGCCCGAACGCATCGACACCCCGCGCTCCGCGGAGATTCCACCGAACAACACGCCGACTCGCGTCATGGAAGCTCTCTCTCCTTCGGAATCGTCGTCCAAGGACCTGCCGATCCCACGGCGATGCAGAGCACCGCGCGGGCCAGGACCAGAATTCGGGCGCGCCGTCGATGAACGCCGCACCGCGAGCGACGCAGACGTGGTGAACTCGCCTCGTCAGCGCGTCCACGCGGCCTCAGCAACGTCACCTGTGCCCCGCTAGCAACGGAGCGGTGTCTACGTCAAGAAGCCTGCAGACGCCCCCGGGCGTCTCGCGCAGCGGCGTGGATCATCTGCCGCTGCCACAAACTCGACCGCGATTGCGGCTTGCGGCACGCGCGAGCGCTGCTCTATCTTGCCGCGTCGTCAGAGCCGAAGACGGCTTCCGCGGGAGGGCCGGGACACACCCACAACGCCGCGGAAACCAACACCTTCCATCGGCGCTGACGAAGTCTTCCCTCTCCCTCTGGACGGCGCATCGGAGAACCACACGCGATGAGCGTAGACAATGTTCGCAGGCTCCTCGGCTCACTCTTGGATGATCCGGAGAACGCCAACGCGTGGGCGACGCTCGAAGAGCTCGCGGCGGGCGACGAGCTCGGGCAGGCGGGGGACGAGGGGCGCGCGCTCCTCGGGGAGACGCGGCGCAAGCTGCACGAGCGCGGCGAGGCCGAGGCGGTGGCGTCGATGCTGTCCGTCGAGTCCGCGGTGGCGCCCGACGCGGCGACGCGCGGCGCGCTGCTCCGTGAGCGCGCCCGTTACCTCGAGGAGGAGCTGCTCGACGACAAGTCGGCGCTCGCCACGCTCGACTCGATCCTGTCGGGCGGCGACGACGCCGAGGCCGCGGAGATGCGCGAGCGGCTCAACTCCAAGAAGGCCCGCTGGAAGGACATCACCGGCGCCTTCAAGAAGAACGCGGAGGAGGGGTCGACCGACCCCGCGGTGGTCGCCTCGCACCTGGTGAGCGCCGCCGCGGTGGTGCTCCAGTACAAGCCCAAGGGCCGCGAGAAGGAGGCCGACGCCATCTTCGAGTCGGCGCTCTCCATCGACCCCGGCAACCTGCGCGCGGCGCAGCTCTTCGAGCGGGTGCTCCGCCGTCGCGGCGGCCGCTGGGACGACCTCGCGGCGCACCTCGAGCGCGCCGCCGAGGCGGTCGAGCCGGTCAGCGCCAAGGTCGACCTGCTCTTCCGCGCGGCCCGCACCCACGCCGCGCGCCGCAACGACATCGCCGCCGCCGAGCGGCTGTACCGCCGCATCCTCGAGCTCGATCCGGGCAACGGCCCCGCGCGGCGCTTCGTCGTGGCGATCCTGACCGAGCGCGAGCGCTGGGACGACCTCGCGGACTTCTACGAGGCGCAGATCGGCGCGCGCGCCGAGGACGGCGCGGACATCGGGCTGCTGGTGCAGGCGGGCATGACGCACTGGCGCGTGCGCAACGACCCGGCGCGCGCGGAGCCCTTCTTCCGCCGGCTGCGCGATGTCTCCCCCGAGCACCCCGCGGTGCGCGCGTTCTTCGAGGCCAACGAGGCCCCGAGCGCGAGCCCTTCCCCCGAGCCCGAGGCGACCGCGCCGGAGACCGCCGACGCGACCTCCGAGGCGCCGGAGACGATGCCTTCGCCCGAGCCTGCCTCCGAGGAGCACGAAGACGTCCACCTGAGCGCGCACGCCGACGAGGAGATCGACGCGCCGGACGAGGGCGTGCAGGAGCCGGTGGTCGCAGCGGCGACCGAGCCCGTGACGCCGACGGTACCGCCGCCCGCCCCGGTCGCGGCGGAGGTGCTGCGTCCGACGGTGCCGTCGGCGCCGCCGGCGCCCTCGCTCTCGACGACGCCTTCGTCCTCGAACCCGAGGCTCCTGCAGGCGATCGAGGCCGCGCGCGCGGCGGAGAGCGCGGGCCAGCCCGACAAGGCCATCGAGGCCTGGAAGATGGCGCTGCGCCTCGACGCGCAGGGCACCGACGCCCGGCACTCGCTCGCCCGGCTCTACGCGGCCACCGGCCGCTGGAACAACCTCGTGGAGCTGCTGCGCCAGGAGCTGGAGTCCCTCGGCGGCGTGCGGCCCGGCACCGACCTGACGGCCAACCGCGAGCGCAAGGCGGAGATCCTCCGCGAGATGGTGGACATCTACCGCGACCGGCTCTCGCTCGAGCCGATGGTGGTGCAGACCTACAACGCCCTGCTGCTGCTCGAGCCCGGAGACGTCCCGTCCCTCGTGGCGCTCTCGGAGAGCTACGAGCGCCTCGGCCGCTGGACCGACGTGATCAAGGTGCTCGACCAGCAGGTGGAGCACACCGACGATCCCGCCGCGAAGATCACGCTGCTGCGCCGCGTGGCGAAGCTGTGGGTGGAGCGCTTCAACAACGTCAACAACGCGACGCGCCCGCTGGAGCAGATCGTCGCGCTCGATCCGACGGACGCCGACGCGCTCGCGCAGCTCAAGGACCTCTACACCCGCCGGCGCGCCTGGCGCCCGCTCTTCGACGTGTCGCGCCGCGAGGCCGAGCGCCTCACCGGCGACGCGCGCAGGGACGCGCTGGTCGAGCTCGCGAAGCTGGCGGCGGAGAAGCTCGGCGCCAACGTCGACGCGATCGGCCTCTGGCGCGAGGCGCTGGCCCTCGACCCGAAGACGCCGGGAGCGCTCGACGCGCTCGAGAAGCTCACCGAGCGCGAGCGCGATTTCGACGGGCTCGCCCAGGTGATCGAGCAGCGCGCTCGGGAGACCGACGACGCGGAGCAGAAGGTCGCGCTGCTGATGAAGCTGGGCGCCGTGTATGGCGACCGCATCGGGGACGCGGAGCGCTCCATCGACGCGTGGCGACGCGTGCTGCAGGTGCAGCCGAAGCACGCGAAGGCGCTGCGCGTGCTGCGCGACGTCTACATCCAGGCGGGCCACTGGGACCGGCTGGAGGCCCTCTACGAGGAGGCCGGCGACCTCGAGGGGCTCGCCGAGGTGCTCGGCAGCAGCGCCGACCGCGCGACCAATCCCCCGGACCGGGTGGCGCTGTCGTTCCGCGCGGCGAAGGTCTACGAGGAGCGGCTGCGGCAGCCTGCGAGGGCGTTTCGCAGCTACGAGCGCGTGCTCTCCGTCGACCCGAACAACGTCGCCGCTGCCACCGCGCTGGTGCCCATCTACCTGGAGGACGAGCGCTGGTCTCGGCTCGCGCAGCTCTACGAGGTGCTCCTCAACGCCGTCCCCGCGGACGACCGCTCGGCCGCGCTCTCGTACCTGCACAAGCTGCGGGAGATCTCCGCCAGCCGCCTCGGCGACCGCGCGGCGGCCTTCCAGTGGGCCCTGCGCGCCTACCGGCTCGAGCCCACGGACAGCTCCCTCGAGGCCCAGGTCGAGGCGAGCGCCGCCGAGGCCGGCGCCTGGCGCGAGCTCGTCGACACCTTCGATGCCCGGGCCGCATCGGCCGCCGATCCGCTCGAGATCGCCCGACTTCGGGACAAGAGCGCCGCCGTCGAGGCCGACCGCCTCGGCGAGGTCGACGCCGCCATCTCCCGCTACGAGCGCGCGCTCGCGCAGTCGCCCGACGACGCCTCGGTGATGCATTCGCTCGACGCGCTGCTGCGGCGCGCCCAGCGCTGGGACGACCTGCGCGGGCTCTTCGACCACCGGGTCGCCCGCGTCTCCGACGCCGCCGAGCGGCGCGCCCTCATCACCGAGGTCGCCGAACTCGAGGAGGCGGTGCTCCAGCAGCCCGACGCCGCGAGCGAGCGCTTCCGCGTGTTGATCGCGACGGACCCCACGGACGAGACCGCGCTGGCCGCGCTCTCCCGCCTCGCCGAGTCCGCGGGCCGCTGGGCCGAGCTGGAGTCGACGCTCAGCGCGCGGCACGACCTGGCGCAGGGCGCCGCCCGCGCCGAGCTGGCGCTGGCGCTGGGCTCGGTGCAGCGCAAGCACCTGGGCAAGGTGGAGTCCGCCATCGAGGCGTACCGCGAGGTGCTGGCGCTCTCGGCGCACCACCAGGGCGCCCTCGACGCGCTCGAGTCGCTGCTGGGCGACGAGCGCTGGCGCGTGGTCGCGGCGAAGACCCTGGAGCCGGAGTTCGAGCAGACCGGGGAGTTCCGCAAGCTCGCGTGGGTGCTCCAGATCCTGTTCGATGTCGAGCAGGACGCCGACCGCCGCCGCGAGCTCGGGCTGCGCCTGGCCCGGGTGTACTCCGAGCGGCTCGACGACCCGCGCTCGGGCTTCGACCTGCTGCGCTCCATGCTCGACGCGGAGCCGGCCTCCGAGCCCATCGCCAACGCCGTCACCGCGCTCTCCATCGAGGGGGGCTGGACCACCGAGCTGGCGGGGTTCCTCGCGACCCTGGTCGCGCGAGAGGGCGTCGACCCCGCGGTGCGCGTCGGCCTGGCCCGGCGCACCGCCGCCCTCCACGAGGACCGCAACGGCGACCCCGCGGCGGCCGAGCCCTTCCACCGCGTGGTGATCGAGGGCGGCGCGCCGGAGCCCGGGGCCTTCGAGTCCCTCGAGCGCCTCTACCGCCAGAGCGGGCGCTGGTCCGACCTGCACACCCTCTACGGCACCTGGGTCGAGCGCCTCACCGACGACGGCGCCCGCGTGGCGCTCTTCATCGAGGAGGGGCGCCTCCTCGAGGACGTGCTCGATCAGCCCGAAGACGCGGTGGGCGCGCTCGAACGCGCCGTGGCGCTCGACCCCGCCAACGCCGAGGTCTCCTCCGCGCTCGACCGGCTCTATGAGCGCCTCGGGCGCTGGGAGTCGCTGGTGACGCTGCTCTCCCGCTCCATCGAGCAGGGCCGCGGCGCCGACGAGACGACCGAACTCCGGCTCCGCCGCGCGGAGACGCTCGAGCTCAAGCTCGCCCGAGTGGACGACGCCTTCGTCGACTACGAGACCGTGGTCGAGTCCGACGCCACCAACGCCCGCGCGCGCCGCGGGCTCGAGCGGCTCATCGAGGCGCCCGCGCTGCGTCAGCGCGCCGCGCAGGTGCTGGAGACCCTCTACGACCGCGACGGTGACCCGAGCGCCGAGGGCCTCGTGAGGATGCTCCAGATCCGGCTCGAGGCGACGGAGCCCGGCGCCCCTCGGGCGGCGCTCCACCAGCGCATCGCGGAGCTGCGAGAGATCGTGCTGCACGACCCCGTCGGGGCGCTCGACGCGATCGCCACGGCGACGCTCGAAGACCCGACCCAGGCGACGTTCCGCGAGGAGCTCCTGCGGCTCTCGGCGGTGGCGCTGCAGGACGCCCGCGCCGCGGAGACCCTCGAGGAGGTGCTGGAAGACCCGCGCGCCAGCACCGTGCGGGTGCCGGTGCTGCGCGACCTCGCGGCCATCTACGACGAGCGCCTCATCGACCCGGTGAAGGCCGAGCGCACGTTCCGTCGGCTGCTCACCGAGGCGGAGGGCGACCGCGACACCACGCTGGCCGCCGCCGTGGCGCTCGAGCGCCTCTACCGCGCGCTCCAGAACCCGCGCGGCCTCGTCGACGCGCTGCGGCTGAGGGCGCGGCACGAGACCGACCCGGCGCTGCAGACCTCCCTCCTGTCCCAGGCCGCGGAGATCCTCGAAGACGAGGTCGGCGACCTCGCGGGGGCGATCGAAGCGCAGCGGGGTCGACTCGACCTCGACGCGGGCGACCTCGACGCGCTGCGGGCGCTGGCCCGGCTCTACGAGCGCAGCGGACAGTGGGAGGAGCTGGTCACCACGCTGCGCCGTCAGGCCGCGCTGGTGGGCGACGGCGACGCGCAGAAGCAGCTGCTGGTGCGCGCGGCCTCGGTGCTCGAGGAGAAGCTCGCGGCGGTGCCCGAGGCGATCGCCCTCTACGAGGAGGTGCTCTCGAGCTTCGGTCCCGACCGCGCCATCCACGCCGCGCTCGCGCGGCTGCTGGAGGTGTCCGACCAGTGGGCGGGCCTGCTCGCGGTGGTCGAGCGTGACCTCGCGGTCGCCGAAGACCCCGCCGACCGGCTCGCGCTCATCGTGCGCGCGGCCGACCTGCGCTACCGCAAGACCGACGAGCCCCTGATGGCGGTGCTCGGCTACCAGGAGGCGCTCTCGCTCGACCCGACCACCCCCGCGGCGCGGCTGGCGCTCACGGAGATGCTCCGGTCGAGCTCGCCGGACGTGCCCATCGCGGCGGCGCGGGCGCTCGAGCCGGTGCTGCGGGCGGACGGCGACTGGGCGAAGCTGGTGGACGTGCTCGACCGCATCGCGGCCGAGAGCGACGACCGGGACGAGCGGCTGCAGTCGCTGTCGAGCGCCGCGGAGGTCGCGGAGGTGGGGCTCTCGGACTCCGGGCGCGCCTTCGAGCGGGCCTCGCGGGCGCTCTCCCTCGCGGCGGAGGACGCCGACGCGGCGCAGCGCGTGGCGCACGTGGAGTCGCTCGCGCGCGCGGCGGGGCGGCACAAGGAGCTGATCGCGGTGTTCCGCGAGGTGGCGCCGAAGCTGCTGGACGCCGAGCTGCAGCGCGACGTGCTGATGCGCATCGCCGACACGGCGCTCACGAACCTCAACGACACGGCGACGGCGCGGGAGCACTTCGAGAAGGCCCTGGAGAACCAGGCCGACTTCGCCCCGGCGCTCGACGCCCTCGAGTCGCTGCACGAGTCGACGCAGCAGTGGGACGAGCTGCTCTCGGTGCTCCGCCGCAAGGTGGAGCTCGCGGACTCCGACGCGGCGCGGCGGGCGCTGCTGCACAAGGTCGCGCGCATCCAGGAGGAGCGTCGCGACGACCGGGCCGGCGCGGTCGAGGCCTATGAGGCGATCCTCGGGTCGGGCTTCGACGCGGAGAGCGCGACGGCGCTCGAGCGGCTCTACGCGCGCGCCGGGCGCTGGGACGACCTCGCGAACCTGCTGGAGTCGCAGCTCACGCGCGACGGGGCGGACACGGCGGCGCTGCACCACCGCCTCGGCCGCGTGGCGATGGACCACCTCGACGACACCGAGCGGGCCTTCGAGCACTTCCGCGCCGTGCTCGACCAGACCGGCGACCACGAGGCCACCGTGGCCGCGCTGGAGGAGCTCGGGCAGCGGCCGGAGCTGGCCGCGCGCGTCGCGACGATGCTCGAGCCCATCTACCGCTCGCGCATGGACATGCCGAAGCTCATCGGCGCGCTGGAGTCCCGCATCGCGGCGGAGGACGATCCGCGCGGGCGCATCGAGCTGCTCTCGCGCCTCGCGACGCTCTACGAGGAGAACATCGGCGACCTCGGGCGCGCGCTCGACACCCAGGCCCGCATCTTCCGCGAAGACCCGGCCGACCGCGCGACCTGGGAGACCCTCGACCGGCTGGCGCGGGCGACGGACGCTCACCCGAAGCTCGCCGAGGTGTACGCCTCGGCGCTCGACGGCATCGCCGTCGACGACGACAGCTCCGCCGACCTCTCCTTCGCGGCGGCGCGCCTCTTCGACGAGCGCGTCCAGGACACGGCCCGCGCGCGGAGGTTCTACCGCCGCACGCTCGCCTTCGACGGGGGTCGGCGCGAGGTGTTCGACGCCCTGGAGGCGCTGCTCGCCCGTGAGAGCGCGCACGCCGAGCTGCTCGACCTCTACCGCGACGCGGCGGAGCGCGCGGTCGACCCGATCGAGCGCAAGGCCTTCCTCCACAAGATCGCGGCGATCGACGAGGGGCCGCTGGGCAACCTCGAGCGCGCCATCGCGGACTACCGCGCGGTGCTCGACGTCGACCCGATGGACGCGGACGCCATCCACCGCCTCGACGCGCTGCTGGTGAAGACCCAGGCGTGGCGCGACCTCGCGGACCTCCTCGAGCGCCGCATCGCGGACGCCGTCGACGTCGAGGAGCGCTCGGCGCTTCGCTTCCGCCTCGGCCGCCTCCGGGCCGACCAGCTCGGCGATCCCACCGGCGCGGTCGACGCGTTCCGGGAGATCCTCGAGGACCGCCGCGACCACCGCGTGGCCATCCAGTCGCTGGAGCAGCTCGCCGAGTCCCGGCCCGAGCTGCGGCTGAGCGTCGTCGAGATCCTGGAGCCCGTGTACCGCGAGCTCGACGACTGGGCCCGCCTCGCCGGCGTGCTCGTGACCCGCCTGGAGGCGACGCACGACGCCGCCGGGCGCGCCGAGCTCTACAAGGAGATCGGTCGCATCCGGGAGACCCGGGCGCGCGATCCGAAGCTCGCCTTCGAGGCCTTCAGCGCGGCCTTCGGCGTCGACCCCGGGGACGGCGAGGCGCGCGAGTCCGTCGAGCGCCTGGCCGGCGAGCACGGGCTCTGGGACGAGCTCGTCCGCAGCTACGAGGCCGCCCTCGCGAGCAGCGACGACCTGGTGCTGAAGAGCGACCTGCTGCGCGCCATCGCGGCGACGCACGACCAGCGCCGGGGCGACCCCCGCGCGGCGATCTCCGCCTACGAGCGGCTGTTCTCCGTCGACGAGACGCAGCTCGACGTGCTCGACCAGCTCGAGGGCCTGCACGTGCTGCTCTCGGACTGGGAGGGTCACGTCGACGTGCTGGAGCGCAAGGTCGCTCGCTCGCTCGACGACGACCACCGGCGCTTCCTACTGCACACCGTGGGCGAGTCGCAGCGCGACATGCTCAACAACCCCACCGCGGCGATCCACGCCTTCCGCCGCGCGCTGGAGATCGACCCGACGGACCTGGTCGCCCTCGAGGCCCTCGACGGGCTGCTCTCGCAGCGCGGCGACCACCGCGGCCTGGCCGAGGTGCTCCAGCAGCGCCTCGACGTGGAGTCCGACCCGGCGGCCCGCACGGACACCGCGCTGCGCCTCGGGCGCCTGTGGGAGCGCTCGCTCGAAGACCCGCACCACGCGATCGACGCGTACCGCCGGGCGCTCGACGAGAGCCCCTCGCAGGCCGAGGCGATCCGCGCGCTGGAGCGCCTCTTCGCGGCGCAGTCGATGTTCCCCGAGCTGCTCGAGAACCTCCGGATGCAGGTCGCCCTCGCGTCCTCCCCGGCGGACCGGTCGGCGCTGCTGCTGCGCATCGGCGCGCTCCAGCAGAAGGAGCTCGGCGACAGCGACGCGGCGCTCGACAGCTACCGCGAGGTGCTGGCCGCCGAGCCGACGAACCCCGAGGCCCTCACGGCGGTGCGGGAGATCTCCCAGGACGTCGACCAGCGGGTGGCCGCGGTCGAGATCCTGGAGCCGCTCTACCGCGGCGCCGGGCGCTGGGACGACCTGGTGCAGGTGCTCGAGCACCGCATCGAGTGCATCGACGACCCCGCGCAGCGGGCGTCGGAGCGGCGGCGCATCGCGGCGGTCCACGAGGACGGCCGCAAGGACCACGCGGCGGCCTTCGAGAGCTACCTGCTCGCCTTCAGCGAGGACTCCGGCGAGCCCTCGACCCTCGCGGAGCTGGAGCGCCTCGCGGCCTCGCTGGGCCGCTGGACCGACCTGGTCTCCGCCCTCGAGCGCGCCGTGCGCGACGGCTCCGATCCCTCCGCGGGGCGCGACCTCTCGGTGCGCGCGGCGCGCATCAGCGTCGAGCGCATCGAGGACGACACCCGCGCGGCGCACAACTACCGCCAGGCCCTCGAGCTCGGCGGCGACGACGACACGGTGCTCGAGGCCCTCGACCAGATCTACTCGCGCAGCGCGCAGTGGAACGAGCTCGGCGACATCCTCGAACGCCGCGTGCTGCTCAGCTCGCCGGACCGCCTCGACGCCCTCGAGGTGCGGCTGGCCGAGCTGCGCATGACCCGCTTCGCCGACGCTCGCGGCGCCGTCTCGGCGCTGCAGAACGTGGTGGAGCGCGAGCCCACGCACGCCCGCGCCATCGAGCTGCTTGAGAAGCTCCTCGATGACCCGACGGTGCGCGACGACGCGATGGAGGTGCTCGAGCAGACCTTCCGCCGCAGCGACAACGCGACCAGGCAGGCCTGGCTGCTGGGCCTCAAGGTGGACGCGGCGACCTCCGACGCCGACCGCGTGCAGATCCTCGGCGACCTGGCGCGGCTCCGGGAGGAGCGCATGTCCGATCTGTCCGGCGCGCTCGACGCGGTCACCCGCGCCTTCGCGCTCGACCCCCGCGACGAGGGGCTGCTCGGCGAGCTCGAGCGCCTCGCCCCGGCCGCGAACGCGTGGCCGTCGCTGCGCGGCGTGATCGAGTCCGCGGTGCGCCCCGAGACGGGGCTCGTGTCCGACGAGGCCGTGCGGCTCAACCTGCGCGGCGCCAAGTGGTACGCCGATCACATCGGCGACGCGGCGGCCGCGGAGGCGAGGGTGCGCGCGGCGCTCGAGGCCGACCCGGAGAGCGTCGAGGCGCTCACCATGCTCGAAGGCCTGCAGCGCCAGCCCGGGCGCGAGGCCGACCTGGTGGCGACGCTGCGGCGCCGCGCCGAGGTGGAGTTCGACGGCGACGCCCGCAAGGCGATGCTGCGCGAAGCCGCCACGCTGGCCGAGGGCCCCCTGGGCAACGTCGACCTGGCGGCGGAGATCTCTGCGGCGACGCTGGAGGTCGACGACGCCGACCCGACCTCGATCGACGACCTCGCCCGCCTGCGCCGGATGCAGGGGCGCTGGGAAGACCTGGCCGATCTGCTCGGTCGGCGCGCCCGCCTGGCGGACGATCCCACCGAGGCGCTGCGGCTGCGGCGCGAGGTCGCGGGCCTCTACGCCGGTCCGCTGGCCGACGAGACCCGGGCCGTGACGGCCTGGCGCGAGGTGCTCGACTTCGACCCCTCGGACCTCGACGCCCGCGTCGCCCTGGAGTCGCTCTTCGAGCGCTCCGGCAAGTGGCGCGACCTCGAGGACGCCCTGCGCGGGCGCCTGGACGTGGCGGTCTCCGTGGAGGAGCGCGTCGCGACCCGGCTCCGCCTCGCCGACGTGGCCGAGCAGCAGCTGCACAGCGCCGAGTCCGCGGTGGAGTACCTCCGCGAGATCCTCGACGAGGTGCCCGAGCACCCCGCGGCGGGCGCCGCCCTCGAGCGCCTCTACGCCTCGCTCAACCGCTGGAGCGACCTCTCCGACCTGCTCGAGCACCGGCTCGACCACGCCGTGTCCATGGGTGATTCCGCCACCGAGTTGACCACCCTGGTGCGCATCGGCGAGCTGCACGAGCAGCGGCTCAACGACGTCGACCGCGCGATCGAGCTCTACGAGCGCGTGCTCGACCGTCAGCCCGAGCACTCCGGCGCCCTCGCCGCGGTGGCCCGCCTCGCGGAGGCCTCCGGGGACTACGAGAAGGCGACCTCGATGCTCCAGCGCGCGGTGGCCGTGGCGCCTCCGGGCGTGGAGTCCGCGGCGATGGCGCTGCGCCTCGCGACGCTCCAGGCCGACCGGCTCAACGACCCGTCCGCCGCGGAGCAGAGCCTCCGCCGGGCCCTCGAGCTCGACCCCAGCTCGACGGAGTCGCTGCGTCGGCTCCGGGCGCTCGCGGAGTCGCGGCGCGACCACACGCTCCTCGCCGAGGTGATGGAGAAGGAGCTCGCCCTCACCAGCGACGTCGCCGCGCAGGTCACCCTGCTGCGCGGCCTCGCGACGCTGTCGCGCGACCAGCTCGCCGATCCGGCCCGCGCGATGGCCTACCTGGAGCGCGCCAGCGCGCTCAACCCCAGCGACCGCGAGGTGCTGCTCCCCCTCGTCGACCTGCTCTCGGCCAACGGGCGCGAGGCCGACGCGGTGCCGATCCTGGAGAAGATCATCGCGAGCTTCGCGGGCCGCCGCACCAAGGAGCTGGCCCAGTGGCAGCACCGGCTCGGCCAGGCGCAGCAGCGCATGGGCAACAAGCTCGAGGCCCTCTCGCTCTACGACGCGGCGTTCAAGATCGACCTCACCAGCGTGCCGATCCTTCGCGACCTCGGTCTCCTCTGCCTGGAGACGGGCGACCTCGACCGCGCGCAGAAGACCTTCCGCGCGCTGCTCCTCCAGCGGCTCGACCCCAACGTCGGGCTGACCAAGGCGGACGTCTACGCCTACCTGGGCGAGACCCTCTCGCTGCAGGGCGACAAGCCCAAGGCCATCGGGATGCTCGAGCGGGCGCTGGAGAGCGACCGCCAGCACCCGCGGGCGACCACGCTCCTCGCGCAGCTTCGCGCCTGATCCTCCGATGAATTCGAAGACCCCCGCCGGGGCGGTCGGGCTGCTCGACGGGCGCCCGCTCGCCGACGGCGGGGTCTCGGTCTTCGACCGCGGCTTCCTCTACGGCGACGGCGTCTTCGAGGTGCTGCGCACGTACCGCTCGGAGCCCTGGCGCCTCGAAGAGCACCTGGGCCGCCTCGCGCTCGCCGCGCGGCGCGTCGGCATCACCGTCCCCATCTCCAACGCCCGCTGGATCGCCGAGGTGCGCTCGGTCCTCTCGGAGCGCCCCGCGGGCTCCGACTCGGTGCTGCGCCTCGCGCTCACCCGGGGCGTCGGCTCCCCCGGGCTCGACCCTTCGCTGGCGACGGTGCCCACGAGGCTCACCCTCGCGACGCCGCTCCCTGCGCTCCCTTCGTCGCTCTACCAGCGCGGGCTGAGCGCGACGCTCACGACCGTCGACCGCGCGACCCCTCGCGAGGGGATGCTCTCGCTCTCCGGGGTGAAGTCCTCCAACTACCAGCTCCACATCCTGGCGCTGCGCGACGCCCGGGGCAGGGGGTTCGACGACGCGCTGCTGCTCTCCAGCGACGGGGCGCTCATCGAGTCGACGAGCGCCAACGTGTTCGTGGTGTCCGGGCCTGAGCTCCGCACGCCCTCCCTCGAGAGCGGTCCGCTCGATGGGATCACCCGCGCCGAGGTGCTCTCCATTGCCCGCGAGCTGGGGGTCGCAGCCGTCTGCGCCCGCCTCGACGCCTCCGATCTATGGACCGCCGACGAGGTCTTCCTCACGTCGAGCGTTCGGGAGCTCGTCCCGGTGGTCCGTGTCGACGACCACGAGGTCGGCGACGGCGCCCCGGGGCCGCTCACCCGCCGGCTCCACGCGGCCTACCGCGCCCGCACGCCCCTCGCGGGCGACGGGCTCCCCTGGGGTTGAGTCACTCCTCGTTCCATCGCCGCGGGCGACCCGAGTCCACGTGGATGAAGCCGCTCCGTGGATAGAAGCCGATGCCCCCGCGGTGGAAGCGCGTGACCCACGCGCGGAGCGTCGTCGTCGGGACGCCCACCAGCCGGAAGTCGATGGCGTTGCCGAGCACGTGCTGGCTCCGCGCCGCGACGTGGCGCCCCTTCTTTCGCAGCCCCTCGTTGAGCTTGTCCGAGCGATAGCCCGACACCACCTCGACGCGGCGGGCTCCCAGCGAGAGCACCGAGGCGCGCAGGGTCTCGAGGCTCAGCGCGGAGATGGCGTGCCGCTCCCAGTTGGTGCGGTCTCGGAGAAACCACTCCACCCGCTCGCGCTCCGGCTCCGAGGGGGCGGCGTCGAGCATGATGGCCTCGCGCGTGTGCACGTTGACGAGCGTCGCGGCCGGAACCACCAGCGTCGGCGCGGCGTCTTCCCCCGCGGGCTTCTTGGAGCGACCACCGTCCACGGCCCGGGAGGGCGACGGGGGAAGGAAGGGAGGCACCGGGAGCTCCTGCGCGATCGCGCTGGAGGCGACGAGCA
The DNA here is from genome assembly GCA_004297725.1 of Myxococcaceae bacterium. GTDB lineage: Bacteria > Myxococcota_A > Polyangia > Polyangiales > SCUS01. Next base: position 16,183 of record SCUS01000053.1, on the reverse strand, counting down.
GGGCGCAGCCGCCGATCCACGCGGGGCGCGCGCGGACCGGGACCCCGATCACGAGTTGAGCACCTTCAGTCGGAAGGTCTCGTTGTGCGAGCCCAGGCGATAGCCGTCGAGGTCGAGGGTCGCGAAGGTGAAGCCCGCGCGGTGGCACGCCGCGGAGACCTCCGCCCGCCGCTCGAAGGCGGCCGAGAGCTCGGCCGGGCCGACCTCCACCCTGGCGACATCGCCGTGGTAGCGCACTCTCACCTGTCGGAACCCGAGCGCCCGCAGCCCGTCTTCCGCGCGATCGATCTGCCGCAGCCGCTCCTGGGTGACGGAGGTGCCGTAGGGGATGCGCGACGCGAGGCAGGCCGCGGCGGGCTTGTTCCAGACGCTGAGGCCGATGACCTGAGCGCAGCGGCGGATGTCTTCCTTGGTGAACCCGAGCTCGACCAGCGGCGAGCGCACGCCCTGCTCGCTGGCGGCCTGGAGCCCGGGGCGATGGTCGCCGAGGTCATCCAGGTTGGTGCCGTTGACCACCACGGCGAAGCCCCGGCGCTCGCCCTCGGCGAGGGCGATGCGATAGAGCTCGGACTTGCAGTAGAAGCAGCGGTCGACGGGGTTCTTGGTGTAGTTCGGGTCGTCGATCTCGTACGAGTCGACGGCGACGTGGGGCACGCCGATCTCCGCCGCGAGGGCAGACGCTGCCTCCCGCTCGGAGACCGGGAGGGCCGGGGACAGGGCGGTGAGCCCGAGGGCGCGGTCGCCGAGGGCGACGTGGGCGGCCTTCAGGACGAACGCGCTGTCGACGCCGCCAGAAAAGCAGACCAGCACCGATCGGGCATCGCGCATCCAGGCATAGAGGGCGTCGAGCTTGGGCTCCATGGGTAAGCGGTCGTATACCACCGGCCTTCCGCGGCGGCAGCCACGGATGCCCCCACTTTCAGAGACCCAGCCCGGGAGCCCCCCAGAGACATGCATCCGACCGATCGCCTCCAGGGCGAGACGCCCGAACGACTGGCCGAGCGCTTAGGCGACGCCCTCACGCCCCCGGAGGCCCGCCGGATCATCGCCCACGTCGTGCAGCGCGGCGGCGACTCGCTCCTCGGGGTCCAGCAGCTGCGCACCACGGCGAGGAAGGCCGTCGAGGCCGAGCTCCCCATCGGGCAGGTGAAGGTGCTCGATCGCCAGGCCTCCCAGGAGGACCCCTTCGTGAAGTTCGCGATCGCCCTCCCGGACGGGGCCGTCATCGAGACGGTGCGCATCCCGCTCGAGCGGAAGGGCCGCTACGTGGTCTGTGTCAGCTCTCAGGTGGGCTGCGCCATGGGCTGCGCGTTCTGCGCCACCGGCACGATGGGGCTCTCGCGCAACCTGGAGGCCTGGGAGATCGTCGAGCAGGTGCGCCTGGTGGCCGCCGAGCTGAGGGCGTCGGGCGAGGGCAGGGTGCACGGGGTGGTGTTCCAGGGGATGGGCGAGCCCCTGCATAACCTCGACAACGTGCTGCAGGCCATCGAGGTGATGTCCAACCCCTGCGGTCTGGCCGTCGACGCCCGCAACATCACGGTATGCACCGTCGGGATCGTCCCTGGCATCGATCGCCTGGCAGGAATGCGAACACGCATACGCCTCGGGATCAGCATCACCAGCGCGCAGACCGCGCTCCGGCGGAGCCTGGTTCCAATGGAGGGGAAGTACCCCATCCAGGAGGTGGTGGAGGCGGCGAAGCGCTTCCATGAGCGCTCGGGGCGGCTGGTGATGTTCGCGTATGCGCTGATGGGCGGTGTGAATACGACCGACGCCGAGGCCGACGCGCTCGCCGAACTGCTCAAGCGGATGCCGGCGCGCCTGTCGCTCATCGACTGGAACCCGATCGCCGGATTGCCCTACCGGCCGCCGACCCCGGAGGAGAGGGACCGCTTCCATGACCGGCTCGCGGGCATGGGGGTTCCGGTGATCCGCCGGTACAGCGGGGGGAAGGACATCGGCGCGGCGTGCGGCCAGCTCGCGACCGAGTCGACCCGGAAGAGCCGCCCCCGCGGCACCCGCCGAGAGCCTGGGGCTCCGGCGTCGGAGGCCGGGGAGACGAGCGCTTCCAGCGATCAGGACTGAGCTCCGGGGCAGGCGGGCGCCGTCGAAGCCCGTCGATAGTTTACAGAATTCCGCATTCGGTCAACTGACGCGACCGGCTCCGGGGGGCCAATGGGGAGCCTTGGCCAGGGGATGGGGGGTCGTGCGCCGATATGCCGGCGTATGACGTGCGCATAGACTCACCAGCGACTCGCATATGCACTGTCAAGATCGATGCGGGCGAGGCCCGCATATGCGACTGCCTGCATAGGCACGCGCTGGGGATCAGGCTTCCGGCTGATCCGCAGGGACGAAGGTGGGGCATCGCTCACGGGAGGCGAGCAGCTCCCGAAGACCCGCCCAGGGTCCCGGGCCGGACCTGAGCCGGACCTGAGCCGGCCCGTTCAGCCCTTGGAGGGCTCGAAGCAGAGCTGGAAGCCGGGGCCGGTCCAGGTCGCCACGGCGGCGAAGATGCACTCGGTTCCCGGCACCGGAGCACCGATGCGGGCTCCGTCCTCCGCCGCGCTTGAAGCCGCCTGGCGGATCACCCTGAAGCCGGGTGGCGCCCCAGGGTCACCAGCGGGAACCGGGGTCCCGGGGAGGGGCCGCGCCCGGTTTTCCTCCCACAGGTCCAGTCCCCCAGGAGGCCCCGTTTCGTGAGTTTACAGAATACATATTATGCGAAGTTAAAGTCCTGGGGAGAACCACGGTTTCTACGGTGATTCCCGGCCTGGTACGCCCGGGGCCCGCCGGCCGCGCCCGGCCAGGTGCCGGAGCGCACACGTGCTTCCGCCCGAGCCCGAGGCCCACGAGCGGCCGGACCCATGCGCCGCCGAGCCCCCTGTGCCGACGGCCCCACGCGCCAGCGCACCCTTTGGTACCCACACCCAGCCCTGGAGCGCGCCCACCCCCATCGCGCCAGCGCCCACCATGCGCCAACGGCCCGGATCCCCCTTTTGGGATCCGAGCCGTCGTGCTTTTGACCCCGCCCTGCCGGACCCTCCCGGTCCGACGGCTACGGCCCGCGGTCTACTCGGTGGTCAGCCGGTAGGCCTGGAGCCCGCCCAGGTTCGTCCCGAAGAAGAACCACGACCCGGACCGGGTCGGCATTCCCGTCACCCCGCCGCGACCGACGCCCTCGAGCACCTCGCCGTCCCGCGCCCGCACGAGCCAGAGCGCCTGCGAGGCCGAGGGAACCATCAGCAGACCGCCGCCGGCATCCATCACCTGCATCGCCCCGGAGCCGTAGTCCCGGGCCCAGAGCACAGACCCGTCCGAGGGATCGATCTTCAACAGACCCAGGGTTGACGACGTTGCATACAGGTAGCGACCGTCGGAGGCCAGCGACGAGACCGCGGTCATCCAGTCGATGCGCCAGCGTACGCCCCCGCCCTCGGGGTCGAGCGAGTAGAGCCCCGTGGACTGCGAGGCCGTGAAGAGCGACCCGTCGAGCAGCACCGGCGTCGTGTCGACGTCGATCACCCGGTGCGCCTCGGTGGCGTCGCTCTCCTCGGCGTCGGCCGCGGTGTCGCGCTCCCAGCTCGGCGACCCGTCGCCCGGATCGATCGCCACCACGGTGCCATCGGCGAACCCTGTGTAGAGCTTTCCCCGCGCGAAGAGCAGCCCGGCGTGGCCGCTCGCGGTGATGCCCCCCGGGGGTTCGCGGTGGTAGCGCCAGCGCTGCTCGCCGGTGCCGCGGTTGAGCGCGAACACCGTGTCGTCGGCGTTGACCAGGAACACCGTGTCGGCCGTCACGATCGGCGCCCGGACGACCTCGGCGGTGGTCGGGAAGCGCCAGCGCTGGGCGCCCGTCAGCGCGTCGAGGGCGTAGAGGGCGCCGTCGTTGCAGCCGACGAACAGCGTCCCCCGGTCGAGCACCATGGCGCCCTCGACCGCGCCCAGCGTCTGGAAGCGCCAGATCGCCAGGCCGTCGTCGGCGCGGAGCGCGTGCACGCCGTGGTCGAGGCCCCCGGCGTAGACGAGCCCTCGCTCGGCATCGACCGCGGGAACGCCCCGGTTGCGGGGGTGGCTCTCCAGGTCGGTGGCCAGCACCAGCGGAACGCGCCACTGGAAGTGCGCGAGGTCATGACGGAGGGGGGTCGCGACCTCGTTGAGGTCGGGGCGATCGCGCGTGCCCAGCCGCAAGCCGGCGCAAGCCGACGAGCCGATCGCTGCCGCGAAGACCGCGGCGCCCAGGAGAGACCGAGGGTTCACGGGGGGCACCGAAGCCTTAACGGCGCCCCTGCTTTCGGAGCGCCTCTTCGAGCTGACGACGGAGGTCCGGCGGCAGCGAGTCGAGCGGGTTGCGACCGCCGCCCTCGTGGCCGTGCTCGCCCTCGGCGCCGCCGCCCACTGCGCGCGCCCGATCGTACTCGACGATCTGCGGGTCTTGCGGATCGATCTCCCGGAGCAGCGCCACCGCCTGCTCGCGCAGGCTCTGGATCGACGCCGCGAGCGGGTCGGCCGCGGTCGGGTGCGCGGTGCGCTCGATCACGCCGTGGAGCAGCTCCTTGGCGTGGACCCGGTCGTCTCGGCGGGCGAAGAGCCGCGCCTGGTAGTACTGCGCGAGGTCGCGGTAGGCGGCGTTCTGCACGGCGCCGAGCTCTCGGTAGCGGGCGGCCGCGCCGTCAAGGTCGTTGAGCGACTCGAGCGTGAACGCCATGCCCTCGAGCACCCTCGCCTCGAGGCCCGCGGTGTCAGCCCCCATCAGGCCCTGGTAGAGCTGACGGGCCTCCTGGTAGCGGCCGAGCTGGTAGAGCGCGGTCGCCTCGGAGAGACGAGCGAGCGGCGCCACGCGGCTCTGAGGGTAGCGCTGCTCCACCTGGCGGAACTTCTCCACGGACGCGCGGAGCCGCGCCTCCATGGAGCGAAACACCGGCCCGCGCCGGGTCGGGGCGTCTTCCCGGGCCGGGGCGTCTTCGGGCTCGATGTTCGCCGTCGACACCTGCAGCGCCTCGGAGTACGCGTCGGCGGCCTTCGCAGCCGCGGTCGATCGCCACGTCTGCCAGGCGAGCGAGGAGCCCACCACCACGACCACCGCGGCGGCGGCCATGGTCAGGGTGCGACGGTGCTGCCCGAGCGAGTCGCCGATGCTGCGCGCCCACTCGGGCACGCCCTCGGAGTCGCCCGTGCCCTTGGACATCGTGCGGGGCGGAGGCCGTCGGCGACCGGCGCCGGGCGCAGGCTCGGCCAGCGCAGCCGGGTTGCCGCCGAGCGACGTCGTCGGGAGCATCAGCCCGGAGCCGTCGGGGGACATCTCGCCGTTGGCCTCGTCCCCGGTCGGCGTCGTGCCGTCTGCCAGCACCGCGACGCGACCCCGCCGGGCAGCCTTCGCTGCGGCGCGCCGCTCGGCCCGGTTCTTCGGAACGTTCGGGTCTTCCACCGACTGCTCCGCCCCGGACGCCTCGCTCGACTCGACCTCTTCGGCCTCGTCGTCCCGCTCATCTCTCTCGGTCGAACTCACGCGCTCTCCTCGAACCTTCTGGACAGTCCTCCGGCGGCGCCAGAGCGGCGCGGACTCTACACGCGAGACCTCTTGAGTCAACCAAGGACGGCGGTCCATGGGTGGCGCGCCGCCATCACGCGCCGAGGTCGATCCGCCGTGGTACTTGCTCCCACGCATGCGCGCATTCATCGCCCCCATCGCCCTCGCCGCGCTGCTCTCCCCTCGCCCCGCGCTCGCCCTCGAGCGCGAGCTCGTGCTGAGCCCCCGCGTCGGATTCGCCGGATCCACCGGCCCCGTCGGCGGCCCAGGGGCGACGGTCGAGCTCGGCGCGCACTACGGCCTCAACGACGCCTTCTCGCTCTATGCCGTCGGCGGTTACCACCTCGCGTTCCCTGATGACCCGCGGGGGCCGAGGCACGGCGCGACCCTCGCCGCCGGGGCCGTGTACGCGCTCGACGTGCTGCGAATCGTCCCCTATGTCGGGCTCGGAGTGCGCGGCGACCTGATGATGGGCCCTCGCGACCGCTGGATCACCCCCGCGGCCGAGGCGCGGCTGGGCCTCCGGTGGCTCCTCAAGCGCGGGTTCGCGCTGTCATTCGAGGGGGCCTACGCGTTCCCCTTCGTGGGCCGTGACCTCGTGGCGGACCTCGTCACGGTGACCGTCGGAGTGAGCTTCCTGCGAGACCTCTGAGCGCGCCCCGATGCGCAACCGGGGGCGCAGCCGGGAGAGGGTGCGCTCGCCGATGCCGCGCACCCGGCGCAGGTCGTCGATGCGCTCGTAGCCTCCGGCTGACCGGCCCTCGATGATGCGTCGAGCCAGCGTCGGCCCGATGCCCGGCAGCGACTCGAGGGTCTCCAGGGACGCGGTGTTGGGATCGACGACGAGCGCGGGAGAGGGCGCCGCGGGGGGCTCGGGGATGGGAGAGAAGGAGCGCGGTCCGCGCCGCAGGGCGGAGAGGGCGGCGATCAGTACGAGGGCGAAGGCGAGCGCGTGACGGACAGGGCGATGGACCATCAGGGCGGCCTTGTCGGCGCCGCGCCCGAGGGCGGTTGCCCTGACGCGACGGTCAGCGCCGCGAGATGCGGATGTGGTCGATCACGACGGCCTCGACGGGCATGTCGCGCGGGTCACGCTCCACCGCCGTGATGCGGCGCACGAGGTCGGCCGGGGTGCAGCGGCCGAAGATCGAGTAGCTGCCGTCGAGGTGGGGCTTCGCGACCTCGGTGATGAAGAACTGGCCGCCGTTGGTGTTCGGGCCATGGTTGGCCATGCAGAGCAGGCCCGGGGCGTTGTGGCCCTGGACGTTCTCGTCGGCGAACTCGAAGCCCGGACCGCCCATCCCCGAGCGGAGGATGTCGCCGCCCTGGATCATGAAGTCCGGGATCACCCGGTGGAAGATCGAGCCGTCATAGAAGGGGCGGCGCACCCAGCGGCCCGCGGTGGGATCCCAGAAATCCCTGAGGCCTCGGGCGAGACCGACGAAATTGGCCACCGTGACGGGCGCCTCCCGGCTGAGCAGCTCGCAGGAGAAGTTGCCCATGCGCGTCTCGATGGTCGCCACCAGAGCGCCGGTCCCGGGGAGGCCCGCGGTGGCCTGCTCCAGGGTGAAGCGGCCGCGCAGCGGATCGGGCTCCGTCGGATCGGCGTGGGCCGGGGTGACGGTGAGGTCGCGGGAGCGGGGCCTGCCCGCGGCGGGAGCCGCAGGGGCCGCAGGCGCGGGAGCAGCGGGAGCAGCGGGAGCGGGAGCGGGCGTCGGGGCCGAGGGAGGGGGCGTCGCGACGGGGCGAAAGGCCGGCTCGGCGGGGGCGGTGAGATTACACCCTGCGGTAAGCGCGAGGGCGAGGAGCGGACGCTGGAGACGGTCGGTGTGCATGGCGGATCACTCGCTGGCGGGCGGGACGTCGGTGAACTCCACCCGGTCGCCCGCGCTCAGGTGGTGCCGGTCGGAGAAGCCGCCGTTGACCTCGAGCACGTAGAGCGAGTCGCCCGGGACCTCGCGCGGGTCGTCGGTCTCGGGCGTGGCGTTCTTCACGATGCCGAGGATGGTGCGGTCGGCGCGGATGAAGATCATGTCGAGCGGAAGGATGGTGTTGTGCATCCAGAAGACCTGATGGTCGGGACGCGGGAAGACGAAGATCATCCCGTGGTCTTCGTCCATGTCGCGGCGGAACATCAGCCCCCGCTCGCGGGTACGCGGCTCGCGCACCACCTCGACGCTGATGTCGACCGGCGCGCCGGACTGGCGGAGCACTCGCACGGAGGGACCGGTCCTCGCTGGGGGGGTGACCCGCGCCGGCGCCACGTTGCGCGCGGGCGCCCCGGGTTCGACCGGCGCCGAAGAGCTACGACACGACGCGAACACCAACGAACCAGCAAGGACGATCCAGCGCACGGTCGGGTGGTAGTCGCAGCCCGCGGTCGGTGTCAAACCGCGTGCGCGACAGCGCCGGACCGGCAGCGTAGAGTGCCGCCGTCGTGCCTGGCTTCGTCTCTCTCGTCGGCGTGGGTCCCGGTGACCCGGGCCTCCTCACCCTCCGCGGTCGCAGGGCCATCGCGGCCGCCGACACGCTGCTCATCGACGCCCTCGTCCACCCGGGCGTGCTGCGCCACGCACGCCCCGACGCCGAGCAGCTCTTCGTGGGCAAGCGCGGCGACCAGTCATCGACGGGGCAGGAGGAGATCAACCACATGCTCCTGCTGCGGGCGAGCCAGGGGCGCAGGGTCGCCCGGCTGAAGGGCGGCGACGCGCTGATCTTCGGACGCGGCGCCGAGGAGGCGGAGTTCCTGGCGGAGCACGGCATCGCCTTCGAGGTGATCCCCGGGGTGAGCGCGGCCATCGGAGCGACGGCCTACGCGGGCATCCCCCTCACCCACCGCGAGCACTCCTCCTCCGTGGCCCTCGTGACCTCCAGGGAGCGCCCCGGCCGACCGGCCGACCAGGGCCCCCTGCGCGCGGTGGCCTCGGCGGACACCCTCGTGATCTTCATGGGCCTCCGGCGCCTCGCGACCGACCTCGCCACCCTCATCGACAGCGGCCGCGACCCGAGCACCCCCGCCGCCATCATCTCCGCCGGAACCCACCCCGAGCAGGTCGTCGTCACCGGCACCCTCGCCGACCTCCCCGACCGCGCCGCATCCGCCGACGTGCGCTCTCCCGCGCTGGTGGTCATCGGCGAGGTGGTGCGACTGCGGGAGCGGCTCCGATGGTGGGACGGCCCGGGGCTGCACGGCCGAAGGGTGCTGGTTGCGCGCGCCGCGGAGCAGTCCGCCGAGACCGCGGACGCCTTCGTCGACCTGGGCGCCGCGGTGGTGGAGATCCCGATGATCCGCGTCGGCGACCCGAGCCGCCCGGAGGAGCTCTCCGCCGCGATGCGCGCCATGGCCGCCGGTCGCTACGACGTGGTGGCCTTCACCTCCGCCAATGGCGTGCGCCGCACCTTCGCCGCGCTGCGCTCGCTGGGCCTCGACGCGAGGGCCTTCGGACGGGCGAGGGTCGCGGCGGTGGGCCCGGAGACGGCCCGGGCGCTCTCGGACTCGGGGATCACGGCCGACGCGGTGGCCACCGAGCACCGGGGGGTCGCGGTGGTCGACGCACTCGCCTCGCTCCCAGGCATCGAGCTCGCCCGGTGCACGGTGCTCCTGCCCCGCGCGGAGGTGGCCTCGCCGGGGCTCTCGGAGACGCTCCGGGCGCGCGGCGCAGCGGTCGATGACGTGCCCGCGTACCGTACGCTCGGCCCCAGCGAGGAGGACCGCGATCGGCTCCGCGAGGTCTGGTCCAGCGGCGGCCTCGACGCGGTGCTGCTCACCTCCGGGTCGACCGCCCGGGGCATCGCCGAGACCCTGGGCGACGCGCTCCTGCCGCTGCCCCCGGGGCTGATCGTCGCCTCCATCGGACCGACCACCTCGGAGGTCGCGCGCTCCCTCGGGATGCCCGTCCACGTCGAGGCGGCGGTGTATACCCTCGACGGTCTCCGGGACGCCCTGCGAGACCACTACCGCCAAGGAGCCTTCGCCCCGCCATGAGCTTTCCCCTCGTACGCCCCCGCCGCCTGCGCCAGACCGCCGCCCTCCGCTCGCTGGTGCGCGAGACCCGGTTGCACACCGACCAGCTCGTCGCCCCGCTCTTCGTCACCCTGGGCGAAGGGCGACGCAAGCCCATCACCTCGATGCCCGGCCACGCCCAGCTCTCCGTCGACCTCGCCGTCGCCGAGGCGCAGGAGCTTAGCTCCCTGGGTATTCGCAGCTTCCTGCTCTTCGGCCTGCCCGACCAGAAGGACGACGAGGGCTCCGGCGCCTGGGACCCGAACGGCCCGGTTCCGACGGCGCTGCGGGCGCTGCGCGCGGCCCTGCCGCAGAGCGTGCTCATGGCCGACGTCTGCGTCGACGAGTACACCTCGCACGGCCACTGCGGCGTGCTGCACACCCGCCGTGACGGAACGGTCGAGGTCGACAACGACGCCACCGTCGAGCGCCTCGCCCGCATCGGGCTCGTGTACGCCCAGGCCGGGGCCGACATCGTGTCGCCGAGCGACATGATGGACGGCCGCATCGGCGCCGTGCGCCGCTCGCTCGACGCCGCGGGCTACGAAGACACGGTGGTGATGTCCTACGCGGTGAAGTACGCGAGCGCGTTCTACGGGCCCTTCCGCGAGGCCGCGGACTGCGCGCCGAAGTTCGGCGACCGCGCGGGCTACCAGATGGACCCGGCCAACACGCGCGAGGCGCTTCGGGAGGTGCGCCTCGACATCGAGGAGGGCGCCGACATCGTGATGGTGAAGCCCGCGCTCGCGTACCTCGACGTCATCCGCGCCGTGAAGGAGGAGGTGAGCGTCCCGGTCGCGGCGTACAACGTCTCCGGCGAGTACGCGATGCTCCACGCCGCCGCGCAGAACGGCTGGATCGACCTGCACCGCGCGGTGCGAGAGACGCTGCTGTCGATCCGCCGGGCAGGCGCCGACATCATCGTGACCTACCACGCGCGGGACCTCGCCGAGGCGCTGGCGTGAGGGGTGCGCTGCGGCTGGTGGCGGCGCTCGGCGCCGTGGGCTTCGGGTGCGCCGAGCCCACCGATCCAGCGCAGTGCGAAGGGGTGATCGACGTCGGCTGCGACGGCGGGCTCCCCGGGGCTTCCCTCGACGACGCGAGCGGCACCTGGGTGAGCTCTCCATGGGTGGGTCCGCACCTGAGCTATCCCAAGTACACGACCCTGCGGCTCTGCCACGGGCTCGGTCGCGTGCCGGCCTCCGTCGAGGTCTGGGCCGGCTTCGCCCCGACGGGCAGCGTCGCGATGCAGATCGGCAGCGCGGCCATCGTCATCCCCGCGTGCGGAACCGCCCCCGGCGTCACCGACCGCTCGGTGCTCATCCGCAACGGCGGCGGCCAGGACTTCTTCGCGCGCTTCGTCCTCCGCCCCTGAGAGGTCGACGGCGCCGGCCCTCACCCCGCGAAGAAGCGGGGCAGCACCCTCGCCGCGACCTCGGAGAAGCGAGCGATCTCCGCGTCGGTGGTCTCCGGCGAGAGCGAGACCCTCAGCGCCGACGAGGCCCGCCAGGGCTCCGCGGGGTACAGCCTCGCGATGGAGGCCGACGCCCTCGCCCGGCCGCTCGAGCACGCCGAACCCGACGACACCGAGACGCCCTCCACGTCGAAGGCCGCCACCAGCTCTGGCCCGGAGACCTCCGACGCCCAGCCGACGTGACTCACCGTGGCGACCCGAGGGCGACGCACCACCGAGGGCGACGCGCCATGCGCCAGGAGCGACCGCTCGATGGCGTCGCGACGCGCCGCGACCGAGGGCATCGCCGCGAGCCGATCGGCGACCCCGGAGGCCGCCGCGCCGAAGCCCACGATGCCGAGGAGGTTCTCGGTGCCGCCGCGGAGGCCTCGCTCCTGTCCGCCCCCGGGCATCACCGTCGCGAGGCTCGCCCCCGCCCTCACCCAGAGCGCCCCGACGCCCTGCGGTCCGCCGATCTTGTGCGCCGAGAAGGCCACCGCGTCGGCCCCGGTGGCCGCCACCTCCACCGCGACCTTCCCCAGCGCCTGCACCCCGTCGAGCGCCCAGCGCGCTCCCCGCTCGGCTAGAAGCGAGCGCAGCGGAGGGAGGTCGAGCAGCGCGCCGGTCTCGTGCTGCACCCACGAGAGCGCCAGCAGGGCGTCGGGTTGGAGCGCCGCCGAGAGGGCCTCGACGTCCATCGCCCCCTCGGTGCTCGTCGGGATCCACCGCAGCGGGAGCGAGCGCTCGACGCCCAGCGCCTCCATCGCCGCGACCACGCAGGGGTGCGCCCCCGGGTCGCACCACAGCGACGAGACCGCCCCTCGGCGGCCGAGGCCGAGTACCGAGAGGTGTAACGCCTCGGTCCCGCCGGAGGTGAAGGTGAGCGCCGAGGCGGAGGCTCCGATCGCCCCCGCGACGGAGCGCCGGGCCTCCTCGATCAGGCCGCGCGCCCGACGCCCGTGATGGTGGGAGCTCGACGCGTTGCCGACGAAGCCCTCCTCCAGCAGCGGCCGCATCGCCGCGAGGGCGCGACCGGAGAGGGGCGTCGTCGCGTGGTGGTCGAGGTACGAGCGCGAGGCCATCGCCTACGGCTCCTCCGGGCGGCGGGTGATCTGGAGGCGCACCAGCAGCCCCGGGAAGGTTCTGCCCGCGACGCGCATCCGGGAGCCGGTCTCCGCCACGACCCCTCCCCCGTGGGCCTCGGCGACGCCCCGCACCACCGCGAGCCCGACGCCCGCGCCGCCGTGGCGGCGGGTGGGCGACCCGTCGACCTGCACGAAGGGCTCGAAGATGCGGGCGAGCCAGCCGGGCGCCACCCCGGCGCCCTCGTCGGCGACCAGCAGCTCGGCGTGCGTCGCGCTGAAGCGCAGCTCGACGCCGATGGCCCCTCCGGTCGGGGCGAACTTCGCGGCGTTGTCGAGGAGGTGATCGACCGCCCGGCCGATGCGGTCGGCGTCGCCGAGCGCGGGCAGCGAGGCGTCGGGGATGGTCACCAGGAGCGGCGATCCCTGGGCGGAGAGCGTCGGGCGGCGGAGCTCGACGGCGCGGAGCACCACCTCGCGCAGGTCGTAGGGCGCGAAGGTGAAGCGCAGCCGGCCGGTCTCGAGCTGGGTCACGTCGAGGAGGTTGTCGATGGTGTGGCGCAGCCGGCCGAGGGCGCCGTCCATGCTGCGCACGGCCTTGCGCTGCGCCTCGGAGAGGGGCCCGAGCTCCTCTCGGGAGAGCAGCCCCAGGTAGCCCACCAGCGGGGTGAGCGGCGTGGCGAGCTCGTGGCTCACGTTTCGGTAGAACTCCCGGCGCAGGCGGTCGGCCTCCACCAGCCGCTCGTGCGCGTCGCTGAGCTCGTGCACCTTGGCCTCGAGCCTCGCCGCGACCCTCGCCCCCTGCGCCCGGAGCAGCGCCTCGGAGCTGGTCTCCGGCGACGCGGTCGAAGCGCCCTCCGGGGGCCTCGAGCCCAGGTAGGACTCCACCGTCTTCACGAAGGAGCGCACCTCGATGGGCTTGGCGATGAAGCCCCGGCACCCGAGGCCAAGCGCCGTCGCCTTGTCACCCTCGGCGGTCACCGCCACGATGGGCACCTCCGCCAGGCGCTCTCTCAGCAGCATCGCCACCTCGTAGCCGTCGAGGTCGGGGACGTTGATGTCGAGCAGCACCAGGTCGGGCCGGGCGTGCGTCGCGATGCGGATGCCCTCCACGCCCGAGACGGCCTCGAGCACCTCGTGCCCGGCGCGCTGCAGCAGCTTGCGCACCAGCAGTCGGCTCTGCGGGTCGTCTTCGATGTGGAGGATCGTAGCCATCGGGCGTGGTTTGATTTATCCGTTGCCTCGCGTCGCTCCGCAACGCGCCCCTCGCGATCCGGTGCCGCGCGGAGGTGTGTCGACGATGAGCAGCGATCCGAGGGTGTCCGAGTCCGTCGCGCGGTGGGAGCGGGAGAGCCTCGCTCCGGTGGAGGCCCGCACGCCCCCGCGACCCCTGAAGGGTCTCCTCGCGGGCGGAAAGACCCCGCGCACGCTCTACACCCCCGCCGACCTCGCGGACATCGACCCGATCGAGCACATCGGTCTGCCCGGCGAGGCGCCCTTCGTGCGGGGCGTGCAGCCCAACATGTACCGCGGGCGGCTGTGGACGATGCGCCAGTACGCGGGCTTCGGCAGCGCGAAGGCCTCCAACGAGCGCTACCGGCTGCTGCTCGACCGCGGTCAGACGGGCCTCTCGGTGGCCTTCGACCTGCCGACGCAGATGGGCCGCGACAGCGACCACCCGATGGCCCTCGGCGAGGTCGGCAAGGTGGGCGTCGCCGTCGACACCCTCGAGGACATGGAGACGCTGTTCGACGCGATCCCGCTCGACAAGGTGTCGACCTCGATGACCATCAACTCCACCGCGGGCACGCTGCTGGCGCTCTACGTGGCGGTCGCCCGGCGGCGGGGCATCGACCCGAAGAAGCTCCGCGGCACCATCCAGAACGACCTGCTGAAGGAGTACGTCGCGCGAGGCACGTACATCCACCCGCCGCGCCCCTCGCTGCACCTCATCGGCGACCTCTTCTCCTGGGCGTCGCGCGAGACCCCTCACTGGAACGTCATCTCCGTCTCCGGCTACCACATGCGCGAGGCCGGCTGCGACGCCGCGCAGGAGATCGCCTTCACCCTCGCCAACGGCATCGCCTACGTGGAGACCGCCCTCGCCGCGGGCCTCGACGCCGAGGGCTTCGCCTCGCAGCTCTCGTTCTTCTTCAACGTGCACAACAACCTGCTGGAGGAGGTCTCGAAGTTTCGCGCCGCCCGCGGGCTCTGGTCGTCGATCATGGCCCGGCGCTTCGGGGTGACGAGCGCCCGGGGGCGGGCGCTGAAGTTCCACTGCCAGACCGCGGGCGCGACGCTCACCGCGCAGCAGCCGCTCAACAACGTCGTGCGGGTGACCATCCAGGCCATGGCCGCGGTGCTGGGCGGCTGCCAGTCGCTGCACACCAACAGCTTCGACGAGGCCCTGGCGCTGCCCACCGCGCAGAGCGCCACGCTCGCGCTCCGCACCCAGCAGATCATCGGCGCGGAGTCGGGCGTGGCCGACGTGGTCGACCCCTTCGGCGGCAGCTACGTGGTCGAGGCCATGACCCGCGACCTGCGAGAGCGCGCGGAGGAGTACCTCGCCCGGGTCGACCAGCTCGGCGGCATGGTCGCGGCCATCGAGCAGGGCTATGTGCAGCGGGAGATCCAGGACGCCAGCTACCGCTACCAGCTCGAGATCGAGCGCGGCGACCGGCCCATCGTCGGGGTCAACGTGCACCGGGAGGACGCGAGCGAGGCGGTGCCGCTGCAGCGCATCGACGAGGCCCAGGAGCGCGAGCAGGTCGCGAGGCTCCACGCGTGGCGAGCGCGGCGCGACGGCCCGAAGGCGGAGGCCGCGACGGCGGCGGTCGAGCGCGCGGCCCGCGAGGCGCAGCCGGTGATGCCGAGGGTGCTCGACGCGGTGGAGGCCGGGGTGACGGTCGGCGAGATCTCCGACGCGCTCCGCCGGGTGTACGGCGAGCACTCGGAGTACAAGACCCTGTAAGACCGTCAGCCGGCGAGCAGCGCCGCCACGACCGTCGCCCCGGCGAGGATCAGCAGCAGCCCCCCGACGATGGCCACCCACAGGAGGGTGCGCGACGGCGGGGCTGCGGGAGCGATGGGGGCGGCGGGGGCCGGCGGCAGCGACGAGGCGCGGATCTGGTCGAGCAGCGCCTGGGGAAACTGGGCCTGCACGGTCTGGTCGATGAGCTGCGACGCAGGTTTGATCGGCGCGGCGGGCTGCTGCGGCGGGGGCGTCGAGCTCCGGGGGGGCGGCATGGAGGAGCGCGGGGGTGCGACCGGAGCCGTCGAGGGCGTGAGGCCCATCTGGCGGATGGCGTCTTCGAGCTGGCCGGAGAGCAGGGTCGGGCCGTCGTCGGAGGGCGCGTCGAACTCCGGAGTACGGGTAGAGACGCTGGTGGTGTCAGCGGGCGGGAGGAGCGCCCGCTCGGGGCGGAGGAGTTCCTGCTTGGCGCGGTAGCGGTCGGGGTCGAGGTCGCGGACGAAGGTGCCGAGCTCGTCCGTGAGGTCGCCCGCGCCGACGCTACGGAGGTAGCCCCGCAGCGCCCGCTCGACGGCGCCCGCCGTCTGGAAGCGATCGCCGGGCTCCTTGGTGAGCATCGCCAGGATGATCTGCTCGAGCCCTTCGGGAAACTCCGGGTCGATGCTGCGCGGCGCGACGATGTTGTGCTGCATCACGTTGCGGATGGTGTCCGCGTCGGTCTTACCGCCGAAGAGCCGCCGCCCCATGGCGAGCTCGTAGAGCACCACGCCGAGGGCATAGACGTCCGAGCGCCGGTCGACATCGCGACCGAAGGCCTGCTCCGGGGCCATGTAGGCCAGCTTGCCCTTGATCTCCCCGGGCTGCGTGCGCTGGATGCGCCCGGTGGCCTTGGCGACGCCGAAATCCGTGAGCTTCACCCGACCGTCGTAGGTGACGATGATGTTCTGCGGGGAGACGTCGCGGTGCACGAGGTCGAGCGGCTCGCCGTGCGGGCCGCGGAGTTCGTGGGCGGCGTGCAGCCCCCCGGCGACGTCGGCGGCGATGCTCGCCGCGAGGCTCGCCCCCAGCCGCTTTCCCCGCGACGCCTGCTTCAGGAACATCGACAGCGTCTCGCCGTCCGCATATTCCATCACGATGTAGTTGCGCC
>SCUS01000052.1 GCA_004297725.1 Myxococcaceae bacterium | reverse complement strand
CCCTCCGGGCGAGGCCGCATTGGGAGGGCCTGGGCGGGATCCTCCCCTCGCTGACGCTCGGGGTCTGGCTCGGGCTACCGACGCCTCGCGGTCGTACCGGGGAGAGCGAGCCGACGCCTCACGGTCGTTCCGGGGACTCCCTACCGCGCGCCTCGCGGTCGTACCGGGGGCTCCCCGCCGCCGACCCTCTCAGCCCCCGACCTGGTGCACCCGCACGGAGTTGGTCTTCCCCTTCACCGCGATGGGCGCGCCGAAGACCACCACGATGCGGTCGCCCGCGGTCACCATCCCGCTGGCCAGCAGGTGCGCCTGCACCCCCTCGACCATCTCGTCGGTGTCGCCGAGCGGCTCCATCACCCGCGCCGTCACGCCCCAGAGCAGCCCCAGCCGCCGGCGCACCACCTCGCTCGGAGAGAAGGCCACCACCGGGACCGTCGGGCGCTCCTTGGAGATGAGCCGCGCCGTGTCGCCGCCCTGCGTGAACACCGCGATCAGCCGCGCGTCGAGGTCGGTGGAGGCCATCACCGCCATGCGCGCGGTCGCCTCGGGGAAGGGCATCGGGCGCGCGTGCGCCGGCGGCTGCTCGGGCTTCCAGTAGGGCGAGCTCTCCGCCGCGCTGATGATCCTCGCCATCATCCCCACGGCCAGCGCCGGGTGCGCCCCGGACGCGGTCTCGCCCGAGAGCATGGTGGCGTCGGCGCCGTCGAAGATCGCGTTGGCCACGTCGCTGGCCTCCGCGCGCGTGGGCCTCGTGGAGGTCACCATCGAGTGCAGCATCTCCGTCGCCACGATGGCCGGCCGGCGCCTCGCCGCCGCGCACACCAGCACCCGATGCTGTAGCACCGGAACCTGCTCCGGCGGAAACTCCACCCCCAGGTCGCCGCG
The DNA here is from genome assembly GCA_004297725.1 of Myxococcaceae bacterium. Taxonomy (GTDB): domain Bacteria; phylum Myxococcota_A; class Polyangia; order Polyangiales; genus SCUS01. The sequence goes on along the minus strand of SCUS01000052.1, from coordinate 129,832 downwards.
CGCCACCATCACCGCGTCCGAGGCCTCCACGATGGCCTCGAGGTGGTCGATCGCCTGCGGGGTCTCGATCTTCGAGCACACCGGCACGATGCGGCCGCGGGCCTCGCAGAACTCCCGCACCCGCCGCACGTCGTCGACGGAGCGCACGAAGGAGAGCGCCACGTAGTCGATGCCCGCCGCGAGGCCGAACTCCAGGTCGAGCTTGTCCTTCGCCGTGAGCGCGTCGAGCTGCAGGTTGCCCGACGGCAGGTGGATGCCCACCGCGTCCCGCAGCCGCCCTCCCTCCTCGACCACCACGTGCACCCGGTCGCCCTTGATCTCCGTCACCCGCAGCCGGATGCGACCGTCGTCCGCATGGATGGCGTCGCCGCTCCGGAGGTCCGTCGCCAGGGTCTCGTAGCGGATGGGGATCACCCCCGGAGGCGCGTCTTCGCCCGCCATCAGGCAGAGCGTGTCGCCCGCCACGACCTCCCTCGCTCCGCCGATGCGCCCCGCGCGAATCTTCGGCCCGCTCAGGTCGCCGAGGATGGTGATCGCCTTGCGGTACCGCGCGCTCGCGTCCCGGATGGCGTTGACCGCGCGCTGGTGATCGTCGTGGGTGCCGTGGGAGAAATTGAGCCTCGCCACGTCCATCCCCGCCTCGATGAGGCTCTCGATCGCCTCGGGGCTGTTGGAGCTGGGGCCGATGGTGCAGACGATCTTCGTGCGTCGGGTGAACATTGCCGCGGCACGCTACACCGCCGAACGGTGCCTCGCATCACGCTCGCCGAAGAGTCCCTGGCAAACGCCCCTATACTGCCCGATACCGTCGCCAGGAGCCCGCATGCCGCCACGAAGTTTCCGCGCCCTCCGCCTCGCCCTCGCCGCCCTCTGCTTCGTCCTCGCGGGCTGCGGCGACGAGCCGCTGGGCTTCGTCGACGGCGGCCCCCTCGACGCCACCCTCCGCAGCGACGCCGCCTTCCCCGAGCGCCCCTCGCTCATCGACACCGGCCCCGCCACGGACGTCCGCGGCCGCGTCTGCACCCGCAGCTCGCAGTGCGACGACGGCGTCGAGTGCACCATGGACTTCTGCGCCGACGACGGCCGCTGCGTCAGCGTGGCCGACCCGGGGCGCTGCGACGACCGGGTCTACTGCAACGGCGTCGAGAGCTGCGACGCCCGCCGCGGCTGCGTGCGGGGCACCCCCGTCACCTGCAACGACAACTACACCTGCACCATCGACCGCTGCGACGAGATGACCCGCGCCTGCGTGCACCGCCCCAGGGACTTCGACGGCGACGGCGACCCCGACTTCCGCTGCACGGCCTACGACTGCGACGCGGGCGTGCCCGACCCGCCGTGCTGGCGCGGCGGCGACTGCGACGACGCCAACCCGAGGGTCAACTCCCGCCTCCCGGAGATCTGCGGCGACGGCGTCGACAACAACTGCAACGGCGAGATCGACGCGGCCGACCGCATGGGCTGCTCGCGGCCCATGCACGACCGCTGCGACGACGCGCTCGACGTGTCCGCCGGAGGGCGCTTCACCGTCGCCCTGGCGGGCGCCCTCGGGGACTACCCCTCGCGCTGCACGGGCAACACCATCCCCCCCCGCGACGCCGTGCTGCGGCTGCGGCTCGACGCCCCGAGGGACGTCGCGGTGACCGCCGAGAGCAGCGGCGCCAGCGTGCTGGTGCAGCTCAACGCCCGCTGCGGCGACATCGAGTCGGTGCGCGACTGCGTCATCGGCTACCCCACCGTGTACCGCGCCAGGGCGCTCCCGGCGGGGGAGTACTTCTTCCAGATCGCCACCACCAGCGCGGTGGTCGGCACCGGCGAGGTGGCCCTCACGGTGGAGCTCACCGACCCGACCCCGGCGCCCTCCAACGACGCCTGCTCCGGGGCGATCGACATCCCCACGGGCGGGGCGACCCTCCGCGGAACCCTGGTCGACGTGGACGACGACGTGACCACGAGCTGCGGCGGCACGACCCCGGACGTCGTCTACCGCCTCACGCTCACCGAGCGCCGCGACGTCACCCTGCGCGCCACCGGAGGCCGCACCGACTACCTCACCCTGGCGCTGGTCGACACCTGCGCCCGCACCACCGCGACGCGCCGCTGCGCCACCGGCAGCCCCTCGCAGATCAGCCTGCGCAACCTCGCCCCTGGGACCTACTTCGTGGTGGTGGAGGGCACGCGCGTGCCGTCCTTCACGCTGGAGGCCGAGCTCACCGCCCCGACCTCCGCGGTGCCTGGCGACTCGTGCAGCAACCCCATCACCCTCTCGCCCAACAGCACCGTGATGGGCACCGTCGCGGGCGCCCAGGGGGACGTGCCCATCTCCTGCTACGGGGGCGACAGCCGCGACGTCGTCTACCGCTTCACGCTCGACCGCACGCTCGACGTCAACGTACTGCTGCGCGGCGGCGCCTCGGACTTCTTCTTCATGGCGGTGCAGCGCGCCTGCGGGAGCTCGACCGGCGAGGCCGCGTGCCGCTACGGCACCGTCGGAAGGCTCACCGCCAGGGGCCTCGACCCGGGGGACTACTACCTCGTGGTGCGCCCGCTGCGAGGGACGGAGTTCACCCTGACGATGGTGGCGAGCCCGCCCCTCGCGCCGGTGATGGCCTCGGGCAACGACACCTGCGCGACGGCGCAGTCGATCCCCTCGGGAGGCGGGTTCTACATGGGCAACACGGCGGCGCTGCGCCGTGACTACACCGCCCCGTGCACCCTCGGCACCACCAGCGAGGACGCGGTCTTCCGCTACCGCTCCGACACCCGGCAGCGGGTGCAGTTCTCCCTCGAGGGATCGTCCTTCAACACGGTCGTCTGGATGACCCAGGGGCCGACGTGCCCGGGGTCGAGCGTCCCTCTCACCTGCTTCAGCGGCGAGGGCGCCTCCCCGGCGGTCTTCGACGCGCTCCTCGACCCGGGCGAGTACTGGGTCTTCGTCAGCGGCTTCAACGCCGAGGCCCGCGGGGCGTACTCGCTCTCCGTGCTGCCGCTCCCCATGTGACCCGCCGGGTCGGCGCAAGGCCCGCGATGTCCATCCGCTTCAGCCCCCAGAGCCAGGTCGTCCTGCTCCGCGCCCAGGAGGAGGCCAGCGCGTCGGCCCTGCTCTGGCCCTGCGCCGAGCACCTGCTCCTCGCGCTGCTCGACGACCCGACCGTGGCCGAGGCCCTCCTCGCGCTGGAGACCGACCCCCGCCGCGTGGCGCAGCAGACCCGCGACTACCTCGCCTCGCCCCGCTCTCCGACCTTCTCCAGCCGCGCCGAGACCTGGCCCCGGCGCATCTGGCGGTGGCTCTTTCCCCCGATCCCCGGGGACGTCTTGCTGATCCAGCGGCGGGCCGCGGTGCAGGTGCTGGTGAGCGGCCGCGCGGACATCACCCCCCTCGACCTGCTCGCGGCGCTCTTCCGGATGACCGACCCGCGGAGCGCGGCCCCCGGCGCGGTGGAGCTCACGGAAGACCCGTACCGCTGCGCGATGGCCACGGTGGCCCACCCGATGACCTCGCTCCGACAGTCGGGCGTGACCACGGTGGCGCTGCTCCGCTACCTCGCGCACGGCGACCGCCCCCGCGCCCGGGAGGCGCCGTCCTCGCTCGACCCGGAGGCCCTGGTGGACGTGCACCTGCTCAACGACGAGTACACGACGATGGAGTTCGTGGTCGCGGTGCTGGGGGACGAGCTCGGGCTGAGCGCGCAGGAGGCCTCGGACCTCGCGCTGCGGGTCCACTGGGAGGGCGTCGGGGTGGTGGGGACGCTGCCCTACGCGGTGGCCGAGCCCGCGAGGCGTCGCATCGAGGAGCGCGCCGTCAGGGCGGGCTTCCCCTTGAAGGTCCTGGTGGTCGCCGCGGCGGAGCCGGAGGGCTGATCGCTAGAGGTCGTCCTCGGGCCCTGCGCCCTCGACGTCTTCGACCAGGCCCCGCAGCGCCTCGGCGTCGGACCACGCCTGCGCGAAGCAGCCCACCGGCCGGTGCGGCGCGTCGCCCTCCACGATCTCCGGCAGGTGCCCGAGCCCGTAGCTGGTGAGCGCCGCCGCGAGCCCGTCGAAGCAGCGCCCCGCCTCGGCCCTCGCCTCGGCCTCGGCCTCCGGGGTGCCCCTCCGTCGTCCCACCCGCACCACCGCCGCGGTGTACGCCCCGAGAAGGAAGGGCCACGCCGTCCCCTGGTGGTACGCGCTGTCCCTCGACCAGGGGCCGCCATCATACCGTCCCTGGTAAGCCGGATCACTCGGGGACAGGGTGCGCACGGCCATCGGCACCAGCAGCTCGTCGCGCGCCCGGCGCAGCACCGCCTCGCACTGCTCGAGCGGGAGCAGGTCGCCCGGCAGGGCCACGGCGTAGAGGGCGTTGGGGCGCACCGCGGGGTCGCGGTAGTCGTCGCGCACGACGTCGTAGAGGTAGCCGAGTCGGGCGTTCCAGAAGCGCTCCCGGAAGCTCTCCCGGACGTGGTCGGCCTCGCGGTGCCATCGCTCGGCGGAGCCCTCGTCGCCGGTCGTCGCGCAGAGCCACGCGAGCGAGCGCAGCCCGGCGTACCAGAGGGCGTTGATCTCCACGGGGCAGCCGTGGCGAGGGGTGAACACCGTGTCGGCGCAGCGGGCGTCCATCCACGTGAGCTGCGTGCCGGGGTCGCCCGCCCAGATGAGCCCGTCGGGGCGCTGGTGGATGTTGTAGCGGGTTCCTCGGCGGAAGGCCTCGACGATGGCGCGCATCGCGGGCACCAGCGTGCGCCGGGCGAAGTCGAGGTCGCCGCTGTACTGCACGAAGCGCCGCGCCGCGTGGAGGAACCACATCGGCGCGTCGACGGTGTTGTCATCCGCCGCCCCTCCGCCGCTGTCTGGAAAGCGGTTGGGGAGCATCCCCTGGTCGACGTACTTCGCGAAGGCCGCGAGGAGCTCCTTCGCCTCCGTGTAGCGCTTCGGCACGAGGTACAGGCCCGTGAACGCGATGAGGGTGTCGCGCCCCCAGTCCTCGAACCAGGGGTAGCCCGCGAGCACCGCCGGGGGGCGGGCGAGGTCGGCGCGGTAGAGGTCCACCGCGCGGTAGAGCTGCTCGACCCGGGGGTCGGAGACGCCCTGCGGGACGAGCGCTCGCAGCCGGGCGATCTCCCGGGCCTCGAGCACCGCGACGTCGTCGGGCAGCCTGTGCTCCGCGGTGAGGACCACGTGGGCCGACTCCCCGGGGGCGAGGGCGATGACGTACTCGCCGGGGGTGAAGAGGTCTTCCTGCGAATCGAGGCCCCGGGCGCGCTCGGCCTCGTGCTGGAAGCCCCGCCACCAGTCGGGCGATGGGTGGAAGACCCCGGGCGCCTGCATCAGCACCGCGGGCCCTCCCTCGTAGGGCTGGATGAGCACCGTGCCGGGACGGTCGTTGACCGCCACCGCGGCGATGCGGGCGTCGCGGTTCTGCTGCGCGTGGTGGTGGAAATCGCGGAAGGCCCCGAAGGGGCGCACGGTGAGCGCGATGGCGCCGGGGGAGTCGACCAGGGTGTAGCGGACGACGGTGGTGTTCTGCCCGCGCACCATGAAGACGGTGCGCTCGAGCACCGCCTCGCCGACGCGCCACTGCCACCGCGGCAGCGGATCGAGCGCGAAGGTCACCAGGTGGCGCCAGCCCTCGGGCTGCACCACGCCGGGGAAGGCGTGGCTGCTCAGCGGCGCGCGCAGGTAGCGGAGGGTGATGGTCTCGTCGAGGTGGCTGATGAGCACCTGCCGGCCGCGAGGCGGGCTGAGCGCGGCCACCAGCAGCCCGTGGTAGCGCCGGGTGGCGATGCCCGACACGGTGCCCGAGGCGTAGGCGCCGAGGCCGTTGCCGAGGATCCACTCCCGAGCGGTGAGCGCATCGCGGTCGGTGAGCAGCGAGGCCGGGAGATGGATCATGGGCCCGACGATAGGGCCATGCGCGCGGGGTGGGGAGCCCTTTGACGGGGGCGCGGCGAGCCCGGGGGGCTCAGCTCCAGATGGAGCGGGCCTCGTCGGTCGTGGCGGCGCCTCGGAGGTCGCGGGCCCGGACGAGCTGCACGGCGACGGCGACGGCGACGGCGCTGACGCCCAGCGTGCCGACGACCAGGCCCGCGGGGGCGCGAAGCTCGCCCATCGCGAAGGCCGGGAAGATCATCGCGGCCATGCCGGAGAAGAGCAGCGGGAAGCGCCGACCGTTGGCGTAGGCCACGGCGCCGAGGGCGAGCGCGACGGGGAGCCAGAAGAGCACCTCGCCCTCGTGGCGGTCGATGCGCATCAGCGCCGCGATGCCCATCGGGAACATCGCCGCGGGGTAGAGCCAGAAGGCGCCGTCGACGGGGCCGCGGGAGAGCCGGTCGAGCACCGTGGCCACGGCGAAGACCGACGCCCCGGCCAGCATCACCAGCAGCGCCTGCTGGTCGGAGCTGTAGTACGAGGGGCTGGACGGGGAGGTGGCGAGCATCGCGACGGCCATCATCACGTGGGCCCCGGCGATGCCCAGCGCCGGGGCGCAGCGCCGGAAGCGCCAGAGCCCGAGGGCGAGGAGGGCCGAGGCGCCGCTCGACAGCGCGAAGGCGAGGTTGAGCCGCGCGCGGAAGTCTTCGAAGCCGCGGTGGTACTCGGCCCCGTACTCGCCGGGGTGGAAGCGCTCCAGCGGGATCACCAGGCTGAGCAGCCCGAGCACCACCCCGAAGGACCACACCGCGGCCCCGGAGCGGAGGATCGCCCCGGGCACCCGCCCCCAGGAGTAGCGGTCGAGGACGTGCGCCAGGGCGAGCGTGGCGGCCAGGCCCACGAGGCAGCCCGCGGCGGTGCCGAGGTCGGCGCCGTGGTCGCTCGTGTCGGCGAGGATGCCGATGCCGGCGCCCATCACCGCAGCGGCGGCGATGAGCCCCTGCACCGCGGTGGCCCAGCGCACGTCGGCGACGGCGCCGCCGGCGGGCGAGGAGCGGGCGAGGGCGAGCACCTGCTCCATCTGGTCGTTGGAGAGGATCTTCCGCCGGACCGCTTCGAGGAGATGGGACTCGTGGAGCTGGGTGTTTCGCATGGCGCCTCTACGACCTCCGTATGGATGTGCAGACTACGCCCGCGGCGCTTTGTTCCATTCCCGTCGGCGTTGCTGATTCCCTGGCGGGCTTTTCCGGGGCGATGCTTCGTCGCGGGGGGAGCCTTGACGGTCTCGTGGATTACCAAGTAGGTTCCGCGCCCCTGATACCTGTTTTGGAGGATTCCTCGTGGCCAATCATGCATCCGCCGAGAAGCGCAACCGTCAACGCGTCAAGCGCACCGACCGCAACCGCGGCGTCCGCAGCGAGTTTCGTACCCTGGTGAAGAACGTTCGTGAGCTCATCGCCAAGGGCGACGCGACCGGCGCCAAGGCCGCGCTCACCCCGGCGATCTCGGCCCTCGACAGCGCCGTCTCCAAGGGCGTCCTCGTCCGCGGCACCGCGTCGCGCCGTGTCTCCCGCCTCGCCGCCGCTGTGCACAAGCTCAGCGCCACCGCCGCCAAGTAGTCTCCGTCTCCCTAAACTCCTCCAGTCGTCGTCAGCGCCCGGCGTTCAGCGCCGGGTGCGTCGCGAACAACGCCACCACGTAGAGCTCCCCGTCGCGCGCCGCGACGCCGATGCCCAGCGCGTCCAGCGCCGGATCGAGCGCGTTCGCCCGGTGCGACGGTGAGCCCATCCAGCGGGCGTGGGCGTCCGTCAGGGTCTGCGCTCTCGCCAGGTTCTCGGCCACCCGCTCGGCCCTCACCTGCGCCCGCTCCAGCCGCTCGACGGGACCGTCGTCGGGCGTGGGCCGGTGGGCGATCACCCCTCGCGCCGCCAGGTTGCGGGCGTGCGCCGCGGCCACCCCGTCGAGCAGCGGGTCGCGCCGCAGCGCCGGGGCGCCCGCGCGGGCCCGCTCGCGGTTGATGGCCCCCAGCAGGTCGCGCGCGTCGGCGAGCGCATCGCGGGGCGAAGGCCTGGAGGGCGCCGGGTGCCAGGTGGCCAGCGGGATCGGCCCGTCGCCCAGCGTCGCCACGACCTGCAGCGTCGACGGGGAGAGCGTCGACGGCAGCGAGACCGAGGCCGTGGCGTCGAAGGCGAAGACGCTCACCGCGCCGTCCGCATCGGTGACCGCGAGTCGGGCGTCGCTCACGAACTGGGGCAGCGCCGCGCGCACCGTGAGCACCCCGTGGGAGCGCTCGGAGAGCACCTCGACGACGCGGGGGGCGAGGGCGAGGGCGACGCGGACCCCGTCCGTGGCGAGGGCGCAGCGGGGGAGCAGCGCAGGGTGGCGGGCGCGCTCGATCGCCGCGGCGAGCGCCTCGGGGTCGGCCGAGGGCAGCACCACGGTGTGCACCGTCGGGGCGAACATCCCCGCGGCCTCGGTGCGCGCCCGCTGCGCGTCGGCGTCAGGTACCTCGCGCTCGAGGGCCGCGCGGGCCGCGGGCAGCAGCCGTCCGTCGGGGCGGCAGCGCGCCACGAGGGCGTCGCCCAGCGGGTCGGCGTGCGAGGCCGCGGCCAGGAGGAGGAGGCTCAGGGAGAGGTGCGTCGGTGCAGCCATCGGGTCAGCGTGGGCCAGAGGAGGTGGGGGGCCTTGCGGCCCAGGAGGAGGTCGCCGTGGCCGCTGGGGAAGGTGACGAAGGTGCGGTCGCGCGAGCTGCTGCGCTCGAAGGCAGGGCGCACCGCGGCGGGGCGCGCGAGGTGGTCGTGGGTCCCGGCGACCACCAGCAGGGGGACGTCGCAGCCCTCGAAGTCGCGCGCGAAATGGTCGCTGTCGTCGTCGCTGCTGTCGGTGAGCTGCGCGAGCTCGCCGAAGGAGGCGCGGTCGAAGGAGCGGGCGAGGTACTCCGCCAGCACGTCGGGCTCGAAGCCCCCGGGGTGCCACGCCCGGATGGGCATCGGCAGCCAGCCGGTGTCCCAGAGCGGCTGCGTCGCCCGCAGCATCGAGCGCACGGCCCCCATCGGGAAGGCCGTCTCCCCACGGCCTCCTCGGCCGATCAGCGCCGCCCCGCGGGAGAGCGCGTGCACCAGCGTCGCGCCGCGGCCCCAGAAGTACGGCGCGGCCAGGGTGACCAGCGCCTGCACCCGCTCGGGGCTGCGGGCCGTGGCGGCGTAGGCGAGCATCCCCCCGAGGCTGTGCCCGGCGAGCACGACGCGGGGCCGACCGGTGAGCGCGGCGATGGCGTCCATGGCGGCGGGGAAGTCCTCGTCGACGTAGGGGTGCAGGGCCGCGGCGGGGCGGGCTCCCTGGGCGCGGGAGCGGCCGTGACCGCGGAGGTCGAGGCTGAAGACGTCATGACCCTCGGCGGCCAGGTGGTTGACCAGGCTGCGCTGCGAAAGGTGCCAGGCGTGGAGGTTCTGGCCGAAGCCGTGGACCAGCAGCAACGGCGTGGGCCCGGGGCCCTGCGCCCCCGCGAGGCGCTTGCGCACCAGGGCGAGCGAGCCCGCGTCGGGGAGGGTGAGGGCGGTCTCCTCGAAGCGGGCGGTGCGGCCGCGGTCGACGACCTCGGTCACCTCCACGGGCTCGGCGCTGATGACTCGGCGGGACATCCAGACTAAGTGTACCGGCCGTGGCCTCACGACGACGAATCCCGGGCCTGATGGCGCTCCTCTCGGCCTGGATGCTCGCGTGCCCCGCGGCGGCGCAGCAGTCGACGCGCGCCCAGATGGAGCACGACCTCGCGGGCTTCGAGCAGGGCCCCGACGACGCCGCGGTGCGCTCCTGGGGGGCGGAGGCTCCCGGGGCGCTGATGGCGATCGGCAACGACGGCGCCGCGGCCCCGCACGTGCGGCAGCGGGCGGTCTTCGCGCTGCGGCACTTCAGCCAGCGTGCGGCGGTGCGCGACTACCTCCGGGCGCTCGCCACCGTCCCGGGGCAGGGGCTCTACCTGCTCCGCGCGGCCCTCGACGCGCTGGTGATCGGCTTCGATGACCTCTCGGTCTCCGCGGGCTTCCTGGCCGACCCGAGGGTCGAGGTGCGCGACGGGGCCGCCTGGTCGCTGGCCCGCTCGCCTGGCGCCGCCGCGCGAGCGCTCCTGACCGAGCGGCTGAGGGTGGAGCGGGACGAGACCGTGCGCCGCACCATCACCGACGCCCTGCAGTCGATGGCGCCGGTCCGCGCGACGCATTGATCCGCGCGGCAGCGTCTGTGTAGAGTCCGCGCCGCTGGCAGCTCGGCGCGCTCGTCGCCGGAAGGAAGAACTTCATGATCGGTCGTGTTGCGGCGCTCGCCTTCGCGGGCGCGCTGTCGATGTCCACCAACGCCCTCGCGCAGACCGGGGCCGCCGTCGGGGTCGTGCAGAGCCCCACCCTCGCGGCAGGCGCGCCCGTCGCTCCGGAGCCCCTGCGCTTCGGCCGCAACGTCGAGCACAGCCTCGGCGCGCGCTTCTGGATCTGGAACACCCCGGCGTGGATGGTCGGCCTCTTCGCCCACGTGGCCAACGACTGGTCGGGCCCGGTGACCTTCTCCCCGGGCCTCGAGTACGTCTACCGCAAGGGGGCGCTCGACCTCGTGGTGGGCCTCCAGTACACGAGCCTCGCGACCCCGGCGCCCAACGTGGGGCTCATCCGCGGACGCTCGGAGAACGACGTCGCCCTCGAGCGCATCGAGAGCCAGCTCTGGACCCTCACGGCCAACGTCCTCTTCCTCTGGTCGAGCCGCATCAACGACTGGTTCGAGATCCAGTACGGCACCGGCGTGGGCCTCTCCGCGGTGGGCGGCGACCTCTACCGCACGCAGGTCACCCCCAGCGCCGGCGGCGGCTACCAGGAGTGCAGCCAGGCCGAGCGCGGCCGCACCGCCTACTGCGACGCCTCCAACGACCACTACGTCAACGCCGACGGCACCCGCTTCTCCGAGCCCCGGCTCACCGCCTCGCCCAGCGGCAGCATCCCCCCGGTGGTGCCGTGGCTCTCGATCCCCCACCTCGCGCTGCACTTCCGTCCGCACCGCAACTTCGACGTGCGCGTCGACGGGGGCTTCGCCCTCATCGGCTTCTACAGCGGCGTCGCCATGCACTACGTCTTCTGACCTCCCGCCCCCCGCGCCGGCGCCCTTGCGCCGACCCGCGCAGGATTTTCGCCCTGACCATCGCAGGCCGACGTCCCTCGGTGATCTCTCGAGTGGCTCGCTGATTGCTCATGGCCTCCGTCGCGGACCTTCAGCGAGGCGGATGACATGAAGCGAATCGTGATCCTTGGGGCCGGAACCGGCGGGACGATGATGGCCAACAAGCTCGTCCGGGCGCTGCCCGAAGACGGGTGGCGCGTCACCGTGGTCGACCGGGACGACGTCCACATCTACCAGCCGGGGCTGCTGTTTCTCCCCTTCGGTCAGTACCGCGAGGAGGACATCGTCAAGCGCCGCAAGCACCTGCTCGACCCCCGCGTCGAGCTGCGCCTCGGCGAGATCGACCGCGTCGCGCCGGACGAGAGCAGGGTCGTGATGCAGGGCGGGGTCGCGCTCCCCTACGACGTGCTCATCGTCGCGACGGGCAGCCGCATCCTGCCCGAGCAGACCCAGGGGCTCACCGGCGTCGGCTGGAAGGACACGGCCTTCGACTTCTACACGCTCGAAGGGGCGCTCGCGCTGCGCAACGCGCTCGAGGACTTCAAGGGCGGACGCGTCGTGCTCAACGTCGCCGAGATGCCCATCAAGTGCCCGGTGGCGCCGCTGGAATTCCTCTTCCTGGCGGAGGCGTACTTCACGCAGAGGGGCCTCCGCGACAAGGTCGAGATCGCCTTCGCCACGCCCCTCGAGGGCGCGTTCACCAAGCCCCGCGCCTCGGCCGCCCTGGGCGACATGCTCACCCGCCGTGGCATCAGCGTGCTCGGCGATTTCGCGGTCTCCGAGGTCGACGGGGAGAAGCGAGTGCTGCGCTCCTACGACGGCCGCGAGACCAACTACGACCTGCTGGTCTCGATCCCCGTGCACGGCGGCGCGGAGGCGATTACGAGGAGCGGCATGGGCGACGCCGGGGGGTGGCTCCCGGTCGGCAAGCACACGCTGCAGAGCCCGACCTTCGCCAACGTGTTCGCGCTCGGCGACGCGACCAGCCTGCCCTCGTCGAAGGCCGGCGCGGTCGCGCACTTCCAGTCCGAGGTGCTCTTCGAGAACGTGCTGCGCTTCATCGGCGGCCGCGAGCTCGCCGCGACCTTCGACGGCCACGCCAACTGCTTCATCGAGACCGGCTACGGCAAGGCGATGCTCATCGACTTCAACTACGAGACCGAGCCGCTGCCCGGGCGCTTCCCGCTCCCCGGGGTCGGGCCCTTCACGCTGCTGGAGGAGAGCGCCACCAACCACTGGGGCAAGCTCGCGTTCAAGTGGGTCTACTGGAACGTCCTGCTCGAAGGGAAGGAGCTGCCCCTCGACCACCGCATGCTGCTCGCCGGGAAGTGGAGCTGAAGCCATGGACACCACCGACACCAACAAGGCCCTCGCGCAGGTGCTGGCGCGCCTCGATGCGATCGACGCCCGACTCGACCAGATCGTGGACCGGCAGAAGAAGTCCGACGAGCTCTTCAGCGAGATGACCCCGATCCTGCGCGACGTGATGGGCACCGCCACGACGCGGCTCGATGAGCTCGACAAGAAGGGCTACTTCGCCTTCGGCCGCGAAGCGCTCGGCGTCGCCGATCGGGTGATCACGGGCTTCGCGCCGGAGGACGTGCGCCAGCTCGGCGACGCGGTCGTGGGCATCCTGCAGACGGTGCGAGCGCTCACGCAGCCCAACGTCCTCGAGATCGCCTCGCAGGCCTCGGAGGTGCTGGAGAGGTCCGAGCAGGCCGAGCCCCTCGGGCTGATCGGCATGGTGCGCGCGACCCGCGACGACGACGTGCAGAAGGGCATGGCCGTGATGATGGACGTGATGCGGCACGTGGGCCGGGCCGCCCGCGCCGTCCGCGACGAGCACCGACCGAGCGCGGCCGACGAGAAGAAGGCGAAGCTCGCCGGGGTGCTCGGCCCACGGAAGAAGAAGGCCCTCGGCGTCGAGCGGCAGCTCCCTCCCACGGTGGCTCCGCGCGCGGCGGCGCCCGCCAACCTCGGGCCGCCCGCGGCGTGCGCGGTGCCGTCGAGCAAGCCCCGCGAGGTCGCGGCGGTGATCGACGGCGTGGCCTTCGGCGCCGACGGACACCTCGTCGACCCGAAGGTGTGGACCGAGGAGATCGCCGTGAAGGTCGCGGCGGTGCAGGGCGTCGAGCTCGACGAGTCGCGCTGGGCGGTGGTGCGCTTCGCGCGCGCCGACTTCGTGGCGACCAACGTCTCGCCCAACATCCGCCGCATCACGCAGGGCACCAGCCTCGCGACGAAGGACATCTACACCCTGTTCCCGAAGGCACCGGCGCGCACCGTCGCCAGGATCGCCGGCATTCCGAAGCCCGCGGGCTGCATCTGAGGAGAAACCTGAGTCATGGAAACGGCCAACAACAAGCGCAAGGTCGCGATCATCTGCTCGCACGGGGGCCTCGACGAGGTGTACCCCGCGCTCATCCTCGGCAACGCCGCGCGCCAGTCGGGCATCGACGCGTTCGTGTTCTTCACCTTCTGGGGGCTCGACGCGATCACCACCAGCAAGGTCGATCACCTGCACGTCAACCTCGCGGGCAACGCGGCCTCGGGCATGCCCACCATCCTCGGCGGACTGCCCGGGATGGAGTCCTTCGCCGCGTCGATGATGAAGAAGCAGATGACCGAGCTCGACCTGCCGACGGTGAAGGAGATGCTCCAGATCCTCGAGGAGTCGGGGGCCGAGCTCTACGCGTGCGAGCTCGCGATGAAGATGTTCAAGCGCACCCGCGAAGACCTCCTCCCGCAGGTGAAGGACGTCATCACCGCCGGGGACTTCTACGACCTCGCCGAAGGCGCGCAGATCATCTTCACCTGATCCTCGCCGCCTCGGCTCACCCGCCCCCCAGCAGCGCCCTGATCTTCCCCAGCACGGCCTCGTCCGCCTCGGGGAAGGCGTACCCGTCGAGCTCCTCCCGGCGGGCCCAGACGTGGTCCGCCACGCCGAGGTGGCTGATCACCCCGCCGGTGATGCGCGCCCGATAGAAGAGCAGCAGCACGCTCTTCATCGGGTACCGCCACCACGTCACGTCGAGCACCTCGCCCACCTCGGACTCCACCCCGAGCTCCTCCCGGAGCTCCCTCACCAGCGCCGCCTGCGGGCTCTCGTCCTGCTCCAGCTTGCCGCCGGGAAACTCCCACGCGCCCGCGAGGTGCGTCCCCCCCGGCCGCTGCGTCAGCAGCACCCGGTCGCCCTCGATCACCACCGCCGCCGCCACCACCACCGGTCCAGCCATCACGCGCCTCCCATGCGAGCGCGCAGCACCAGGGCCTCGCCGCCCAGCGTCGCCACCGTCGCCGCCACCACCGCCAGCACCCCCCAGCTCGGGAGCGCCGCCGCCACGAACACCCCCGCCACCGTCCCCGCGACGCCCATCGCCAGCACCGCGGTCGCCCGCTCCTTCGCCCGCCGCGCCTCGGTGAGCGCCGCGGCGGCGTCCCTCAGGTCGTCCGAGGCCAGCGCGATGGCCGTCTCTCCCCCGACGCCCCCCGCCGCCTCCAGCTGGATGCCCACGTCCGCCGCCGCCAGCGCCGCGCCGTCCCAGCGCGGGCGCCCCACCACCGCCGCGCCGCCGCCCACCTCGGAGAGCGCGCGCACCACGCCCGCCCGCTCCTCGGGGCTCACCTCCGGGCGCAGGTTGCTCACGTCCAGCATCGCGCCGATGGCCTCCACCGTGGCCCGCCCGGTGCCCGCGATGAGGGCCACCTCGAAGCCCGCGTCGATGAGCGCCTGCACCGCCGAGCGCGCCTCCGCCCGCACCGGATCGTCGATGCCCAGCACCCCCTCGACGCGCCCGTCGATGGCCACCAGCACGGCGGTGCGACCGGCGGCCTCGATGCCCAGCAGCACGTCCTCCGCGGGCGCCACGCTCACGCCCTCGGCGAGCAGCAGCCGCCGCTGCCCGACCACCACCGCGTCGCCCGAGGCGCTCACCGCGGTGACCCCCTGGCCGGGCAGCACCACCGGCCGACGTACACCCTCCAGCCGCAGCCCCCGAGACATCGCCCCCCGCAGGATCGCGCTCGCCAGCGGGTCTTCGCTCGCCGCCGCCTCCTCGGCCGCGGCGGCCAGCGCCAGCACCTCTCGCTCGCTGCGAGACCCGAGCGAGACCACCTCCGTGAGCTCCGGCCGGCCGACGGTCACGGTGCCCCGGAAGCAGAGCGCCACGGTGCCCACGCGCGCGGCCTCCTCGACGCTCGCGGCGTCGCGGAAGACGATCCCCCGGCGGGCGGCCTCGACGAGGGCCTCGACGAAGGGCGCCTGCACCGCGGTCACCATGCGCACCAGCGGAGCGAGGGCCAGCACGCAGCCCGCGGCGCGCGCGGGGTCGCCGCCCAATACGAAGACGTGTAGGAGCGCCATGGCGAGCGCGGTGGCCGCCACCCCCGCGGGCGCGAGCAGCACCAGCCTCCGCGCGAGGCGCACCGTGTGCGGACCCTCCCTCGGAGCGGTCATCCATCGCGCGAGGCGCGCCCAGGCCACCGCGTCGCCGGCCCTGGTCGCCAGCACCCGGAGGGTCCCCTTCACCACCCGCGCGCCCGCCAGCACGGCGTCGCCCGGAACCCGCTGCCGGGACTCCCTCGCGCCCGGCCAGAGCCTCACCTCGGCCTCGCCGGCGCGCGTCACCCCGTCGACCGGGATCACCTCCCCGGCTCCGACGATCACCTCGACGCCAGCACGCAGCGAGGCCGTGTCGGCAGTGTCCGTCGGCGGGTCGATGGCGAAGCCCTCGTGGCCTCGACGCACCGCCCTCGCCTCCGCCGGGAGCGCGTCGCGGAACACCTCCATCCTCGCCTGACCCGCCGCCCGTCGCATCCTCGCGGCCCAGGCCGTGAGCGGCCCGATGGCGGCCAGCACCGCCGCGTCGCGCACGGCGGCCACGGACCCGCCGCCGGTGGCCCGCAGCGCCCCGGAGAGCGCCAGCAGCGCCCCGGCCCAGCCCACGATGCCCCCCAGCAGGTCGCCGTCCCTGGGCGAGCGGAAGGCCTCGCGCCCCGCGACGGTGAGCCCCACCACCGCGGGCACGGCGACGAGGGCGAGCTGCGCGAGGTGGGGGAGTCCCTCCAGCGATCCGAGGAGGGCGCCCAGGCACGCGGCGCCCACCGCGAGGGCGGGGGTGGTCGGGTCGGGGGGAGGGGGCGAGAGGGCGGTGGCGCGGGCAAGCTCCGCGGCGCGGGGGTCGACCGGAGGCGCAGGCGGCGCGAGGGCCGCCGGAGGGAGCGAGGCTCGGGCGAGGCCCAGCATGTCCGTCGCGTCGAGCAGGCTCGGCCTGGCGGTGAGGGTGAGGCGCTCCTCGCGGGCCGCGGGGGAGGGCGTCGGGCGGCCGCGCTCCCTGCAAGGTCGGGAGCAGTAGAAGCGGTAGCGCTCGTTGATCACCGCCACGAAGGGCGCGCGCAGCACGTCGACCGGCGCCCCGCACGACGCGCAGGGCACCCGCTCGCTGGCGGTCGATGCGGGGGCGTCGGGGGGGAACGGTTCCATCGTGGGCAGGATGGGGCGTTGGAGCGCATCCCGGACGGGGGTGTCAAGCCGCGCCCGGCGCCGTGCGTGTTACGGTCGCGCCGCACATGGCGAGCGCCCCGATCGAGATTGTCTACGAGCGCCCGGCGGCCCCGGCGCGGGCCTGGGTGATCGTCGCGGGCGGGGTCGTCTTCGCGGGGGTGGTGCTGTGGGTGACCTCGCGCTCGCTGCCGGGCCCCGGGTGGTTCGCCCTCGCGGTGGCGCTCTGCGCGGCGGTCTTCGCGGCGCAGTCGATGCTGGGCGGCGGCGCGGTGCTCTCGACCCGGCGGGTGACCGTCGACCCGGCGGCGCGCACGCTGCGGGTCGAGCACCGTCGGGGAGCGCGGTCGCTGTCGCTCGGAGAGATCGCGCGCGTCGAGCACGGCAAGGTCGTCTCGGGCGACGGCGTGTCGCTCGACGCGGTGACGCTCACGCTCAAGGGAGCCGAGGCGCTGAGCTTCGGCGTGGCGAGCCCGGAGGCCGCCGAAGGGGCGGCCAGGGCGATCAGGGCGCTGATGGATGCAGCGGACGGGAAGGCGGAGGCGGAGGCGGAGGGGGATCAGTCCCCGTAGATGGTGCCGACCTCGTCGAAGAGCTCCTGCGCGCGGTCCTGGTCGATCTCGAGCGCGTCGGCGATCTCGTCGTAGGCCTCGCCCTCGTCGTCCTCGCCGTACTCGCCGTCGGCGACCAGCACCGCGCAGGCCACCTGGAAGGCGACCTCGCGGAGTTCTTGCGTCACCAGGTTGGTGTTGAGCGCGTCGAGGCGGGCGTCGGCCCCCTGCTCCTCGAGCATCTCCACCGACTCGTTGATGATCGCCCGGATCTGGCTGTTGCCGACGCGGTTGTCGAGGAAGCCGGAGATCACGTCGGCGATCTGGTCGTACTCCTCGGCGGTGATCTCGCCGTCGGCGGCCGCCATCAGCACGCCCGCGTCGACGAAGCCCTGGAGGGTCATCGCGGTCAGCTCGATCTCTCGCTCCAATGCGCGCTTGCGCTCTCGCCGCCTGAACATCGTCTCTGGTGCTCCTTCCGGATGCGCCGGGGGCGCCCTCGTGACCCGGGAGTGTAGCCTCCGGGACCGTCGCGCCCACGGCCATCGCGGCGCAGAGGAGAGCCCGACTCCCTCCGGCCCGTCAACGCCCTTCCGGCGCTCCGCTCAGGGGCGGACGCTGGCCCAGCGAGGGTCGTCGAAGACCATCGCCTGGAGCCATTGCTGCAGCGCCGGGGTGGAGGTGGCGAAGCCCACGTGGAGGGCGCCGGGGATGACGAAGTAGCGCCCCTGCGCCCAGGCCGCGTCCATGCGGCTCATCACGGCGCCGAGGCGTCGGTTGAAGGTGAAGGCGTCGAGGCCCATGAAGGTCGAGATCACCGCGTCGTGCGAGTACGAGATCAGCCCGAAGCGGTGGTCGGGGTAGCTCGCCCTCACGAACTCCGCGATGGCCCCGATGTCGTCGGCGCACGCGGCGGGGCACCCTTCCGGGAGCTGGAGGTTCCAGGCCTCGCGCCACGCGCGCCACCGCGCGGGATCAGGTTGTACGGGCTGGCCCGAGTCGTCGACCACGTCGACCCGCGCCGAGGGTAGGGCGCGCTGCACCCGGATCATGTTGAGCGCCACGCCGAAGCCTCCTGCGGAGTCGCCGGCGAGCCAGACGCGCCGCACGGCGGGGTACGTCGCCCGGATGCGCTGGAGGAAGAGGTCGAGGTTGCGAGCGCCGACGTGGTGGAAGTCCGACTGCCGGCCGAGGAGGTTGTAGCGGGTCACCCGGTCGCCCGAGTGCACGTCGCCGGTGCAGTAGGGGACGTAGACCATGTTCATCTGGCGCCACGGGTTGCCCGGGTTGGCGCGCTGCAGCGGCAGCATCACCGGCCGCAGCACGTCGGTGGCGAAGGCCAGGCCGTCGTAGCCGGTGGTCACGTAGAACGACGAGGGCACCGGGCCGAGGCAGGTGAGCGGGTCCCAGCAGGCGCCGCCGCCCTGGAGGAAGATCAGCAGGGTGGTGGGGTCGGCCCCGGGGTTGATGCCGAAGCCGGTGGGCGTGCCGTTGGCGCAGCGCGACCCGGGGACGTCGACCCAGGTCCACTGGTTGGCCGGGGCGACGACGGGCATACCGAGGTCGGTAATCGGGGCGTCGGGGGGTACGTCCGCCGGGGTGGCGGGCACGTCGACGGGCTCCATCGAGCCGGCGTCGGGCTCGGCGCCGAGGTCGGGCAGCGAGAGCGCGTCGGCGTACCCGACCGGGCCGGCGTCGTCGGGGCGCGGGAGCTCCGCCATCGAGGTCCCGCCGCACCCGAGCGCGACCAGAGAGCACGCCCACCCCACCATCGCTCCGCGCCGCATCGCCCGCGATGGGAGCGCCCCGGCGCGCCTCGGGTCAAGCGCCGCCGCGGTATGGTCTGCGCCGCAGCACCGACGATGGCCCGCCCCGACCCACGCAAGCTCGACCTCCTGATCGCGACGCTCCAGCGCTCGCCGCGCACCTACGACGAGCTCATGGCCGACGAGCGCCTCGACCTGTCCCGGCGATCGCTCCAGACCTACCTCGACGAGCACCTCGCGTCGCTGGGCTACACCGTGCTGCGAGGCGTCGCCCCGGGGCCCCCTCGCCGCGCGACCTTCTTCATCCCGACCGCCGACGACGAGCCCCGCGGCGGCGTGGTCGACCGCGCGGCCTACTCGCTCGCCCGGGGCTTCCTCGAAGGGCTCTTCCCCCTCGAGGGCACCTCGCTCGACGCGCTCACCCGCCGGCGCAACTCCCGGGTGCTGGCCTTCGCGAGCGGCGTCCCGCGCTTCAGCGAGCACCACATGCGCGCGCTCATGAAGTGGATCGCCGCCGCCGAGCACGACCCTCCCCGCGCCGTGATGCTGCGTTACGAGCGGGCGGGCGGGCCTCGCGCGGCGCCGCTCCCGGTCGAGCCGCGGCTGGTGTGGCCCGTCGGGGTGATCGTCCGCGAGGGCCGTCGGGTGTACCTCCCCGGGCTGGTGTCGCCCGGAGAGTCGCTCGACGACGCCCGCAACTTCGCCCTCGACCGGGTGCTCGCCGGGCCGCGCGACTGCGGCGTCTGGGTGGCCGACGCCTCGGAGCAGCGCCCCTCGGAGTTTCTGCTGCACTCCCGGCCCCGGCCGCAGGAGTTCGTGCACGCGCCCTTCGGCCTGGTGCGCCCCTCGGTGTCCGAGCAGCCGGTGATGCTGGAGGTGCGCTTCGACCCGTCGCACGCCGCGTACGTGCGAGACCGCCGGTGGTTTCCGAAGCAGGAGGAGCACGTGACGGCGGACGGCTCGCTGGAGCTGCGCTTCGGCCCGGTGGACGTCCGCGAGGCGGTCGCCTGGTGCTCCCAGTGGATCGACGGGCTCACGGTGCTGGGCGACCCCGCGCTGCGGGAGGCATACATGGCCTCGCTTCGGCAGAGGCTGCTGCGATAGGGCGCGCGGTCGCCTGCCACGCCCTGGCGGTCGCTGATAGCATCCGCGGCGATGCTCCGACGCTTGCCCGCTGCGGCGCTCCTCCTCTCCGTCGCGGTGGGCTGCGCGACGGCTTCCGAGCGAGACGGCACCTTCAACGACCGGGACGCGGGCGAGACCGACCTGGGCGACCCGAAGGATACGTCGCCCGGTAAGAAGGACGCCGTCGAGGAGGCGCCCGAGGACGTCCCCGCGGCGCCCGACGCCCCCGACGCCGGGGCGGCGACGAGGGACGCGCCGGAGGCCTCGGTGGACGTGCCCATCGACCGCCCGACGGCGGACCTGGGCAGCGGCACCTGCGCCGAGGGGACGACGCGCTCCTGCTACACGGGGCTGCCGGCGACGCGGCACGTGGGGCTCTGCGCCGACGGGTTTCAGCGCTGCGTGGGCGGGCGCTGGGGGGTGGAGTGCAACGGCGAGACGAGGCCGCAGGTCGAGGAGTGCAACACCATCGACGACGACTGCGACGGCACCGTCGACAACATCCTGACCATCACCTGCTACACGGGCCCGCCCGGTACGCGGGGGGTGGGCATCTGCCACGAGGGGATGCGGCGCTGCGACGGGGCGCTGGCCCCGCGGTGCATCGGCCAGGTGGTGCCCGAGACCCGCGAGGTCTGCGCCAACGGGCGCGACGACAACTGCAACGGGATGACCGACGAGGCGGGCTGCCTGTGACGGCCCGCGAGACACAGCACGCCGGGAGCGGAGAGACGCAATGAGCCGAGGGACGAACGAGAAGGTCATCATCACCTGCGCCATGAGCGGCGTGGTCACCACGCGGGCGCAGTGCGGGGCGATCCCGTACACGGTGGAGGAGTTCGCGGCGGAGGCGAAGCGGGCCTACGACGCGGGGGCCTCGGTGCTGCACATCCATGCGCGCAACGACGACGGGGCGCCGGACTACACCGCGGCGCGCTACCGGGCGATCGGCGACGCGATCCGCGCGGTGTGCCCGATCATCCTGAACTTCTCCACGGGCACCATCGACCCGGAGGGCCGCAAGGCGCCGCACGTCACGGACTACAAGCCCGAGATCGCGGCGCTCAACATGGGCTCGATGAACTACGCGAAGTACAACCCCAAGCGGAAGGCGTGGGTCTTCAACTTCGTCTTCGAGAACAGCTTCGACTACATCGCCGAGCTGCTCACGAAGATGAACGAGAGCGGCGTGAAGCCCGAGCTGGAGTGCTTCGACACCGGCCACGTGTGCTCCGCCGAGCCGCTCATCGAGATGGGGCTGCTCAAGCCGCCGCTGGATTTCTCCCTGGTGATGGGCGTCGTCGGAGGCGTGAAGGCCAGCGCGAAGCACCTCGCGTTCATGGCCGACCAGGTGCCCGCGGGCTCGACGTGGAAGGTGGTGGGCATCTCGCGAGAGCAGTGGTCGCTCTGCGCCGCGGCGCTCACCCTCGGCGGCAACATCCGCGTGGGGCTCGAGGACAACTTCTACCTGCCCGACGGCGCCATGGCCCGCTCCAACGGCGAGCTCGTGGAGAAGGGCGTGCAGATGACCCGGGACATCGGCCGCGCGGTCGCCACCGTCGACGAGGCGAGGGCCATGCTGGGGCTCGCGAAGTGAGCTTCCGCACGATCCGCTACGAGACGCGCGCGGTGGAGGGCGGCGCCGTGGCGACGGTGACGCTCGACGTGCCCGCGAAGCGCAACGCCATCGGCCCGGAGATGGCCAACGAGCTGCTGCACGCGCTCGCGAAGGCGGCCGACGACCCGGAGGTGCGCGCGCTGGTGCTCACCGGAGCGGGTGGGCACTTCTGCGCGGGCGGTAACATCGGGCAGATGTCGGGGGAGGGAGAGGCGCTCGATTTCAAGGGCGACTACGCCGACCTGCTGCTGGCGATGGTGCGCTCGCCGAAGCCCATCGTGGCGAAGGTGCGCGGCACCGCGATGGGCGGCGGGCTCGGGCTCGTGGCGGCCTCGCACTTCGCGCTCTCGGCCGACGACGCGGTGCTCGGGACGCCGGAGATACACCGGGGGTTGTTCCCGATGATGATCATGGCGGTGCTGTCGCGAATCGTCCCCCGGCGGCGGCTGCTGGAGATGATGCTGCTGGGGCACAAGATGACCGCGGCCGAGGGGGAGCGCCTCGGGCTGCTCAACCGGGTGGTCGAGGGCGACGCGCTCGACGCGGCGGTCGACGCGCTGGCAGGCGAGCTGGCGACGCGATCGCCCACGGCGATGTCCGCGGGGCTCAGGGCGTGGGCGATGCAGGGTGACGTGGCGATGGAGCAGTCGCTCCCGATGCTGCGAGACGCGCTCGCCGGGCTGCTCTCCACCGAGGACGCGCACGAGGGCATCGCGGCCTTCCTCCAGAAGCGCAAGCCCGTCTGGACGGGGCGCTAGGCCACCGGGCCGATCACTTCCCCGTGAGGCCGTGCTCGGCGATCCACTTGCCGATGAAGGCGGCGTTCTTGTCGTAGGCGTCGCGGAGCTGCTTCTCGGCGGTCTGCTCCAGCAGGCCGCCCACCAGCATGACCTTGGCTTCGACGGTGAACTCCACCACGCGCCGGCAGCGGTCGGCGCCGAGGGCCTCGATGCGCATCACGCCGTTGGTGAGCAGCTTGTCGGGCATGGTGCTGGGGATGCCCTTGAAGGTCGACCGGCCGGACTTCTTGTCCCAGTGCGTCTCCTCCGTGTACTTGAAGCCCGAGCCGAGCACCTTCTGCACCGCGGCGGGCACCTCCATCTTCGGCGTCGCCACGGTCTTGCGGAAGGTCTCGGTCTCCGAGTCCCGCAGCTCGAGCACGGTGTAGTCCGGGAAGTTCAGCGCGCCCTTGTAGAGCGCGTCGTTGACCTCACGGTCGAAGTTGAGCTTCCAGTAGGTCTCCGGGGTGCAGGCAAACTCGTGGGTCACGCTGAACTTGTTCATCGTCGGGACTCCTCCTGTGGGTACCGCTGGCCGAATATCGCGATGCCCGCGCGTTTGTCGACTCCCCTCCGCGAGGCGGTGAGCGTCAGCGCCGGGGCGCGGGGGCCGGGGTGGGCTCTTCCTGCGGCCGCATGGTGATCGTGACGCCGAGGGTCGCGCGCTGCCCGGTCGCGCGAAACTGCGCCCCGCGGAGCAGGTTGAGGTGGCACTCGCCGCTCGACCGCACGGGCTCGTCGAGCGAGCCGAGGGCGACCTCGCCGACGCTGCCGTCGGGGCCCACCGAGACGGTGAAGCGGGCCGAGCCTTCGGCGCGGCGGGTGGCGCGCTCCCGAAGCATCGGGACGTAGCAGCCGAGGTGATCGCCGGTGCGAAGCGAGAGCACCGCGGCGGCCTCGTCGGCGGAGAGGCTGCCGGAGCCCGCGCGCACGATGGCCGCGACGCTCTCCGAGCCGGGGATGCGCATCCGGGGGAAGAGCAGAAGCTCCGGGATGGTGAGCTCGAGCGGCGGGTTCTCGAAGACCAGCGGGAAGGTCACCCGCAGCGGGTGCTGGATGCCCTCGATGCGCAGCGGGCGGACGATGCCCAGCACGCACTCGCGCGTCTGGCGCAGCGCCGGGGCGCTGGTCTCCGCGGCGGCGTCGAACACGTGCCCGCTGGTCTCGACGATGAAGCTGAGGTCGACGCGCCCCGCGGCGTCGGGCGAGGCCGGGAGCACCCGCTCGTAGCACTCGCGGATGGCGTCGCGGTGGCGCAGCACGGCCGCGCGCACCCGCCCGTCGGGGCGGTCGGTGTCGACGCCCTGCGACGCACCCGCGGCGGACCCGCGGCGGAAGCGCTCGGGCGCGAGGTCGAGCCCGGTGGGCGCCTCGGTGGGCGGATTGGGCGGGAGCGTGGGAGGGCCGCTCTTACACGCCGCGGTAAGCACGGCGCCCAGCAGGAGGCGCGCAGGGAGGTTCGCGACCATAGGGGACGGGAGTGTAACGGAGCGCCGCGCCAGACCGGCGAAGAGATTACACCTCGATGCGTTTGCGCCGGATCTTCTCGATGAGCGTCGTGCGGTTGACGCGGAGGACCTGCGCCGCCCGGTTGCGGTTGCCCCCGGTGCGGGCGAGCGCCTGGCGGATCAGGCTGGTCTCGAAGGCCTCCACCACGGCCGCGAGGTCGACGCCCTCCTCGGGTAGCACCGGCGGCGCGAAGGTGGACGGCGGCGGCTCGGAGGGCGGCGCCTCGTCCGGGATCATCGCGCGCAGCAGCGGCCCGACCGTCGTCGACGCCGGCGGGATCACCCCGAGCAGAAGCGGCGGCGTCGTCGAGGGCCTCGAGAGCGCGGCCTCGCCGTCTCGCAGCCTGGGGGGCAGGTCGTTGAGGGTGACGAGCGTCGAGGGGGCGAGCAGCACGGCGCGCTCGATGGCGTTCTCGAGCTCCCGGATGTTGCCCCGCCAGTCGTACTCGCGCAGCGCCCGCATCGCCCGCTGGTCGATGCCCGTGGGGGTCGACCGGCCGTTGCGGGCGGTCACCATCTTCAGGAAGTGCATCGCGAGCAGCTCGATGTCCTCGCGCCGATCGCGCAGCGGCGGCAGGTGCACGTGCACGACGTTGATGCGGTAGTAGAGGTCCTCCCGGAAGCGCCCTGCCGCGACCTCGGCCTCGAGGTCCCGGTTGGTCGCGGCCACCACGCGGATGTCGCAGCGCACCGTCCTCGTGTCGCCGACGGGGATGTACTCCCGCTGCTGGAGCAGCCGCAGCAGCTTCACCTGCATGAGCAGCGGCAGCTCGCCGACCTCGTCGAGGAAGAGCGTCCCTCCCTCCGCAGTGGCGACGAAGCCCGGGCTCGACGTGACCGCGCCCGTGTAGGCGCCCTTCACATGGCCGAAGAGCTGCGCCTCGATGAGGTTCTCGTGGATGGCCGAGCAGTCGACGGTGACCACCGGGCCGCGGGCGCGCAGCGAGGCGTCGTGGAGCGCGGCCACCACGAGCTCCTTGCCCGTGCCGCTCTCGCCGGTGATGAGCACGGTGCAGCTCGACGAGGCCACCCGCTCGACGGTGTTGACCACCTCGCGGATGCTCGGGTGCTGACCCACGATCTTCCCCTGGCTGGTCAGCCGCAGCGTCGAGCGGATGGGGTCGGCTCTCTCGACGCTGACTACCGGAGTCGATTTGGTGGATTCATCCATGAGCCCCGATGGATGGACTTGTGACACATCACGGGGGTTGTCAAACACCTCGGGCGCCCCTCCGAGGGCGCCGTCAGGGCGCCGGCTCGAAGCGCCAGCGGCCGCTCGCCTCGGCGACGACCTCGGCCTCGCGGAAGGGCACGGCGTGGGTGCGGTTGCTGCGCCAGAGCTCGGCCTCGTCGCGGAAGTGGGGAGAGCCCGTGTCGATGGACTGTCCCCCGGGGAGGGCGTTGAAGGCGCGAGGGCCGTCGGGGCCGAGCTCCACCGCGATGCGCTGCGAGGCGCCGCTGCCGAAGCTGTAGTTGCTGCCGCCGAGGCCGGGGCCCGAGGCGTCGACCACGTCGATGCCGCCCGGCCGGGGAAAGCCTCGGGGGAAGGCGCCGTCGGTGGTGGGGGGAATGGAGAGCGTCGCGTCGGTGCCGGGGATGAGCGACGAGAAGCGCACCGTGTGAAGCGAGCCCCAGAGCCAGCGCTCGACGTCCGCCGTGGTGGTGAGCCGCTCGAGGTCGGCCATCGCCTCGTCGAGCGAGCGCAGCACGATCACGTCGCGCGTCTCCGTGGCGCCGGCGGTGGAGAGGTCGTCCCAGAGCACGCTCTCCCCCGAGGCCGTGCGGGCGCGCAGCTCGGTCGGGTGCTCCAGCAGGTGCAGCGCCGCGCGGATGGAGTCGAAGCCCCCCACGCGCAGCACCGCGGTCTCGTCGCTGAAGGTCCCGCGGAGCAGGCGGGACATCCAGCCGTGGAAGATGCTGGTGGCCACCGCGTCGCGCCGCTGCGCCGGGGTCGCGTCGGCCTCGACGCCCGAAGCGCCGTCGAGGGTCCATGACTGCACCCGCATGGCGGCGTCGCGGAGGCGCGCGGCGCGGGGCTGGAGGGTGAGCGCGAGCGCGGCGATGTCGGGGTGCGTCCCGGGCGTGGTCCACTCGGCTTCGAGGCGAGCGAAGGCGCTCATCAGGAAGGGGCGGAAGCGCCCGCCCGCGAGCACCGTGTGGTCGCCTTGGATGGACTGCATGTCCTCGACGGTCATCTGCGAGCCGGCCATCTGGAGCCGCTGGGTGATGCGCTCGGCGCGCCAGCCCGAGGCGTAGCCGCAGCCCAGGTAGACCGTCGCGTCGAAGGGGTTGCCGTCGCGGGTCGCGCCCACCTGGTCGTTGTTGCCCGTCACGATGTAGGGCCTCGTCGCGCTCCCCACCGCCTGCGGAATCTGCGCGGACGGAACGGTCCCGGTCCACTCGGCCTCGCCGGTGCCGGGGAGCACGGTGCAGGGGTTGGTCCCCTCGGGGTTGTCCGAGCGCCAGGTGAGCGCGCCCGCCGCGCGCTGGGGGATCACCGCGTGCGACGCGTAGCCCGTGCGCCCCTCGATGTCGGCGAAGACGAAGTTCTGCGCGCCGACGCCGAAGCCCTCGACCGCGGCCCGCGCGTCGTCGACGTTGCGCGCGTAGGCGAGCGCCATGAAGGTGCTGAACTCGTCCGTCGCCTGGTGGCCCGTCCAGCGGATCGACAGCGCCCGGCTGCCCGTGCGCCTCACGATGCGCCCGTTGACGATCTCCGGCACGATGGGACCGTGGTGGGGGACGACCTCCAGCCGCGCCTCGACGTTGCCCCCGGCGCCGTCGGGCACCTGCTCGGTGATGACCTGGATGGGCACCTGACGGCCGTTGAAGAGCACCGTGTCGGGCGCCCCGCCGACCCCCGCGGTGATGGTCTCCTGGTAGACGTCCGTGACGTCGTAGTAGGCCGTGGTGACGCCCCAGGCGACGCGCTGGTTGAAGCCGATGACCACGCCGGGGACGCCCGGAAAGGTGGTCCCGGCCACGTCGACCGCGTCGGCCCCGCCGGTGACGGTGAGGTGCGTCCCCCACCAGATGGCAGGCGCGCGAAGCGCGAGGTGCGGGTCGTTGGCCAGCAGCGCCCTGCCGTTGCGGGTCACCCCCGGCGTGACCACCCAGTTGTTGCTCCCGCGGCTCTCGTCGCCCCAGACCGAGAAGCCCTCGCGCACGTGACGGAAGAAGGGCGCCACCCGGTCGTAGAGCCCCGCCGCGAGGTGGGGGCGCTGCGTCGTCGGGCGAAACACCTGCGCCATCCCCGACCGCGGGGGATAGAAGTCTGGCACCACCGCGGCCTCGGACGGCGGGCGCCACACCAGGACGTCCTGGGCCATCGCGCGGCGGGCGTAGCGCTCCGGCGCCGCGGTCGGGTCGGCGCCGCCGAAGGTCGTGCGCACCGCGTCGATGAGCTGCGAGTTGGCGATCTCCGTGTCGGCGGAATACGAGAGCGAGTAAGACTGGTATCGCCCGATGACGAGCGAGTCGACCTCGCTCCAGTCGGGGGTGGTCTCGCCGAGCACGAGCTCGGTGCTGGGGGGCGCCTCCGCGCGGCCCGAGCGAATCTCGCGGAGGTACTGGTTCACCCCGGCGCTGAAGGCCGTGAGGGCGACGCGGGTGCGCGCCGCCGAGGGCTCGGTCTGGATCTGCGCCCACATGGCGACCGCCGCGCGGCGCAGGCCGATGGCGCGGAAGGCGAGGTCCTGCCCGATGGCCGCGGAGGACACCACGCCGAAGCGCTCGCCGAGGGTGCCCGAGCCGAGGCGGCGGAGGATGTCCATCTGCGCCATGCGCTCGCGGGCCTGCAGGTAGCCCTGCACATAGGTGGCGTCTCGCAGGGTCGTCGCCCGGATGTGCGACCAGCCGTGGGCGTCGGTGGCGACGTCGACGGGGCCGTCCATCCCGGGCAGGCGCGTGGTCTGTCGGATCGGGAGCGACGCGACGCTCCCCGCGGGCGCGTCGGTGGCCACGACGGCGTCGGCGCGGCCCGCGTCGGGCGTGGCGGGGGTGGTGTTGTCCGAGCAGGACGAGAGGGCCAGCAGGCCGACGAGGGCGGAGGGGCGTCGCATCGTGCGATCGAAGCACGCCGACGAGGCGGGGTTCAACCTCGCGGGGGGGCCATCGCTCCTTCGAGCAGCCTCCAGCGCGGAGACGGATCGCGGTCGACGCGCAGCAGGCTCCCCTCGGCGACCTCGCTCCAGCCGGTCGCGCTGTCTTCGGGCTCCGAGGCCACGGAGACCGTCGATCGGTCGTCGTCGCGCAGGAAGAGCGAGCGGCCCCAGCGGTGCGCGTAGACCGTTCGCCCGTCGGAGAGCACCACGTTGATGGCGCCGCTGCCGCGGGTGGTGCGGGCCTCTCTCAGCGAGGCGGTGAGCACCCGGTCGGTCGCCTCGGTGCAGGGCTCGTCGGTGAGGCCCGCGGCGTCGAGCCGGCTCAGCAGCCAGGCGAAGAGCTGCTCGCTGTCGGTCTGCCCCTCGACCTGCTCCAGCCGGGGGATCGAGTCGCGGTCGCGCATCCACGCCGTCGACTCGATGGTGCCGTTGTGCATGAACACCCAGCGCCCCTGGCGGAAGGGGTGGGTGTTGCGCGTCGACACCTCGCCGACGGTGCCCTGGCGCACGTGGGCGAGCAGCACCGTGCCCGCGCGATCGGCCGCGACGGCGAAGCCCTCGTCCTGAAACGCTGGCGTGGCGCGCCGGTCGACGCTCCACCCGTCGACGCTCGTATGCACCGCGACGCCCCAGCCGTGCGGGTGCTCGTGCGAGAGCTGCCGCAGCCCCCTGGGAGCGTCCACCAGCCGTTGCCGCCACCCCACCTGAGCGGCCGTCACCACGGCCAGCAGTCTGCACATCGCGCGGCACTATATGGGCGTCGACCCGCGAGTACGCCAGTTCGGGGAGACGCGCGTCACGGCCTCGGCGTACTCCCCGGGGCCGGTCGCTTCGCGTGTCGGGGGATGCGTGATATCCCGCGCGCCATGCGTCAGACCGCGCTCCGCTCCCTGCTCCCGCTCTCGCTCCTGCTCAGCCCCCTCGCGGCGTCGGCGGACCCGGCGCGGCTCAACAACCCCGCCCCGCCGCCCGTCGCCCCGGTCGCTCCGCCGCCCCCGGCCTACGACGCCCCGCCCCCGGTGGGCGGGTACAACGCCCCTCCGCCCGTGGGCGGGTACAACGCCCCTCCGCCGGTGGCCGGGTACAACACCCCCCCGCCGGTGGTGCAGGGGCGGCAGCAGCCGGTGGTGGTCAGCCAGCAGCCGATGCTCCTGCGCCAGCCCGCGCCTCCTCCTCCTCCGAGCCGTCAGGGGCTCTTCGTCGGCGTGCAGGGCGGCGCGGCGATCCCCGTCGCGGGCGACTACGCCTCGGACCTGAGCACCGGCTTCGTGGGCCTCGGGCACATCGGCTGGGCCACCATCAGCGGCATCAGCGTGCGCGCCGAGCTCGGCGTTCGCTCCAACGCCATGAGCGACCCCAGCGTCGCCACCAGCGCGCGCTCCTCCGTCTTCTACGGCGCCGGGCTGCGCTGGACGGGCCCTCGCGCGACGCTCCGCCCCTACGTCGAGGTGCTCATCGACGCCTTCAGCGCCCTGGCGCAGACCAGCGACGGCACCGCGACGACCGCGTCCGCCGGCACCGGCGTCTCCGTGGGCGGAGCCATCGGCGCGGAGATCGAGGTGAGCGAGACCTTCTCCCTCGAGCTCGCGGCCCGCTACGACCACATCGTCGTCAACGGCGACGGCACCGGGAGCCTGGGCGGACTGCTCGGCATCCTCGGCGGCGGAACGTTCTACTTCTGATCGCGGTCCCACGGGCGGCCGCGCGCCGCGGCGAGGCGCTCGGCCGTGAGGCAGAGGCCGCCCAGCACCGAGACCGCCACGATCTCCGCGAAGAACAGCAGCGAGGCGGCGACGGCCATGGTCCCCGGCACGTTGGCGAGTCCGAAGAGCCCGGTGAAGGCCGCCTCGCGCTGGCCGAGGCCGCCCGGCGTGATGGGGATGTACGTCACCAGGATGATGGCCGGCATCACGCGGGCGCAGACGCCGAAGGTGGCGACCGGGGAGAGCGGGCGCAGCAGGAAGTAGACGCACACGACCAGCGCGCCCTGCGTGAACACCGAGAGGAGCACCGAGAGCAGCGGGCCCCCCAGCGAGCGCGGGGGAGGGATCTTCAGGAGCATCGGCCCCAGCACCGGGACGCGCTCGACGTAGGCGCGCAACGAGGGATGGCGGGCCATGGCGAAGGGGACGAGCAGCACCAGCGCGCTCAGGCCCGCGGCGCCGAGGAGGCCGAAGCCGAGGGTCCAGGAGACGGCGTGGCTGCGGATGGAGACCGGGGAGAGCATCGAGACGCCGGCGATGAGGCAGAGGCCGAGCAGGCCGGAGACGCGCTCGACGAAGAGCACCGTGTAGGAGGTCGCGAGGCCGCCCGCCTGGCGGCGCACCCGGTGCCCTCGCACGGCGTCGCCCGCCACGCCGCTCGGCAGCAGGTTGAACCAGAGCCCCACGAGGTTGTGCCGGAGCATCGTCGAGAGCGGCGGCAGCTCCGTCGCCCCGTAGGCGCGGAGCATCACGCCCCAGCGCACCGCGCCGATGGCCACCGAGGCGAACACGCACGCGAACGCGAGGCCGATGCCCGAGGGCCCCACCGCGGAGGCCTCGTGCAGCACCTCGCGCCAGTCGAGGCGGCGGAAGAGCCAGTAGAGCGGCAGCGCGGCGATGCAGAGCCGGAGCACGCGACCGGGCCATCCCTCCCAGGCGCGCCGCGCGGCGGAGGGGGCAGGGGCGGAGGGAGGATCGATGGGAGAGGTGGCTGTAGGGAGGGACGCCATCAGAGGGCGGCGGAGACTACGGGAAGGTGATGCGAACGCGAAGGTCTTGACCGGGCGCCAGCGTGACCGAGCGCTCCTGGGTGCCGCGCTCGGGGTTGATGCAGGCGATGCGGTGCGATCCGGGCGGGAGCGAGAGACCGACCACCGGCGTCTGGCCGCGGCCGACGCCGTCGACGGTGACGGTGCACCACGGG
Organism: Myxococcaceae bacterium; assembly: GCA_004297725.1. Classification (GTDB taxonomy): domain Bacteria; phylum Myxococcota_A; class Polyangia; order Polyangiales; genus SCUS01. The sequence goes on along the minus strand of SCUS01000052.1, from coordinate 98,971 downwards.
GTCGCGCCGACGGTCAGCCGACCGGGCGTGTTGTCCACCGCCGCCGGTGCGGTGGTCGCGGCGGCGGTGGCGGTGGTCGTCCGGTGCGAGCGGTCGTGCGAGCGGTGGGCGCGGGCGTTGGCCGCCGACGGCGCCTCGACGGCGGGAGGAGGCTCGGCGGCGACCGGCGGAGCGGCCGGGGGCTGCGCCTCGGGCACGACCGCGCTCGGTGCGGGAGCGGGCGGAGGATCCGGAGGGGGCTGCGGCGCCGCGGTGACCGCCGGGGGTGAAGGAGCCGGGGCGACCGGAGCGGGAGCCGGGGCGCGCAGCACGACGACGGCGACCACGACGAGCAGTAGGAGCGCGATGACGGCGAGCAGGGCGGCGGTGAGGCGGGAGTGGCCCGGGTGCGGGGCCGGCGCAGGGATCGACGCGGCGGCCCCCTCGGACGAGCCCGAAGGGATCGAGCGCGAGGAGGTGTCCCCGGGGTCGGGATCGTCGGCGGCGAGCACGTCGGCGAGCTGCTTGCCCTGGGCGAGCGCCTCCTGCTGCGAGGAGAGGCGCTCGGCGAAGAGCATCTGCATCCAGTCGCCGAAGGCGACCGAGGAGAGCGCGATGTGCTCGGCGTGGACGACCCGCACCAGGTCGGACTGGAGCTCGCGCGCCGTCGCGTAGCGGTCGTCGCGGTCGAAGGCGAGGGCCTTGGAGATCACCGCCCCGAGGGCGGGCGAGACGCGCCTGCTGACGCTCGAGGGGTCGGGGTACTTCCCGTCGAGGATCATCTGCAGCGTCTCGGCGTCGTTGGCTCCGCGGAAGAGGCGGCGCCCGGTGCAGAGCTCGAAGAGGATGATGCCGAGGGAGAAGATGTCGCTGCGGGCGTCGAGGGCCTCGCCGCGCGCCTGCTCCGGGGACATGTACGGCAGCTTGCCCTTCACCTTGCCGGCCCCGGTGTCGGGGAGCGGGCCGGTGGCGACCACGCCGGAGGTGAAGCCGGTGTCGCCGCCGACGGTGCCCTCGGCGTCGTGCGAGAGGCGGGCCTTGGCGATGCCGAAGTCCACGACCTTCACGTCGCCGGTGAAGGTCACGAGGATGTTCTGCGGGGAGATGTCGCGGTGCACCACGGCCAGGGGAACGCCGTGGAGGTCTTTCTGCTCGTGCGCGTACGCGAGGCCCGCGGCGGCGCCCACGCCGATGGCGAGCGCGTGCTCCAGGGGGAACTCCTTGACGTTCTTCGGGCGCATCGCGCGCACGATCGAGCGGAGGTCCTCGCCGTGGATGTGCTCCATCGCGATGAAGTACTCGCCCTCGGCCTGGCCGACGTCGAAGGTCGTCACGATGTTCGGGTGCGAGAAGGTCGCCGCGATGCGCGCCTCCTGCAGCAACATCGTGATGAACGACTGGTCGCGCCCGAGCTCCGGGAGGATGCGCTTGATGACCACGAGCCGCTCGAAGTTGGCGAGCGAACGATGCAGGGCGAGGTAGAGCTCGGCCATCCCACCGCTGGCGAGCCGTCGCAGCAGGGTGTAGCGGCCGAAGCGCCGAGGGAGCACCTCCGGGGGAGCGGTCGGCGTCGTCGGCTGTGCGGCTTCGCTCATCGCAGGGCCCTCAATGGGAACCGCCTGGGAAGCACGGGATGAGGAGCTGCGTCTCCGGGTCCATCACGCCGCAGCGGCGCTGCGTGGGGCGACCGCCGCTCGACGGCTGGGTGGTGGGCGATCGGCGGGTCGGCACCGGGTCGAGCGTGACACGCACCGGAGCCATCGTCTCGGTGGGCTCGATGGTCATGGCGCCGCGGCGGGTACCGCGCTGCGCGGTGAGCCGCAGCGGGACGTGCGTGGCGACGCGCCGGGTGCACGGGGTCTCGCAGGTGAAGCGCTCGCCCGCTCCGGAGACGGGCTCGACGTGGACGGTGGCGCCCGGCGGGTCGGTGACGATCTGCATCGCGACCTGCGTGGGAGCGACCTGCGGCGGGGGTGCGACGACGACCGCGGGGGCGGTGACGGCCGGGGCAACGGGGCGGGCGGGCGTCACCCTGGGGCGAGCGGGCACGACCGCGGCGGGTGCGGGGGGCGACACGGGCGCGGGGTTGCTCTGCGAGCCGAGCGAGAACGCGAGCGCGATGGCGCCGCCGATGAGCAGCACCGCGACGGCGATGACCGGGACGAGCGAGCGCTTGCGGGGGCGCTCTCCCTCCATGGTGCCGGCGACCCCGACCGAGGCAGGCCACGGGGCGGTGCCCTGGCTCGGGGTCGATCCGGGGGGAGCGGCGTTGAGCAGCGGCGCGGGCGTCGGGCCACGGAGCGCGTTGCCGACGACGTAGTCCCCCACCGGCGCCGCGGGCCGGGCGCCCTGGCGCACGCGCAGCAGGTCGTCGGAGAACTCCGCCATGGACGCGTAGCGCTGGTTGGGGTCCTTCGCGAGGGCCTTGAAGATCACCGCCGTGAACTCCGGCGTGACGCCGGCGTTGGGGTTGAGGTCGGTGATGGCCGGAGGCGCCTCGAACATGTGCTGCGTGAGCACCCCCATGAACGAGTCACCCTCGAAGGGCACCCGGCCGGCGAACATCTCGTAGAGGATCACCCCGGTGGCATAGACGTCGACGCGGTGGTCGATCGGCTTCCCCGAGGCCTGCTCCGGGGACATGTACTCGGGCGTGCCGAAGATCATCCCGGTGCGGGTGAGCTTGCGGGTGTTCTCCCCGGCGGAGTCCTTCATCTGGGCGATGCCGAAGTCGACGATCTTCACGACCTCGCGGCCGTCGTTGCTCTTCAACAGGAAGATGTTCTCTGGCTTCATGTCGCGGTGCACCACGCCGAGGCCGTGGGCCGCCGTGAGGGCGCGACAGATCTGCACGGCGATGTCCGTCGCCCGCTCGACCGTCATCGGCTCGCCCTTCTGGAGCACGTCGGCGAGGTCGGTGCCGACGAGGAGTTCCATCGCGATGTAGTAGCTGCCCGACTCGGTCTTTCCGTAGTCGGTCACGTCGAGCACGTTCTCGTGCTTGATGCGCGCGGCGGACTTGGCCTCCTGGGTGAAGCGCGCCACCACGTCCTGCCGCCTGGAGAAGTCCTCCTTCAGCACCTTCAGCGCGACGGACTTGTCGAGCCGCTCATCGACGGCCTGATAGACGACGCCCATCCCGCCCTCGCCCAGCCTGCGGATGACCCGGTACCGGCCCGCGATGGTCTGCCCGGACAGGTCGGGCTCCTCGGATTCGTCGTAGCTCTCCTCCGCCGCGGGCTTCTCCGTGGGGGGCGCCTGCTCGGCCGCGAGGTTGACCGTCTGGGGCCTCGCCGCCACCGGCCGTCCCGGGTTGAATCCCTTCGCCTCGGGCTGCTTCGGCCGGGGAGGACCGTCGGGCGGATGGCTCACCGTGATCACCGGCGCGGCGATGGCCAGCGTCGGGCTGTCTGCGTAGGGGTCGAGCTCGCTGCCCGGGACGACGTCCTCCTCCATGGGCACCGACTGCGGCTGCTGCGGGGTGATCTCCACCTCGCGGGTGAGGCCATCGGCGGGCGTGTGGTCGGACATCGCGTCGAGCGCGATGGCGAGCGCGGCGTTGGAGGTGTTGGAGCGCGGGGCGCGCGGCGGCGGGCCGGCGGTGCGTAGCGCCGAGGCGCCCAGCGCCGAGCCTCGACCCGAGGAGAGCGTCATCCCGGGGGACTTCAGGGTGCTGCCTCCCGCCATGGGTCTGAGGGGCCCACCGTCCCGCGTACAAAAGCCGACGCCGTCGTCGTACTGGCTATTGCACTTGGGGCAGAACTTCATGGGGTCATCGCGCGGACCACCGACCACCAACCGCGCCGTGCGACGCTAGCATCGCGCTGGTTTGGGGGTCAATCGAACGAACCTCGCGCGCATGATAGTTTGCAGCCGTGTCAGTCGTCGCCTTGCTTCCGCCAGAGGTCGCCAACCAGATCGCCGCCGGGGAGGTGGTCGAGCGACCCGCCTCGGTGATGAAGGAGCTCGTCGAGAACGCCCTCGACGCCGGCGCCACCACCATCACGGTGTCCATCGACGGAGGAGGGCTCGCGCGCGTCGCGGTCACCGACGACGGGGGGGGCATGAGCCCCGAGGACGTGGCCCTCGCGCTGCTGCGCCACGCCACCAGCAAGATCCGCTCGGCGGACGACCTGGTCGGGGTCGGCACCTACGGCTTCCGAGGCGAGGCGCTGCCGTCGATCGCCTCGGTGTCCCGCACCCGGGTGACCACCCGCGCCCGGGGCACCGCCGAGGGGAGCGAGGCCCTGGTGGAGGGCGGCGCCCCCGCGGTGCTGCGCCCGGCGGGCTGCGCCGAGGGCACCACCGTCTGCGTCGAGGACCTCTTCTACAACACCCCCGCGCGCCGGAAGTTCATGCGCACCCCGCAGACCGAGGGGGCGGCGTGCATCGAGGGGCTGGTGCGCCTCGCGATCCCGAAGCCCGAGGTGCGCTTCGTGGTGCGCCGCGACGGCAAGGTGGTCCGGGAGTTTCTACGGCACTCGGACGTGGCCGCGAGGGTGCGGGAGGTGCTCGCCGACGAGCCGCTCGCCGAGCTTCGCGGGTCGCGAGGGAGGGTGCGGGTGGTGGGCCTGCTCGGTCCGCCGGAGCGGGCCCGCAGCGGCGCCTCGCACCTCATGCTCTACGTCAACGGCCGCCACGTGAAGGACCGGCTGCTGCTGCGCGCGGTGGCCCAGGCCTACGGATCGACCCTGGAGTCCGGCCGCTACCCCGCCGGGGCGGTGCTGGTGGAGGTCCCCCCGGAGGACGTCGACGTCAACGTGCACCCGCAGAAGACCGAGGTGCGCTTCGCCTCGCAGGGCGCCATCTTCGAGGCCGTGATGAGCGTCCTCCGGGACGCCGCCGCCAGCGCACCGTGGGCCCACGCCGCCACCCGACCTCGCGACTTCTGGGCCGAGCACCTCTCCCCCGGCCCCCCGGCGCAGACCCCGAGCTCGCCCGTGCTGCCTGTCCCGACCGCCTCGCCGCCCCCACGCGACGAGCCCGTCCGGCCCTTGTTGGAGGCGCAGGTGCTCTCGGCCTTCGTGACCGCCGCCCCCGACTCGGCCGACCCGTGGGCCCGCCTCGCCGCGGCCCCCTATCCGCCCGCCGCCTACGCCGACGCGGCCCGGGCGAGCGTCGCCCCGGCGGTGGGGGAGGGGAGGGCCGTCGACGCGGCCGCGGTGCGAAGCGAGCTCCACGGATCGACCTTCGGGGCGCTTCGCTACGTCGGGCAGCTACGGAGGATGTTCCTGCTGTGCGAGGGGGAGAGCGGGATGGTGATCCTCGACCAGCACGCGGCGGCCGAGCGGGTGACCTTCGAGCGGCTGCGGCGCTCGTACCAGGCGAGGAGCGTCCCGATGCAGCCGCTGCTCGTGCCCGAGCGGGTCGAGCTCGCGGCCGACGAGGTCGCGCTGGTCGAGGAGCGCGCGGAGGAGCTCCTGTCCGTCGGGCTCGACCTCGCGCCGCTCGGGCCGACCACGGTGGCGGTGCGGGCGGTTCCGGCGATGCTGCTGCGGGCCGACCCTCGCAGGCTCGCCCGAGACCTCATCGCCGAGCTCGCCCGGCAGGGCAACGACTTCAGCAAGGCCGTCGACCTGGTGCTGGCGACGATGGCCTGTCACGGCTCGGTGCGCGGCGGCGACGAGATGGCCCCCGAGGAGGTGCGCTCGCTGCTGCAGGCGCTCGACACGGTGGACTTCGCCGGTCACTGTCCTCACGGGCGGCCGGTGGTCTACACGCTGCGATGGGGGGAGCTGGAGCGGAAGGTCGGCCGCTGAAGGAGTCAGCGGCCGGAGGCCAACGGGGGGGTCAGGCCGGGGTGCTGTCGTTCGGGGCGGTGCCCGGGACGCCGTGGCAGTCCTTGTACTTCTTGCCCGAGCCGCACGGGCACATCTCGTTGCGGCCGATCTTGGGGGCGCGGGTGCGCACCGCCTGGAGGTTCTCCGCCGGGGCGCCTCCCTCCGCGGCGGGCTCGTCGAAGGTGGCGTCGACCACGTCCGGCGAGGAGGGCGGAGCCGACGCGCGCGGCGCCGACGGGACGCTGGCCCCGGTGCTGCGGCTCTTCGGGGCGCGGGCCCGCACGGCCTGCACCTTCGAGGGGTCGAGCCCCAGGCTGGCGAGCGCCGAGACCAGGTCGGCCTCGGAGCCCTCGTCCACCCCGGAGTCGCCCGCGTGCGAGGCGACCATCCGGCGCTGCCGCTCCTCGTAGCGGCGGGCCTCCTGCACCTCCATCTGCGCCAGCTCCTCCTCGCGGCGCACCTGGATGTGGAACAGCTTGGTGAGCACGCCCGCGTTCACCGACTGCATCATCGCGGTGAACATGTCGAAGCCCTCCTTCTTGTACTCGAGCTTCGGATCGCGCTGGCCGAAGCTGCGCAGCCCGATGCCGTCGCGGAGGTGCTCCATGTTGGTGAGGTGGTCCATCCAGGCGCGGTCGACCTCCTCGAGCATCAGCGACTTGAAGGCGCGGAGCAGCAGCTCGGGCTCCGCGTCCCCCTCGCGCGCCTCGAAGAGCTTCTCGGCCTGGGTGTAGAGCGCCCGGGCCAGCTCCTCGCGCCCGCCGGCGACGGCGTCGAGGTCCTGCGCCTTCTCGCCGAAGCGCTCGTTGAAGAGCGACGCGATCGCCTCGAGGTTCCACTCGTCGCGGGAGGCCTTCTCCGGCGCGTGCTTCTCGATGTCCCGGGCGATGACCTCGTCGACCAGGTCGAGCACGCGCTCGCGCTGCATCTGCATCGAGCCCGCGACCTCGTCGACCAGCTTCTTGTGCGCGGCCTTCGGATCGCTCGCGACCTTCGTCAGGTCCACCCGCGCGCCGAAGTAGTGATAGACCTCCATCTCGACGCGCTCGGGGTCGATGCCCTCCATCTCCTCCAGCGTCGAGGGCTGGCGCGCGCCGCTCGGCACCGGGAAGTGCCGCATCATCGCGTCGAGCACCTCGCCGAGGCGCGTCAACGTGGCCTCGTCCCACTCGCGCGGGGCGACCAGCGGAGCGGCCTCGCTGTCCCCGGCGTGCACCTCGCGGGTGTACGTGCCGAGCAGCACCTCCTTGCGGAGCTTGTAGACCGCCTTGCGCTGCTGGTTCATCACGTCGTCGTACTCGAGGACGTTCTTGCGCTGGTCGAAGTTGCGGGCCTCGACCTTGCGCTGCGCGTTCTCCACCGAGCGCGTCACCCACGGGTGCTCGATCGGAACGTCCTCCTCCATCCCGAGCCGATCCATGATCGACTGCACGCGCTCGCCCGCGAAGATGCGCATGAGGTCGTCCTCGAGCGACAGGTAGAAGCGCGAGCTCCCGGGGTCGCCCTGACGGCCCGCGCGCCCGCGGAGTTGGTTGTCGATGCGCCGCGACTCGTGCCGCTCGGTGCCGATGATGTGCAGGCCGCCCGCCCCGACGACCTCCTCGCGCTCCTTCTCGCAGCGCTCCTTGTACTGCGCGATGAGCGCGTCGAGCTCCGCGGTGTGCTCCTCCGAGGTCGGGTCCTTGCGGGCGAGGATCATCTCCGCCTTGGCGAGCATCTCCGGGTTGCCGCCGAGGATGATGTCCGTGCCGCGGCCCGCCATGTTGGTCGCCACGGTGACCGAGCCCTTGCGCCCGGCCTGCGCCACGATGAACGCCTCGCGCTCGTGCTGCTTGGCGTTGAGCACCTCGTGCTTGATGCCGCGCTTGCGCAGCAGCGACGCGATGGCCTCGGACTTCTCCACGGAGACGGTGCCCACCAGCGAGGGCTGGCCGCGCTCGACGCTGTCCGAGATCTCCTCGACCACCGCCTTGAACTTCTCTCGCTCGGTCTTGTAGACGAGGTCGTCGTAGTCCTTGCGCTGGATGCCGCGGTTGGTCGGAATCTGCAGCACCTCGAGCTTGTAGATCTTGTGCAGCTCCTCGGCCTCGGTCTCCGCCGTGCCGGTCATCCCCGACAGCTTCTTGTAGAGCCGGAAGAGGTTCTGGAAGGTGATGGTCGCCATCGTGCGGTTCTCTTCGCGCACGCGGACGTGTTCCTTCGCCTCGACGGCCTGGTGGAGCCCGTCGCTCCAGCGGCGGCCGGAGAGCACGCGGCCGGTGAACTCGTCGATGATCAGCACCTCGCCGGAGTCGCTGACCATGTAGTTCACGTCGCGCTTGTAGAGCGTGCTCGCGCGCAGGCACTGCTGGAGGATGTGCAGCTCCTCGATGTGCGCGGGGTCGTAGAGGTTCTTCACCTTCAGCCGCCGCTGCGCCTCGTCGATGCCCTCGTCCGTGAGCGACACCGAGTGGGCCTTCTCGTCGACCACGTAGTGCTCGTCGCGGCGCAGGTACGGAATCACCTTGGTGACCTCGCCGTAGAGCTGCGTGCTGGTCTCCCCCTGGCCGGAGATGATGAGCGGCGTGCGCGCCTCGTCGATGAGGATCGAGTCGACCTCGTCGATGATGGCGAAGTTCAGGTCACGCTGCGCGCAGTCGTAGACCGAGAACTTCATGTTGTCGCGGAGGTAGTCGAAGCCGAACTCGTTGTTCTGGCCGTAGGTGATGTCCGCCCGGTAGGCGGTCTTCTTCTCGCGGTCGCTCTGGCTGTTGACCACCACGCCCACCTCGAGGCCGAGCGAGCGGTGGATGCGCCCCATCCACTCCGAGTCGCGCGTCGCGAGGTAGTCGTTGACCGTGACGATGTGCACCCCCTTGCCCTCGAGGGCGTTGAGGTAGCTCGCGAGCGTCGCGACCAGGGTCTTGCCCTCGCCGGTCTTCATCTCCGCGATCATCCCGCGGTGCAGCGTGATGCCGCCGATGAGCTGCACGTCGAAGTGCCTCATGTTGAGCACCCGGCGCCCCGCCTCGCGGCAGACCGCGAAGGCCTCGGGCAGCAGCTTGTCGAGCGGCTCTCCGTTGCCGACGCGCTCCTTGAACACCACCGTCTTGCCGCGGAGCCCGTCGTCGGAGAGCTCGCGCATCTTCGGCTCCAGGTCGTTGATGGCGGCCACCAGCGGGCGGATCTTCTTCAGCTCGCGCTCGTGCTTCGTGCCAAACACCTTCTGGAGCAGCCAGGGGATCATCGAGGGTTCCTTCCGTATCCGAGGACAGAGCGGCTGTGGTCGCCGTGCATCCGCACAACCCGAACCACCGCCAGAGTCTTCCGGGGCGCGGAGTCATAGACCACCCCCGCGCCCCGGACAACGCCCGGAATCAGCGACGGCCCCGCCCGATGGCCCTCAGAGCGTTCCTTCCCAGCCGATCACCGCGCCGCCCGCGGAGGGGGCGAGGAGCAACCCCGCGCGAGGCCGAGGGGCGGAGCGCTCCTGCCGGCCGGCGTTCACCTCGCGCCTCGGCGAGACGAGGTACCAGACGAGCCCGCCGACGGCGCAGGCCGCGCCGACCCCCAGGGACACGTTGGTGAGCGTGTTGAAGGTCACCGCGCGGTCGTGGTCGGGCCGCGCCTCCTCGGGGCATCCCGTCTCGTCGCAGAGGGCGTCGCGGGCGTTGAGGGCCGAGCCGCGCATCAGATAGAACACCCCCGCCGCGACGAAGCCCGCCGCGCCCACGCCCATCAACACCACGGGAGCGGTGTTGAGCGATCCGCGCGGCTGCGCGACGAGGTCGGGGGGAAGCGGGCGGCGCGTGGCCGAGGGCTCCGTCGGGCGAGGGGCCGGGGAGCCGCCCCGGGCGACGCGCGGTCGCAGCCGACCCGCGAGGGCCTCGCAGGCCGAGGCGTGGATGGCGCTCGTCGGGCTGGGGTCGCGCTCGGCCTCGCGGACGCAGAGCTCGGCGCTGTCGAGCGCGGCGCCCAGAATCCCCAGGGCGGTCTGCTCCTCGGCGATGAAGCGTCGCAGCGCGGTGCTCATCGCGAGCTGCCCCGCGCGCAGGCCCAGGTCGAGGGCGCGGGCGTGGTCACCGGCGATGCGGGCCTCCCGGGCCTCGTTGATGAGCTCGTTGCGGGAGGCGGCCATCACCTCGGGGTCGGACTGCGCAGCAGCCTGCGAGGCGAGGAGGGAGACGGCGCCGAAGGTGATCCGGAGCGTGCGTGCGAGGTGCGGCATCATCGTGGGTCCCTCCGCCAGACGACCTGCAGGGGCGTCGCTGTGAGCGACCGTATCACCGCGAGCGGTCGCGCGCCGCGGGTGAACGGCCGCCCGACCCGGTGCCGAGCGTCGACCTCCGCGTTACCGTGCAGGTCCATGGCGACGATGAGCTGGCTCCTGGTCGGGACGATGGCGCTGTGCTTGATCCCCTGGTTGACGAGCCTCTTCGTGGAGGGCGGGGCGCGAATCCGATGGCGCCTGGAGGACTCCCGCGAGGCCGAGCTCACGGTCGACGGCCAGGGGGTCTTCCGCGAGGCGACGGTGCACGCCACGGTGCCGGCGGTGAGGCGCAGCCGCGCGCCGGGCCTGCTGAGGGCGATGGCGTACTCGTGCTGGTTCCTCGGGCAGATGGTGATCCCGGGCTTCCTGGTGTGGTGCGTCGGGCTGTTGATGCTCGACCGCCTCCAGAACTCGCCGTCCATGCTGGCGATGCTGGCGTCGTTCTTCCCGGGCGCGGTGTGCGCCGCGCTGCTCTGGAGGGCGGGCTCCTCGCTGGTGCGCGGCGAGCGCATCCACGCCGACGAGGCCACCCGCCAGGCGGCGACGGTGATCGTGGCCTACAACGGGCTTGTGATCGTGGCCGCGGGCGCGTGGTTCAGCGCCCATCGCCACGAGGAGTACCTGCTCGGGTGCGTGGCCTACGCGGTGGTGTCGATCGTCCACGTGCTCGCGGTGCGACGGGCCTTCGTGGCGCATCGGGACGAGTACCCGGCCGAGCCCGCGCAGCCCTGAGGGCGGCGCCTCAGCCTCTCAGTGGCTGCCCATGGCGCGCACCGTCTGGATGTTCTGGAAGGCCAGCAGGCCGAACATGATGGTCAGGAAGATCTGCCCCGACGACAGGCCGTAGAGCACGATCAGCCCCGCGGCGCAGGCGGCGATGATGCGCGCGGTGCGCTCGTACCGGCGACCGAGCAGCCCGAGCAGCACGTGGCCGCCGTCGAGCGGGGGAATGGGCAGGAGGTTCATCACGCCCCAGAAGAAGTTCACGATCATCAGCCGCTCGACGGTCCAGTAGGCGAGCGGCGGAAGGTCGGGGACGAGGCGCAGCGCGAGCATGGCGAGGGCGCCCAGCGCGAAGCCCGCCCCGGGGCCCGCGAGGGTCATCGCGATGTTGCGCCAGCGGGAGAGGTTGCGAGACGGCTGGGTGAGGCCGCCGAAGGAGTGCAGCCGGATGGCCGCGCGGGCGCCGAAGGCGTGGATGGCCAGCGCATGACCGAGCTCGTGCACCAGCACCGACACGAAGAACACCAGCAGCCACAGGACGATGCGCGGGCCCTGCATGCTCTGCATGTTGAGCATGAGCCCGGAGAGCCAGAACCACGGCTCCACGACCACGGGGATCGATCCGATACGGAAGCGCAGCTCGAGCCCGGAGGTGTCCATGTGGGTCTCGCTCTACCAGCGACGGCGGGGTCGTGCCAGCGGGCCGCGCGAAGGGGTATCGTCGCCGACCGATGCCCACCCGACGTGAACTGGCCGAACAGGTCGACGACGCCCTCCTCGCCCACGCTCCCGTCGACGCGCTGCGGGGCCTCGTCTCGCTGGTGCGCTCCGCGCCGCACGACTTCGAGTCGCGCCTCCGCATCGGCGACGCCCTCGCGGCGCTCGGCCGGCTTCCGCAGGCCGCCCAGGTCTTCGCCCTGGTGCTCTCGGAGTCGAGCGCCGCGGGCCACCCCCTGCTCGCGATCGTGGCGCTGAAGGCCCTCGAGGCCCTCGACCCCGCCGCGCGCTCGCTGCTCCCCTCCTTCGCCACCCGCTACGCCGCGGGCTCCGCGGCCCTCGGTCGCGCGGTGCGCCTGGGCCGCCCCGACCCCTCCGCGCCGGTGCCTCCCGAGGCCTGGGTCCCGGTCGCATGGAGCGACGCCCAGGTCTGCGACGCCGCCGCGGCGCTCGCCGCCTCGCGGGAGGGACTGCCCGCCTGGCCGGAGGTGGTGCCCGCGATCCCGCTGCTCTCCGAGCTCCCCCCGGAGGCCTTCGCGAACGTCCTGGGATCGGTCGTACGCCGTTCGCTGGCGACGGGCGAGACGGTGGTGCGCGAGGGCGACCCGGGCGACGCGTTCTTCCTCCTGGCTCGGGGGAGGGTGCGGGTCACCCGCGCGGGCGCCTCCCTGGCCACGCTGGAGGAGGGGGCGATCTTCGGGGAGATGGCCCTGCTCTCGGCGGCCCCTCGCGCCGCCACGGTGACCGCGGCGGAGCCCTCGGACGTGCTGATCTTCGGCCGCGACGCGCTGACCGCGGCGGCGCAGGGGCTGCCGGTGATCGCCGCGGCGCTCGAGCGCTTCATGCGGCAGCGGCTGGTGAACCGGCTGCTCGACACGCACCCGATGTTCGAGCCCTTCGACGCGGGGCAGCGGGTGCAGCTTGGGTCGCGCTTCGAGGCGGTGGCGGTGTCGGCGGGGCAGGTGCTGCTGCGCGAGGGCGAGCCCGGAAGCGGCCTCCACGTGGTGCTGCACGGGTCGGTGTCGGTGACCCGCGAGACGCCGCACGGGCCCGCGACGCTGGCCGAGCTCGGGCCCGCGGAGGTCTTCGGCGAGATCTCGCTGCTGGAGGGCGTCCCGGTGACGGCGACGGTGACGGCCTCCGTGGGATCGATGGTGCTGGTGCTGCCGAGCCAGGTCTTCCTCCGGCTGGTGGAGGGCGTGCCCGGCTGGCGTCGCTACTTCGAGGAGCTCGCGGAAGACCGTCGCATGGACCAGCGGCTGTCGTCCCCGCCCGCGCCGGCGGCCAGCGGCTGGTACTGACCGTCGCAGCGCTCCGAGCGCTGGAAATGTTGGCGCGAGAAGTGCCGTTGCCATGGGAGGGTCAAGTGACTAAGGTCCGACGACACGCCTCAGAGGCGGTCGTTTTCGGCGTCGCGTGGCGTCGCGCGCTTGGTGCGCGGGACTGTGCGCGGCGCTTCGGGGCGAGCGTTGTTTCTGGGGCGCAGGCGAGGTGATCGAATGCCCGAGCGCAAGCGTGGGGGACAGACCCCGGACGAGAACGATCTGAAGTTTGGCGACGAGCTGCCGGTGCTGCCGATCCGCAATGCGGTGCTGTTTCCCGGGGCCGTGGCGCCCTTCGACGTGGGGCGGGAGAAGTCCGTCGCCCTGGTCGAAGACCTGGAGAACCTCTCGCAGCCCGTCATCGCGATCTTCGCGCAGCGAGACCCCAACATCGACGACCCGGGGGAGGGCGACCTCTACCCGGTGGGCGCGGCGGCGCGGGTGCTCAAGAGCCTGAAGCACTCCACCGGCAACTACTCGCTCATCCTGCAGGGGCTCACGCGCATCAAGCTCGCGGGCATCACCCAGCACGGGCCCTACCTTCGCGCGAAGGTGGTGCGGGTCGAGGAGTCTCCGGTCATCGACGACGTCGAGGCCGAGGCCCTGGCGATGTCGCTGCGCGAGGTCGCCAAGCAGGTGATCCAGCTGATGCCCGAGCTGCCGCGCGAGGCGCAGTCGCTCATCGACTCCATCCAGGAGCCCGGGGCGCTGGCTGATCTGGTGGCGGCCAACCTCGACGCTCCCGTCGAGGAGAAGGCCCAGCTCATGTCCACGACGGACGTGAAAGACCGCATCAAGCAGGTGCTCAAGCTGCTCACCCGGCAGCTGGAGATCCTGAAGATGCGCGAGCGCATCAACTCCCAGATCAAGGAGGAGATGGGCAAGAACCAGCGGGAGTACGTGCTCCGCCAGCAGCTCAAGGCCATCAAGGAAGAGCTGGGCGAAGACGAGGGCGACCAGGGAGACCTCGACGGCCTGGAGGAGCGCATCACCAAGGCCAACCTCCCGGGCGAGTCCGAGCAGGTGGCGCGCAAGCAGCTCCGGCGGCTCCGGTCGATGCAGGTCGGCAGCGCCGAGTACACGGTGGTGCGCACCTACCTCGACTGGATCCTCGACCTGCCGTGGACCAACTCCACCCCCGACAACCTCGAGATCGCCAAGGTGCGCGAGGTGCTCGACGAGGACCACTACGGCCTGGAGAAGGTCAAGAAGCGCATCCTCGAGTACCTCGCCGTCCGCAAGCTGAAGGCCGACAAGAAGGGCCCCATCCTCTGCCTGCTCGGGCCCCCCGGCGTGGGCAAGACCTCCCTCGGTCGCAGCATCGCCAAGGCCCTCGGCCGCAAGTTCGTGCGCGTGTCGCTCGGCGGCGTGCACGACGAGGCGGCCATCCGGGGTCACCGCCGCACCTACGTGGGCGCGCTCCCGGGCCAGGTCATCCAGGGGATGAAGAAGTCCGGCACCATCAACCCGGTGTTCATGCTCGACGAGGTCGACAAGCTCGGCCACGACTTCCGCGGCGACCCCTCGGCGGCGCTGCTCGAGGTGCTCGACCCGGAGCAGAACCACACCTTCAGCGACCACTACCTGGAGATCCCCTACGACCTCTCGCAGGTGATGTTCGTGGCGACGGCCAACGTGGCCGACCCGATCCCGCCGCCGCTCCGCGACCGCATGGAGATCCTCGACATCCCTGGCTACACGCGTAACGAGAAGCGCGCCATCGCCCGCCAGCACCTGCTCCCGAAGCAGCTCGAGGAGCACGGGATCAAGACCTCGCAGCTCGACATCACCGACGCCGCGCTCGAGGCGATCACGGATTTCTACACCCGCGAGGCGGGCGTCCGCAGCCTCGAGCGCCAGGTGGCGAGCGTCATCCGCGGCGTCGCGGTGAAGATCGCCGAGGGCAACGCGGGGCCGTACAAGATCGACAGCGCCGACGACCTCATCCCCTTCCTGGGGCAGGCCCGGTTCACCAGCGAGGTGGCCGAGCGCACCGAGGAGGTGGGCGTCGCAACGGGCCTCGCGTGGACGCCGGTGGGCGGAGAGATCCTGTTCATCGAAGCCACGCGCATGCCCGGCACGGGCAAGCTGCAGCTCACCGGCCAGCTCGGTGACGTGATGAAGGAGTCCGCGCAGGCGGCGCTCTCCTTCGTGCGCTCCAAGTCCCGGCAGCTCGGCATCCCCGAAGACTTCCTCGACAAGAGCGACATCCACATCCACATCCCCGCCGGGGCCATGCCGA
The DNA here is from genome assembly GCA_004297725.1 of Myxococcaceae bacterium. GTDB lineage: Bacteria > Myxococcota_A > Polyangia > Polyangiales > SCUS01. The sequence continues at coordinate 83,959 of SCUS01000052.1, read as the reverse complement.
AGGACGGGCCGAGCGCCGGCGTGACGATGTTCACGGCGCTCTTCTCGATGCTGAAGGGCATCCGGGTCCGGCACGACGTGGCCATGACCGGGGAGATCACCCTCCGCGGGCGAGTGCTCCCGGTGGGCGGCATCAAGGAGAAGGTGCTCGCCGCGCACCGCGCCGGCATCAAGCGCATCCTGCTCCCCGAGCGCAACAAGCCCGACCTCGAGGAGGTCCCGCAGGAGATCCGCGACACGCTGGAGTTCATCCCCGTCGCCAAGATGGAAGACGTGCTCCAGTACGCGCTCGAGACCCCGGTGGTGCTCGGCGCCGAGCCCGTCGCGGCGCCCGCCCCCAGCACCAACTGACCCGCCGAACTTACCCCCACCCGTAATCCGTAGCCCTCGCCGGTCGCGCGTCACCCGATGACAGCCGGCCGGTGAATGCCTGTGATCCAGCGCCCGTCCCGGCGTGCAGGATGTTGCGACGGCTCGCGTCGCGGGAGCAGACTCTGCGCTATGGGTACTCGGCGGCTTGTTCGGGCGATCGCGCCCGCGTGCGTGTTGTTCATGGCGGCCTCGACGGCGCAGGCCCAGGACGCGGGGGCGCCCTCCGGGGGGCCGCTCAGCCGCTCCAACACGGGGCGCTTCTCGTGCCGGCTCGACGTCAACCGCCGTGTGCTGGTGCCCGGGGCCACCGCGGAGCTCGAGCTCGCGTGCACGGGCATCCCCTCGACCCGCAACCCGACCGGCGAGGGGGCGCCCACGGTCCCGCAGGTGGGCGACCTTGGCGGGGGCCGCTCGCTCCGGGTTCAGTGGTCGTCGAGCGGATCGAGCGACGCCACCGGGGTCGGCGGGCTCACCCCGGGCTTCAACGGCAACGCGCGGTACTCCGCTCCGCTGCAGATCCCCGACCCCCCGGAGCTGGAGGTTCGCGTGCGGGTCGACCTCTCCGAGGGCAGCCGCGTGGTCGACAGCCTGTCGCTCACCACCTCGCTGCGGCTCATCGAGCGCTCGTGGCGGCTGGAGGTCGACACCACCCACGTCTCTCGCTGCGTCGGGATGAACGCCCTCGCCAACTACGAGCTCACCTGCCGCAACCTCGGGGTCGACCTCACGGTGCGAGACGACCTGCGGGTGGAGTCGCTCGGCCCGGGCCGCTGCGCGGCCCGCATCGCCAACTTCGGTAGCTGCGACGAGAGCACGGTCCGCCGGGGGCGCGCGGTCGGAGGCAACTCCCTGTCGGCGGTGACCGGCCGGGTCGACCCGGTGAGCGGGCAGCTCCTGCTCGACCTCGACGGGCAGCGGGTGAGCACGCCGGAGCTCACGCACGCCGACCGGCACGTCGACGCCCCGCGGACGCTGCCGATCCTCGGCGCGACGCTCAACCTCCCGGCGCAGGACGGCGCGAGCCGCACCTTCGGCAACCTGGAGGGCGGCCCCACGGGGATGCAGGTGGAGTTCCGCCTCCGTCGACGGAACTGACCGTCAGATCGCGCTATGGTCGCGGCGTGCGTGCTGCCTGCCTGTTGGTGTTCATGGCCTGGTCGCTCCTCGGGTGTCCCCGCCGCGCGGATCCCGCTCCCCCGGCGGTGACCTTGACGGCGCCGCAGGGGGCTCGTTCGGCGGTGCATCGCTGCAACCTCGGCGAGCGACAGTACGGGCTGTCCAGCGAGGCGCTCGAGGCGCCGTGGCTGCTGCGCGGGCCCGACGGTCCCCGGGTGCTCGGCCGAACGTCCTCGACCGGCGTGCTCTTCTGGCGTGACGCGCGCGGCGAGGCGTCCATCCCGAGCTCCCTCTCCCTCGCCACCCACGCCGCCGCATGGACCGGTCGCGGCTTCGTCGGCGTGCTCGACGGCCGGGCGACCTTCACCGATCCGCGCTTCGGGTCGCCGCGCCCCGTGCGCCGACTGGCGCTCGAGCGGGCCATCTCCATCTCGACCGCTGCGCGCGAGGGGGCGGTGCTGGTCTCGTGGCTGAAAGAGGGACGCGAGGGGGAGGGCGCGGGCTCCCCCTGGACGGCCCTGGTGGGGCCCGACGGGGAGCTCCTGACCGAAGCGCAGCCGCTGCCCGGCGCCCCGACGGCGCTGCGCGCGCTGCGCGCCCGGTGGGACTTCGGCCGCTTCGTGGTCGAGGGAGAGACCGTGGGCGGTCAGTACGAGAGCTGGTCGTGGGTGCTCGAGCCCGACGGACGCAGCGCCTGGTCGGGGCAGGGCCCCCTGGTCTGCCCCCTGAGCGGCTGCATGCGGGTGGACTTCCGCGCGGCCCCCGGCGGGCGCTCGCAGGCGCTGCGCCTCGTGTCGCTCACCGATCCCGACGTCGCCGTCGACACCACCATCTTCACCAACGACGTGCTCGCGGCGGCGGTGTCCGGCGACCGGGTGCTGGTGCTTCACTCGCCGCTCCAGGGCGAGCTGGGCTGCGCGGTGCACGTCCTCGACGTGGGCCGCCGTACCGTGGCGCTCGAGTCCTCCAGCGAGTGGCTGGGCTGCGCGCCCGGCAGCGCGCTGGCGACGCCCGAAGGCTTCGTGATCCTCGAGGTCGACCCCGCCCGGGGAGTGGCCGAGCGCGCTCTCTCCTGCGGCGACGACGCGTGACCCTCCTCGGATCGCTCTACCGCTCCGCGCTCCGCCCGGCGCTCTTCTCCCTCGATGCCGAGCGGGCGCACGAGCTCACCCTCGACGCGCTCGCGCTCGCCCAGCGCTCCGCCCCCGCCCGTAGCGCCCTCCGCGCCGCCTTCGGGGTCGAGGACGACGGCTCGCTCGCGGTCGAGCTCTTCGGTCGCCGCTTCCCCACGCCGCTCGGCGTGGCCGCCGGGCTCGACAAGGGCGCCGTGGCCTACAACGCCCTCGGCGCCATGGGCTTCTCCTTCGTCGAGGTCGGGACCGTCACCGAGCACCCGCAGCCCGGCAACCCCCGCCCTCGCCTCTTCCGCCTGCCCCGCGACGGCGCGGTGATCAACCGCATGGGCTTCAACAACCCCGGCTGCGAGGCGATGGCGAGGGCGCTCGCCGCGCACCCGCCCGACCGGGTGATCGTGGGCGTCAACCTGGGCAAGTCGAAGGTCACCCCGCTCGCCGACGCGCCCTCGGACTACGCCGCCAGCGCCCGCGCGGTCGCGCCCTACGCCGACTACGCGGTCATCAACGTGTCCTCGCCCAACACCCCGGGGCTGCGCTCGCTCCAGTCCGTGGACGCCCTCGTCGGCATCGTGCGCGCGGTGCGCCCCGCGCTCGCCGACCGCGGGGTTCCGCTGCTGGTGAAGATCGCGCCCGACCTCGCCGACGAGGACGTCGACGCGGTGGTCGACCTCGCGCTCGCGGAGGGCCTCGCGGGCCTGGTCGCGACCAACACCACGCTCCGCCGCGACGGGCTGCGCACCCCCGCGGACGAGGTGCGCTCGCTCGGCGACGGGGGACTCTCCGGGGCGCCGCTGCGGTCGCGCAGCCGCGAGGTGGTCGCGCGCGTCTTCTCCCGCGCCGGCCGCTCGCTCCCGGTGATCGGGGTCGGGGGCGTGTCCTCCGCCGACGACGCGTGGGACATGATCGAGGCGGGCGCGTCGCTGGTGCAGGTCTACACGGGGTTCATCTACCGGGGGCCCACGATGGCGCGCGAACTCACCGAGGGGATGCGAGCGCGGCTGCGCTCCTCGGCGGCGGCGTCGGTGTCGGCGGTGGTGGGCCGCCGCGCGAACGGTTGACGAATCGCCATTCCGGGGAAGAATGCGAACTCGATGCTTGCCCGAATCGGTCCGGACAACCCGCTGCTCCTGGGCTCGCAGTCGCCGCGGCGGCGCCAGCTCCTCGAGGGCATCGGTATACCCGTAGAGGTATTCGTCGCCCCGGTGGACGAGGCCATGGTGCCGGGCGAGCGGCCCGACGCGATGGCCACCCGCCTCGCCCGCCAGAAGGGCGCGGCCGTGCTCTACGCCCTTCACCGCGACGGCCTCGCCGATCCCCCCCGGTGGATCCTCTGCGCCGACACCATCGTGCACATCGGCGGCGAGCTGCTCGGCAAGCCCCGCGACGCCGACGACGCCCGTCGCATGATGCGCCTGCTCTCCGGTCGCACGCACCACGTGACCACGGGCTTCGTGCTCCACGGCGCCGACGCCTTCGACGCCCCGGCCTACGCCGAGACCACCGCGGTGACCTTCCGCGGGCTGTCCGAAGACGAGGTGCGGCGCTACGCCGCCACCGGCGAGGGGGCCGACAAGGCGGGCGGATACGCCATCCAGGGCCTCGCCGCGGCCTTCGTCGAGCGCATCGAGGGGAGCTACTCCAACGTGGTGGGCCTGCCGCTGCACCGGGTGGTGGAGGTGCTGCTTCGCACGGAGGCCATCGAGGGCTTCCCGCTGTGACGGCCACGGCGGAGGCGGTGCGCTCGGCGCTGGACGCCGTGCGGGCGCGCATCGACGCGGCGGCGCGCAGGGCGGGGCGCGATCCGGCGACGGTGGCGCTGCTGGCGGTCTCGAAGACCCACGGGCCCGAGGCGGTGCGCGCGGCCTACGCCCGAGGGCAGCGAGACTTCGGTGAGAACTACGTGCAGGAGCTGGTTCCGAAGGCGGCTGCGCTGGCCGACCTGACCGGGCTCCGCTGGCACTTCATCGGGCACCTTCAGACCAACAAGTGCCGCGACGTCGCCGGGCTGGTCGCGACGGTCCAGAGCGTCGACTCCGAGCGCCTGGTGCGGGAGCTCGGGCGCCGCGCCGCGGCGGCAGGGCGCACCGTGGGAATACTCATCCAGGTAAACGTGGCCCGAGAGGCGCAGAAGTCGGGCTGCGAGGTGGAGGCCCTGCCGGCCATCCTCGCGGCGGCCCGGGAGACCCCGGGGGTGGCGCTGCGGGGGCTGATGACCGTGCCGCCGGCGGCGGACGATGCCGGGGAGTCGCGCCGCTGGTTCGACGCGCTTCGAGCGCTGCGGGACGAGCACGGAGGAGCGGCCCTGCTGCCGGAGCTGTCCATGGGCATGACCCACGACATGGACGAGGCGATCGCCGCGGGAGCGACGGTGGTTCGGGTCGGGACGGCGATCTTCGGGGCGCGCTGACCAGCGCCCGGCAGCCGCCGTGGGGGTGGTTGCATCCTGGCGGGGGTTTGCGAGAGAGTGCCGCCGTCGGTCGTCGGGTGGCGGCGATCGCGAGCAGCCCCTACGTCCAACCTGTCTCCCCTTCGATCGAGGGCGGAGGCTCAACGCACAAGACCGCTGAAGGAGAACCTGAACGATGTCGACCCGAGCGTCCGTGATGACCGTTGTCCGCGTCGGAGTGACCATGATCGCCGGCCTCGCCCTGACGGACTGTGTGGTCCGTGGGACCGGCAGCTACGGCACCACGGGGACGATCAACGTGCAGCCCGCGCAGGCCACCGTGGTCGCGCAGCCCGTGCAGACCACCGTGGTCGCGCAGCCGGCCCCGGTCTACCAGAACCCCGCGGCGGTCGCGGTCGCGCAGCCCAACATGTACGCGGCGCCTCCGGGCGTGGGCGTCGGGGTGAACATGGGCGTCAACGTCGGCTTCACCCCCGTGAGCGCCAACTGGGTCACCAACGGCTACGCCGAGCAGGACTTCGTCTCGTATCACATGTCCCTCCGCGCCCGGCAGTTCGCGGCCGGCTACATGCCCGTGACGCAGCTCTTCCGCTCGTCGATGGGCCAGGGGCAGCGGCAGTACGTGACCGTCGACGCCCAGCCCGGGCGCTGCTACCGCATCATCGGCGTCGGCGGCGCGGGCGTTCGTGACCTCGACCTCCGGCTGCGCGACATGAACGGCAACGTCCTCGACCAGGACGTGGCCACCGACAACTTCCCCGTGCTCGGGCTCCAGCGCCCGCTCTGCCTCAACTGGCAGGGCACCTTCCAGATCGAGGTGATCATGTACTCGGGCGGCGGCGAGTTCGGCGTCCAGGCCTTCGCGGGCAACTGACCGCGATGCGCCTCGCGCGGGCGTCGCTGGCCGCGCTCCTCCTGAGCCGCTGCGCGCCCGCGGTCTCTCCGACCGCTGATCCCCCCACCGCTCCGGCGCCCTCGGGCGCCCTCCCTCCAGGCCAGAGCCCCTCGGACGAGCGTCCCCCTGAGGCCGTGGAGCCGCCGCTCGATCCGCGCCTCCTGCGGACCATGCGCGCCCTCATCGCCCGCGACGGGCCAGGGGTCGCTCGCGCCTACCGCGACACCGTCGGGCTGCTGCAAGGTCAGTCGGCCACCCTCCACGCCGTGCCGGTGAGCGCTGGCCGCTGCTACCGCATCCACGTGGCGGCGGAGCCCGCGGTGGGCGACCTCGGGCTCCGGCTCTTCGACGGCGAGACGCTCCTGGAGGAGGACGGGAGCTACGGCGCGTACGCCCAGCTCGGCCACCGCCGCCCGCTCTGCCCCGAGGGCGACCGGGTGTGGCGCCTCGAGATCAGCGCCTCCGGGGGCGGCCGCTACGTGGTGTCCGTGCTCGGCCGTCGCAGCGTCGACGGGGCCGAAGCCCCCTCGGCGGTTCCTTCGACGATCTGGTGAAGGCCTCGCTCGGGCCGCACGTACCTACGCGACGGAACGGTCGCCGCCGCAGCCACCACTCCCCGCGCCGCGCGTCACCGCACCTCCTCGAGCATCTCCTGGCCTCGTTGGAAAGACCCTTTGGGGGGTGGTAGCGTCAAGACCATGAAGCTCACGACCATCAGCCGATCCCTCCTCCTCGTCGCCGGTGTCACCGGTGCCGCCTACGCGCTCGGCGGCTGCGTCGTCGCGGCGCGTCCGGGCTACGCCACCTATGGCTACGCCACCGTGGCCCAGCCCAACACGGTCTATTACCAGGGCGGCAACTACGGCGGGGTGTATTACCAGCCCGGGTATTACCAGCGCCACGCGCCCTTCTTCCGCGGCTACGGCGGCACCACCGTGGTGACCCAGCCGGTCTATGCGCAGCCGGGCTACAACACGGGCGTCGTCGTGGCGCAGCCTCAGTACCAGCAGCAGCAGTACCAGCAGCCCGTCTACGGCCGTCCCGGCTACGGCGTGCGCGTCAACGCCGGGGTGGCGGTGCCGACCTTCAACGCCGGCGTGCGCATCGGCCCGTGACCTGACGGTCGGCGGCTACGGTCCTCTACCCGGTCGGGTAGAGGACGCCTCGAACACCCTTCAGAAGAAGCCTGCCTTGCGGCCGCCCCGGTCGGTCGGAGACGACTCCTGGGCGATCGCATACACGTCGCTCGCGTTGAGCACGTAGCGCTGTCCCTTGGTGGTCTGCGCGACCATCAGGGCGCCGCGCACCGCCGCCGTCGTCACCTGCGTCACCGTCAGCGGCACGCCCTCGTGCCCGGCGTGCAGGGTCAGGAGCGCGGTCTCCGGCGCGGTGAAGACGCCATCCTCTTCCTTCACGTCGGAGAGGGCGCGGAGCATTCCCAGGAGGCGTTCGTTTTCGGCCATGGCGCAGAAGCGTTAGCCGCGGGCGATGGCCCCCGTCAAGGACACAGGGGCGCCAGGGGGTACGGGGTGGTGAAGACCCGGAGCTGCGCGTCGATGTCCGCGAGCGACTGGTTGAGGCTGTTGGCGGTCGAGGCCAGCGCCACGCAGATGGTCTTCGGCTGGCCGCAGATGGTGACCGGCTCGCAGCGGGCGCGCGCCTCGCTGGGCAGGGCGCCCATCATCGCGGCCTCGCCGTACACGGGCCGGCCCCCGAGGACCACCAGTCGGACGTCCGCCGTGGGCGCGTCGACGAGGCTGTCGTAGGCGTCGCAGCCGCGGTCGGGGATCACCATCACGTCGGCGTAGCGGCCCTCGACCAGGGAGCCCACCTGCGGACGGTCGACGGCGGTGGCGGCCCGGGAGGTGACCATCTCCACGAGGTCTCGCGAGCTGAGCCGGCCCCCCATGGCGGCCTGGGAGACGTAGCGCCCGTAGCGCAGCTCGGAGAGCAGGTTGGGGCCCCCGGAAGGGGTCCAGTCGGGGGCGAGGGCGACGGTGATCCCGCGGTCGAGCGCGAGGCCGACGTCGGTGGTGCGGCCGTACAGGATGATGTTGGAGCGCGGCGACCAGATGAGCTTCGCCCGCGCCGCGCCCACCTGCGCGAACTCCGGGGCGCCCAGCGCGGTGCCGTGGATGATCACCATCGCCGGGGTCAGGAGGTTGCGCGAGACCATCAGGTCGAACTCGCGGCGCGCGGGCTCGTCGATGCCCTCGCTCAGGTGGAGCATGTAGGCGGTGAGCTGCCCGGAGTCCATGTCGGCGCGGAGGGCCATCGCGTCGGCGGAGCTCACCGTGGCGATGCCGAGGGTGTTGGGCCGGTGGTGGTCGACGCCCTCGAAGTCGTTGCCCGACTCGATGTTGCGGGCGAGCGTGCGGGTCACGCAGTTGAGGTTGGGCCCGCCCTGGATCGTCGTGGTGCCCGCGATGAGCGCGCGGAGCTCGCCCCACTTCACCATCGCGCAGGTGTTGTTGTTGATGCTCTCGTTGTTGCGGAGCACCTCGGTGAAGGCCCGGTACTCGGGCACGCCCTGCCACTGGTCGGAGCGGGTGAAGCGGCGCGGCGGCGTCCAGGGAGGGAGGAAGTCGTACTGCGGGTGGTTGTGCGTATCGATCATCCCCGGGGCGATGATGCCGCCGGTCTCGATGATCGTGGCGCCCGCATAGCCCGCGCGCGCGGCGCAGCTCGCGGCGACGCAGGTGAGCGTTCCGCCGGTGATGAAGACCTCGCCGGGGGAGAGCACCCCGGTGGGCGTCACCACCCGGCCTCGGAGGACGTAGCGGTCGGCCGCGCCGGCCGTGACCCGCGGCGTCGGAGGGGTCATGCCGCACGACACCCGACGCTCAGGCCGGGCGTCCGGCGAGAGGCCCTCGCCGATGCCCGCGGTGACCGGCCCCACGTCGGTGCGCGGAGCATCGACAGCGCCCACGTCGACAGCGCCCGTGTCGACGGGGAAGCCCAGGTCGCTGCGGACATCCATGGCGATCGGCGCGTCGACGAGGGGACGGTCGACGGCGGGCGCGTCGATGGGGCTGTCGAGGATGACGGGCACGTCCGAGGGCGCGTCGAGGCCCGGGCCGAGGTCGGAGGGCGGCGGCGCGTCGACGGCCGCGGCGTCGAGGTCGGCTGCATCCCGAGGCATCGAGACGTCCGTCGCTCCCGAGTCGACGACCGCCGCGCCGCGATCGGCGACGGGGACATCGTCGTCGAGGTTGGTCGCGGTGCCGCGACAGCCAAGCGCGGCGACCATCACGAGGCAGCCGCTCCAGCGAAGGGTGGGGTTCACCGGCGGGACGGTACCATCACGAGAGCTCCGCGGGACGCCGTGATAGGGTGCCGCGCGGTTGCAGAGATGAGCGACGACAGCCTCCAGGACACCTCCGCGCCCGAGGTCGAGCGCCTGCCGCTCCGCACCCCGACGCTGGCTCCCGCGACGCACACCAACTCCTACTTCGTGGGTCGGCGCGACTTCTACCTGGTCGAGCCCTCGTCGCCCTACGGCCCCGAGCAGGCCCGGCTGCACGACCTCATCGAGGGGCGCCTCGACCGGGGGCACCGGCTCGTCGGGGTCATCGCCACGCACCACCACCCCGACCACGTCGGCGGCGCCGAGGCGGTGTGCGAGCGCTTCGGCGTCCCGCTCATGGCGCACGCCCGCACCCGCGACAAGCTCGCCGGGAGGGTCACGGTCCACGCGCTGCTCGACGAGTCGAATACAGAGCTCGGTAAGCCCGTGGGGCTCGACCTCGCGGTGTTGCACACCCCCGGGCACGCCCCCGGGCACGTGTGCCTCTTCGAGCGCAACGCGCGGTGGATGATCGTCGGCGACATGCTCTCGTCGCTCAGCACCATCGTCATCGACCCCGACGACGACGGGGACATGGACGACTACATCGCCCAGCTCCGGCGCATGGCGGCGCTCGGGCCGACGACGCTCTTCCCCGCGCACGGCGATCCGATCGCCGACGGGGTGGCGAAGCTCTCGGCCTACGTGGCGCACCGCGAGGCGCGCGAGGAGCGCGTGCGCGAGGCCGTGGCGGCGGGGGCCGAGACGCTGGGCGCGGTGGTGGCGCGGGCCTACGACGACGCGCCGGTGTGGCTCTGGCCGGTGGCGGCGAGGAGCGCGCGGGCGCACCTGGAGCGGCTGCGGCGGAGCGAGAAGATCACCCAGACCGGAAACGATGCGGCGGCGCGATGGCGCCCGACGGAGGACGAGAGATGAACGCGGAAGAGCTTCGGGGCGCGGCGCGGCGGTGGATGCAGGAAGACCCCGACCCGGAGACCCGGGCGGAGCTGGAGGCGCTGCTCGCGGGCGGCGACGAGGCGGCGCTGGCCGATCGCTTCGGGAGCGCGCTGGCCTTCGGAACGGCCGGGCTGAGAGGGGTGATGGGCGCGGGCCCCAACCGGATGAACCGGGCGGTGGTGCTCAGGACCACGGCGGCGCTCGCGCGCTACCTCAAGGCGACGGTGGAGGGCGCGGCGCAGCGCGGCGTGGTGGTGGGCTACGACGGGCGGCGGGGGAGCCGGACGTTCTCGGAGGACGTGGCCAGGGCGCTCGCGGGCGAAGGGGTGCGGGCGAGGGTGTTCGCGAGGGATGTTCCGACGCCGCTGGTGGCGTTCGCGGTGAAGCGGCTCGGGGCGGCGGCGGGGGTGATGGTCACCGCGAGCCACAACCCGCCCGAGTACAACGGCTACAAGGTGTACTGGGAGCACGGGGCGCAGATCGTTCCGCCGGTGGACGCGGGCATCGCGCAGGCCATCGCGGCGATCGGTGCGCTCTCCGAGGTCGCGCAGCTCGATGAGCCCGAGGCCCGGGCGCGAGGCCTCTACGAGCCGCTCGGCGAGGCCGTGGAGTCGGACTACCTCGACCTCGTGCGACAGACCTGCGTGCCCGCCGCGCCGCTCACCATCGCGTACACGGCGATGCACGGCGTGGGCGACCGGTTCAGCATGGCGGTGCTCAAGCCTTACGGGGACGTGTATTCCGTCGTCGAGCAGTCGCAGCCCGACGGGCGCTTCCCCACGGTGCGCTTCCCCAACCCCGAGGAGCCCGGAGCGATGGACCTCCTGCTGGCCCTCGCCGCCTCGAAGAACGCCGACCTCGCGATCGCCAACGACCCGGACGCCGACCGCATGGCGGCGGCGGTTCCGGAGGGGGAGCGCTGGCGGCCGCTCACGGGCAACGAGGTCGGAGCGCTGCTGGGCGACCACCTCCTGCGGCGCACCTCGGGGCCGCGCGTCGTGGCGACGACCATCGTCTCGTCGCCGCTGCTCGGCGTGATGGCCGCGGCCTACGGCGCGCAGTACGTCGAGACCCTCACCGGCTTCAAGTGGATCGCCCACACCGCCATCGAGGCGGCGGCGCGCTCGGGAGCGCTGTTCCTGTTCGGGTACGAGGAGGCGCTCGGGTACGCGGTCACGCCGTGGGTGCGCGACAAGGACGGCGTGTCGGCGGCGCTGCTGCTGGCCTCGCTCGCCTCGGAGCTGAAGTCCCAGGGCAAGACCCTGCTCGACCGGCTGGAGGAGATCTACGCCACGCACGGGCTCTTCGTGTCGGGGCAGCACAACGTGGTGGCGCCCGGCGCCGCGGGGCAGCAGCGCATCGCGGACATCATGGCGGCCTTCCGCGCGAGGCCGCTGGAGTCGCTCGGCGGCAAGCGCGTGGTGGCCTGGTCGGACTTCCAGGCGGGCACGCGCCGCGACGCGCAGGGCGAGCGCTCGCTGGGGCTGCCGCCGTCGGACGTGCTGCGGCTGGAGCTCGAAGGCGGGGCGCGGGTGATGCTGCGCCCGAGCGGCACCGAGCCGAAGATCAAGTACTACTTCGACCACCGCGAGCCGCGGATGGCGGGCGAGGCGGCCGAGGCCCAGGCCGCGCGGGCGGCCGTGAACCTCGCGGCGCTGAGGGAGGACTTCCTGAAGGAGGCCGCGAAGCGCGACCCGGGGGCGTAGCGGAGGGCCTCAGGCGAGGCCGACGAAGAGCGTCTGCACGTCGTCGTCGTCGTCGAGCGCGGCGAGGAAGGCCTCCACCTCGGCGCGCTGCGCGTCGTCGACGGTCACCGGGTTCTTCGCCTTCCAGATCAGCTTCGCGGACAGCACCGTCCACTTGCGCTCGGCCAGGGCCTTGGAGACCAGGTCGAGGTCGGTGGGCTCGGTGTAGAAGACCGTCGAGCCGTCGTCGTTGGCCTCGAGGTCCTGCGCGCCGCACTCGATGGCGGCCTCCTCGGGGTCGACCGCCGCGCCCGCGGGGGGAGTCGCCTCGACCGCGCCCAGCCGCGCGAAGTCCCAGGACACCGCGCCGGCCGCAGCGATCTGGCCCTTCTTGAAGAGGATGCGGACGTTGGAGGAGGTGCGGTTACGGTTGTCCGTAAGGCACTCCACGATCACCGGAACCTGGTGGGGCGCGAAGCCCTCGTAGGTCACCGTGTCGAAGCTCAGGCCCTCGTCGAGCATCCCGGCGCCCTTCTTGATGGCGCGCTCCATGGTGTCCTTGGTCATCGACGCCTTGCGGGCGGCGTCGAGCGCCATGCGCAGCCGCGAGTTGCCGCTCGGGTCGGCCCCGTCTCGCGCCGCGATCATGATCTCCTTGGTGAGCTTGGTCATCACCTTGCCCTTGGCGTTCGCCGCGAGCTCCCGACCCTTCTGCTTCCACTGTGCGCCCATAGGCCGTCGCGGATATCACTTCGGCGCGCCGCGCGCGAGGGCGTCCGCCGCTTCCCTGCGAGGCGGAGACACGGCACCGTGCGCCCGGTGAGACCGATCCTCTTTGCGCTCGCGCTCTCGTCGGTGCCGCTGGGCGCGAGCGCTCAGGGCTGGTCCGTCAGCCGCTACGCCGCCCCGCCCTCCGGCGAGGACCTCAACGCCACCGAGCGCGCCCTCGTCACCCCGCACCTCCGCGTCGGGGGCCTCGTCGCCGTGGACTGGGCGCGCTCTCTCTCCGGCGTTCCCGTCGAGCAGCGCGTGGCGGCCCACCTCGCCGCCACCGTCGGCCTCTTCGACCGGGTGCAGCTCGGCGTGGTGATGCCCGTCGTGCTCAACCAGGACCTCGCCGGCGTCGGAGCGTCGCTGGCCGCGGGGGACCTCCGCGTCGACGCGCGCGTCCGGGTGCTGGGCCCCGCTCGCCGGGGTTCAGGGCGCCTCGCGCTCGCCGCCACGCTGCTGCTCCCCACCGGGAGCGGGAGCGCCTACGCGGGAGACGGCGCGGTGGGCGTGGTGCCCCGGCTGATCTTCGAGCTCACCAACGCGCGCGACTTCGTCTTCGCCGCCAACCTCGGCCTCGCGGTGCGCCCCGGCTGGGAGAACCAGCTCCTGGCGCGCGCGGGCGTCACCATCCCGCTGCTTCCCCGGGTGCTCGTGACCCTGGAAGCCAGCGCCGAGACCCTGCTGAGCGACCCTGTCGCGGGCGGCGCCTTCTCGCTGGAGGCCCTCGGCGGGGTGCACCACGTCGGGCGCGGCGGCCTCGCGGTGGGCGTCGCCGCGGGGCCTCGCCTGATCGCCGGCGAAGGGTCCGCCGACGTGCGCGTGGTGGGCCTCGTCGGCTATGCGCCGCAGGTCGACGAGCCCGTGGTCGTCGTGAGCGACCGCGACCACGACGCGGTGCCCGACGCCGACGACCTCTGCCCGGAGGTTCCAGCGGGGGTGCGACCCGACTCGCGCCGCCGGGGGTGCCCCTTCGTCGAGCGCGTGGTGCCCGAGGCCCCGCCCGTCGTCGAGCCGCCACCGCCGCCGCCCGACCCCGACCGCGACCACGACGGCATCGCCAACGACGACGACCGCTGCCCCGACGAGCCCGGCCAGGCCACGAGCGACCCGGCGACCCACGGCTGCCCTCGGGTCTACGTCACCGCCGACCGGGTGGTGATCACCCAGCAGCCCCGCTTCGCCGTCGATCGCGCGGTCATCCTGCCCGAGAGCGCGCCGCTGCTGATGGAGGTCGCGGCGGCGCTGGAGGCGCACCCGGAGCTCGTGCGCATCGAGGTGCAGGGGCACACCGACGACCGCGCGGGCGACGAGCACAACCAGGTGCTGTCACGGCGCAGGGCCGAGTCGATCTGCGACTGGCTGGTGGGGCGAGGCATCGAGCGGTCGCGGCTCGTCGCGCGCGGCTACGGTCGGACGCGCCCGCTGGTGGACAACGCTACGGCTGCGGGGAGAGCGATGAACCGGCGGGTGGAGTTCGTGGTGCTGGAGCGGTCTCCCCCCGCGGCGCGCTGAGCGTCACGGACGGAGCGGTGGGGGGAGAGGTCAGAGTTCCATCTCGCAGAGGTCGGGCGCGGCCTTGAGGGTGGCCTCGGTCTTGTCCTGCACCTCGCGGGCGCTCACCCCGGGGGCGAGCTCCTTCAGGAGCAGGCCCTCGGGCGTGACGTCGATGACGGCCATGTCCGTGATGATCCGGTGGACCACCTTGCGGCCCGTGAGCGGCAGGTTGCACTGCTTCACGATCTTGAGGCCGCCGTCCCTGGCGAAGTGCTCCATCATCACGATCACCCGGCGGGCGCCGTGCACGAGGTCCATCGCGCCGCCCATGCCCTTGACCATCTTGCCGGGGATCATCCAGTTGGCGAGGTCGCCCGTCTCGCTCACCTGCATCGCCCCGAGGATGGCCAGGTCGATGTGACCCCCGCGGATCATCGAGAAGCTCTGCGCGCTGTCGAAGTAGCTCGCTCCGGGGATGACCGTGATGGTCTCCTTGCCGGCGTTGATGAGGTCGGCGTCGACCGCCTCGGCGCGGGGGTAGGGCCCGACGCCCAGCACGCCGTTCTCGCTCTGGAGCACCACCTCGACGCCAGGCGCCACGTAGTTGGGCACCAGCGTCGGCATGCCGATGCCGAGGTTCACGTAGAAGCCGTCGCGGAGCTCGCGGGCGACGCGCCGCGCGATCTGTTCTCTGGTCAACATGGCGCTCATCCCTTCTGCACCGTGCGCCGCTCGATGCGCTTCTGGTAGTCCCGGCCGACGAACACACGCTGCACGAAGACCCCGGGCAGGTGCACCTGGTCGGGGTCGATCTGGCCTGGCTCCACCAGCTCCTCGATCTCCGCGATGGTGACCTTCGCGGCCATCGCGCACAGCGGGTTGAAGTTGCGCGAGCTCGCGCGAAACAGGAGGTTGCCGTGCCGGTCGCCCTTCCACGCCTTCACGATGGCGTAGTCGCCGGTGATGGCGCGCTCCATCACGTACTCGCGGCCGTCGAAGACCCGCACCTCCTTCTTCTCGCTCGCCTTGCGGATGCTTCCGCCAGGCCCGTAGAGCATCGGCAGTCCGCCGTCGGCGACCTGGGTCCCGACGCCTGCCGGGGTGAAGAAGGCCGGGATGCCCGATCCGCCCGCGCGCAGCCGCTCGGCCAGCGTGCCCTGCGGCACCAGCTCGACCTCCAGCTCGCCGCTCAGAAACTGCCGCTCGAACTCCTTGTTCTCGCCGACGTAGCTGCTGGTCATCTTGCGCAGCTGCTTGTTGCCCAGCAGCAGCCCGAGCCCCCAGTCGTCGACGCCGCAGTTGTTGCTCACCACCCAGAGGTCGCGAGTGCCCTTGCGTCGCAGCGCCCCGATGCAGTTCTCCGGGATGCCGCACAACCCGAATCCACCGGCGAGCACCTTCGCTCCTTCGGGGATGTCCGCGCACGCCGTGTCGGCGTCGGCCAAGACCTTGTCCATCGCTCAACCCTTTTGCTGCCGACCGCGTGAAACCAGCGTCGGCGGGCGCATATCGCCACTGCCCCGCGAGCCGTGTCAACGCCGGTTCGACCGACCACGTCATCCCGGCGCGGCCTCGCGCTCGTACTCCGATTCCCCTCAAGGGCCTCCGCGCTCGCGGACCTTGCGCTTCCTCGACGGGGACACGACACAGCGAGTGATCGTCCGACTCTGAGGGGAGAAGAGAGGGGGACACGATGAGCCACTCATGGTCGCTCGGCAGCATCGCCGTGCTCGCCGCGCTGTCGTCGGGATGCACGGCCGCCTCCGTCGACACGGCGGTCTCCGCCGTCGTCTGCGAGGAGAGCGTCTCGCCGGACTCCCGGGGACAGCCGCGCAACGCCGCGGGCGACATCCGATACTGCTGGCCCACGGACGCGTTCTGCTTCTGCGATCAGGACGACGATTGTTATGCGGAGGAGGGCTACGTGCCCTGCACCCCTCGCACGGACGCTGGCATCGATGCCGCGATCGACACCCCTGCCACCGACCGCTCCGACGTGGTCGACACGGGGCAGTGCCCGCCCGAACCCACGGTGCCCGACAACCAGGGCCGCCCTCGCAACCCCGCCGGGGTCATCCGGTACTGCTGGCCAGGCGAGGCGCGCTGCTTCTGTGACCAGGACGACGACTGCTACGCGGAGCCCGGCTACGTGCCCTGCCTCGGCCCGATCGACTCGGGGGTGATGGACACCGGGGTGGCGGACACCGGCGTGGTGGATACGGGGGTGGTGGACACCGGCGTGGTGGACACCGGCGTGGTGGACACCGGCGTGGTGGACACCGGGGCGACGGCGCCGCGCATCGTGATCGACACCACCCAGGATCGAGGGGCGATCAGCCGGGACCTGTACGGCGCGAACCTCGAGTCGACCTCGCAGAACGTCCCCGAGGTGCGGGCGCTCGCCGGGCAGTACCCGATTCTGCGCTTCCCGGCCGGGGACGAGCCCGCGGAGTTCTTGTGGAGCGACGACAATCGGGGGCCCTGCGGCGACCGATGGACCTGGCCTGCGGTCGCCGACCTCGCGGCGTCCCGAGGGATGGGCCTGGTGCTCGAGACCAACCTCCTCCGTGGCAGCCCCAGCAACGCGGCGAACTGGATCGCCAACGCGCGCGATCGGGGGCTGCGCGTCGCGTGGGTCAACGTCGGCAACGAGGTGTGGGGCGACTGGGACGCCGACTTCCGCAGCGCGCAGGAGTACGCGAGCGACCTGCGCGCCTACGCCGCGGCCCTGCGGGCGAGGGTGCCCGGCACCCGGGTGGCCGCCTCCTTCGGCACCTACAACGAGGACGTCTGGAACCGCGAGGTCGTGCGCCGCGCAGGGGACGTCATCGACGCCGTGGACCTGCACTGGTACCCCAACCACCGGGAGTACGAGCGGGCGATCCCGAGCCAGATCATGGCCGAGTCCGAGGCGATCCCGCAGCTCGTGGCGAGGGTGCGAGGCATCCTGCGCGACGAGGCGCCCGCGCGAGCTTCGCAGATCGAGATCATCCTCGGCGAGTACGACTGCGCGGAAGACCCTCCGAGGGGCTCCCCGACGCCCGGTCGGGCGTACTCGCAGTGGGGGATGCCCAACGCCGTGTGCTACGGCGGCATCCTCGGCGAGCTCATCACCGCGGGCATCCGCACCGCGCTCTACTACGAGATCCAGAACGCGCGCTTCGGAGCGCTCCAGGGCAAGGAGTGCGAGCCGGGCGACTTCCGGATCATCCGACCCAAGGCGCTCGCCCAGCAGCTCTACCGCGAGCACTTCGGCGACCGCCTCGTGGCGCTCACCCAGCACAACATCCCGACCTACTACAGCGACGGTCCCATCTGGTGGGACGGCTTCGCGGGGACCGCGCCCTACGTGCGTGCCTACGCCAGCCTGGCCAACAGCGGACGCTCGCTGCGGGTGATCGTGCTCAGCCGGCACGAGACCAGCGCGATCCCGGTGACCTTCGAGGTACGCGGGTTTCAGCCCGTGGCGGCGGTGCAGGCGTGGGAGCTCGCGGGAGACTCGGTGCGCGCCACCAACGAGAACGTCGGCGGACCGGTCGACGCGGTGCGCATCGTGCCGCGCTCGCTGAGCGTCCCCGGGGCGACCTTCGTCTACGCCGTCCCTCCGCACTCGGTCACCGCGCTCGAGTTCACCCGCGCGCCCTGAGCCCGGCAATGGGCCAGTGGTCACCCCACTGACCGTTGCGCCCTGGATTCTCAGGGTGGGATGCTCCTTCCCCCGATGGGCTTTCCCTCCTTGCGTGCGTCGCTGCTCCCGATTCTCCTCCTCGCCGTCGCGGGGTGCAGCGACGGGGTGCTGGCCGACCCCACCTGCACCGAGGGGCGCAGCCGCTGCGTCGCGCAGGTGACCCTCGGGTCGAGCTTCGGGTGCGCGCTGCTGCGCGACCGCTCGGTCTGGTGCTGGGGCCGCAACGACGAGGCCCAGCTCGGCTACTCCACCACCGACCTCTGCCCCGAAGAACTCCCCAACGGACAGACCCGCGCAGTCGCCTGCCACACCTTCCCCTTCCAGGTGGTGGGCCTCGATCGCGCGGTGGCGGTCTCCGCGGGCGGCGCCTTCGCGTGCGCCCTCCGCGACGACGGCACCGTCCGTTGTTGGGGCAGCAACAGCGCCGGTCAGCTCGGCAACGGGCTCACCCTCCCCAGCGCGAGCCCCGTCGCCGCGCGCGGCCTCACCGGCATCACCGCGATCGCCGCCGGGGCGCGCCACACCTGCGCCGTCGCGGCGGGCCTGGTCTACTGCTGGGGCGCCAACGACCGGGGACAGCTCGGGCAGCCGACGACCTCGCGCCAGTGCACCGTGGGGAGCGAGACCATCGCCTGCGAGCCGCAGCCCACGGCGATCGACGGCGTCAAGGGCGTGGTGGCGATCTCCGCGGGCGCGGCCCACACCTGCGCCCGCACCGTCGAGGGCATCGTGCTCTGCTGGGGCGACGGGCGCTACGGGCAGTCGGGCAGCGGGCGGGCGAGCGCGATGCCCGGTCCCTCGCCGGTCGGGGTGCTGGACGGCGACTCGTTCATCGAGGGGATCATCGACGTCTCCGCCGGGGCCGACCACACCTGCGCTCGCAACGCCGACGGGGTGATCTGGTGCTGGGGGCGCAATGAGCAGGGGCAGCTCGGGAGCGCGCCGGAGAGCGCCGTGCCGGAGCGTTGCTCGGGGCCGTGCAGCCCCCGGCCGCTGCGGGTGCAGGGCCTGGATTTCCGCGTGAGCGCGATGGACGCCGGCGAGGACGCCGACGTGGACGACGCCGCGATGGACGACGCCGCGATGGACGCGGGCGCGGAGGCCTCGGTCGACGCCGGTCGGCCGAGGGACGCCGGGGCGGAGGACGCCGACGCGGGGGACGCGCGCGTGGGCGTCGGCGTACCCGACGTGATGGACGTCCAGCGGGTGCGAGACGACGTGGTGGCGCCGTCGATGGTGCCGAGGGCGATCGCCTCGGGCGGGAGCTTCTCCTGCGCGGTGCTCGACGACAACACGGTGCGCTGCTGGGGCGACGACTCCAGCGGGCAGCTCGGCGACGGCCGGAGGGTGCGTGCTCCGCAGGGGGCCGTGATGGTGATCGCCACGCCGGGGGCCGCGTCGACCAACCCCCTGCAGGGGGTCTCGTCGATGGCGGGCGGGGTGGACACCGCGTGCGCGCTGCTGGGCGACGGAAGCCTGCGGTGCTGGGGCTCCAACTGCTCCGGCGCGCTGGGAATCGGGACCACCAGCGTGCAGTCGGGCCCGGTCCCGGTCACATGGTAGGAGCGCCATGACACTCGAGCGATCGACCTTCGTGATGGGCGCCCTGGTGCTCGCCGCCGTGGCGGCGTCGGGGTGCGCCGCGGACCTGGCGACCGTGCCCGCCGCGGAGGACGACGGCGGCGTCGGGTGCCAGGGCCCATCGTGCGCTCGACCCGGCGTGTGTCGGCCCGGCCAGGCGTCGGCGCAGTTTCGATCGCAGAGCGCGCTGCCCGCGGTGGTGACGCCGTCGACGCGGCTGCCCATGGAGGTGACCTTCACCAACTGCAGCGGGCTCTACTGGAACCGCGATGACTTCTCGCTGGTCCCGGTCGACGCGGAGGAGGGCGCCGCGTGGGGAGTGCGCCGGGTGGCGCTGCCCATCGAGGTGCCCAACGGCACCGAGGTGACCGTGCGCTTCGAGCTCCTCGCGCCGCTCGGCACGGGCCGCTACCCCGCGCGCTTCGCCATCTCCCGCGACCGCATCGAGCTCTTCCAGGAGCACACCCCCGCGCAGGACGTTCAGGTGCTCGCGCCCGCGGACTGCGCGCAGCCCGGCCCGGCGGTGCGGTTCCGCTCCCAGGTGGCGCCGCCTCGCTTCGTGGGCACCGGGTCTCGGGTGCGCGGCAGCGTGACCTTCGCCAACTGCTCGACCTCGACGCTCTCGCAGGCCGACGGGTGGGCGCTCGCCTCGCGCTCTCAGCCCGACGACACCTGGACCACGCGGCGGGTCGACCTCCCCGCGGACGTCCCCTACGGGGCGGAGTTCACCGTCGACCTCGACGCGACGTCCCCCTCGGCGCCCGGTCGCTACCGCTGGACCTGGCAGCTCGTGCACGACGCCGCCGCCGTCGGCGAGGCGTCACCGCCGGTGGACCTCGTCGCGCTGCACCCGGCCGACTGCGGCAACGAGCCATCGGCCTCGCGCTTCGTGCGGCAGCAGGCGCCGCCGGGCGTGGTCGATCCGCACCAGGGCTTCGACGTGTCGGCGACCTTCGCCAACTGCGGCGACGCGGTGTGGGAGGCGAGCCATCACCTCGACTCGGCGCTCCCCGGCGGCGCGCGCACCTGGGGCGCCGGGCCGGTGGACCTCCCCCTCCCGGTGGGCCCTGGCTTCTCCATCGACGTGCCCTTCCACGTCCGCGCGCCGGGCTCCCCCGGCCGTTACGGCTACCGCTTCGGCATCACCGCCCTATCGGGACTGCTCGACGAGCCTTCGCCGCCGATGGACATCACCGTGCGCTGCGTCCCCCAGTGCGGCGACCACAACTGCGGCGGCGACGGCTGCGGCGGCTCGTGCGGGGGATGCCCCGGGGGGTGGAGCTGCGACGGCGCGCACTGCCAGGCGCCCGACCGCCCCGTCTGCGGCGAGCTCCAGTGGTGGAACACCTACCTGACCTACGAGCACATCTCCTACGGCTGGCACGACACGGACATCGGCGTGCGGGCGGGCACCCGGATCCAGCTTCGCCACACCTCCAGGCTCGACCGCACCGGGGTCTACGCCTGGGGCTACATGCCCGAGTTCACCGACCTCTCCACGGGCGCGCGCTTCCGGATGCTTCACCTTCGGCCGCAGCACCAGTGGGCGACGGACGTCGGCCGCGTCTACCCCGCCGGCTACGTGGTGGGCATCTCGGGCGGCGACACCCGCGACACCGGGCTCGGCCCCTACTCCACCGGGCAGCACCTCTGCATCCAGACGCTGCGAACCTACCGCGACGCCTTCCCCCGCGGGGTCGACGACTGCCGCTGAGCGAGCGCCGCCACCGCGCGGTGGTAGCTTCGGCCGAGCGATGTCCATCGTCCTTGCGCACCTGTCCGACCCCCACATCCTCGACCTCCGCGGTGTCCCCCTCCACCGCATGCTGCTCAACAAGCGCCTCACCGGCTGGCTCAACCTCCGGCTGAAGCGCGGCCACAAGCACCGGCCCGCGGTGGTCGAGGCCATGATGGCCGACCTGAGGGCGCTCGCCCCGGACCACGTCGCCATCACCGGCGACCTCACCAACCTGGCGCTGGAGCCCGAGTTCGAGGCCGCCCTCGCCATGATCGAGCGCCTTGGGATGCACCCCTCGCAGGTCAGCGTGGTGCCTGGCAACCACGACCTCTACACCGAAGGGTCGCGGCGCTCCCGGCGCTTCGGTACCTACTTCGAGAAGTACATCACCAGCGACCTCGACCTCGCCGTCGACCTCCCGGGCGGGCGCTTCCCCTTCGTCAGGCTGCGCGACGACCTCGCGCTCATCGGGCTGTCCTCGGCGGTGCCGCGGCTGCCGCTCATCGCCTCGGGGCGGCTGGGCGAGGCGCAGCGGCGGGCGCTGCGAGAGGCGCTCGACCACCCGGAGGTGCGCTCCCGGGTGCCGGTGGTGCTGAGCCACCACCCCATCGTCGATCCGCTCGGGCGGCTCGGGCCGTTGATGCGAGGGCTCGAAGACCTCGCCGACTTCCGCGACGTGCTCGACCACGGGCGCGACGTGCTGGCGCTGCACGGCCACTGGCACCGCCGGGGGCACGAGAGGCTCGCGGGGGCGCGGGGCGCGACGATCCACCGGCTGGGCGCGACGAGCGCCTCGCTGGTGCACCACGACGAGGAGAAGATGGCCTCGTACAACGTCTACGAGATCGACCGCGCGAGCGGCCTCGTGCGATCCCGGGCGCGGGTCTGGAGCGCCGCGACGGAGCGCTTCGAGGACGCCGCGCTGCCCGACGGGGCGGGGCAGACCGGCTGAGAACTCCTACCGGGGGGTGACGAGCTTCTCGGCGGCGAGATACTCGAGGTAGTAATCGTTGTCCCGCTGGGCCTCGAGGTCGCCGTTGTCCACGCGGTCTTTCAGCACCTTCATCAGCTCGCCGAGGGCGGGCGAGGGGGGGATGCCGAAGCGCGCGGAGATCGCCGTCCCGAGGCCCTTGGGCAGCGGCGGGATCTTCGCGTCCATCTCCTGGATCTCCCGCACCCGCCGGGCGAGCTCGGAGATCGCGTCGAGCCCGCGCTTCTTCTTCTCCGGCCGCTTGGTGGTGATGTCCGCGCGCGACAGGTCGAGCAGGTCGCAGAGCCCGCCGCCCATCTCCCGCGCGAAGCGGCGCACGGCGGAGTCGGTCCACCCCGGCTCGTAGGCGCTCGCCCTCAGGTGGTGCAGGATCAGGAAGCGCACCGAGCGCGAGAGCGCCTCTTCGCCCGTGAAGATCGGCATGCGCCGCTGCATCCGGTCGAACATCGACGCCCCGACCTCCGCGTGCCCGAAGAAGTGCACCTCCCCGTTGGGCTCGATGCGCCGGGTCTTCACCTTGCCGATGTCATGCAGCAGCGCCGCCCACCGCACCTCCGTGCGAGGCACCGCCTGCAGCACCACCTGCTTGGTGTGCTTCCACACGTCCTTGTGGCGCCACTCCCCGTCGCCGAAGCCCACCATGGCCTTCACCTCCGGGAGCAGCGCGTCGAGCGCCCCGACCTCCAGCAGCAGGTCGAGCCCGTGGTCGGGGTGGCGGCCCATCAGCACCCGCTCCACCGCGCCCCGCACCTTCGGCAGCTCCACCGCCCGAAACCACGCCGGGTCGCACCGCACCACGCCCTCGGGCCGAGCGCCCGTGCTCGCCGACCACGCCGCCGCGTCGAGCGCCATCACCGCGAGATCCGTCGCCTCTCGTTCGCCCACGGCGCCCGGTGCGTCCGGCTGCCTCTCGTCCATCAGTTTGTCCGTCATTTCCATGCAGTGTTCTGCGCTCGCGGAAGGTGAGTCCCGGTCGCGGGGCCGGGCACTCTATGTCACGCCTGCGCCGCGCTGCTACCTTCGCCGCCTCCCCAATGCGCCCGATTCTCCTCGGCCTCCTGGTCGCCTCCGCCTTCGCCTGCGAAGACTCCTCCCCACCCGCGACTTCGCCGTCCGACGCGGCCGTCGACGCGCCGCCCATCGACGCGCCCTCCGTCGACGCTCCCTCCGAGGACGTCTCGACGCCGGTCGATGCGCCCCCGATGGAGATCACCGCCGCGCCGCCGCGCACCTGTCGCCCCTGCCGCGCCGACGCCGAGTGCGGTGGCGACGGGAGCGTCTGCGTCGCGGTCGACCCGATGCGCGCGCCGGGTCTTCGCGAGTGCCGCCTGGCCTGCGCCGTGGTGGGAGCGCGCTGCGAGGCCGCGGTGCCCGCGACCTGCCGCGACGACGCCGCGGGCAACCGGGTGTGCACTCCGGACGCTGCGGCCGGGTGCGTCCCGATGGACAGCCGGCGAGGAGCCGCGTGCCCGAGCTCTGGCTGCGCAGGCCGCTACGACCGCTGCGTGGACCTCGACGCGACCCACCCCTCGGCGGGCCGCGCGGGCGACGTCTGCCTCGGCGCCTGCCTCACCGACGCCGACTGCGAGGACGGCGCCCGGCGGTGCCGTGACGTGCGCGCTCCCGGCGGCGCGCTTACCAGGGCGTGTATTCCCGACGACCGCATCGGGCCCGACGCCTGCGGCAACGGGGCGCTCGGAGCGAGCGGCATCAACGCCCCCTGCGGCGGCGACGCGGGGGTGACGTGCCCGTCGGGGCTGCGCTGCGTGACGCCGTCGAGCCCGCTGCTGCGGGGCTTCTGCACCCTCGCGTGCACGGCGGACTCCGCCTGCGGTGCTGGAGCGCGCTGCGACACGGCGCAGGGGGTCTGCGTCCCGGACGGCTGCCGCTGCGGCTTCGAGCCTCGCGACCAGGTGATCGACCTCGCGCTGCGCGCCGACCCCTCCGCCGCGTGGGACCGCTGCGACCTCTTCTTCAGCGCCGCGACGCTCGACGCCTTCGGGGCCTTCGTGACGCGCGACCGCTTCCGCCTTCCGGTCTTCGACCGGGTGCACCGCGACTGGCTCGCCGGAGCCCGCTGGGCCCGGGGCCTCGGGCCGTCCATCGACGACGCCGGGTCCACGCTCTCGGGCGCCATCCGGGCCGCCGGGGGAATGCGGCTCACGGGCGAGGTCGACGCGCTCCCTCCGCCGACGCCCGCACCGACGGCGGGCGGTGGCTCTCCCCTGGTCGACGCGGTCGAGGCCTGGGCCACCCGGGGTGGAGCGAGCTTCGAGCGGGCTCCCGCCGTCGCCGACGCGGCGGATGTGCCCATGGCGCTGCAGTCCGCGGTGGCCCGGGTGCTGCGGTCCGCGCTCGCCGCGGCCGACGGGAGAGACCGCGGCCTCGCCCGCTTTCCCAGCGACGAGGAGCGGGCGCACCTCTTCAAGATCGCGCCGCACCTGGTGCTTCCGACCAACCGCGCCGACGAGCGCCCGAACTTCGGCGACCCCGAAGACCTCGCCGTGGTGCTGGGCGAGCTGCGCCTCCCCACGCGCGAGGCGGCCGACCTCGCGGCGACGGTGGAGTCCGTCGACTGGCGGTCCTTCGCGGGGGCGATGGGCGCGAGCTTCGACGTCGACACGCCCGCGGGCCGGGTGGTGATCCGCGACGGCGCGGCGCACCGCTACGGGGCCGCGGAGTATCGGCGCACGCTGCTGGTGATCGACCTCGGCGGCGACGACACCTACGAGGCCCCGGTGGGCGCCAACGTGGACGCGGCGCAGCCGGTGAGCGTGGCCATCGACCTCGGCGGCGATGACACCTGGGGCTACCCGGAGACCCCTGGGGCGCTCGACACGCCCGAGACGCTCGTCTCCGACTCCGACGGGCGGGCGCGCATCGGCGGAGCGGTCGCGGCCTCGATGAGCCGCACGCCCCGGCAGGGCGCCGGACGCCTCGGGGTGGGGCTTCTCTACGACCTCGGCGGCGGGAGCGACCGCTACCGCGCGCTGCGCATGGCCCAGGGTTTCGGCGCCCTCGGGGTGGGCGGCCTCTTCGACGACGGAGGCGACGACCGCTACGCCATCGAGTCGGGCGGCCAGGGCGCGGCCGTCGTCGGCATCGGCGTCCTGGTCGACGGCGGCGGCCGGGACCAGTACTCCGCCTGGGCCTTCTCCCAGGGCTTCGGCTATGTGCAGGGCGTCGGGCTCCTGCACGACCGGGCGGGCGACGACGTCTACGAGTCGAAGGTGACGCCGGTGATCCACCCGTCGCCGCAGAGCCCGATGTCCAACTCCAGCTTCACCCAGGGCGCGGGCTTCGGGCGGCGCGGGGACGCGACCCCCGACCGCACCAACATGTCCGGCGGCATCGGGGTGCTGCGCGACCGCGAGGGCGCCGACCGCTACACCGCCGGGGTGTTCGCCCAGGGCACGGGCTACTGGGGTGGCATGGGGCTGCTGCTCGACGGGGCGGGAGACGACCGCTACGACGCCCGCTGGTACGTCCAGGGGGCGGCGGCGCACTTCGCCTACGGGGCGCTGGTCGACGGCGGGGGGAGGGACCTCCACAACCAGGACTCCACCCGCGAGAACATGACCGCCGGGGCGGGGCACGACTTCTCCCTGGGCATCCTGCTGGCGCTCGGCGACGGGGCGGACAGCTACCGGGTTCCCAACCTCGCGCTGGGCGCGGGCAACGCCAACGGCGCGGGGATCTTCGCCGACGAGGGGGGCGACGACACCTACGACGCCGCGGCGGTGCTCTCCCTGGGCAACGCGGCGCTGGAGTCGCTCACCGACCCCGGCAGGCTCTCCCGACCGACCGCGGGGATCTTCCTCGACCGTGGCGGCCGGGACAGCTTCCGCCAGGGGACGACGACCGCCGTGACCCCGATGAACGATCGGGCGTGGACGCAGCGCATCCACCCGGAGGCCCCGAGCGAGCGGGGCTTCGGGGTCGATGTCTCGTCGACCACGCAAGGGCTCTGGTGATGCCGAGGCTGGTGTTCGAGCGCACGGGCTTCGTGGTCGACTACCCCGACGGGGTCTCGGTGGCCGAGGCCTGCGACCGGGACATCCGGGCGGGGGTTCCGTTCTCGTGCAGGCACGCCAACTGCGGCATCTGTCGGCTGGAGGTGACCGAGGGGATGGACCTCTGCGAGCCGCGCACGGAGTGGGAGGACGAGCTGCTCACCTACCTGAAGGAGCGGCCCTCGGTGCGCCTCGGGTGCCAGCTCCGCATTGCCGCGGGCGCCGGGGTCGTGCGGCTGAGGGTGATCTGACTGCGTCCCGGGGCTTCGCTGGACCACGCGCAAGCCGTGCGTTAGTAACTCAAGCAACGATGGCGGTCGCAGATGCGGTCGCTGGTTGAAGGAGACACGATGATCACGCTCACCGAGATCGCAGCGAACAAGGTCAAGGAGATCGCCAAGGCGGAGGGTCTCGAGGGTCAGGGGCTCCGACTCCAGGTGAAGGGCGGCGGCTGCTCGGGCTTCCAGTACGACCTCTACTTCGACGAGAAGCCCACGGACATGGACCAGATCGTGGAGTGCCTGGGCATCCAGCTCTTCGTCGACCCGCTCTCCATCCAGTACCTGGAGAACACCGAGATCGACTACGTCGAGTCGCTCTCCGGCGCCGGCTTCAAGTTCGGCAACCCCAACGTGAAGGGCACCTGCGGCTGCGGGAGTTCCTTCTCGGTGTGATCCGCCTCGCCTTCCTCGCCTTCTCGCTCCTCCTGCTCGCGACCTCGACGGCCTCTGCCAACGGTCGCTTCCCCAGCGCACAAGAGTTTCACCAGGCCCCCGGCGCCAACCGCGACCTCATGGTGGTGCGGGCGACCTTCGGGCTCGTGCTGAGCGTCGACCGCGGACGCCACTGGGAGTACTGGTGCGAGGACGCCCTGCTTTACGGGGACGGGTATGATCCGCCCCTGAGCTACGCCGCCGACGGCACCCTGCTGGTCGCCCTCGAAGACGGCCTGGTGACCACCCGCAACGGCTGCACGTTCCGACGCCAGCCCGACCTCGAGTCCCTCACCGTCAAGGACCTCGCGAGCTCCCCTGACGGCCGGGTCACCTGGGCCATCGCGGTCACCCGCAGCGCCATGCCCGACTCCCGCGTGGCGCGCTCGACGGACAACGGGCTCACCTTCGACTTCGTCGGCGACCGCTTCCCGGGCGTGGTGCTCCAGACCATCGAGGTCGCCGCGTCCGACCCGATGCGCCTCTACGCCAGCGGGACCCTCAGCGCCGACGGCAGCGCGGTGCTCTACCGCAGCGTCGACGGAGGCGCCCGCTGGGAGCGCGCGGGGCTCCGCTTCGGCGAGGCCACGGGGGTCTACGTCTCCGGCGTCGACGGCCGCCACCCGGAGGTGCTCTACCTCCGCGCCACGGCCGCGAGCTCGGAGATGGACGGCGGCTCGGCGGAAGGCGCCGGGGTGCTCCTTCGCAGCGACGACGGCGGCGAGACCATGCGCGAGGTGCTGCGTACCCGCGGCCCGATGCGGGGCTTCGCCATCTCCGACGACGGCCGCAGCGTCTGGGGGGGAGGCCCCGACGACGGCGTGTGGCGCTCGGTCGACGGCGCCGCCCCGACGCGCTTCTCCGAAGAGCCGGTCGACTGCCTCCGGTGGAGCGACGGCTCGCTCTGGGCTTGTCGAACCTTCGTCCCAGGCGGAGCGCTCGTGCTTCGCAGCGACGGCGAGGCGCCCTTCGTGACGGCCCTCTCGTCCGCGGAGGTCGGCGGCCCGCCGACCCGCTGCCCGGCCGGAACCCTCCTGCGCGACGTGTGCCCTGGCCGCTGGAGCGTGGTGCGGCGCACGCTCGTCCCGCCGACCCTGCTCGACGCCTCCACCGACCGCGGCGGGGCGATCGCACCGGCGCCGCCGGGTGGCTGCGGCTGCCGCGCCGGGAGCCCCGTCGCGTCGCCCGGGGTCGGGCTCGCCGGGCTCGCGCTCGCCGTCCTCGGACGAGCCCGCCGAGGCCTCCGAAGTCCGCGCCGGGCCGCGAAATCCTGAGCCAGGATTGACGCTCACTGGCGGCGGAGGTGCGCGTTGTGTTCTCGTAGGGGAATAGCGCACCATCGCTTTTTGGAGGCTTCAAGCGTGATGAGACGACGATTTCACCGATGGCACTGGGGACTTGCTGGCGTCATCGCCATGCTCTCGTCCCCCGCGGCGTTCGCTCAGCCGATTACGTGCGGCAACGGCACCGTCAACGCGGGCGAGACCTGCGACGACGGCAACCGCACAGGCGGCGATGGCTGCGGCACGACGTGCATCCTCGAACCCGGGTTTCGTTGTGGGACCTCGGGGACGGCGTGCACCGCGATCTGCGGCGACGCCATCCGCGCGGGCGCCGGGAGCTTCCGGGAGGAGTGCGACGACGGCAACAGCCGCGAGGGCGACGGCTGCAGCGCGGTGTGCCGCGTGGAGTTCGGCTACGGCTGCCGGGAGACCACCAGCAACCTGGCCCCCAACGGCGACTTCGTGATGGGCCGGGTGGGCTTCACCTCGGACTACACCTTCGACGACTCGCGCAACTCCGTCACCGGCTACGGCGGCGGCACGCCCGAGGGCAACTTCACCGTCACCAACAACCCCTCCGGGTGGAACGGCGTCTTCACCCCCTTCGCCGGGCTCCGCTGGACCGACGCCAACGGCGACGGCTTCGCCGCGCTCTTCAACGGCATCGGCGTGCGCACGGCCTACCAGGCCAACGTCCTCATCGAGGCGGGCCGCGACTATGTGGTGCAGTTCAACGTGGCCGACTGGGGCGGTGAGAACATCGCCCGCGGCCAGCTCACCTCGCGCCTGGTGATCACCGTCGACGGCACCCCCGTCACCCCGGAGCTCCGGCTCCGCGCGTCCGACGGGGAGAACATGTTCTGGGACTTCGTCGGCGGCATCCACCGCTCGACGCGCACCGGCTCCGCGGTCTTCCGCGTGGTCGACAACGAGCCGACCGACCGGGGCAACGACTTCGCCATCGACGGCATCCGCTTCCAGGCCGTGAGCCCGATGGCGTGCACCGCGGTCGACACCGACGGCGACACCCTCCCCGACCTCACCGAGGGGCCGACGCGCGACACCGACATGGACGGCACGCCGGACTTCCGCGAGCCCGACGACGACGGCGACGGCATCCCCACGGTCAACGAGCTCGGCACCGGCGGCGGCATGAGCCCGCGTGACACCGACGGCGACGGCTCGCCGGACTACCGCGACATCGACGACGACAACGACACCGTGCCGACGCGCGACGAGCTCGGCCCGGGGGGCTTCGCCTCGCCGCGCAACACGGACACGGTCGACAACCCCGACTGGCTCGATCCGGACGACGACAACGACACCATCCCGACCGCCGTGGAGCAGGCGCGCGACACCTCCGTCGGCCGCGACTTCGACATGGACGGCACCCCCTCGTACCGCGACCTCGACTCGGACGGGGACATGGACCTCGACCGCGACGAGGTGGGCGCCGCCCCCTCGACGCCGGCCAACAGCGACGCGACCACGGGCAGCACCGACGGCCCGGACTTCCTCGACCGCGACTCGGACAACGACTGCGCGCCCGACAACGACCCGCGCGAGGACGGCACCGCCCGCGTCGACCCGGCGCGCCCGTCGACCAACCCGAACGCCAACTGCGGCGCGGCGATGGTGTGCAACCGCATGACCGGCGTGTGCGGGCCCGACCCGACCGGCGGCGACCGCGACGGCGACGGCATCCCCGACATGGTCGAGACCCGCATCGGGACCAACCCCGACAACCCCGACACGGACGGCGACTCCATCCGCGACGGCGACGAGCTCGGCCCGGGCGGCAGCGCCACGCCCCGCGATTCGGACATGGACGGGATGATCGACCCGCTCGATCCCGACGACGACAACGACACGGTGCCGACGCGCGACGAGCTGGGCCCCGGCGGGTTCGCCATGCCGCGCAACACGGACATGACCGACAACCCCGACTGGCTCGACCCGGACGACGACAACGACACCATCCCGACGCGCGTCGAGCGGATGGCCGACCCGACGCCCGACGATGACTTCGACATGGACGGCAATCCGTCCTACCGCGACCTCGACTCGGACGGGGACATGGACCTCGACCGCGACGAGGTGGGCCCCACCCCGATGACCCCGGCCAACAGCGACATGGCCACCGGGAGCACCGACGGCCCGGACTTCCTCGACCGCGACTCGGACAACGACTGCGTGCCCGACAGCGACCCGAGGGAGGACGGCGCCAACCGCACCAACGCGATGGCCCCGTCGGCCGACCCGAACAACAACTGCGCCGCCGGGATGGTGTGCACCCGCCTCACCGGCACCTGCGGCCCCGCGGGCGACCGCGACGGCGACGGCATCCCCGACACCGTCGAGACCCGCATCGGGACGAACCCCGACAACCCCGACACGGACGGCGACTCCATCCGCGACGGCGACGAGCTCGGCCCGGGCGGCAGCACCACGCCGCGCGACACCGACATGGACGGGATGATCGACCCGAACGACCCCGACGACGACGGCGACACGGTGCCGACGCGCGACGAGCTCGGGACGGGCGGCTTCGCCTCGCCCCGCAACACGGACATGACCGACGGGCCGGACTACCTCGATCCGGACGACGACAACGACGGCATCCCGACGCGCGTCGAGCGCATGCTCGATCCCTCCGAGGGCGACGACTTCGACGCGGACGGCAACCCCTCGTACCGCGACCTCGACGCGGACGGCGACGGCGACCTCGACCGCGACGAGGGAGGCTCCAACCTCAACACGCCGGTGAACACCGACGGCGCGTCGGACAACCCCGACTTCCTCGACCGCGACTCGGACAACGACTGCGTGCCCGACAGCGACCCGAGGGAGGACGGCGCCAACCGCGTCAACGCGAGGCTCCCGGCGGCCGACCCGAACGCCAACTGCACCGACCCCTCGCTGCCGGTCTGCGACACCAACGCGGGCCGCTGCGTGGCGCGCGCCGACGCCGGGGTCACCGACGCCGGCGTGGACGGCGGCGTGGTCGCCGCCCGGTACACCTACGCGGGCGACGGCTTCGCGTGCTCGGTCAACCCTGGCACCACCGACGCCTCGGGCCTCGCCGCGCTCTGCCTGGGCGCGCTCGCGGTGGCGATCCCCTCGCTCCGCCGCCGCCGTCGCTCCTCCAGGAAGTGACCGCTCCCCGGTGACCCTGAATCCTTACCGCATCGGGTAAGGGTTCAGGGCTCCGCCGACTCCGCCCGATCCATTAGCTCCCGCAGCATTCCGTAGGTCAGGCCCCAGATGGTGAGCCCGCGCCACTGCCACCTGGGCAGCCGCATCGGGAGCTTCACCGGGATGGCCTTCACCGGCCGGAACCACCACAGCATCGAGCCCTGCGTGCGACGCACCTCGTCGAGGGGCACCCACATCGCCTCGGCCACCTCCCGGGCGTCGAGGGTCAACGGGGGGTCGCCCTCGATCGCGTAGACCACGGGCACCACGGTGAAGCGCGCCCAGCTCCGCTGCTTGAGCGAGGGGTGGTCGTCGAGCTGCCCGAGGCGCCGCGCTCCGAGGGCGCGCAGGTCGAGCCCGACCTCCTCCAGGGTCTCCCTCAGGGCGGTGTCATCGATGCTGGTGTCGGACTCGCTCACCTTGCCGCCGGGCAGCGCCGCGTGGCCCGACCAGCGGTCGCCCGCTCGCTCGGCCCGTCGGATCACCAGCACCTCCAGGGCGCCGTCGCGCTCCCTCAGGATCACCGCCACCGCGGCCCTCCATCGGACGTCGCCCTCGTAGGTCCAGCGTTCGGGCGAGCGGAGGGCGCGGGCGACGCGATCGAGGGTGAGGCTGACGGGCTTCGGTGCCATGACGGGCTGGAGGATTACTCAGGGGCGCTTGCGGCGCTCGCGACGTCCCACCACCAGACCACCGATCAGGCCCATGGTGATCATCGCGAGGGAGGCCGCGCACTCGCCGCCTCCGCTGCTGTGGTCGTAGCGGTTGCGGCTTCGGCCGTAGTCGTACGAGCTTCCCCAGGACGAGGGGCGCGACACGCCGCCGGTCTTCTGCCCCCAGGTCTTGGTGGGCGCCGAGGAGCCGCCGCCGCCGCTGCCCCAGCGCGAGCCGCCGAAGCTGCCGCCGGTCTGCTGGGCGTCGACGGGGGCGGGGCGCAGCGCGAGGAGCGCGCCGACGAGGCAGCAGCACAGTGCGAGGACGATCCAGCGGGCGCGCATCGGGGGGGAGGTCGAGACTAGCGCACATCCCCCAATGGCCGAAGGAGGGGAGTTGCTACGGCGGAGGGGCTTTGCTATCGCGCCCGCCCCCTTCTTCGCGACGGGACGCGGAGAACGTTCCCCCTTCGGAGGCCCCCTCGTCCATGGACCGCTTCATCGGCCTCGATTTCGGAACCACCAACAGCGCCCTCGCGGTCGCGCGCGCCGACGGCCGCTCGGAGCTCGTGCGCTTCGCCACCCGCGAGGGCCCGAGCAGCACCTTCCGCTCGGTGCTCTTCTTCGATCCGAGCGACCGCGACCCTCGCTCCGGCGTGCGCGCCCACTCCGGTCCGCAGGCCCTCGAGCGCTACCGGGACGCGCAGGGCCCGGGGCGGCTGATCCAGTCGCTCAAGTCGTACCTCCCGACGGACCTGCTGCGCTCGACCACGGTCTTCGAGCGCAACTACACCCTCGAGGAGCTGATCGCGCTGATCGTGCGCGGCATCCGGGCGCAGTGCGGCGACGCGCTGGGCGACCC
Source organism: Myxococcaceae bacterium (assembly GCA_004297725.1). Classification (GTDB taxonomy): domain Bacteria; phylum Myxococcota_A; class Polyangia; order Polyangiales; genus SCUS01. Next base: position 51,124 of record SCUS01000052.1, on the reverse strand, counting down.
CTCCTCGGTGGTGAAGGGCCTGGTGGTCGGCCGCCCGGTGAGGTTCTCCAACGCCGACACGCCCGAGGACGAGCAGCGCGCCCTCGACCGGCTGCGGGCCTCGCTGGCGCTCGCGGGCATCGAGGACGTGATCTTCGAGTACGAGCCCGTCGGCGCGGCGTACTTCTACGAGTCCCGGCTCGACCACGACGAGCTGGTGCTCATCGGCGACTTCGGCGGCGGCACCAGCGATTTCTGCCTCGTGCGCGTGGGGCCGGGCGCGCGGCGCGACCCGTCGGCGAAGCGCATCCTGGGCACCGAGGGGGTCGGGCTCGCGGGCGACGTGTTCGACGGACAGATCGTCGACGCGGTGATCTCGCCCCGGCTCGGCAAGGGGACGACGTACCGCTCCTACCTCGACGGCAAGGAGATCTCCGTGCCCTCGTGGCTCTACGAGCGGGTGCGCCGGTGGCATCACCTGTCCTTCCTGCGCAGCCGGGAGACCCTGCGCTTCGTGAAGGACATGCGCGACCAGTGCCCCGACCCGAGGGCGCTCTCGGCGCTGCTGCACCTGGTCGAGGAGGACCTCGGCTTCGACCTTCACCGCGCGGTCGAGGGCACCAAGGTGAAGCTCTCCCGCGAAGGCCGGGTGAACCTCCGCTTCGTCGACGATCCGGTGGACATCGACCTGCCCGTCAGCCGCGACGACTTCGAGCGCTGGATCGCCGGTGACCTGGAGCTGCTGCGCGGCTGCATCGACAGGCTGCTCGCCAACACCGGGGTGAAGGCCTCGGAGGTCGACCGGGTGTTTCTCACCGGCGGCACCTCGATGGTGCCCGCGGTGCGGAAGATCTTCATCGAGCGCTTCGGCGAAGACCGGCTCCGCGCGGGCGACGAGCTCACCTCCGTCGCGAGCGGCCTCGCGCTGCGCGCCCGCGAGCTGCGCGGCTGAATGGCCGGGCGATCGAGCGCGCTCCGAGGAAATGTGTAGAAATTTGGTGCCCCTATTGGATGTGTGATCCAAGGCACGATTTGCCTTGCACCCGACTTGCGGAGCTCCGCCCTCAGTGGCTTTATCAGGCGGGAGGTGGGGCGTGAGATCATTTGATCAAGCGGTGGAGGGGGACACTTCGGGGTCGCTCAAGGCGAGGGTGCGTGAGTTCTCCAGCGTGCTCGATCGCATGCAGGAGCTGCCTCCGCGCTTTGGCATCAGGGTGCCGCCGGAGGGGCAGGATCCGTCGTTGCTGCGAGACGCGCTCGAGCGTCTGCAGCTTGAGCATCGGGAGCTTTGCGCGGCGCGGGAGGTGCTGCAGGCGGAGTACGACGAGCTGGAGTCGACGAGGCGGGCGCTCGAGTTCGAGCGTCGGCGGTACCGCGACCTCTTCGACCTGGCGATCGACCCCTACCTCCGCGCCGATCCGCTGGGGGTGATCCGCGAGGTCAACCTGGCGGCGGGGCGGCTGCTCGGGGTCGAGCCCTCGGCGCTCATCGGGCGGCCCTTCGAGTCGGTGATCGAGGGCGGCAACAGCGCCCGCATCGCGGCGGCGCTGAGGGTGCTGCGCGCCGAAGGGGCGGTGGAGGTGACCCTCGGGCTCGAGGCCGTGGGCAGCACCAAGACGCGGGTGATCCTTCGCGCCACCACGGTGGGCAACGGGGTGCTCTGGTGCGCCCGCCCCATCGACGAGCACCTCGAGCTGCTCCGTGACTCCATCGACCGTCTGCCGGGCGACCGCCCCTCGGACAGCTGCCCCACCTGGCAGGAGCTCGACGCGGCCAACCGGGCGAAAGACCGCGTGCTGGCCATCCTCGGCCACGAGCTTCGGACGCCGATCAACGTGATCCTGGGCTGGGCGGCGCTGGTGCGTCGCGACCGGCTCGACACCGAGGCGCACACCCGGGCGATGGCCGTCATCGAGCGCACCGCGCTCACCCAGGCGGTGCTGCTCGACCGCCTTCTCGACGTGTCGCGGCTGACCGCGCACAAGCTGGCGGTGGTCCCGACGCGGCTCGACCTGGGGGTGCTCGCCCGGCAGGCCATCGAGGCCATCGGCCCGATCGCCGCGCAGCGTGAGATCACGGTCTCGTGCCACGTGAGCCCCGGGCTCTTCGTCCGGGGCGACGCCGAGCGGCTCTCGCAGGTGCTGTTCAACCTGCTCACCAACGCGATGAAGTACTCGCCCGCGGGCAGCACCGTCGTGGTGCGCGGCGAGCACGTGACGAGCGGGCGCGGGCCCGAGGTGAAGCTCTCGATCATCGACCACGGCTGCGGCATCGAGCCCAAGAGCCTGCAGGTGATCTTCGAGTGCTTCCGTCAGGTCGACGAGCGACAGAAGTGCCTCTCGGGCCTCGGCCTGGGGCTCTTCATCGTCCGGGAGATCGTGGCCCTGCACGGGGGCCAGGTGCACGCCGAGAGCGCGGGGCTCGGCACCGGCTCGGAGTTCATCGTCGCGCTGCCGGCCGACACGACGGCCCTCTAGTTTCAGATCTCGCCACACGACGGCTGCGGTACAACGCCCGTCCATGGAAGCCCCCGACGCCGACCTCCTGAGCCTCCTCGACGACTCCTTCGAGCGCCTCTGCGCGCAGCCCGTGGGGGCCTTCATCGACCCCGAGGCGGCGCTCTCGGCGCTCGACCACCTGGGCGACCCCGAGCGCGTCGCCCACTGGAACGAGCGGCTCTGGGTGCCGCTGCGCGACCGGCTGATCGACCGCGCGGCGAAGAGCGAGGTGAAGCTCCGTGACTGGCTCCCGGAGGAGGCCGCGGCGCGCATCGTGGAGCGCGCGGGTCGGCCGCGCCCGCTGCCGCCGAAGATGGTCGACGAGCTGGTGGCGAGCGATCGGGTGCGCGACGGGGTGAAGGCGACGCTCACCGAGGCGCTGACGTCCTTCGTGCAGAAGGCGGGCTCCGGGGGAGGCGCCGCCGCGGCGGTGGGCGGGGGCATGCTCCGGGGGGCGCTGTCCTTCGGCGCGAAGGCCGCGGGCAAGATGCTGGGCGGCGTCGGCGAGGAGATCCAGCGGCAGCTCATGGACCGTGTGGGGGACTTCGTCGACGGCGCGATGTCCAACGTGCAGCAGCGCATCGCCGAGCGGCTGAAGAGCGACGAGACCTCGAGGGCCCTCGGAAGGCGCTGGGGCGCCGGGGTGGCGAAGGCCCTGGAGGGTACCGAGGCGGAGGGCGCGAAGCGGCTGCGGCGCGTGGCGTGGGCCGAGGTCGACGCGCTGGCGCCGGGGGTGGTGGCGCACAACGCGAAGCGCGCGGCGCTGCGGGCGACGATCGCCGAGGAGCTCGTCGCGCTGGGGGCCGACCTGGAGGGCGAGACCGTGGGCTCGCTGCTGGAGGCCGCGGGCCTGAGGGAGCACGCGCACGCTCAGTGGCGGCGCATCGGCGCGAAGGTGATGGCGGGCTCCGGGTGGAAGCGCGCGACCGACGCGGGCATCTGAGCATCCAAGGCCGCTGAGACGATGAGCGAACGACCTTCGGTGATGCGCCCCTTCGATGCGGTGCTGGTGCTGTCCTTCGGTGGGCCGCAGGGGATGGACGAGATCCGCCCCTTCCTCGACAACGTGCTGCGCGGCCGGAGGGTGAGCCCCGAGCGCCTGGCGGAGGTGGCGCGCCACTACGAGCTCTTCGGTGGCGTGTCGCCCATCACCGCCCTCACCATGGCCCAGGCGAAGGGGCTGGAGCAGCGGCTGCAGGCCTACGGGCCGACGATCCCGGTCTACGTGGGGATGCGCAACTGGCGGCCCTTCCTGGCGGACACGCTCGCCGAGATGTCTCGCGCGGGGGTGCGTCGGGCGGTGGGCTTCATCACCGCGGGGCACAAGAGCTACTCGAGCTGCGGGCAGTACAAGGTGAACGTGGCCGACGCCCGGAAGGAGCTCGCCGCGAGGGCCTTGGCCGACGTGGAGGTGAGCTTCGTGGGCGACTGGTTCGCGCACGAGGGCCTGGTGCTGGCCAACGCGCAGAGCGTGGCCGAGGCGCTCTCCCGGCTGCCGGCGGAGAAGCGCGCCGGGGCGAGGGTGGTGTTCACCGCGCACAGCATCCCGACGAGCATGGCCAACGACAGCCGCTACGTGGCCAACCTGGAGGAGACCGCGCGGCTGGTGATGGAGCGCCTCGGGCGAACGGAGTACGCGCTGGTGTTCCAGTCGAGGAGCGGGCGTCCGGAAGACCCGTGGCTGGAGCCCGACGTGAACGACTACCTCAAGGCCGAGCGGGCGAAGGGCCTTGAGGCCGCGGTGGTGTCTCCGCTCGGCTTCGTGTGCGACCACGTGGAGGTGCTCTACGACCTCGACCACGAGCTGCGCGCGACCTGCGACGCCGTCGGGCTCGCGATGACCCGGGCGAGGGCGGTCAATGACTCGCCGGCCTTCATCGACCTGATGGCCGACGTGGTGCGGGCCCACTACGCAGCGCACTCGGCGCATCGACGGCTGCCGATCGTGGGGACGCCGCCGAGGGTCGAGGGTCCGCCTCCGAGGCGACCGGGCACCTGAGCGCGTCGGCTACGGCAGGCAGCAGCCGCCTCGGCCCGCGAACACATAGAGCCCGTCGAGGGTGCTCGTCTGCAGGTGCAGCATCCGTCGACCCTCGCCGAAGCGTCGCTCGAAGTACGTCGTCACCTGCGCCGGGGAGTTGCACCCGCGGTCGCTCGGGAGGCGACCCGGCTGGCAGTCGCTCGCGCAGCTCATGGTGCTGTGCCCGGTGACGTCCGCGAAGGGCGCCGCAGGGGTTCCGCCTCGCTCCAGGGCCACCCCGCGCGGGGCGTAGAGCGTCGAGGCCGCGGCGCCCTCGCCGACGAAGTGCACCACCCGCACGCTCCTCACGAAGTCGCCGTTGAGCGTCAGGTCGACCGGCTGGCGCGCGATCACCCCCACGTTGGCGATCGCCACGTCGAGCACCAGCGTGAAGCGCCCTCCCGCCTCGTTGCCGATCACCACCGTGTCGCCCGACGGATCCTCGACGCGCGCCTTCGGTCCGCAGGTCAGCATCCGCGGCGGGCCCACGTCGCGGGGTGGCGGCCGGTCGGGCTCCTCGCCCTCGTCGCCGGGCACGTCGTCCTGCGCGTCGATCAGCGCGTCCTCGGCGAGGCCCGCGTCCTCGGGCTCCGTGACGTCGTCGTCGATGGTGCCGAGGTCGTGGGCGGGGAGGCCCGCGTCGACCTCGATGACCTCGGCCTCGGTGCAGCCGACCCAGAGCGTACCGCCGAGTGCAACTACGAGCACGGCCCACGGTGACATCGCGCGGGCCAGACTAACATCGGAACCTAGGGTCCTTCACGATCCCAAGACAAGGCGGCTATGATGCCTGAGGTACGGCTCGTGCTGTGGGTGGTCGCCGCGGAGCATAAGGAGCGACGATGGCATTTCGATCTGGTGCAGGACTGGGCGCAATTGCGCTGGTGGTAGCGGCGGTGGGGGCTGTGTCGGGTTGTGCCGATGAGATCCCACCGAGCTTTCAATGGCAGGCGGTGCAGTCCGACCTGCCGGGCGCGATGCTCTCCATCTGGGGCACCACCGCGTCGGATGTCTACGCCGTCGGCGCCGACGCCAACGACGGCACCGGCCCCCAGGCGCTCCACTTCGATGGAACGCGCTGGACCCGCATCGACACCGGCGCCGGGCGAGGGAGCCTCTGGTGGGTCCACGGCGTCTCTCCGACGCAGGTCTACATGGTGGGAAGCGAGGGCACGGTGTTGCGCTACGACCCGGTCCGCGGCGTCACACAGCGCATGACCACGCCCGCGAGCACGCCGACCCTCTTCGGCGTGTGGGGCGCGAGCGCCAACGACGTCTGGGCGGTGGGCGGCAACACCGACGGCAACACCGGCGTGCTCTGGCACTACGACGGCACCGCGTGGTCGGCGCAGCAGGCCCCCGGCGGGCTCAACGACACCACCATCTGGTACAAGGTCTACGGCAGCGCGGCCAACGACGTGTCGGTCTGCGGCACCAACGGGGCGCTGCTCCACTGGAACGGCTCGGCCTGGTCGAGGGAGACGGTTCCGGACTCGGGTCGGGGGCCGCTGTTCACGGTGCACGGGCGGGGCAGCCAGCGCTACGCGGTGGGCGGCAACGTCTCGGGCATCGTGCTGGAGTCCGACGGTCCCTCGACCCCGTGGCGCGCGGTCACCATCGAGACCGCCCCGAGGCTCAGCGGGGTGTTCGTCCCCGAGTCGGGCTCCGCCCTCGCGGTGGGCAACGGCGGCTCGCTCTACCAGCGCCGCAGCGGGTCGTGGCGCCAGGTCGCCCGCCCGCCGCGCACCCAGCTCGACTTCCACGCCGTCTGGGTCGACCCCACCGGGGCCATCTGGACCGTCGGCGGTGACCTCCAGACGGCGGCCCTCGCGCGCGGCGTGATCTACCGCTTCGGCGAGGCCATCCCCCGCTCGCCCATCGTGACGCCGGAGTCCATCACCCGCTGCGACCAGACCCCGGGCAACATCTGCACGTACGCGGGCGCAGGGGTCGCGGGCTTCAACGGCGACGGCCGTCCGCTGCGCGAGTCGATGATGTACTGGCCGATGGACATGGAGTTCGCGCCCGACGGCCGACCCATCATCCTCGACTGGAACAACCACCGCATCCGACGGGTCACCGCCACCGGCACCTTCGAGACCATCATGGGCGTCGAGGAGCCGGGCGACGGGCCCCCCAACACCACCGGCGACCTCACCGAGCCCGGCGTCCTGGGCACCACCGTGGCGCTCAACCACCCGACCGACCTGATGTTCCAGGCCGACGGGCGGCTGCTGGTGGTGGCCTGGCACAACCACAAGATCCGCCGGTGGGACCCCGCCACGGGCATGACCTACGTCCCCCTCGGCCGCGGCCCGGGCTGGGTCGACGGACCCTTCGCCATGGCCCGCCTCAAGCAGCCCTCCAAGGGCGCGCTCGATGCCTCGGGCACCGTGATGTACCTGCTCGACCAGGGCAACGGCCGCGTCCGTCGGCTCGACCTCGCGGCGCAGACCATGACCACCATCGCGGGCGTCGGGATGCGCGGCTTCGGCGGCGACAACGGCCCCGCCATGATGGCGACCTTCAACTGGCAGGGCGGCGAGAACCCCGAGCCCGAAGGCGGCATCGTGCTCGATCGCGAGGGCCGCAACCTCTACCTCTCGGACACCGGCAACCACCGCATCCGGCGCATCGAGCTCGCCAGCGGCACCATCACCACCGTGGCAGGCACCGGCGCCTTCGGCTTCGGCGGCGACAACGGCCCCGCGACGATGGCGCAGCTCTACTCGCCGCAGGACCTCGAGTTCGGCCCCGACGGCCGGCTCTACATCGCCGACACCAACAACCACCGCATCCGGGCGCTCGACCTCGCCACCGGGGTGATCACCACCGTCGCGGGCACCGGCCGCCGCGGCTACGGCGGCGACCGCGGTCCGGCGGTGGCGGCGGACCTCTACCGCCCGCACGGCATCGCCTTCGATGCGCAGGGCAACCTCTTCATCTGCGACACGCTCAACGACCGCGTGCGCCGGGTCTGGCGATGATCTCCATGGAGCGAACGATGCGCGCGCCTTCCCCCCTCTCCCTGCTCGCCCTCGCGGCCGTCGCCGCGAGCTGCACCACCGATCCCTGCGCCTCGGTGCTCACCGAGGACGAGGCCCTCGCCAGCACCTGCGGCATCGCCAACGACACGCCGGTCACGCCGGTGGGTCCGGTGTCGTGCAGGCCCGCCGCGGGCACCATCTGCACCATCATCGGCAACGGCGAGGCGGGCGTCGGCGTCAACGACGTCGCGGGCACCGCGTCGCGGACCTACCTCCCGCTCGACATGACCCTCGGCCCCAACGGCCGGCTCTACTTCCTCGACTGGAACAACCACGTCGTCCGAGAGCAGGCCCCCGATGGCACGGTGCGCACCGTGGTCGGCACCGGCGAGCTCTCCGACGGGGAAGATCCGCCCATCCCCCTCGGGGCGCCTCGGGTCCCGAGTCCCGCGCTGCGCCATCGGCTCAACCACCCGACGGCCATCGCCTTCGACGCGCAGGGCAACATGCTGATCGCCGCGTGGCACAACAGCATGATCAAGCGGGTGCGCAACGTCGGCACCGCGGGCTCGATGATCGAGGACCTCTGCGGCACCGGCGGCCGCAACTTCGGCGGTGACGGCGGCCCGGCGCTCAACGCGGTGCTCGACCTCCCGGTCGGCGTGGCGATCTCTCCCTCGGGCGAGGTCTACATCGCCGACCAGGCCAACCAGCGCATCCGCCGGGTCAACGGCATGGACGTCATCAACACCGTGGTGGGCACCGGGATGGCGGGCTACGCCGGGGACAACGGTCCGGCGCTGATGGCGCAGCTCCGCAACCCGGTGGGCCAGGCGGCCTCGCCCGCGGGGCGCATCGACTTCGACAGCCGGGGCAACCTCTACATCGCCGACACGGGCAACAACGTGATCCGTCGGGTGGACGCCGCCGGGGTGATCACCACCGTCGCGGGCACCGGCACCGTGGGCGCCACCGGCGACGGCGGACCGGCCACCATGGCCACGCTCAACCAGCCCACGGACGTCGACGTCGGCCCCGACGGCACGCTCTACATCGCCGACACGCAGAACTCCTGCGTGCGCGCGGTGGGCCCCGACGGGAACATCCGCACCGTCGCGGGTCGCTGCGGGATGCGAGGGTTCCAGGGCGACGGCGCCTCGCCCACGCTGGCGCTGCTCGACCGCCCCTACGGCGTCGAGACCGACACCGCCGGCCGGCTCTTCGTGGCCGACACGTACAACCAGCGCATCCGCGTCGTGATGATGCGCTGAGCTTCGCGCTATCCTCGGGGCCCATGGCCCGCGTCGCGACCTTCCTCTCCCTCTCCTTCTCCCTCTCGCTCCTCTCGGCTGGCTGCGGTCCGGAGGAGACGCCTCCTCCGACCTCGCTGGTGCCCTCGGACTACGCCTCGCGCTTTCCCGAGGTGCGCGGGTGCCGGATGACCTTCGAGCACATCTCCAGCTACGGCGCCGGCACGCCCTCGATCAGCAACATCCGCGTGGTGACCAGCCCCGAGGCGATGGCCAACTACCGGGTGGAGGGCCGCACCCTCCCGGTGGGCTCGATCGTGATCAAGGAGGAGTACGCCGACCCGACCTGCTCGACGATCATCGGCTGGACGGTGATGCGCAAGGAGCCCGCGGGCTACGACGCGGCGCACGGCGACTGGCACTGGCAGAGGGTGAGGGCGAGCGACCGTCAGGTGCTCGAGGACGGGCGGGTGACCCGCTGCATCAGCTGCCACAACACGCCGGCCTGCACCTCGCGCGACTGGCAGTGCACGCAGATGTGACCCGCGGCCTCGGGCGCTGCGGTCAGACCGGGCGGATCACCCGGAGGCGGGCGCCGGGCTCGTAGCAGCCGAGGTGGCCGCTCTCCTCGGCGACGTAGACCGCGCACTGCTCGTCGACGCGCACCAGGTCGGGCACGAGGTCGCAGGCGTCGAGCTCGGCGAGCACGGCGCCATCGCGAGGGCGGAGCACCGCCAGGGCGCTCTGGGGGACGAAGAGGGCGCCGGAGCGGAGCTGCGGGTCGAGGCGCCGGGGGAGGTCGTCCCCGAGGGGGGCGCGCAGGGTGCGGGACCAGCGGGTGGATCCGTCGCCGGCGTCGACGGCGAGCACGCGGCCGGTGGGGAGGTTGGCGACGAAGAGGTCGTCGAAGGCCGTGACGGCGGGGCGGGCGTTGGAGCCCGCGACGGCGCTGAGGGCGGTCTGCCAGCGCACGACGCCGTCGGAGACCGAGCGGCCCTCCAGCATCACGCCCTCGCGGGTGGAGACGGGCACGGCGACGGTGTCCTTGGTGACGCAGGCGGGGGCGCACACGGTCGCGTCGATGGCGCACGACCAGAGGTGCTCCCCCGCGTAGGCGTCGAGCGCGTAGAGCCGGGCGGCGCCGCGGGTGGCCTCGCCCGCGACGGCGAAGAGCTGGTCGCGGTGCAGCAGCGGCGTGGTGTGAAACGGAACCCGATCGCCGAAGCGCCAGACCACCTCGCCGCTCGCGAGGTCGAGCGCGGTCACCGTGGCGTCCCCGGAGACCACCACCAGGAGGCGACCCGCGCGGCGCATCCGGAAGGTTCCGGCGTGGCGGGCGGTGAAGCTCCAGCGGGGCTCGCCGGTGCGCAGGTCGAGGGCCACGAGGCGGCGCTCCCCCTCGGCCACGATGACCAGCCGGGGCAGACCCGGGGCGGTGACGGCGTGGGGGAGGCAGAGGGTCCCGACGCGGGGGGTGATGCGGGTGGTCCAGAGCACCTCGCCGCTGGAGGAGGCGCGCAGCTCGATCTCTCCTCGGGGGCTCTGACGGAGCAGCGCGTCGCCCGCCAGCGTGGTCGAGGCGCGGGGCACCGGCACCGACCAGATCGCCGTCCCGGTCATGCGGTCGAGCGCGTGGAGCTCCCGGGCTCCGGGGACGATCAGCCGATCGCCGCAGAGGAGCGTCCCGGCGAGGTCGAGGCCCTCGATCTCCGCGCGCCAGCGGGCGGTGTAGCGCAGCCGCGTGGCGTCCCTCAGGTCGAGCGCGTCGGCCGCGACCCGCGCGGCCGGGGGCTCGGCGGCGACCTGGTAGAGCGAGGGGTCGGGGTTGGTGCGGCGGTCGTTGCGGCCGAGGTTGCGCAGCCAGCGGCGCAGCGCGCGGGCCTCGTGGCGGAGCGCGCGGAGGCGGAGGTTGCGGGCGAGGCTTCGGTCGCAGCGGGAGAGCGCGGCGGCGAGGGCGAGGGCGCCGTCGAGCACCGGGGTGATGAGGGCCTCGGGCGAGAGCGCGGGCAGGGTGACCGAGCCCCCGGGGCTGCGGGTGAAGGTGAGGGCGAGGCGCTCGTCGGCCGAGAGGCGAAGGCCCAGCGAGAGGTCGGAGACCTGCATCCGGAGGTGCAGCGGGCGGCGCGCGGCCCAGGCTTCGAGCAGCGGGCGGCAGAGCGCGACGAGGCGCTCGAACTGCAGCACGACGAAGCCCGGGGCGAGCTCGACGCCTCGGCCCCGGAGGCTGATGCCCACGCGACCCTGGACGAGCAGCGCGTGGAGGTCGGACTGGGCGCTCTCCCGGCGGGAGGGGGCCTCGCCGGGGCTGAGCGCCTGGAAGCTCACGGAGAGCGCGTCGTCGCCGAGGGAGCCCGGGCGGCTCTCCCACTGGAGCATGGTGGCCGGGCCTCGCACCGGCGCGGCGAGGCGGTGACCGGCCTGGACCTCGAGGCGGTCGAGGAGGGCGTCGAGGCCGTCGGCGGGGGAGGGCAGCGCGGTGGCGGCGCGGCGCAGGGCGGCGAGGAGCTCGGTGACGCCGACGGCGCGGTCGAGCACGCGCACCTCGGGCACCGGGCCTCCGCGGAAGACGCTGACCAGGAGGGTGTCGTCGCCTGGGACGAAGCAGAGTTCCCAGGGGGTGTCGTGGGCGACGACCTGGGCCTTGGCGGCGCGGCCCTCGAGCACCGGCACCAGCGCCGCCGCGACGTCGCGGAGGAGGTAGGCGGCGTTCTCGGCGTCCTGCGCGAGGGTGCAGCGCTGACCCGCGAGGTCGAGGTCGAGAAGGTGCGCCCCCTCGGTGACCGGGGAGGTTTCGGCGGCGACGGAACCGCGAACCTCGGCCCGGGGGGAGCGGGTCGGAGCGCGATGGATCAGCAGGTCGAACGAGGTCATGCGTCCATGGGCGCGGAGTGAGGGTCGGAGGGGTGAGCAAGCGGGCGCGAGCGCCTCCCACGACGGAGACGTCCCACGACCGGCGCTCACCCCTGATATCGCCCGTCCGCGGTGTGAACGGACTCTAAGCGCGGTCTCTCGCAGGGCGAACTTTTCAACGACGCGAGCGACGGAATCGGTCGGATCTCCAGGGAAAGCGTCGGATGCCTCGAGAGATGTCGGTGGGCGGAGACGAGGGCTGAACCTTCGCGACACACCTGACCGGGGGGCGTGGCGATTCTGCACTCCCGAGGGTGGAGCTCCCGCAGCGCGCGATGCGGTCTCGGCACGCTGGAACGATCAGTGCACAACCTCGTCGTTGGGAGGATTCGCCATGGTCGACATCAGCAGCATCCGCCCGGCAATGCCGGTGGTCGGATCAGAGGACTCGGAGTTCGCGGTGGTCGATCGCCTCATCGGCGACGAGATGATCGAGCTCAACCGGGACGCCCAGGGGCTTCATCACTACATCCCGCTGAACTGGGTGACCGTCGTCGACGACAAGGTGCACGTCGATCGTCCGGGGCGGGACGCGATGAGGGAGTGGTCGCTCACTCCGCCTTGCGGTCCGGCCTGCGGTCACCTCGCGTGAGACCGCGGAAGGCCGCGGCGCTCAGCGCGACCATGAAGCCCGCCAGGGGGAGGTGGTAGCGGTCGCCGCCGAAGACCACGAGGTGCGTGGCGGTGGCGGCCGCGACGGTCGCCAGCGAGAGCCTGCCCGCCGGGGCGAGGGGGCGCCGGAAGGGGAGGGGAAGGGCTCCGAGCAGGGCGAAGACCCAGAGGGGCCACCAGGTCCAGGTCATCCAGTCGCGGAGGCGGGCGTTGCGGCGCGCGTCGAGCAGGTCGGGACGGGCCTCGCGGAGGTAGTCCGCGGGGAAGGTCTCGTTGGCGTAGGTGAAGTAGAGCTTGGGCCACGCAAGGCGCACCCAGCGCCAGGGGTCGCGCCGCACCGACTTCGTGGCCACCCGCTGCCAGCACCGCTCTCTCGCCCGCTCTCCCACGACGCCAGCGCAGCCGTCGGCGCGGGTGAGCGTGAGGTACATCCCCGTGGCGCGAGGCACGGCCCCGATCGCGAGGTTGCTCCCGCCGTTGGTGCTCACGATGGCGCAGCCGTCGAGGGCGAGGCAGTTGCGCGCCGTCCATGGGGCGACCAGCGCGGCCACGGTCGCGGCGACCAGGGCGGCGCGGCGGAGGCGCTGGGCGAGCGTTCCGGGCAGCAGCGCGGGCAGCAGCGGGACCAGCACCAGGGCCTGCGGGCGGACGTACACCGCTGCGGCGAGGAGGGCGCCCGCCGCGAGGAGCTGCGGGGTGCGCGGAGGGGAGGAGGCCCTCGAGAGCACCAGCGCCGTCGCGGTGAGCAGGGCGCCCCAGAGGGTCTCGCTCATCGGGGTGACGGAGAAGACCACCGGGCCCGGCGCGAGGGCGAAGAGCAGCGCGGCGCCGTGGGCCGCGAGGGCGGGTCCGCAGCGGAGTGCGAGGCGGTGGGAGAGCGCGACGGTGATGGCTCCGAGGAGGGCGCCGCTCACCACGACGGTCAGCGGGGAGACGCCGAAGAGGCGGTAGAGGGCTCCCAGGAAGGCGGGATAGCCCACGGGATAGAACGCGGTCGGCACCGAAGGGTCGGCCGCGGGGCCGAAGAGGAAGCACGAGTAGCCGAGGCCCCGGGCGAGGCCGAGGGCGCCGCGCTCATAGAGCACGCCGTCCCAGGCGGGAGGGACGCGCACCAGCAGGCCGAAGGCGAGGCGCGCCGCGAGGGCGAGGGCGAAGAGCGCGGCGGTGGCGGTGCGGTGCCCGGGGGAGCGGGGGGTCATCGCTCTCTCGCCGGGGAGAGCACGGCGCCCGCGAGCACGGCGAGCAGCGGGAGGAAGACCATGTGGTAGCGGTCGCCTCCGAAGAAGACCGCGTGCACGGCGAGCGAGCCCGCGACCGCGCCGAGGCAGAGCGTCGCGGCGCGGGGCATCGGGCCACGGCGGGCAATGAGCGCCAGCAGGGCGAGGGCGCACACCAGGCGATGGAAGGCCGTGAGCCAGCGGGCCGCGCGCTCGGCGGTGGCCTCGGAGAGGGCGCCCGCCTCGCGGAGGTAGTAGGCGGGGGAGACCTCGTAGTCGAGCAGGGCCTGCAGCTTGGCGGGCATCAGCGAGAGCCAGCGGGCAGGGTGCGCGGCGATGCGGCGCACGGCGAGGTCGCCGTAGCAGCGGTCCTTGGCGACCTCGGTGAGCACGGGGCCGCAGCCCTCGCCTCGGCGAAGGTCGCGGTAGGTTCCGTGGGCCTCGGGGTCGGTGCCGATGAAGAGGTTGGAGCCGCCGTTGACGGAGACCAGCGCGCAGCCGTCGAGGACGCGGCAGTTGCGGATGGTCCACGGCAGCACCACCGCGACGCAGGCCACGCCGACGAGGGCGACGGCGCGCACGCGGTCGGAAAGGCGGGGCGAGGGCGAGGAGAGCAGCGCCACCACGGGGGCGAGCAGCAGTGATTGTGGGCGCACCAGGCCCGCCACGCCGAAGACCAGGCCCGCGGAGAGGGCGAAGCGGGCGGGGCGTCCTCGGGCGTAGGACTCCGCGAGGGCGATGGCTCCGACGAGCAGCGCCGCGGAGACGGTCTCGGTCATGAGGGTGGAGGTGTAGAGCACCGCCCCCGGGGAGAGCGCGTAGAGGGCGGCGGAGAGGTGCGCCGCGGGCCTTCCCCAGGCGCGTCGGGAGAGGGCGAAGACCGCGGCGGTGGTGATCGCGGCGGCCAGCACGTTGAGCGCGCCGGCGACCCAGAGACCCGGGCCGAGGAGCATCTGGGCCAGCGCGAGCATCCCGGGGTAGCCCACCGGGTAGAAGGCGGTCGGGAGGAATGGCGGGAGGTTGTTGTACGTGTCGACGAAGCCCATTCCCTGGGCGATGCGCGAGGCGGTGCGCTCGTAGACCACCCCGTCCCAGGCCGCCACCGGAGGGACGGCGCGCAGCCACGCCACGCGCAGCAGCACCGCCAGCAGCGACCAGAGGAGGGCGCTCACGAGGCGGTCGCCCTCCTCGAGGAGCGGGGCGCGAGGAGCAGCAGCGAGGGCACCAGCACCAGGTGGTAGCGGTCGGCTCCCAGGAAGACGAAGTGCGTGAGCGCGAGGGTCGCGGCGGTGACGGCCACGGCGCGGGCCGTCGCATCGAGCGCACTGCCATGGCGCCACGAGAGCGCGAGCAGCGACCACCACGCGAGGGTGCAGAGCGCAGTGAGGGCGAGGGTCGTGCGGTCGGCGCGGAGGGGGGCTTCGGGCTCGCGGACGTAGCTCACCGGGTCGTGTTCCCAGCCGAAGGTGAGGGCGAGCTTCTGCACGCCGAGGCGGGCCCAGCGCAGCGGGTCGGAGGCGATGCGGTCGAGCGCCTCGGAGCGCAGGCAGCGGTCGCGGGCGACCTCGCCGTGCAGCAGCCTGCAACGGGGCGGCTGGGCGGGGCGGAGGTAGCCGCCGCGGGCGTCGTCGAGGGTGCCGATGAGGAGGTTCGATCCGGCGTTGGTGCTGACCACCACGGGGGCGTCGAGGGAGCGGGCGTTGCGGGCGGTCCACGGGGCGAGGACGGCGAGGGCGGCGAGGGCGGCGAGGGCGGCGGCGCGGGCGCGGCGGCCGGCCGGGGCGGCGGCGGGGATGGCCGCGAGGGCGAAGAGCGAGGGGGGGCGGACGAGGGCGGCGAGGCCCAGGAGGGCGCCCGCGAGGAGGGGGTGGCGGTCGCGCGAAGGGGACTGCGTGGCGAGGGCGAGGGCGAGCACCAGGAGCGAGGCGGCGAGGGTCTCGCTCATGGCGGCGCACGACCAGAGGGCGAGGCCGGGGTAGAGCGCGGCGGCGAGGGCGGCGCGGGCGGGTGCGCGAGGGTCGCGGTCGCGGGCGGCGACGAGGACGACGGCGGCGGTGGTGACGAGGCTGGCGAGGAGGTTGAGCGCGACGACGGCGGCGAAGGGGGAGAGCCCGAGGCGCAGCGGGATCGACAGCGCGAAGGGATAGCCGACGGGATAGAAGCCCGTCGGTCGGGAGGTGACGAGGTCGGAGAAGCCGTGACCGTCGGCGAGGCGCTGGGCGTGGAGGAGGTAGAAGTAGCCGTCCCAGCGGGGGGGGATGGGGAAGAGGGCCGCGGCGGCGAGGCGGGTGGCGGCGGTGGCGGCGAGGCCGAGGGCGAGCGGGCGGAGCGCGGAGGGCGGCGAGGTCACGGCCGTGAGGCGGGCATGCGGTACATCGCCATCGGGGAGTCCGGGGTCTGGAAGAGGAACTCCGCGCCGGCCTCGACGAGGCTCTGCTCGGCGGCCGTTCCGCGGGTGACGCCGACCCACTTCGCGCGGAGGGCGCGGATGCGGGCGAGGTAGGCCGCCGGGGCGAGGCGGTTGGAGACGAACTCCACGCGCGGGCCGAAGTCGTGGTTGAAGAGGTCGTTGAGGAAGTGGACGCCCTCGTCGTAGGCGATGACGTCCCCGGCGTGGAGCTCGCGCTCCCTCGCCATGGCCCAGCGGGTGGGCCAGAGGAAGGAGTCGAGCTGCAGGGCGTTGCGCCCGGCGGCGTCGAGGCCGCGCGCCCGCTCGAAGTAGCGCGGGTGCACGATGAAGCCCCGGTAGCCCTCGGAGTAGCCGTGCCAGGTGAGGCCCACCAGGGCGAGCGAGAGGGCGAGGCGAAGGGGCCGCCAGCGCACCTCGCTGAAGACGATGGCGGTGCACACCAGCGAGGCGGTCGCGGCCGCGATGATGAAGCGGGTCATGTACGGGACCGGCACCTGGAGGCACTCGACGAAGAGCGCCAGCGGGAGCAGGCCCCGGCGCCAGTTGCGGCCCCGGAGGATGTCGAAGGCGATCGCGATCACGCACCAGAGGAGCAGCCAGCGGAAGACCGGCCCGAAGCCCCCGGAGCGCACGTCGGGCGCGTAGAAGGGGTGGTCGTTGAACCACGAGGTCAGGAGGTCGTGGAGGGCGTTGGGGGCGCCGAAGAAGGTGGGGCTCTGGTCGGGGCCGGAGCCGTACTCGACGCCGGGGTTGCTCTCTCCGCGGAAGTGGATGCCGAGCGACCGGATGTTGACGTCGAAGGGCCACATCGGGTTGCGGGCGTGCACCCAGTTCTGGACGTACTTGAAGCACCCGAGGGCGATGGCGAAGAGCCCGGAGGCGGCCACGTCGAGGGTGCGACCGAGGCGCTTACCGGGCTGGGTATGGACGACCTCGTACACGGCGCGGCCCAGCAGCCACGGCCCCCAGAGGCCGATGTGGAAGAGGCCCGTGTACTTCATCCCGATGAAGAGGCCCCAGCAGAGGAAGCCCACCCAGCGGTCGCGGCGCTCGGGGGTGCCGACGGTGACGTAGATCGCCGCGGTGAAGAGGCTGGTCCAGGCGACGTCGGCGTGCGTCGAGTGGGCCTGGAGGAAGATCGGGGGGAGGGCGATCCAGACGGCGCCGAGGGCGGCGCTGAGGGGCCGGGAGGCGCCGACGCGGCGGCACCAGGCGGCGACCACCGCGGCGCCCAGCAGCAGGAAGGGGAGCTGCGCGCTGTCGTCGAAGCGGTTGTCGCGGGGGAAGATGCAGTTCCAGACCGCGAGGAGCTCGAGGTTGGCCGGGTTGCCCTGGGTCCAGATGTTGGGGATCTCGAGCCAGCGGAGCGAGTGCTCCTGGATGACCAGCGAGGTCTTGGGGACGTGGTACCAGACCGGGTCCCAGGTCCAGGAGCGGTAGTACCAGACCATCACCGCGCAGGTGCCGAAGGCCAGCGCCGCGGGGACGAGCGTGGCGACGGAGACCTCGCGCTCTCGGATGGTGTCCGCGACCAGGCGGGCGGGCGCCCTCAGGTCGCTGCGCACGCAGCCCGCGAGCACGCCGGGCTTCGTCGCCCGGTGCGAGGCGTAGAGCACCGCGCCCGACAGCAGCGTGGCCACCACCGCCAGCGGCGCCGGGTAGAGCAGGTCGACGAAGCCGCACAGGTGGATCGCCAGCAGGATGAGCCCCGTGTCGACCACCATCGCGAGGATGAAGCGGTCGAGCGCCGAGCGGTCGGGGTACACGGCGACTGCGGCGGCGTAGCTGGCCACCAGACACAGCGCGCTCTCGATGATCCAGACGATCCAGCCCAATGGGAAACCGCGCCTTTCCGGGCGCAACAAAGCCGCTCGACCGTCGGGCGTCAAGCGCTCATTCCTGGCGCGCACCCTTCCGGTGGGCCCACGGCTTGCGATATCAGTGCGGCCGTGTCGACCCCGCAGACCCTCTCGCGCTGGCTCTGGCCCACCACCGTCGAGGACGACGGGCCCGCTGCCCTCTGGCGCGAGCGCGCCTGGCGATGGACCGTGCTGCTGCTCACCCTGGGCTTCGCCGTCGCGGGCGCCCGGGAGCTTCGGCTGGCGCTCCGGCCCGAGCTCGCGAGGCACGCCCCCTGGCGCATCAGCAGCGCCGTCGGCGACGCCCCCACCGCCGCCCGGGGCTTCGACACGACCTCCGAGGGCCTGCCCAACATCTTCTTCCAGACCCAGAGCGAGCCCGCCCCGTGGATCGAGTTCGACCTCGGCTCCCCCCGGGACATCACCCTGGTGCGCGTGGTCAACCGCCTCGACTGCTGCCGCGACTGGGCCAACCCCCTGGTGGTCGAGGCCTCGGACGACCGGGCGCGGTGGCGTCAGCTCGCCCGCCGGGAGGAGCCCTTCGACACCTGGCGGGCGGTGTTCCCCGAGACCCGGGCGCGCTATGTGCGGCTCCGGGTGCCTCGCCCGACGCAGCTCAACCTGAGCTGGGTGGAGAT
Source organism: Myxococcaceae bacterium (assembly GCA_004297725.1). Taxonomy (GTDB): domain Bacteria; phylum Myxococcota_A; class Polyangia; order Polyangiales; genus SCUS01. The sequence goes on along the minus strand of SCUS01000052.1, from coordinate 32,744 downwards.
ACGGTGACATGGCCCCGAGAGGCGGGGCGCAGCCCTGTAGGCGGGGCGAGCCTTCGGGGTACTCTCCCCGCCCGATGCGCTCCTCCACCCGCCTGGGATACGTCGGACTTGGACTCTTCGCGGGCGCGGCGCTCGCCGGCTGCGGCACCACCGCGGCCACCCCTGCAGACGCCGCCGTAGCCGCCGACACCCCGGTGTCGAGCGCCAGCGATGGCGCCGCGCCCACGGACCTCGGCGTCGCCAGCGACCTCGGCTTTACCAGCGATGGTAATCCCATCCCTCCCGCGGACGCCGGCCCGGGCGTCTGCGTCCCCGACCGCGCGCTCTGGGACTCGCAGATGCGCGGCCACGTGCAGCGCCAGTGCGGCACCTGCCACGGCGCCACCCCCAGCTACGGGGCGCCCTTCTCGCTGCTCGACTACGACGCCAACCTCCTCGGGGCGGCGGGGATGCGCCGGGTCGATCGCATCGCGGCCAACCTGATCACCGGGCGGATGCCCCCGGCGGGCACGCCTTCGCCGACCGACGAGGTGCGCAACGGCATCGTGCAGTGGGCCACCTGCGGCGCCCAGACGGCCCCGGCGGGGACGGGGCTCCGCGCCTCGGCGGGGGTGTACCGCTCGCCGGAGATGGCGCCCGCGGACCTGCCCCACTTCGACCTGCTGGCCAACCGCTACGCGGTTGGTCCCGACGTCTCCGACCGCTACCAGTGCTTCGTCTTCGACGCCCCGGTGACCGAGGCGCGCTTCATCCGCCGCTTCGAGGTGCGCGTCGACCAGTCGGCGGTGGTGCACCACGTGGTGCTGCTGCGCGACCCGATGCGCCGCTCTCCCAACACCCCGTACTCCTGCTACAGCATGCCCGAGGGGAGCGAGTACGCGTACGCCTGGGCGCCGGGGCAGGACGCGATGCAGTTTCCCGACGGCGGGCTGCGCGTGGCGCCGGGGGAGCGGTACGTGATGCAGATCCACTACAACAACGGTCGCCACCTGCCGGGCATCGTCGACAGCACCGGCGTCCGGGTCTTCCACGCCCCCCCGGGCGGAACCGAGTGGGGCATGGTCTCCATGGGCCCGACGGGCTTCTCGATTCCTGCGCGCAGCGCCGGCACCGCCGAGAGCGCGTGCACCCTCACCGCGGGCACCCGGCTGCTCACCGGGATGCCCCACATGCACGAGCTCGGCACCGACTTCGAGGAGACCATCGTGCGCGCCTCCGGGGCCGTCGAGCCGCTCATCTCCCTCCAGGGGTGGCGCTTCGAGTCGCAGCTCTTCTACGACACCCCGGTCACCTTCCGGGCGGGCGACCGGGTGATCACCCGCTGCAGCTTCAACAACACCACCAGCCGCACGGTGACCTCCGGGGTGCGCACCTCCGACGAGATGTGCTTCAACTTCGCGTACGTCACCCCGCCCCCGCCGGAGCGCTTCTGCGACGAGGCCATCCGCGAGACCACCGACGTGATGTACCGCCCGGGCACCTGCGCCCCGCCCGGCGCCTCCACCACGCTGCCGCTGGTCACCAGCCCGCTGCGCGTCGGGACGCCGCCGGTGCTCGCCGGGGGAGTCATCCCCGCGGGCCACTGGGAGCTCATCGCCATCGAGTACTGGGCCAGCACCGACCGCACGCCCATCGGCACCCTCAGCCTCACCAACTCCAACCTCCGCGGCCGGGGCCAGCTCTGGACCGAGGCGGGGCGGGTGATCGTCGACCTCGCCAGCGCCATCAACATCGTGGTGACCACCGGCGCCCGCTACGCGCAGGACATCCCCATCAGCTTCACCGCGACGTACCCCGGCGAGGCCCGCTCGCCCCTCTCGCTCACGGCGCAGTGCCCGAGCGGGTCGAGGGATGTTCCTTCGACGGTGCAGTACGAGGTCGAGGGAGAGCGCCTCACCGTGGGCCTGCCGACCCAGAGCGAAGGGGGCGTGATGATCACCCCGCGGTACATCTTCCGCCGCGAGGGGTAAACCACCCTTCATGAACCAACTCGACGCTCACGCGATGCAGCGCGCCCTCACCGAAGGGCACCCGGTGCTGGTGCGGGGCGAGCTGCCCATGGTGCTGCCCATCCCGCCGGGGTGGGCGGCGCTGAGGGTGCGCTGCGAGGAGGGGTCCAAGCCCCTCGGGCCGCTGCGCGAGGCGGCCGCGCGCGCCCTCCAGTGGATCGGCGAGGAGCACGCCATCGACTCCATCGGCATGATGCGGGTGGGCGAGGGAGCCCGCCCCGAGGCGCTGGCCCGCGCCATCAACCGCCTCGCGGCGAAGACCCCGTCGGGCTGCGCGCTGCTCTTCGATCAGGTGAACCACGCCGACCACGAGACCCTGGCCCTGCTGCGACGGTGGCTCTCCATGCCGGGCTCGCTGCGGATGCCCGTGGTGCTGGGCTTCACGGGCGATCCGCTCTCGGGCGAGGCGCAGGCGCTCTTCGACACCGCGAGGGAGCTCGGGGCGGTGGAGGTCATGGCGACGGCCACGGCGACGCCCGCGGCCTTGGCGGACGAAGGCCAGTGGGCGGCGGCGCTCCAGGCCATGGGCCCGGACGAGCTGATGACCCTGCGGGCGGCGGCGGTGCTGGGCGCGCGCTTCGACGTGGCCACCCTGGCCGCGGTGAGGGAGCAGGGGATGCTCAGGACCCTGGAGCTGCTCCAGCGGGCGCGCGACCTCGGGGCGCCGCTGGAGGACGACGGCCACGAGACCCTCTCGATGCCCGACGGGCTGCTGAGGCTGCTGCGCGCCACGGTGCTGCCCTCGCTCGCCCGCCTCTGGCAGCAGCGCGCGACGGCGCGGCGCAGCTCGCCGGTGATGGCGGCCCCTCCGGTGCTGACCGCGCGGCCCATGGCGCCGTCGACCTCGACCCCGGTGGTGCTCGCCCCGGCGGCGGAGTCCACGGTGGCTCCGGAGAGCGCGGTGCGCCGCGAGGCCCCGCAGTCGCGGCGGCGGAGGGTGGAGCTCGACGGCACCATCGACGAGTCCGCGGACTCCGACGAGGTCGCGGTCGACGACGACGACGACTGACGCCGGAAACTGTCGGCGCGGGCGCCCGGGGCACTACCCTCCCGCTCACCGATGGCACCCCCTCGCTACATCGCCGTGGCCGGCAACATGGGCGCTGGCAAATCGAGCCTGGTGAAGTGGCTCTGCCAGCAGTTCGAGCTCACGCCCTTCTTCGAGCCGCACGACGAGAACCCGTACCTCGCGGACTTCTACGCCGACATGCCGCGCTGGGCCTTCAACAGCCAGCTCTTCTTCCTGGTGAAGCGCTTCAAGATCCACCGGGAGCTCGAGGCCTCGGGCCGCGGCGTGGTGCAGGACCGTACGCTGGACGAGGACGCGGAGATCTTCGCCCAGTACCTCCACCAGCAGGGCCACATCAACGACCGCGACTGGGCGACGTACTCCGACCTCTATACCTCGCTCCGCAGCGAGCTGCGCCCGCCCGACCTCATGATCTACCTGCGCTGCGAGGTGAAGACCCTCCGCAAGCGCATCCAGATGCGAGGCCGTGACTACGAGCAGTCGATCCCCACGCCCTACCTGCGCGCGCTGCACGGGCTCTACGAGCAGTGGTTCGCCCGCTACGACCGCTCGCCCACGCTGGTGCTCGAGACCGACCGCATGGACTACGTGACCGAGCTCTTCCACCGGCAGCAGCTGCTGGAGACGATCCGCGGCGCGCTGCGCTGAGTCTCGTCGCTGCCCGACCCGTCCGCGCCGGGGCATCGCCAACGGAGCCGGGACGGGTGGTACGAATGAGCATGGAGAAGTCCATCGAGGGCCCTGTCGCTCGCCTCTCGACGCTCGACGTCGAGGCGCTGCAGATCGCCGTCTTCGGGGCGGCCCTCGACCCCATCATCGTGATGGACGAGGCGGGGCGCGTGCGGGAGTTCAACCCCGCCGCGGAGCAGGTGTTCGGGTACTCCCGCGCCGCCGCGATCGGCCGCCTGCTGGCGGAGCTCATCATCCCGGAGCGCTTCCGCGAGGCGCACCGGGCGGCGCTCGCGCGCTTCGTGGCCACCCGGCAGGCGACCATCCTGGGCCGTCGCGTCACGCTCACCGCCCAGCGCTCGGACGGCACCGAGCTCCCGGTGGAGCTCGCCATCGCGATGGTGACCGGGAGCGCGGGCACCCTCTTCGCGGGCTACATCCGAGACCTCTCCGAGCAGAGGCGCGCGGAGGAGCGGCAGCGCTTCCTGCTGGAGGCCAGCCGAGAGATCGCCTCCACGCTCGACTACGAGGACACCCTCCGGCGCGCGGTGCGCCTCGCGGTCCCGGCCCTCTGCGACGGCTGCGGGGTGTACCTCTCGGAGGACGGTCGCACCGCGAGGCGCGTGGCCGTCGCCAACGTCGACCCGGAGAAGGAGGCCCTCGCCCGGCGGCTCCACGAGCAGCACCTGCTCGGGCCCGAGCAGCCCCTCGGCGTCGCGCGGATGCTGCGCACCGGCCAGGCGGTGTTTCTCTCGAAGGTGGACGACGAGGTGCTCGCCAGCGTCGCCGTCGATGAAGACCAGCTCCGGGTGCTGAAGGCGCTCGGGGTGCGCTCGGCGATGATCGTCCCGCTGAAGGTGCGCGACCGCATCGTCGGCGCGCTCTCGCTGGTCACGGACGTCTCCGGCCGCACCCTCGGCCCCGCGGACCTCAGCCTCGTCGAGGAGTTCGCGCTGCGCACCGCGGCCGCGGTGGACAACTCGCTGCTCTACCGCGAGGCGCGCCGGGCGGTGGCGCGCGCCGAGGAGCTCATCGCGGCGCTCGAGCGCAGCAACGCCGAGCTCGACGGCTTCGCGCACGTGGCCTCGCACGACCTCAAGGCCCCGCTGAGGGGCATCGCGGCGCTCTCCGAGTGGATCGAGGAGGACCTCGGCGAGCACATCACCGAGTCGGCCCGGGGGCACCTCTCCATGCTCCGCGGCCGGGTGCGCCGGCTGGAGGACCTCATCGAGGGCATCCTGAGCTACTCCCGCGCAGGCCGGACCGGGCGCGAGGTGAGCGAGGTGGACGTGGGCGCGCTGCTCGCCGAGGCCATCGAGCTGCTCGCCCCGCCGGCGGGCGCGACGATCACCGTCGAGCCTGGGATGCCCGTGCTGCGCACGGCCAGGGTGCCGCTTCAGCAGGTGTTCATGAACCTCATCAGCAACGCCCTGAAGCACGCCGGGCCCGAGGCGGTGGTGCGCATCGGCGGGCGCGAGGCGGGGGCGTTCTGGGAGTTCTCCGTGAGCGACAACGGCCCCGGCATCCCGCCCGCCTACCACGAGCGCATCTGGGGGATCTTCCAGACCCTCAAGCCCCGCGATGAGGTCGAGGGGACGGGCATCGGCCTCTCGGTGGTGCGCAAGATCGTCGCCTCGATGGGGGCCCGGGCCTGGGTGGAGTCCGCCGAGGGGGAGGGGGCGTGCTTCCGCTTCACCTGGCCCACGGAGATGCCCGCCGAGCGCGCGGGCTGATCTCCCCGCCGGGGCCCCTCTACCCCAGGAGCCCCCGCGCCCGGAGCGTCGCCAGCGCCCCGTCGGCGTCCTCTACTTGAATGAACGCATCTTCACCGACGTCGTGTCGCAGCGCGTCCGCCGTGGCCTCGCTGGCGCCCGCGGCGAGGCACACCGCCACCACGCCCGCGGCCACCACCCCCGCGGCCACCAGCGCGGCGGTGCCCGCCTCGGCCTCCAGCAGCGTCGCCACCACGCCCGCGTCGAAGAGCGCCCGCTCCAGCGCCACGGCCGTCGCCCTCGCGGCCTCGCCGGTGTCCGGCACCCAGAGCGCCGCGCCCGCGTGGCCCAGCCGCCGCCGCCGCTCCCAGGCGTCCACCTGCGACGTCGCCCTCCGCCCGGAGGCGGGCGCCGGCGGCGCCGCGTCGTCGCGCAGCATCCCCGCGGCCACCGTGTCGTTGCTGAGCGCGTCGATCACGATGAAGGCCCCGGTCACCCGGTTGGCGCCGTAGGCGTCCACGAAGAGGGGGCGGCTGCACGAGAGCACCACGCGCCCGATGTCGTTGAGGCTCATCCCCTCGGCGGGCAGCGTCTCCAGGGTCTCCAGGTCGGTGCGCCCCAGCACCCGCTCGATCCTCGCGGAGACGACCCGGGTCGTGTGCTTGACCAGGTACGCTCGCCGCAGGTCGAGCGGGCGCTCGCTCATCCACACGAGGTCGGCCACCGCGCGCTCCACCACCCGAGGCTCCGCGTCGACGGGGACCAGCATGTCGCCGCGGGAGACGTCCACCTCGTCGGCGAGGCGCACCGTCACGCTCATGGGCGCGTAGGCGACCGGCAGCTCGCCCGTCCAGGCGTCGATCGAGCGCACGGTGGTCTCCTTGCGCGAGGGGAGCACCCGCACCCGGTCGCCCGGCCGCAGCGCCCCGGAGGCCACCTGGCCCGCGAAGCCGCGGTAGTCGAGGTGCGGGCGCAGCACGAGCTGCACCGGGAAGCGCATCGGGGCGTGGTCGAGCGCCACCCCCACCGGGACGCGCTCCAGGTACTCCAGCAGCGTCGGGCCGTCGTACCAGGGGGTCTTGCGCGAGCGGGCGACCACGTTGTCGCCGCGCCGGGCGCTCACCGGCAGCGTGCTCACGTCGCGGAACCCGAGCCTCCGGGCGAAGCCGCCGAACCCCTCGCTCAGCCGCTCGAAGACCGCCGGATCGTAGCCCACGAGGTCCATCTTGTTGACGCACACCAGCAGGTTGGGGATGCCCAGCAGCGAGGCGATGTACGCGTGCCTCCGGCTCTGCGGCTGCACCCCGAGGCGCGCGTCGAGCAGGATCAGCGCGACGTCCGCCGTCGACGCCCCGGTGGCCATGTTGCGCGTGTACTGCACGTGCCCGGGGGTGTCGGCGAGGATGTACTTCCGCGCCGGGGTGGTGAAGTACCGGTAGGCCACGTCGATGGTGATGCCCTGCTCGCGCTCGGCCTTGAGCCCGTCGGTGAAGAGCGAGAAGTCGATCTCCTCGCCGTCGTTGGCGCTGTCGTGGATGGCGCCCCTCGCGCTCGCCCGCTTCACCGACGCGAGCTGGTCGTCGTAGACGCCGTCGGCGTCGTGCAGCAGGCGCCCGATGAGGGTGCTCTTGCCGTCGTCCACCGAGCCCACCGTGACGAAGCGCAGCAGCTGCTTCTGCTCGTGCCGCGCGAGCCACCCCTCGACGTCGCGCTCGATCTCTCCGTGCTCGTTCATGTCAGAAGTAGCCTTCGCGCTTCTTCAGTTCCATGGAGGCGTCTTCATCATGATCGATGAGGCGACCCTGCCGCTCGGAGCTTCGCGCCAGCAGCATCTCCCGGATGATCTCCGGCAGCGTCGCGGCCGTGGAGGGCACCGCCCCGCTCAGGGGGTAGCAGCCCAGCGTGCGAAACCTCACGCTGCGCATCTGCGGCGTCTCCCCGGGCCGCAGCCGCATCCGGTCGTCGTCGACCATGATGAGCGAGCCCTCGCGCTCCACCACCGGCCGCACGGCCGCGAAGTAGAGCGGCACGATCGGGATGTCCTCCAGGTAGATGTATTGCCAGACGTCCAGCTCGGTCCAGTTGGAGAGGGGGAAGGCGCGGATGCTCTCTCCCCGGCGCACCCGGCCGTTGTAGAGGTTCCAGAGCTCGGGGCGCTGGCTCTTCGGGTCCCACTGCCCTCGGCCGTCGCGGAAGGAGTACACGCGCTCCTTGGCGCGCGACTTCTCCTCGTCGCGGCGCGCCCCCCCGAAGGCCGCGTCGTAGCCGCCGGCCTCCAGCGCCTGGAGCAACGCCTGGGTCTTCATCACCTGCGTGTACCGCGAGCTCCCGTGGTCGAAGGGGTTGATCCCCTGCGCCAGGCCCTCGGCGTTGGTGTGCACCCGCAGGTCGAGCCCCGCCTCGCGGGTGAAGCGGTCGCGAAACTCGATCATCGCCCCGAACTTCCACGTCGTGTCGATGTGCAGCAGGGGGAAGGGCAGCGGCGCCGGGTGGAAGGCCTTCAGCGCGAGCCGTAGCATCACCGCCGAGTCCTTGCCGATGGAGTAGAGCATCACCGGGCTGGCGAACTCCGCCGCCACCTCCCGGATGATGTGGATGCTCTCCGCCTCCAGCGCCTTCAGATGCGTCCAACGTGAGCGATCGATCTCCACATGGCTTCACTAAAACAGACGCCGCGTCCAGGCAAGTGAAGGCGTGCGCCGCGCTGATGCTCTCCCTGCTCGCGTCCTGCCGTCGTCCCCCGCGGGTCGACGCGCCCGACCGGGTCGACGAGCCCTCCATCGACGTGCCCGCCCCTGCGGAGGAGCCCGACGCGGAGGCCCCGGAGGAGATCCCCGAACCGCCGCTGCCGCCGGTGGACGCCTCGGCGGAGGCCCCGCCCGGCCGCTCGACGCTCGACCTCCCGCTCCGTGACTCCTGGCCCGCGGTCAACACCTGGAACGACCGGATGGAGGGCGAGTACAGCGCCTTCGTGGCCCGGCTGGGCGAGGCCATCTCGCAGCGCCGCTGCCGACGGCTCGACCGCTGCCTCGGCGACCCTTCGGCCAACACCCTCTTCGACGCCTCCTCCGACCGGAGGCTCTCGCTCACCGTCGACTGCGCCGACCTGCCGTACATCCTCCGGGCCTACTTCGCCTTCAAGCGCAGGCTGCCCTTCGGCTACGTGGCCCGGGTGCGAGGCTACGGGGACGACCCCCGCTACATGCTCCGGGTGCGGCCCTCCCGGTGGCGCGTCTGGACGGACTTCCGCACAGCCCGCGGTGTGCTCGGGGCCATGGTCGACGACGTGCACTCGGGGATGTACCGGGTGTCGCCCGACGTTCCCGGGGGCGACCTGTATCCGCCGCGCATCGGGCGAGACGGCGTGCGACCGGGGACGGCCTACTACGACCCCAACGGGCACGTGCTGGTGGTGATCGAGGTGCGCCCCGACGGCACCGTCTACCTGATCGACGGCCACCCCGACGGGTCGCTCACCTACAAGCGCTTCGGGGAGGCCTTCGCCATCGGCACCCGCAGCCTCGGCGGGGGCTTCCAGAACTTCCGGCCGCTGCGCTGGGACGGGGAGCATCTTACCCGGGCAGGTAACGACGAGATCCCCGGCTTCGACGGAGAGTCGCAGTGGAGCCCCGCCGCGTGGCAGCCCCCGCCCCCCGCGGAGGACGCGGGCGTTCGGGCGCCGCGGGTGACCTACCACCAGTGGGTGCGCCATCGGCTCGCCTCCGCGGGGGCGGTGATCGACCCGGTGCTCGACCTCCGGGAGCAGGTCGCCTCGCTCTGCCGCGACGTGGCCGACCGCGCCGAGGCCGTCGACGCCTCGCTCGCCGCGGGCATCCAGCGCCAGCCCCACCCCGCCGCCCTCCCCTGGAACATCTACGGCACCACCGGCGACTGGGAGACCTGGTCGACGCCCTCCCGCGACGCCCGTCTCAAGGCCGCGGTGCGCGAGCTCCACGACGCCGTCGCCGCGAGCGCGGGCGACCCTGCCCTCCTCGAGCGCATGAGGGCGGCGTGGCGGGAGGAGATCGCCCGCCCGGGGTGCGAGACCCGCTACGTCAACAGCGCGGGCGCGACGGTGACGCTCCCGCTGGAGACGGTGCTCGACCGGCTCTTCTCGCTCTCCTTCGACCCCTACCACTGCGTCGAGCTGCGCTGGGGAGCGCCCCCGGGGAGCGCCGAGTTCTCGACCTGCACCGACGATCCCGTCCGTCGCGGGTGGTACCGGGCGGAGCAGCGGCTGCGCAACCAGATCGACCGCAACTACGGCGTGGCGACGCCGCTCACGGCGGGCCCGGAGGCCTCGCCGGACGTCGACCCCAGGCGACCGCTCGGGCTGCGTCCATGACCGTCGACCCTGCGGCGGGGTGAGGCGACGCCCCGAGGGGAGTACCGTCGGCGCATGGAGACGGACGCGCGTCGCGGATCATGGGCGTGGGTGGGCGATCTCGGCCTCGCGGCGCTGCTGGCCACGGGCTACGGCGCGCCGGTCGGGCTCGCGCTGATGGCCGGGCTGACGGCCGCCTTCGCGTGGGTCATCCCCCGCTGGTCGGGCGTCCCGGGGTCGATCGGCGGGCTGCTGGTGCTGGCCGGGTGGGCCATCGCCTGCCTCAAGGTCTACCAGGGCATCCGCGACCGCGGCCGAGGGCGGTACCTCCCGGCGCTCTACGTGCTGGTGCTCGTGCTGCTCCCGGCCTGGGGCCTCGGGATCAACTACGCCATCCTCGACCGCGCCTGCCGCATCACCAACTGTCACGCGGGGCCGTTGATGTTCCGGGTGCTGGGCGCCCGCGGGGCGGTCGGGCTGGTGACGATGCACGCGCTCACCGCGCTGGCCTTCGTGCTCTCTCGCCGCCGCCCGGAGAAGCTCCGTGCGGGCGCCGAGCTGCTGGTGCACTCGCTGCTGATGGTGGGCGTCGGGCTGCACCTCGTGCTCGTGGTGCAGTGCGCCGACCTGCTCTGGGGCCTCCTGCTCTTCCCCGTCGCGCTGCCGCTGGTGGCGCCCTTCGTGACCATCGGGCTCTACGCCCACGAGCTCACCGCTCGACTGCGACGCCGTGGCGCCGACGCGCTCACCCCCCCGCCTGGCCCGCCGGAAGACGTCTATCGGGCTTCGACCGCGGCGGTTCCGGTGACGGCCGACGCGCCCGCGCACCGCCCCACGCTGCTCGCCTCGCTGGCCACTGCGCCGGTGCTCGTGGGCGCCTACGCCGTGGTGATGGCCGCGCTGCACCACCGCCCCACGGCCGCGCTCGACGTGTTCACCGAGACCTGCGGCCACGCGCTCTCCCGGCTGCCGGTCCAGCACATCGTGGTGAACGACTGCCACTACCTCTGCACCGTCGCCGCCCGCGGCACCCCTTCGCTGGTGCGCCCCGAGCGCATGGGAGAGCGCAACGGTCACCCCATCGTGGTCAACCGCCAGCTCGCGGTGGCCAACGCCTTCGAGGACCTGCTGCATGTGCGATGGCCGCGCTTCGGCCGCCTCGCCCGCGCCACCTACGACCGGCTCGGGCTGCCGGTGAGCCGGTACATCACCCGCACCTGGATGGCCGACGCCGTCTACGTCGCGATGAAGCCCTTCGAGTGGGCCTTCTACGCGACGCTGCTGCTGCTCGACCGCGACGACCCCGAGCGCCGCATCGACCGGATGTACCGCCGTCAGTAGGCCGTTTGCCAGGCGACCCCCAGCCGCGCGAACATCGGCCCAGTACGATCGACGCCCCGCCGAAGGGAAGCGACCTCCATGACGCTCCGACGACCCCGCACCGCCGCGCAGAGCACCGCACTCCCCAGCCTCGCCGCCCTCCTCGCGAGCGGGGTGGTCATCGATGGCTGCGACACGCCCGCGCAGACCGCCGAGCGCCAGCGTCGCCTCACCGAGCACGGCCAGCAGGCCGAGCGGGAGTTTGCCAGCCACCAGCTCGGCCGCTCCGCGACGGAGGTGGGCATCGGGCTCGGGCTCATCGAGGCGCCGCCGGAGACGCGCATCCAGGCCCCCGGAGAGGCGCCCGTGGTGGAGGTCGAGCCCCCGATGCAGACCGCGGGGGTCCCGGCTCCCACGCAGCCGACGCCGCCGGTGGCACCGCAGACGCCGGTCGACGCGGACGGGGGCGTCCGTCGCACCGTGCCGACGCCGCCCCCGACGCCCCCCGCACCGCATCCGCCGCATCGCCGGGTACAGCCCCGGGGCGGGGTGTCGGCCGTCCATCCCGACCGCGGCGGCTTCGACCCCACCGGCGGCTGAGAGGGTTTCGCCCGCCTCGCGAACGAGGTAGAGAGCGCGGCCATGGCACCTCCCCTCAGCGCGATGGGCGGCCTGCTCGTCCGCCAGCCCGACGGCTGGCGTTGGCGTGACGGCTCGCCGGAGCCCCGAGTGCGCGACCTCACCGCGGCGCAGGCCTTCGAGTTTCCTCGAGTGCGCTCCATCGACCCGACCACCGGAGCCGTCGCGGCCTATGTCTCCATCTCCCGCGCGGCCCTCGACGAGGACGCCGACCTGCTCGCCGACGTGATCGCCTTCGCCGGTCCGAGGGCCATCGTCGTGGGAGGCCACCGCGGCACCGTCGAGGTGCCCGAGGAGGTCTGGGACGTGTGGGCGAGCGACCGGGTCATCGGCCTCGGGTGGGAGCCCTCGGACGAGGCCGGCATCCTCGCCCGCGCCGAGTCGCTAGGCGCGCGTTTCGGCTGAGAGCCGTCGGGTCTCGCCGACGTCCATGATCCACAGCCGCGCCGGGTCGTGGGAGCGCTCGGCCCAGAGCGCCCGGGTGCGCACGGGCGGCTGGTGCAGCGGCTCGTCGGTCAGCTTGAAGGTGCCCCAGTGCATCGCCACGAAGGTGCGCGCGCCCAGCGCCTCGAAGGCCGCCACGGCGTCGTCGGGGTTCATGTGCTGCGGCTCCATGAACCACCGCGGCTCGTAGGCGCCGATGGGGAGCATCGCCCAGTCGATGGGCCCGCAGCGCTTACCGATCTCGGTAAAACCGTCGAAGGCCGCGGTGTCGCCGGAGTGGTACGCGACCCCCTCCGGACCGCGGATCACCCAGCCGCCCCAGAGCATGTCGTTGCGGTTCCAGGGCATGCGCATCGACCAGTGGCGCGCCGGGACGAGGGTGTACTCCACGTCTCCCTCGCGGTGCGTCTGCCACCAGTCGAGCTCCACCACCTCGGTGAGCCCCGCCTCGCGCAGCACCGCGGCGTTGCCCAGCGGAACCACGTAGCGAGCCTTCGGGCCGATGCGCTTGAGCGTCGGCAGGTCGAGGTGGTCGTAGTGGTTGTGCGAGACCAGCACCGTCTCGATGGGCGGCGTCGCCTCGAAGGCCACGCCCGGCGCCACCAGCCTCGGAACCACCCCCTGGATGCGCTCCGACCAGATCGGGTCGATCGCCGTCATCCGCCCGCCGAGGCGAAGGGCGAAGCTGGCGTGGCCGATCCAGGTGAGCGAGGCCTCGGGGCCTCGCAGCGCCGCGCCGTCGTTCTCCCGCCGCGGCGCTCCGGCGATCTCGTCCTTCTCCCCGGAGGCGCCGACCCCCCGGAGCTTGTCGAGGCGCCATCGGAGCAGGTCCCTCGGCCCCCGGGCCGGCCGGGTCGCGCGGTCGTCGAATCGTCCCATCGACCCCGAGGTTTGCCATCGACCCCGCGGTCACGCCAAGATCCCGTCGTCGTCTCGCGTCGAAGGGCTCAAGCCGTATGAATCATCGTCGTCCTCGCACCGCCGCCCGGAGTTCTGCGCTGCCCAGCCTCGCGGCGCTGCTCGCCAGCGGGGTCGTCCTCGACGGCTGCAACGCCACCGCCCCCGAAGCCGCCGAGCGCCACGAGCGTCTCACCACCCACGGCGAGAACGCCGCCAGCGCCCTCAACGGCAGCCGCCTCGCCGATGGCCTGAAGGAGATCGCCGTCGGCCTCGGGCTCATCGCCCCGACCCGCGCCGAGATCGGCCCCGCGGGCGCCGTCCCGATCACCAGCCCGGAGCCCCCGCCCATGCAGCCGAGCGGCGCCGTGGCCCCGGTGCAGCCCCTGCCTCCGCCGCAGATGCACCCCCAGGGCGGCCCCATGGCGGTGAACCCCGACCCTCCGCCCCCGCAGCCTCCGCCTCCGCCTCCTCCGCCGACGCATCCCTTGCCGCAGCCGCCCGGCGGCATGCCGATGGTGCACCCGCATCCGCCTCCTCCGGTCGAGTCCCCCGATCATCGGTGACGGCTCGCATACACCCCTCCGTAAGCTCAATCCCCCCCATGGAACGCTGGCTCCTCCTCCGCGGCCTCGCCCGCGAGCAACGTCACAACGGACGCTTCAACCAGGTGCTCTCCGAGACCCTGGGCGACGCCACCGCCCACGGCATCGACTTCCCGGGAGCGGGCACCGAGCACGCGAGGCCCTCGCCCACCACCGTCCGGGGGATCATGGAGGACACCCGCGCCCGCTGGCTGCGCCTCCGGGAAGAGCACCCCGGCCCGTGGAGCCTCCTCGGCGTCTCCCTCGGCGGCATGGTCACCATGCAGTGGGCGGCGGACCACCCCGACGACTTCCGCCGCGTGGTGCTGGTGAACACCTCCGCGGGCAACCTCTCCCGCCCGTGGGACCGCATGGACCTCGCCATCCTCCCGCAGATCGTGGCCGCCGCGCGCACCCGCGACCCGGTGGAGCGCGAGCGCATCGTGCTGGGCTTCACCACCCGCCTCGCGCCCGACCTCGACCTCGTGGCCAGGGAGTGGTCCCGCTACGGCCAGGAGCGACCGACGCCCGTCGGGACGCTGGTGCGCCAGCTCGCCGCCGCGACGCGCTTCCGGGCGCCCGCTCGCCTCGCGGTGCCCACGCTGGTGGTCACCGCCGCGCGCGATCCGCTGGCCCACCCGGTCTGCGGCGAGCGCCTCGCGAAGCACTTCGGCGCCCCGCTGGTGCAGCACCCCCGCGCGGGCCACGACCTGCCCCTCGACGACGGCCCCTGGCTCGCCGAGCGGGTGCGCGCCTGGCGAGACGCTCCCCCGTAGACCGCCTCCCACACCCGCTGACGGCACGAAACCTGCGGCTCTGCGGGCGTGCGTCACCGGGTCTTACTCCTCCCTGTAATCGCTGCCCTGGCGTGGCCCGCGGCGGCCCGCGCGCAGTGCACCTCCAACGCCTCGTCGTGCGTGAGCTGCCACGAGACGCACGGCTTGCATCCGGTGCTGCAGAGCGCGCAGCCATGGCACGTCGACCACGGCTTCGGTGACCTCTGCGCCTCGTGCCACGGGGGCGACCCGGCCGCTCCGGAGAAGGCACAGGCGCACCGCGGGCTGCGCTCTCCCCTGGTCGATCCGTCGGGCTCCTGCGGGGGATGCCACGCCTCCGACGCCCAGGCCCGCGCCGAGCGCTACCTCGCCGCCGAGCTGCGACCGGGCCCGACTCCTCCGGCTCCTCCTCCCGCGCCTCCCGCGCCTCCCGCGCGAGCCAGCCAGACGCCCGATCGCGTCCTCGCGGCGCTCGCGGCGCTGCTCTCGCTCGCGCTCTACCTCGTCGTCCGGAGAGAGCTCACCGTGGCCCGCCGCCCCCTGGGCGCGTGGCTGCGGGAGAAGACCTGGAGCCCCTACGCCGCGGGCGCGCTGCTCGGCCTCGTGGTCGCGTACTCCGAGGTCTTCTGCGGCCGTCCGCTCGCCGCATCGGGCGCCTTCGACAAGCTCGCGGCCTACCCCGGGCGCTGGCTGTTTCCCTCCAGCCAGTACTACCGCTACGTGATGAGCCCGGGCATCACCTGGCAGGTCTGGCTGGTCGTCGGTCTGCTCGCCGGATCCTTGGCCTCCAGCCGGCTCTCCGGCGAGGCCCGCTGGCGCTGGCTGCCCGACACCCAGTGGCAGGAGCGCTACGGCCCGAGCCGGGCGCTGCGGCTGGGCATCGCCTTCGTGGGCGCGGTGCTCGTCCAGCTCGGCGCGGGCATCGCGGGCGGGTGCACCAGCGGCCTGGCCATCTCCGGCGGCGCGGCGCTCTCCCCGGGCGCCTTCGTCTTCATGGCAGGGATGTTCGCCGG
The DNA here is from genome assembly GCA_004297725.1 of Myxococcaceae bacterium. Lineage (GTDB taxonomy): Bacteria > Myxococcota_A > Polyangia > Polyangiales > SCUS01. Next base: position 17,327 of record SCUS01000052.1, on the reverse strand, counting down.
GGGCATCCCCGCCGCGTGGCTCTGCTACCGGGGGAGGGCGCGCGGATGCTCGACGTGATCAAGCCGCTGGTGCTGGGCTTCCTCTTCGGCTGGGCGCTGCACAAGGCAGGGCTCACCCACTACGCCCGCATCGTGAACGTCTATCGCTTCCGCGACATGACCGTGATGCGCTTCATGCTCACGGCGCTGGTGGTGGGAGCCATCGCCATCCAGGTCGGGCTCGACGCCGGCTTCGCGGCGAGCGCGCCCGTGCCCCCGACCTCGGTGCTGGCCAACCTCGTGGGCGGCGTGGTGTTCGGCGTCGGCATGGCCACCGCGGGCTACTGCCCCGGCACCGTCGTCGCCGAGGCGGGCGAGGGCCGCCTCGACGCCTGGATCGCTGGGCTCTCCGGCCTGCTGGTGGGCGCCATGGTCTTCGGGCTGCTGCAGCCGGTGATCATGCCGACGCTCTCCAGGGTCGGAGCCTACGGGCGCATCACCCTCGCCGGGCTCACCGGGGCCTCTCCCTGGCTGGTGCTGCTGGTCTTCGTGCAGGCCATGGCGCTCGTGCTCCTCCTCATCGGCCGCGTCGGAAGGAGAGCCCCGTGAGGGGCCCTGCGCGCGTCGGCTGAGGTCAGGTGAGCGCCCCGGTGGGCTCGGCGTTCTCGTCGACGACCAGGGCGCCGGTGGGCTCGGTCATGGGGCGGGCCTCCAGCGGCTGCACCGGCGGGCCGTTGAGCACCTGACCCATCGCGTCGAAGCGGCCTCCGTGGCAGGGGCAGTCCCAGCTGCGCTCGGTGGTGTTCCAGGCCACGTGGCAGCCCATGTGGGTGCACACCGGGCTCAGCCCGTGGAGGGTGCCCCGCTCGTCGCAGTACACCGCGAGCTTGCGCCCGCCCACCAGCACCACGTCGCCTTCGCCGGGAGCGAGGTCATCGGCGGTGCGGTCGGGCACCGCGAGCCGGTCGCCGATCAGGTGGACGGGGTAGTCCACGTTCTCGACCAGCATGTCCTTCACCGCGCCGAGCACCTTCATGCGGGTGGCCTCGTAGAGGTCCGTCCAGGGCATCGAGCGGCCGAGCGCCGCCTCGGAGAGCATCATCCCCGCGACGGTGCCGAAGGTCATCCCGTTGCCCGAGAAGCCCGTCGCGACGAACACGTTGTCCGAAGCGGAGTTTCTCCCGATGTAGGGCAGGCCGTCGGCGGGCTTGATGATCTGTCCCGACCAGCGGTAGGCGATGTCCTCGCTGCCGAAGCGCTCGATCACGTAGCGCTGGAGGTGGGTGAAGGGCACCTCGGTGTCGTCGCACTGACCCGTCTTGTGGTCCTCGCCGCCGACGAGGAGCAGGGCGCCCCGCTCGTCCTCGTGGCGGCGGGTGTAGTGGTACGGATCGGCGGTGTCGAAGTAGAGCCCCGGCGGAGGCATCTTCGCGCCGCGGGCCGCGACGACGTAGCTGCGGTAGGCGGCGATCTTGGTGTGCAGCGCCAGCAGGTTGAAGACCGGGACGTTGGCGGTGACCAGCACCGAGCGCGCGGTGAGCTCGACCCCGGAGGCGAGCTTGACCCGGCAGGGCTCGCCGTCGTGCACCTCGACCACGCGGCTCTCCTCGAAGAGGTGGCAGCCACCGCCGGGGAGTTCCCTGGCGATGCCTCGGAGGTACTTCATCGGGTGGAACTGCGCCTGGTGCTCCAGCCGCAGCGCTCCCGCCACCGGGAAGGGGAGCGGAACCTCCCGGGTGAAGCGCGCGGCCACCCCGGCGCCTCGCGCGGCCTCGACCTCGCGCTCGAGCCCGTGGGCGTCCTCGTCTCCCTCGGCGTAGAGCCACGCCGGCACCCGCTCGAAGCCGCAGGGAAACTCCCTCGACCACCGCTCGATGTGCTCGATCGCGGCGCGGCTCGACTCGCCCACCAGCCTCGCGGCGTCATGTCCGAAATCGCTCTCGATGTCGACGTAGCGAGAGTCGACCAGCTCGGTGAGGTGGGCGCTGGTGTGGCCGGTCTCGCCGTAGCCCACGCGCTGCATCTCGACCACCGCCACGGTGGCCCCCCGGCGCTTGAGCAGCAGCGCCGCGGTCATGCCCGTGATGCCGCCTCCCACGACGACGACGTCGACCTCCACGGAGTGGGCGAGGGGGCTCTGGTGCGGTCGCTGCGCGGTGGCCAGCCAGAGCGACTCGTTGTGTATGTGTCTCATGCGACCTCAGCGCCCCCGCGCGGTGTGCTCGGAGTCCTCCAACATCGGCCCCAACCGCAGGGCCACGGTCTTCATGCTCGCCATCGCTCACCTCCGTGGTGGTCCATTAGGGCGCCCGGACCACGCCGAACGCCAGCCGTCAGCGAGTAGCAGCCCATGTGCCATGAGCAGGTGAGCCCTTCAGGCGACACCGGGGGATCAGGAGATCGGAGGGATGGGAGGGCGCTCGATGCCGTGTGGCCGGGCGCCTCCGGTGTGGCGCTACGCCTCGGCGGCGGTCGTCTCGGCGGGGGTCGTCTCGGCGGCGGGGGCCGCCTCGGAGGAGGTCGTCCTGGGCTCCTCCTTGCGGGCGCGTCGGCGCACTCCGGGCAGCGCCACGAAGCGCTCGGCCCCGCCGTTGCGCAGCAGGAACTGCCCCGCGGCCCGCACCTCCTCGTGCGCGGGAAGCAGGAGCGAGTAGGCCTGCGCGAGGCGCGCGTCCCACTGGCCGAGCTCGTCGGACTGCGCGGCCTTGAGCAGCGTGGTCAGCTCCGTCGCGATGCGCCGGGCCTCGACGACGTCCCCGGCGCGGTACCACTTGGGGTCCCGCTCGATCACCTCGCGCGTGGCCTCGTAGAAGTTCGCGAGGCGCTCGAGGTCGTCGCGCAGCTGCACGTGGCCCTTCTTCCGCCCGATGCGCTTCAGCTCCGCTGCGTGCGAGGCGTCGTCCTCGAAGTAGTGAAGGGCGACCTTCAGCATCCGGGCGCGGGTGTCGTGCGCCGCCGTGGCGAACTCCTCCTGGAGCAGCACCCCGGAGCCCTGCCCCTCCGCGGCGTCGCGACGGAGCAGCATGTGCCGCATCGCCCGGGCGGTCTCCCGAAGGGCCTCGGTCACCGTCGGCGAGAACTCCTCCGCGGGGAGCCGGGCGAAGCGCGCCCGGAGCTCCTCCTCGTCGGCGAGGTCGGAGGTCTCCAGGGCCACGCGGACGACGGCGCGCACGTCCGGGGGAGCGGGCAGCAGCGCGGCTGCCTCGACGGCCTCGATGCGTGGCAGGAGCGCCTCGTAGGCGGCGGCGCAGAGGTCGGGGGTGTGTCGGGACTCAGCGGGGGTTCGTGCCATATGGGGGGAGCGGTACTAGTGAACCCGAGGGCTGCGCGCCAGTTTCCTGTGCGGCTCTATCCTGCCTTCTTCGGCCGCTCCCAGCCCGAGTGCGGGCGCAGCGCCTCGCGCCAGAGCGCCGGGCGCGCGGGGCCGTACTCCGCGAGGTCGACGGGGATGGTCCCGAGCACCTTCAGCCCCTCCTCGGTGGGCGTCGCCCTCAGCGCCCGAAACCGCACCCCCGCCCTCGCGGCCTTGCGCGCCGCCTCGGCGAAGTCCGGGTCGTGAAGGTCGCTCGGGCGCACCGATCGCGCGTCCCCGCGCTGCACCACGAAGAGCACCGTCGCCTCCACGCCGCGGCGACGCTCCTTGATGAGGGCGAGCAGGTGCTTCGTCGCCCGGGCGCTCACCGAGTCGGGGAAGTACCCGCGTCGGTCGGGGTAGACCAGGTGGCAGTTCTTCACCTCGACGTCGTGCACCACGCCCGGCGCCGTCAGCCGGAAGTCCACGCGGCTCCCGGCCACGTGCGGATACTCCGGCCGCACCGTCTCGTAGGCGCCCATCCGAGGGAGCGCGCGCGCCTCGAGCATCGCCTTCACCAGGCGGTTGGGGAGGATGGTGTCGACGCCCACGCGCTCTCCGTCCATCTCCGTCGCGCACCAGGTGTACGCGAGCTTCCTCGCAGCCCCCGGGGCCGCGCACACCCAGACCCGGGCGCCGGGGCGCACGAGGCCCTCCATGCTGCCGCTGTTGACGCAGTGGGCGGTGATGGCCCGGCCGTCGTCGAGCAGCACGTCCGCGAGGAAGCGATGGTAGCGGCGCACCAGGCGGCCGGCCTCGAGGGGCGCGGTCCAGGGCAGGAGGAAATCCAGGTCCATGGTGGGGGGGAGCTCCTGGGCGCGGAGGCTGCGCCGCGGAGGCCCTTCAGCGCAACACCCCCGGAGCGCGAATGTCTCCGCCTCGCCGCAGCCGGTGTCCCGCCGCGGTGGTGGCCAGGGCGAGCGCCGCGAGGAGCGACGCGCTCACCGCCGCCTCGGCGGAGTCCGTGGGAGCGCGCCAGAGCATCACCGAGAGGGGCGCTTCGGGGGTGTCGGGGGCCACGCAGAGCAGCGGCGCGCACTCGGCGAAGGCTCGGCCCAGGCAGAGTGTCACCGCCGCCAGGACGCCTCGTGAGGCGAGCGGGAGGCTCACCCGGAGGATGGTCTCCGACTGCGAGGCGCCGAGCGCGAGGGAGGCCTCCTCCAGCTCGTGGGGAACGGCCTGCAGCGCCCGCTCGGTGAGCGAGGCGAGCCACGGGAGGTTGAGCATCGCGAGCACCAGGGCCATGGAGAGGGCGGTGCCGTGCAGCCCGGAGGCGGCGGAGAACAGCGTCCAGCCGGCGAGGCCGAATACCACGGCGGGTAAGGCCGAGGCGGCGTCGAGGGCGCCCCGCACGGCGCGCGCGAGGCGGGAGGTGTCGGCGACGCGGGCGAGCCAGAGGCCCAGGGCGAGGGCGGGGCCGAGGGCGAGGGCGGTCGAGAGCAGCGCGAGGCGCGTCGAGCGGCCGAGGGCGAGGAGCGCCGGGCGGAGGGCCTCGGGGTGCGCGCGGAGGCCGAGCGCGCCGGCGAGGAGCAGCGCCCCGAGCAGGGCGGCGAGCCCGAGGAGCACCAGCGCGGTCAGCGAAGCGAGGAGGGCTCGTCCGAGGGGCTCGAGCGAGCGGGCGGTCGGGCGAGCAGCGCCACCCCCGTCGAGAGGATCAGCAGCATCAGGGACATCGCGAAGAGGGAGTGGTTCCATGGAGAGGAGGTCGGGGCGCGGGGGAGCTCGTCGATGATGCGGGCGGTGAGGGTGCGCGGGCCACCCCCTCGGGAGGCCAGGAGCTGCACCGCGACGGTCTCTCCCGCCGCCCGGGCGAAGCCTGCGCCGGCCGCCGCCGCGAGGCCACGCCAGCGAGACGGCACCACGACGCGCCAGGCCGTCTGCCACGCCGACGCGCCGAGCGCCTCGCTGGCCTCCCTCAGCGCCTCCGGGGCGCCGCGCAGCGCCTCGACGGAGAGCAGCGCCACCGTCGGGAGGATCATCACCGCCAGCACGACGCCGGTGACCAGGGTGCTCACCCGCCCGACGCCCAGCAGCCCGAGCAGCCGCAGCGCCGCGAAGCCGAAGACCACGCCGGGGAGCGCGGCGCAGACCTCCAGCACCCGCACCGCCCGCTCCCGCCACGGACCTTCGGAGAGCTCGGCGGTGTACACCGCGACCGCCATCCCGGGGAGGGCGCCGAGGGCGGTGGCGACGACGGCGCAGGAGAGCGTGGCGCGCGTGGCCGGGAGCAGGCCGCGGAGGTCGGTCTCGACGAGGCCGTGCACGCCCCGGGCGAGCATCGCGGCGGCCAGGGCGGCGGAGCCGGTGAGGAGCAGCGCGGCGACGGCGCGCAGCGCGCGGGCCAGCCAGCGGTCGCCGGCGCCGAGGGCGTTCACGGGCGCGGTCGCTCGGAGCGCCGGTGCCGCACGTCGACGCCGCGCACCATGAAGACCACCTGCTCGGCGAGGTTGGTGGCGTGGTCGGCGACGCGCTCGACGTACTTGGCGGCGGAGGCGACGGCCTGACCCGCGGGGATCTCGTCGGGGTGCACGCGCATCCACGCGAAGACCTCTCGCAGCACGCGGCCGTAGAGGGCGTCGACCTCCGCGTCGCGGCGGAGCACGGCCTCGGCGCGGTCGGCGTCGCGCTCGACGAAGGCGTCGAGGGCCTCGCGCAGCATCGACTGCGCGGCGGCGCTCATCTCCGCGAGCTCCGGGTGCGGCGGCACCGCCGGGGCCAGCGCGATCTCCCCCACGCGCTCGCAGAGGTTGACCGCCTCGTCGCCGATGCGCTCGAGGTCGGTGACGCACTTGAGCGTGGTGGTGATGAAGCGCAGGTCGTCGGCCACGGGCTGCCGCAGCGCGAGCATGTGCAGCGCGAGCTCGTCGATCTCCATCTCGTCGCGGTCGATGCGGGCGTCGAGGGCCACCACCTCCGGCACGCGCCCGAGGTCTCGCTCGAGGAAGGCCGTCACCGCCAGGTGGATGGCCTGCTCGCAGCGCGCTCCCATGGCGAGCAGCCGGCTCCGCAGCTCCCGGAGCTCGGCCTCGAAGTCGCGGGAGAGGTGTCCGCCGACGTTGGGCATCGCGGGGCCCCCTCAGCCGTACCGCCCGGTGAGGTAGTCCTGGGTGAGGCGCTCCCGGGGGCGGGTGAAGACCACGCGGGTGTCGCCGACCTCGACCAGCCGGCCCTCGTGGAAGAGGGCGGTGCGCTGGGAGACCCTGGCGGCCTGCTGCGGCGCGTGGGTGACCACGACGAGGGTGAGGCTCTCCCTCAGGTCGGCGAGCAGGCCCTCGATGCGCGCGGTGGCGATGGGGTCGAGGGCTCCGGTGGGGTCGTCGAGCAGCAGCACCTCGGGGCCGACGGCGAGCGCCCGGGCGACGCAGAGCTGCTGCGCGGCGCCGGGGCTGAGGGTGCGGGCGTCGACGGTCAGCCGGTCGCGGACCTCGTCCCAGAGCGCCGCCCGGCGCAGGGCCGTCTCGACGCGGTCGGTGAGGGCGCGGTGCTCGTCGACGCCAGCGGTGCGCAGGCCGTACGCGACGTTGTCGAAGACCGACCCCGGGAAGAGCCGGGGCTGGGAGAAGACCATCCCCACGCGGCGGCGCAGCCGGCGGAGGTCCATGTCCGGGCGGTGGATGTCCTCTCCGTCGAGGGTGATGGTGCCGGTGATGCGGGTTCCGGGGCGCTGCTCGTCGAGGCGGTTGAGCGCTCGGAGCAGGGTGCTCTTGCCGCAGCCCGAGGGGCCGAGCAGCGCCGTGACCCTCCGAGGAGGGAGCGCGAGGTCGACGTCGAAGAGCACCTGACGGCCGTCGTAGAAGCAGCTCAGCCCTCGCACCGAGAGCTTCGCCGGCGCGGCCTCCTCGGGCGCGGGGAAGGGCAGCACGCGAGGTTCGGTGGAGGAGAGCGCCACGGGGATTAGGGATGGACGGTGACAGCTTGGCCGGGCAGCGCAACCGCCGTCCGGTGACGTCCTCGTGAACTGTGGTCCTTGGGGAGCCGTGAGGCCGGCTGGCGCTCGGGGAGCTAAAGTCCCCGAGGGCATCGCGCGTCTGTTTCGAGACCGTAACGAGCGTGGGATAGTCCTTCTCGCCGTGAGCCAGACCCCGCGAGTGCTGATCGTCGAGGACGAGCCGGACCTCGTCCGACTGCTGGAGTTCAACCTTCAACAAGCCGGCTTCGAGACGCGCTCGGTGGGGCGCGCGACGGAGGCCGTGAAGACCGCCGCGACCTTCGCGCCCGACGTGGTGCTGCTCGACCTGATGCTCCCGGACGGCTCGGGCACCGAGGTGTGCCGCGCGCTCAAGACCGGCGCCGCGACCCGTGCGATCCCGGTGATCATGGTGACCGCCCGGGGCGAGGAGATCGACCGGGTGGTGGGCTTCGAGCTGGGCGCCGACGACTACGTCACCAAGCCCTTCAGCGTGCGCGAGCTCATCCTCCGCATCCGCGCGGTGCTCCGCCGCAGCGACGTCGAGGGCGCGCCCGAGGACGTCATCACCTTCGGGCGGCTGCGGGTCGACCGCACCGCGCACCGGGTCTACGTCGACTCCGCCGAGGTGGTGCTGACGGCGCTGGAGTTCCGGCTGCTGTCGACGCTCATCGAGCGGCGCAACCGGGTGCAGAGCCGCGACGCGCTGCTCGCCGACGTCTGGGGGCTGCAGATGCACGTCGAGACGCGCACCGTCGACACGCACATCAAGCGGCTGCGGGAGAAGCTCGGCGCCGCGGGGGAGTACATCCACACGGTGCGCGGCGTGGGCTACCGCTTCGCCTCCGACCCCGGCGACCCCGGCGGCTGAGCCCTGAGCGATGGCGCGCGGCGCTCGCACCCACCGGCGCTTCTCCCTCGGGCTGCGCGCCCGGCTGCTCTTCATCTCCATCGCCCTGGTGGCCGTCGGACTCCTGCTGGCGCAGTGGTTCATCTCCGCCGCGCTCGACCGCAGCCTCCGGGCGCACGCCGAGGAGCAGCGGCTCACCGAGTCGTCGCTCATCGCCGCCGCGGTGCGGGCGGTGGGCGCGTGGGACACCGCCGCCGCCGATCCGCTGGTGCGCGAGTTCGCCGCGCGGGTGCACGACCGGGTGACCCTGGTGGCCCCGGACGGTCGGGTGGTGGCCGACTCGGCGATCCCCGTGTGGCGGCTGCCGAGCGTCACCAACCACGGCGCCCGCCCGGAGGTGGTGGCGGCGATTCGCACGGGGCGCGGCGTGGCGCAGCGGCAGAGCGTGACGGTGCACCGGGACCTCACCTACGCCGCGACCCGCATCGACGGCCCGGGGGGCGAGTGGGTGCTGCGCGTGGCGGTCTCGTCGGCGCTGGAGGAGGTGACCCGCGCGGCGCTCTGGCGCCTGCTCGGGGTGGGCGGGGCGCTCGGGCTGCTGGTGGCCGCGGGGATGTCCTGGCTCGCGGTGGCCCTCGCGGCGCGGCCCCTGCGGAGGCTGACGGAGACCGCGCACGCCATGGTGCACGACCTCTCGGTGCGCAGCCGCATCGACCTCGACGACGACGTGGGGGCGCTCGCCGGGGCGCTCGACGAGCTCGCGGACAACCTCGCCAGCACCCTCGGCAAGCTGGAGCGCGAGCGCGACCGGCTGGGGGCCATCCTGGAGTCGATGGCCGAGGGGGTGCTGGTCACCGACGCCAACGGCCAGGTGGTGCTGGCCAACCGGGCGTTGCGGGAGATGTTCCTGCTGGGCGGCGACGTGGAGGGCAGGGAGCCCATCGAGGTGGTGCGCAACGCCGACCTGCACGAGCTCTTCGCCGAGGCGGCGCGCTCGTCGGGCCCTACCTCCCGGGAGCTCTCCATCGAGGGCCTCCGGCCGCGGAGGGTGATGGCCCGGGTGGCGCCCGTGGAGCAGGCCGGGGCGGGGGCCGTCGCGGTGCTCTCGGACGTGACCGAGCTGCGGCGGCTGGAGACCGTGCGGCGTGACTTCGTGGCCAACGTCTCGCACGAGCTGCGCACCCCCGTGGCGGCGATTCGAGGGGCGGCGGAGACGCTGCTCCTGGGCGGGGCGCAGCACGCGGAGACGGCCTTCGAGTTCGCGACCATGATCGACCGCCACGCCGAGCGGCTGCACCGGCTGGTGGAAGACCTCCTGGAGCTTTCGCGCATCGAGGCCCGGGAGCTGCGCATCGACCCCGTTCCGCTGGAGCTGCGCGCCGAGGCGGAGCGGGCGAGGGAGCTCCTGAGCCTCGCGGCGCAGGCCCGGCGGACGGAGGTTCGGGTGGAGGTCGGCGCGCTCATGGTGCTGGCCGATCAGGCCGCGCTGGAGCACGTGCTCACCAACCTGCTGGAGAACGCCATCAAGTACTCGCCCGAGGGGTCGGTGGTGACGGTGCGCGCGGAGCGCCGCGGGGAGACCGTTCGCACGCTGGTCGAGGACGACGGGCCGGGCATCGAGCCCCGCCACCTGCCCAGGCTCTTCGAGCGCTTCTATCGGGTCGACGCGGGGCGCTCCCGGCAGGTGGGAGGCACGGGGCTCGGGCTCGCGATCGTGAAGCACCTGGCCGAGGCGATGGGCGGAGCGGTCGGCGTGGAGAGCACCGTCGGCCGCGGGTCGCGCTTCTGGATCGACCTGCCCGTCGCGCCCGCTCAGATCTCGTAGAAGAGCGAGAGCACCACGACCGCGAGGACGATCGCGGTGATGCCCACGGAGACCCAGGCGAGGCGCCGCGCCGAGCGGGCGCGCGTCCGGGCGAGCTCCATCTGGCGGTTGTTGGCGGCGGAGTAGGCCATGAGCCCGAGGGTGATCCCGACGAGCCCGACGGGGTTGCAGCCGCCGAGGAGGGCGACGATGGAGAGCACCACGGAGAGCACGGCGCTGCCGGCGAGGTCCTCGTCGGCGACGAAGCCCGGGCGCGGGGGCGGCGCATACACCGGCTGGTAAGCGGGCGCCGGTGGAGCGTGGTGCGCGGCGGGCGCGGACGAGCGCATCACCTGCGCGAGCATCGCGGGGTCGACGGCCTGCGTCGCGGGGACGAACTGCGGCTGCGCCGAGGGCTGCGTAGGCGGCGTCTGATACTGCTGCTGCGGCGGGTGCTGCTGCGGCGGAGACGGACCGACGGAGAAGGGGGTGCCGCAGCGGGGGCACTGCACCCACGGCGAGGGGGCGTCGAAGTCGAGCTGACAGCGCGGGCAGCGGGTGTGCATCGGGGACGACTCCGGCGGACGCTATCACCTCCGCGGGGTGACGCTTGTCCCGCGATCGCGCGGGGTGGTACTGCGGTGGGGTCGTCGTGGGTCCCGCGTTGCTGCTGCTGGAGTTGGGGTCGATCGCGCGCGGTTACGTGGCGCTCGACGCCATGGCCAAGCGCGCGGTGGTCTCGGTGCTCCACGCCGAGCCCATCACCCCGGGCAAGTACTGGATCGCGCTCCACGGAGGCGAGGCCGAGCTCGACGAGGCCCTGGTGCCCGGGCTCGAGGTGGCGGCGGGACAGCGCATCGACCACGTGCTGCTGCCCTATGCGCACCCCGACGTGCTGGCCGCGGTGGCGGCGGGCGGTGGCGTGCGCGCGGGCGCCCCGGAGGGCTCCGTGGGAGTGATCGAACTCTCCTCGCTCTCGGCGGCGGTGCGTGCGGCGGACGCGGCGCTGAAGGGGGCGGATGTGCGCCTGGTCGACCTTCACCTGGGGCGGGGCATCGGGGGCAAGGGCACCGTGGTGCTGACCGGTCCGCTCGAGGACATCGAGGCCGCGGTGGCGATGGGCGCCGAGGCGGCGACGGAGGCCTGGCTGGTGGCGACCGAGGTGCTGGCCAACCCCGACGTCGCGGTGACGCAGGCCGCGGTGAACCGTCGCCGCTAGCGCCGGGCTGTGCTTTGATCGACCCGTGAAGGGAGCAGCTCCGCCGCGGCGCGCATGGGCGCCTTGCCTGGTCCTGGCGCTCGTCGTCGCTGGAGCGCCCGCCGGGGCGCAGCAGCGGAGCGAGGCCGAGGTCCGCTACGAGCGCGGCGTGGCGCTCTTCACGGCGCGCAACTACGAGGGGGCGCTGCTGGAGTTCCAGCGGTCGCTGGCGCTCTCGGGCGGGGTCGACCTGCTCTTCAACATCGGCCGCACCTACCAGGCGATGGGCCGCTACGCCGAGGCGGCGCAGACCATCGACGAGTACCTCCGGCGGGCGCGCGACCTCCCGCCCGAGCGGCGCCAGGAGGTCAGCCGGATGCTGACGACGCTCCGCGGGTTCATCGCGCACCTCCGGGTGCGGGTGACGCCCGCGGACGCGACGGTGACCCTGGACGGCGAGTCCGTGAGCCGCGAGCGCCTCGCCTCGGCGCTGACGGTGAACCCCGGGCGCCACGTGGTGACGGCGCAGCGCTCGGGCTACACCACGACCGCCGAGCCGGTGGTGGTGGCCTCGGGCGAGTCTCGGGACGTCACCGTCTCCCTCTCCGCGGCGCCCGCCTCGCTGGGCGAGGGGACCCTGGTGCTGCGCAACGCCCCGGCCTCCGCGGTGCTCCGGGTCGACGGCGTGGTGGCGCGCTCGCCGGTGCGGCTGCCGGTGCGCACGCACCGCATCGAGCTCGGTGCGCCGGGCTTCGCGTCGTGGCGGGGCGAGGTGCTCATCGAGCCGCAGCGGTCGAGGGTGCTCACGGCGCACATGGAGCGGGCTCGGGGGCTGAGCCCCCGGTGGTTCATCCTCGGGGCGTGCGCCACCGGGGCCGCGGCGCTGGTGGGCGGCGTCTTCGGCGGGCTCACGCTGGCCGCCCGCTCGGAGTTCGACCAGCGGCTTCGGTACAGCGACGTCGCCGCCGACCGCGACCTCGCCGACCGGGGCGAGACCTTCCGCACGGTGGCCAACGTGGGCTTCGGCGCGGCGGCGGCGCTGGGCGTCGCGACGGTGGTGCTGCTCACCCAGACCGGCTTCGGGGTGAGCGCGACGACCGTGGACGTGGCCGCGGCGCCGGGCGGCCTCCAACTACGTTTCTAGCGAGGAGTGTGACCCCATGCGAGACCAGCGACGCGGACCGGGTTTCCTCCTGACCTTCGCGGCGTGGGCGCTGCTCGGCGGCGGCTGCACGACGAGCTTCGAGCTGCGCGATCGGGCCGCGGACGGAGGCGCGTCGGACGGCGCGGCGGACCTCGGCGTCGACGCCCCCGGCGACGACGCGGGCGACGCGGGCGCCCTCGACGCCGGGGCCTGCCGACAGGCGGGAGACCGCTGCTGCTCGGAGGCCTCGCGGGGGGCCTTCTGCGTGGGCGGCCTCGTGTGCTCCGAGGGCTACTGCGCCCAGTGCCCGGGGAGCCTGTTCGCCTGCGGCAACGCCTGCGTCGACCTGCAGACCAACGGCCGGCACTGCGGCGTCTGCGGAACCGTCTGCGCCGAGGGGCAGCGCTGCGCGAGCGGCACCTGCGTGCTCGACTGCCCGGCCCCTGGCACCGTCTGCGGCAGCCGCTGCGCCAACCTCCAGTCCGACGCGTCGCACTGCGGGGCGTGCGACCGCGCGTGCAACGGCATTCCGGGCAGCGTCGGCACCCTCGACCGCTGCGTGAGCGGGAGCTGCCAGCGCTCCTGCGCTCCCGGCTTCGGCGACTGCGACGGCAGCGCTTCCAACGGCTGCGAGGTCGACACCCGCACCAGCGCGACCCACTGCGGCGGCTGCGGCCTCGGGTGCGCTCCCCCCCGGGCGGTCGGCGCCTGCGCGGCGGGCGCGTGCTCCATCGCGAGCTGCATGCCGGGCTACGGCAACTGCGACGGCAACCTGGGCAACGGCTGCGAGGTCGACATCCACCGCGACACCGCGCACTGCGGGGCCTGCGGTCGGGCCTGCGCGTCGAACCAGATCTGCCGCGAGGGTCAGTGCCTCACGCAGATGACCGCGTGCCGGGCGGGCACCGCGGACTGCCTCGCCGACATGGCCGGGTGCGAGACGCAGACGGACAACGACGTGGCGAACTGCGGCGCCTGCGGCCGGAGCTGCGTGTTTCCCAACGCGGCGGCGACCTGCTCGCGGAGCCTGTGCGCTCTCGGGGCGTGCGCCCCGGGCTACATGAACTGCGACGGCAACGCGGCCAACGGCTGCGAGGCGCGGGTGACCAGCGACGTGGCCAACTGCGGCATGTGCGGCCGGGCGTGCCTGAGCCCCAACGGGGTCGCGGCGTGCATGGCCGGGGCGTGCTCGCTGGCCTCGTGCAACCCCGGCTACGCCGACTGCGACCGCTCGGCGGCCAACGGCTGCGAGGCAGACCTCCTCGCGGGGGGGCAGAGCTGCGGCGGCTGCGGGCTGGCCTGCGCGCCGGCCAACGCCGTCGGGGCCTGCGTCGCCGGGCGCTGCAGCATCGGGAGCTGCCGGGCGGGCTTCGAGGACTGCGACGGCAACGCGGCCAACGGCTGCGAGGCGAACCTCACCGCCGACCCGGTGCGCTGCGGGAGCTGCGCCGGGGTGTGCGCGTTTCCCAACGCCGGCTCGTCGTGCGTCGGGGGCGCGTGCGCGCTCGGGGCCTGCGCGGCCGGCTTCGGCAACTGCGACGGCGCGGCGGCCAACGGCTGCGAGACCAACGTGAGCGCCTCGACGACGAGCTGCGGCGAGTGCGGGCGCGCCTGCTCCTTCGCCAACGCGTCGGCGACCTGCGCTGGCGGCGTCTGCGCGCTCGGGGCCTGCGGCCTGGGCTGGGGCGACTGCGACGGCAACCCGGCCAACGGGTGCGAGACCTCGCTGACGTCGAGCGGCGCCCACTGCGGCGCCTGCGGGCGCACCTGCGCGACCGGGCAGAGCTGCAGCGGGGGCGCCTGCGTGCTCGCCTGCGCGCCGGGAGAGCGGGTGTGCGCCGGGGCCTGCGTCGACGTGAGCTCCAACGTGAGCCACTGCGGCGGCTGCGGCTCCGTGTGCCCCGCCGGGCCCAACGCGCAGGCGGTCTGCGAGGCCGGGGTCTGCCGTCGGCGCTGCGTGGCTCCCTACGGCGACTGCGACGGCGCGGCGGCCAACGGCTGCGAGGTCAACCTCAGCCTCGACCGCGCCCACTGCGGCGCGTGCGGCGCCTCGTGCGGCTCGCCGCCCCACGCGACCACCCGCTGCGAGCGGGCGGCCTGCGTGCTGGACTGCGCGAGCGGCTACCAGGACTGCGACGGCGTCGCCTCCAACGGCTGCGAGGTGGCCATCAACAGCGACGCCGCCAACTGCGGACGCTGCGGCCACGCGTGCCCGCCCGCGTCGAGCAGCCGGTACCACACCACCAGCTCGGCGTGCTCCGCGGGGCGCTGCGAGTACCAGTGCGCGGCGGGCTGGGGGGACTGCAACAACCAGGAGGACGACGGCTGCGAGACCTCCCTCAACACCGTCAGCCACTGCGGGAGCTGCACCATGGCCTGCCCCGCCGATCGCCTGGCGGTTCCGGTGTGCTGCGCCACCAACCGCGGGGCGATCTGCTGCCAGCGGACGGCGCTGTTCCTGACCTGCCTCGGGTCGAGCACGAGCGTCGACCTGACGTGCTTCTGAAGGGAATCTGAGGGGGCCTCAGACGCTGAGCGCGAGCATGCGCTCGATGGGGCGCAGGGCCTTGAGGCGGAGGTCTTCGGGGATGGTGATCTCGGGCCCCAGCGTGACGAGCGCGCGGTGCACCGCCTCGAGGGTGTTCTTCTTCATGAAGGGGCAGTCGTTGCAGGCGCAGTTGGCGTCCGGCGGGGCGGGGATGAACTCCTTGTCGGGCGACGACTTGCGCATCTGATGGAGGATGCCGCTCTCGGTCAGCACGATGAACTCCCTCGCGGGGGACTCCTTCGAGTAGTTGAGCAGCGCGCTGGTCGAGCCGATGAAGTCCGCCATGGCGAGGAGCTGCGGCTCGCACTCGGGGTGCGCGAGCACCTTCGCCTCGGGGTGGCGCACCTTCAGCGCGATGAGCTTCTTCTCCGAGAAGGTCTCGTGGACGATGCAGCTCCCCCGCCAGAGCAGCATCTCCCGGCCGGTCTGCTTGGCGATGTAGGCCCCGAGGTTGCGGTCGGGGGCGAAGATGATCGGCCGGCCCTCCGGCACGCTGCGCACGATCTTCTCCGCGTTGGAGCTGGTGCAGATGCAGTCGGAGAGCGCCTTCACGCCCGACGAGCAGTTGATGTACGAGATCACGTAGTGGTCGGGGTGCCGCGCGGTGAAGGCCGCGAAGCGGTCGGCCGGGCAGCCGTCGGAGAGCGAGCACCCGGCGTCCATGTCGGGCAGCACCACCCGCCGCGTGGGGTTGAGGATCTTCGCGGTCTCGGCCATGAAGTGCACGCCCGCGAACACGATCACGTCGGCCGTGGTCTTCGCCGCCGCCTGCGAGAGCTGCAGCGAGTCGCCGACGAAGTCCGCCACGTCCTGCACCTCGCCGTCGACGTAGTAGTGCGCCAGCAGCACCGCGTTCTTCTCGCGCTTGAGCCGCTTGATGTCTTCCGCGAGGTCGTCCGCCACCGCCATCGTCCAATGCTCCTGCGCGAGTTGGGCATCCGGCGCCCGGGCGCGCCACCGGACCCTAGTGCCGCGCCCCCCGGAAGTCACTCGCGGCGACTCCGTGTCGATGTTGTTTGCGCGGAGGGCTTCGACTATCGTCCGCGCCGCCTCCACCGGGCGCCCGAAGGATATCGGCTCCGGCGTCCGACCATCTCCCGCATGACCACACCCGAAGAAGCACAGTGGCTGGAGCGCGCCCGCGGGGGCGACCGCGCCGCGTTCGGGTCGATCGTGCGCCAGCACCAGCGCCGCATCCACCGCCTCGCGCTGCACCTCACCGGCTCCGCGGGCGACGCCGACGACGTGGTGCAGGAGACCTTCCTCCGGGCCTTCCGCGCCATCGAGCGCTTCGACGGCCGGGCAGACATCTTCACCTGGCTCTACCGCATCTGCGTCAACGTCTCGCTCAACCAGCGCCGCCGGCAGCGCCGGGTGGTGGTCGACCTCGACGACCCGCGCGTCCCCGAGGCCGCCGCGGAGGGCAGCGACCCCTCGGAGAGCGCCGACCAGGCGGAGTCGTGGCGCGCCCTGGCCGCGGCGGTCGATCAATTGTCCGAGTCGCTGCGCACCACCCTGGTGCTCGCCTGCGTGGAGTCACTGCCGTACAAAGAAATCGCTCAGGTGCTGGGTTGTAGTGAAGGCACCGTCGCGTGGCGAGTCCACGAAGCGCGACGGAGGCTCCGGGATGCTCTGCCCCCCGAGGCGATGGCACCCGAAGACCCCGCAGTGAATCCTGGAGGCGACCGTGGACGACGCACTTAGAGAGAAGATCCTCGCGTCCCTCGACCCCGGCTCGGACAAGAAGTCCGAGCGGGCGCTGGCGCGGGCCCTCGACCGTGACCCGGTGGCGAGGGAGTACGCCGCGTCGCTCCGCCGCGTCGACCGGGCGCTGCGGTCGTGGCCCGTGAGCGCCCGCCCGGAGAGCGAGTGGGAGGCCTCCGCGGCGAGGGTGCTCGCGGCCATCGAGGCCGACTCCAAGGATCCGGGCGCGGCGCGCGTCCTATCGGGAGACGACGATCCCCTCGCGCCACCTGCCTTCGACGACGACGCATCACCGATGGAGACACGACCTGCCATGTCCGAGCCCAACGAACACGACCCGGACCTCGAGAACCTCGCGGCCCTGACCCGCACGTCCCTCGCGCCCGGCGCGGTGCCGTCGGTTCGTCCGCACTCCACCCCGTCGATCTCCGACGCGGCCGACGACACCAGCTCCGGCATCGTCGACATCAAGCAGCTCTCGGCCATGGCGCGAGACGCCGCGGCCTCCGCCCCGCCTCCCGCCGCCGCGAAGGCGCCCGCCGCCGAGCCGGAGGCCCCGAAGCCCGCGAAGACCGAGGCGAAGCCCGCCCCCAAGAAGGACGACGTGATGGTCACCGCGAAGCCCGCGGTGCCCGTCGTCGCCGCGGAGCCCCCGCGCCGCGCCGGTGGAGGGCCGCTCTGGGCCATCGGCGGCATGGCCGTCATGGCCGGGGCCTTCCTGCTCTACAACTCCAGCAGGGACAGCGCGCCCACCTCTCCCTCGGCGGTCGAGTCCACCTCGCCCTCGAGCACCTCGCCCGAGGCCCTTCCGCAGGCCGTCCCGTCGCCGGCCCCGGCCGAG